>JBBQFM010000004.1:0-153028 GCA_038321975.1 Fimbriimonadales bacterium | reverse complement strand
AACAGCTCAAAGCCATCAAACCGATCGCTCTTGCCAAGGAAATCCTCAGACTCAGGCAAGAGCTAAGACACCACACTCGGTAGATAATAGTTTTGAGGTAACGGCTCAGTTTCGGTCGGTTTTAGTTTTGAGGCAACACGGCGGGGCGGGCATTCCCGCCAAAGGCGTGTAGCCGACGATTGCATCGGCGCGACAAAGCCGCAACATCCAAATTCATCGCGAAAGCTAAAGGGATGACTTACGCCCCGCACCCAGACCCCAGACCCCAGACCCCAGAACCCCGTGCCCCGGAACTTAGAATCCTCCAAACAACCCTCCCCAGGGCCCATCCTCGTATTTTCTGGCGTAACAAATACCCCCGCTGGTCGTATGCTCTTATCAGAGGCTTAAGAAATGATGAAGTTTTCCTCATTGAGGTTAGTTAGCGCAGCGGTCGGGTTCGGCCTGGTCGTTGCGTCGGGAATGGCCCAGGATCCGACGGGCAAGCACCACGGAGGTGGTGGAGGCGGCGGAGGCAACTCGGGCGGCTCCAGCAGCTCCGGAGGAAATTCCGGAGGCGGCTCGAAGAGCGGAGGCAGTGGCGGTAGCGGCAGCCATGTTGAATCGCCACCCCAGAAGAGCGGCGGCGGTGACCGAGGCGGCGATCGGGGAGATCGTGGCGGCAATCGAGGCGGCAACTCCGGCGGAACCGACAACGGCGGAAGCCGAAGTGGCGGCAGCGGCAGTCCGCGCAGTGGTGGTGGCGGCGGCAACCGAACTGACGACAACGGCAATCAGGGCGGATCGCGTCGGGTAACCATCACCGATCCTTCCGGTCGAAATGGTAACCGAGGGCAGTCGCGAAGCGGCGAAGTCCACTACGGCACGAACACCAACGTGTTGTCCAAAGGACGCGTAGATCCGACCCCAATCCGAAGACCGACCTCGGTCATCTTCCGAGGCACCTCGATCGACCGACGCGTCAATCAACAAGAGCGCATCGGCCTGAACACCGGCGGTTGGCGAACCGGCTACTACCACTACGACCGAAGGTGGAGAGACGACTGGTTCTTCTATCCCCACTACGTCTTCAACCCGTACGCCTACGAAACTTGCTACACGTCGCCGTGGTACTACTACCCGTCGTGCCCTCCGTACATCGATTCGACGCGAGTCATCATCGTGAGCGGAGGCGTCTACTCAAGTTGGAACGGCAATCCATATCGATGGAATCGACCCAGCAATGACCGATGGGGCGACTACAGCGATCTCGATTACACGATCGATGACATCGTCTCTGCCTTCCAAGACGATAACCAGCGCGCGATCAACCGATTGGTCCCCCGCAACGGCAATGTCGCCATCTATATGGACGGCAGATACGACTACTCGCTGAACTCCGACGACTTCTACGATCTGTATCAGGACGGAATCGAGAACGTTCGAACCCAGCACTACGAAGTCATCGACTCAAGGTTCGATGGTAACAACCACGCTCGCGTCGTCGCCCGCCAGGATTTCACCGATCCGTGGGGCAAGCAGACAACGATCTACCATATCTATTTCCTGGAGCGCGAACGAAACAAGTTCGTGATCCGAGAGTTTGGTACGAGCGTCAACCGACCGTAAAACTCTGAGCCTCAGCTAAAAGGCCGCCCCTCTTTGGGGCGGCCTTTTTTTGTTAACGATTGAGCGATGAGTTATTAACGATGAGAAGAGAAGACTCATCACTCATCACTCATCCTTTCCCCATCGCCAAACTCCCCAAAATATTGGAGTCGATCGACCGGTTCCCCGCCGCTCCCTTCGCGATCTGAAACGACCCCAGGTAGTCGCTCACACACCAGGCGACATTCCCCGAAGCAAGGATCTTCGAAACATCTCGGAGATAATTCTGCCGCGCATCCGCAGGCGCCCAGTGGGCGACCCCAAACTCGGTGCACATAAGCCGTACCTTGTTCTTCTTCGCCCAGTTGTAAGGCTCGCGAATCTCGCTTTGAATCCGGTCGGCATCCCAGCGCTCTCGTCCATAGGTGTAAAGCGCCTTCTTCGGCTCGTCCTTTTCAATATCCACAAGCAAACCGGAAACTGCGGTTGGACTCGAAGGATAGGGCACGTTCTTCAAGAATCGAACCGGACCCTGCTCCGCCGCCGCGCCCTGATGGGTGAATGTGTACGGGTGGTCGTAGCGGAAGGCGTAAATCACGTTCTTGTCGGCCAAAGCCACAACGTCGTCAGAAGAATCAAACCAGCCCCCTCGAGGCTCGAGAATCAAGGTGTGGTTCGCTAGTTGCGACCGCAGCGCGGCGTCGATCGCCTCAAGTTTGACCTGGTCATCCTTTGCGTCTGTTGAACCGGGCGCGATCGCTTCGACAAAGATTCGGTCTCGTTCCACGTCCCCAAAAACGCCCGCAATCTCCCTTATCTGATCGAGATATCCATCGAACGATGTGCCCACCCGGAAGGTCGGCAGCACCAAGTCCACCGAAACGTCCTCGTTCACCAGCAAGTCATTCAAGGCCCTCAAAAACGACTTCCTCCGAGCGGGGTCAACGTGCTGACCAGGGCCGCACAGTAAAGCCGAAGAGATATCGAAACGAATGAACCGAAAGCCGGTCTCCGTGAGTTGCTGAATATCTTCCCGACGGATCTGCTGCTGGTATTCAGAGAGCGAGTCCGCTTGGGTGAGGTGCAACCCCAGGTTGATGCCGCGCTTCACATGCTCGAATCTCAAGGCCGGCACCTCGTCGAGGGGTTTGGCCTGCTGAAGGCATGCGGCGATAACGAGGGACAACACCATGGCTACGGATATGAGACGGATACCCAGCCAAATCTATTCGAAGCGATACACTGAAACCGAATGACCGACGACTGGCTAGCGAGGGGTGGAGCGTATGTGGTGATCGGCATCGGCTGGGTCCTCATCGCAGGTGGAGCTTACTACCTGGCCCACTATCTGGGGAAGCTTCACAACAGCCCGAACGACGGATGCCTGCTTGGAATCGGTAACGTTCTCCTCACCTTCTTTGGTGGCGGCATCGGCCTTCTCATCGGCAAGTTCCCTTACTATCTCGTCTCCAGCATCGTTCTCGCCGCTCTCCTCCCCACTCTTGCCACCCTCTCCATCGACCGGCGAATGCGCAAAGAGCGTTAGGCGACATAATTCCTGGCATGCCACGAAAGATCGCAGTGCTGTCGGGCGACGGCATCGGCCCAGAGGTGACCGCCGAGGCGGTCAAAGTGTTGAACGCGCTCGGAAAGAGCTTTGAGTTCGAAGATGCATTGGTCGGTGGAGCCGCCTACGATGATGGTGGACACCCCCTTCCCCAGTCGACCCTTGACCTGTGTCGAGCTTCCGACGCCGTCCTCCTCGGCGCCGTTGGCGGCCCCAAATACGACGCGATCCCGGAACCATATCTGCGACCCGAGATCGGCGCCCTCCTTCCTCTCCGAGCTGAGCTAAATCTCTACTCGAACGTTAGGCCCGCAAAGACCCTACGCGCGCTGATCGGGGCGAGTCCGCTAAAGGGTGCTAAGGGCGCGGTGGATCTCGTCGTGGTTCGCGAGCTCACTGGCGGTATCTACTTCGGCCAGCCTCGTGAGAGGCGTGACAATGGCAACACAGCAGTCGACACGTGCGTCTACAGCCGCTACGAGATTGAACGAATCGCCGTCCAAGCATTTGCCATCGCCCGCCAGCGCCGACACGAGATTACGAGTGTCGACAAGGCAAACGTCCTTGAGACATCACGCCTGTGGCGCGAAGTCGTAACCGAAATGTCCGTGCAGAATCCGGACGTGAAAGTCACCCACATGCTCGTCGACAACGCCGCCATGCAGCTCGTCCGCGACCCCCAGCAGTTCGACGTGATCCTTACCGAAAACATGTTCGGCGACATCCTCAGCGATGAAGCCTCCATGATCACCGGCTCCCTCGGCCTCCTCCCCTCCGCCTCCCTAAGCGACTCCAAAGGCGGTGCCATCTTCGGCCTCTACGAGCCCGTCCACGGCTCCGCACCCGACATCGCCGGCCAAGGCCGAGCCAACCCCATCGCAGCCATCCTAAGCGCGGCCATGATGCTGCGGTACACCTTCGAGGACGTCGATGGAGCCGAAGCGATCGAGAGCGCCGTCGAGCACGCGCTCGAAGCAGGACTCCGCACCGCCGACATCTACGAAAAAGGCTGCCGCCTCATCTCCACCACCGAGATGGGCGACGCGATCACCTTCAAGCTTCAGGCTGCAAGATAGATCGCTCCGGCGATCTGCAGGAGCGAAGCGACTCAGGACTTCCCTCCGGGAAGTCAAGGGCGACGCTAACATGCGTGACCGGGTTACCGCTGTTGCCGACTGGAGTCATCCGCAATCGACATCAACCAAACCGTAAGGCAGGCCGTGCAAATCCCAAGGCACGCCCCGCCAAACACGTCGGTCGGCCAATGGACTCCACGATAAACCCGACTAAACCCGACGAGACAAGCCCAAAGGACGGCAACCAGCCCTAGCCATCGACGGTCCGACCGCCAAGTCACAAACAGGAGCAAGAAGGCAACCGCAAACGATGTCGTCGTGTGCCCGCTGGGAAAACTACTGGAGTAAAAGGTCTCTTGGGGGTGCGCAATCAAAAGGTTGCTCGGACGGTCGCGGCTGATGATCTTCTTCCCAATCCCACTCGCCAACAGCCCAGAGAGGATGATTACGAACATCAGGGGCAACACAAAGTAGCCCGGCTCGCTCCAGGTCTTCCAGACCTCCCGAAAGCCACCCGACTTCTCGAACTTCTTGGTCGCCAATAGGGGATAGAGGAGAACGAGAAGGCCCTGAATCCAGCCCAAACCGGTGGAGCTAATCACCCAGAAAATGGGATCGAGCCAGTCTTGATGCAGCCCGAGGTGAATGGCGCGGAACGCGTCCTGGTCGAACTTCCAGAGCCCTAGCACCGAGTGAGTCTACCGTTCAGGGGCTTTTCCCATCGCGGCGGCACCGGACGGACTGAGGATGATCTGAATGGTGACGTTTGTTTTTCGCGGCACCTTCTTGGTTGCGGCCAAGTCTTGCTGCTGGCGAGCCGTACGGGCATCCGACCCCACCTGTTTTTGAACCTCCTTCTTGACCGCCTTTGCGGTGGCCGTTGCCGTCTCGTTAACTGGATTTGCAAAGGCGACCGTTGGTCGCGTTCCCTGCTCCTTCACCTTCCGTACAAAGTCCTCCACCTCACTCTCGGGGATTGAAACGCTCAACATGACCCGGTCGTGATCCACTTTGCTAGTAGCGACGAGTTTCCCTTTCGCCTCGGAAACGGCCGAATTGATAGCCACCTTTGCGGCTTCCACCGAAGGAACGTTGACTGCCAGGCTTGTGATCTTCGAAGGCACGGCAAGGGTTGGCCCAGCTTTCATCTGGTCCCTATCGTAAACCGAACCGCTGCCAGAACCGCTCCTACCTCCACCGCCACCACCCGGCGGCGCCGCCGTTCGCCCCTTGTTCATGTTTTTAAACGCCATGAAGTCGCCGCTCGCCCCCGGGGACTTTGCTGCTGAAGCGCTTGCCACCTCGACCGAGGGAGACGCGACCTTGCCCGCCGTCGCTGCCTCGTCCGCACTCCCATGCGGCAAGTTCAGAGCAACCACCACGGCGCAGGCAGCCACCGCAAACCCGCCCGCCCCATAGAGCAGACGAAAAGCCGCCCGGCGCTTCTTCTTTCCGCGATTCAGGGCGGCCATGGTGGCCCCGAATCCCAGAACGGTCGGTTCCGCAACTTCAGCGCTCAGGATCTCCGACATCAAGCGAAGTTGGCGCACCTCTTCTGCGAGCACCGGATTCGCCTGAATCTCGGTCTCGATCACCTTCGCCTGACTCTCGGAAAGAGCGCCATCGATATAGGCCTTGAGGTCTTCTCTCATTCTTCTCCTCCGAAAACTGACTTCCGGAGATGCTGAAATGCATGGTGCAGGCGGGACTTGACGGTGCCTTCCGGCACGCCTAGCACCACCGCTGCCTCTTCATACGTCAATCCCTCGATCTCGTGAAGCAATACCGCCTCACGATGCTCGGGACTCAGTTTCGCCATCGCCACTCTCAACGTTTCTCGATCCACCAGCGTTCGCTCCGGATCGCCTCCACACGCCTTGTCTGGGTCGAACTCGATCGGCTGAGGCTCGTAGCCCTTTAACCGAATTTGTCGCCGACACTCGTTATTCGCAATTCCGAATAGCCAAGTCGAAAGGCTGGACTCCCCTCGAAACTTTTTCAGCACCTTTTGAGCGGTGAGAAAGGTTTCCTGGGCTGCATCCGAGGCGCGGTCCGGCCCGATTCGACGCACGCAGAATCGGAAGACAGCGTCGTAATGAGTACGCGCGATCTCCGCGATGTCGTAAGCCATCGAATCAGTGCCCCTATCGCGCACAACCTGCATCCTGAGCTACCGTGCCTATCTGTGGCAAGGGGGAGAGGGATCGTTCAGAGGAATTTGAAAATGATGAGTGATGAACGCCGGAGGTTTGGCGACGAACGATCGATTCGGCCCCGATCCTCCGCCACTCATCACTCATCATTCATCGCTCATCATTTCCCCAACGTCAGTCACACAAGCTGTACCAAGTCCCCGACCACGCGTTCGGATCCGAACTGGCTTCTCCCGACTTGTGCCCACTTGGGTCGACCCGGATATCGTCGAACTGGCCCGCCTTCGAGATCGACTTGGCGTGACCATCGCTGAAGATGATCGCCCCACCGATGCTGCTCCACTGTTGGTAGTAGCTCAGCCCGTCGCAGTCGTAGCCATACCGGGCGCAGCCCGGATCAAGCGCCTTCGCGAAGAACGGAAACATCTCCAGGCGGATCACGCGGGTGTCCGCGGGAAACTCAACTGCGGTCTCATTCACCACGTTGTCATAGTCGTAGACACTGTTGTTCTGAGACGACTCGCCCTTGACGGTCGAGAACATGCAGTGGTCGAAACGATACGAACTGCCGTATGCCTTCCAATAGGTGTCGTATGAGCCGCCTGCGGCGACGAGGCCGGGGTCGCTGGCCAGGAACGGACTCCCGCTATCGAGGGGGCTCTTGAAGAGTTCCTTGTTCTTGCTGTACGGAATCAGCAAGAGCTCGATCCCTTTGTGCCCGATCTGCCCCGATGGGGGGGCGCTGTTATAGGCGTAGAAGATCGGCATCGTATCGTCCGAATCGCCCAGATAGAGCTTGTTGGCGATGCCAATTTGCCGAGCGTTGCTCAAGTCGGCGGTTCGCTTCGCTGCTTCTTTGGCTTGAGCAAAGACGGGGAAAAGGATGGCGGCAAGGATCGCGATGATCGCGATCACGACCAAGAGCTCGATGAGCGTAAAGGCTTTTGATTTCACAGATAGACCTCCAAATGTGAAAGAACCCGCCGTCGCATTTCATTGCGAAGACGGGTTCCCTAAAATCCAAGGTCCCTGCTTCCACAATTCCTACGCCGGTGCTAACCGGATCAGGTTCCTAGGGTCGTCTTCTCCGATGAAGACCTCTCAGCCATTGCGGCTCCCCTTGCGGCAGTTCTTTCAGTCCTATTATGGACTATCCGTGAGCGTGGCGGCGGCTTTCCAGCCGGCATCTCAACAAACCAACGAAGCCAGGGAAATGGGCCTCAAGCTAGTATCTTTGAATGGCACGAGTCAATCCTGTATCTGCCCGGGCGACGCCTCCGGGGGCAACCCTTCGCGACGAGCTCGTATCTCGAGGTTGGACCCAAGAGCGGTTCGCATCTGTGATTGGGCGCCCTCGTCAGTTCGTATCTGAGTTGGTTTCAGGCAAGAGGAACCTCACTCCCGATACCGCCCTCCGACTCGAGGCAGCGTTGGACGTTCCTGCTTCGTTCTGGCTCCAACGCGAGGTCAATTACCGCCTCTGGCTGGCCAGGCGCGGGCCCAGTGATGCCGATAGCATTCGATCGCGGGCCGCGATGATCGCCGGCTAGACGTTCACCAAATCCGGCAAATCCACCCTCGTCTCCCGAAGATCTAACCCACCCTCCAGCACCGACTTCAGGTTCGCAAAGTAGAAGGTCCAACCGGTGACGCACCCCACGTAGTAGTCGGCACGCTTGCCCTCGTCAGCAATATCGTGCCGCTGAACGAGCTCGACCACCGTCCGCCCATCCAGAGAACCCACCCGGACCACGACATCTGCCCCCTCGCCAAACGTAAACGCGAGCAAAGCTCCGGGGTCAACCTGGGTGACTTCCCCTTCCTCAACCGTCCCCTCCGCCCACTCCCAGCGGTAACGAGTCCCTTCGGTCGCTGGCTCCTCCGGCCCGAGGCGGCAATAGCTTGCCTTAGTAAGGAACCAGCGCTCAAGCTGTCCCGAGGTCATCCAGGCGTTCATCGCCTGCTCAGGCGTCGCGTCGATAAAGATGCGAAGTGTGAATTCCTTGAAATCCCTCATGCCTAATCGTAGTACGAATCGCGGGCGAGGTTTCGGTACCGAGCGTAAGAAGGCTGAAAACCGAGCTTGACGACGCCGGTGGGCCCGTTTCGGTGCTTGGCAATGATGATCTCCGCCTCTTGAACCTCTTCCGGGTTGATGTTCTCTTCGCGATGCTCTTCCTTCGCCTTGTAATAGCTCTCTCGGTAGAGCAGCATGACGAGGTCGGCTTCCGCCTCGATGGAGCCCGACTCACGGATGTCGCTGAGCTGAGGCCGCTTGTCGTCGCGATTCTCCACCGCTCTACTGAGCTGGCTCAGGGCAACGACCGGACACTCCAGCTCCTTTGCCATCGCCTTACAGGCGCGAGCGATATCGGAGACTTCTTGCACGCGGTTCTCGGTCCGCTTGCTGCCCCGCATGAGCTGAAGGTAGTCGATGATGACCATTGAAAGGCCAGCCTCTGCCTTCAGCCTGCGACACTTTCCGCGAAGCTCCAGCGGAGTAACGTCGCTGCTGTCGTCGATGTAAATCGGCAAGCTGTAAAGCGTCTCACACCCGTCGGCAAGGTCGCGATAGTTCTGGTCGGTGATCTTGCCCGTCTTCAAAATGCCGCTGGGCACGCCGCTGATCATCGAGGCCATTCTGCGAACAAGCTGAATGGCGCTCATTTCCAGGGAGAAAACCGCCACGCTGCCTTCGCTCTCTTCCCGAGCAATCTTCTGCGCGACGTTAAGGGCGATGTCCAACACCAGCGAGGTCTTTCCCATCGCAGGTCGAGCGCCGATGATAACAAAATCACCCGGGTAATAACCCGTCGTCATACGATCAAGATCGGTAAACCCGACTTTCAAACCCGAAAGCGGAATGCCCGACTCGACGATATTGTCAACATCGACAAAAAAGTCCTTGGCCAAGCTGCGGATGTGATGGAAATTCTTCCCCATCTGCTTCCGCCCAACCCGGAAGATCTCCTGCTCAGAAAGGTCAAGTCGATCTTCGATCGATTCGAGGTCCTGACTCTGCGCGATCCCAATAATCTCCTGGCCCGCCGCCAGAAGTGCCCGCTGAGTCGATTTGTCGCGGACGATCTCAGCGTAGTAGTTCGAATTCGAAGGGCTTGGAACGTAGGAGGCGATCTCAATGAGATAGTCTTCGCCACCCACGTCGGCAAGCTGGCCACGTGACTTGATTTCTTCTTTGAGCGTGAGATAGTCGACGGGCTTGTGGTTGAACACAAGCTGTTTCATCGACTTGTAGATCATCCGGTGAGCGGGGACATAGAAGTCGCCTTCTTCGAGGATCGTGACAATCTCTTCCGCCGCTCGCTCAGAGAGCAGCATCGAGCCAAGCGTGCTCATCTCGGCTTCGCGACTGTAAAGGGGAACTAACTCTTCGTGACCTGAAATGACTGCCAAGGGAAGTCTTATTATGATGACCCGGTGTGGGGATTGGCAGGGGACAACTTGGGGATTGGAAATAGATCGCTCCCGCGATCTATAACCGCGACCCAGCATTGAGCGGGACGAGGTCCCGAGACCTAAATCCGAACGTCCAAACCGCGGGCTCGAAAAACTCGCCCAAAAAACGCCTTCACCCTCTCGCCAAAACTCGGACGAAAAGGCACGCCCTCAAAGGCATCCAGCAGCTCCGGGCAGCGATAAAGCAGAAGAGTCAGCCCTGCCTCAACGATCAAAGGATCCCGCTCGAAGGCACCGCGCCAATTGCAAACGAAGCACTCGCCGTTGGCAACCGCATTCACCGCGCCACAAAGGGGGCACCGTTTCAGGCTCTCGGCAACGAGCTTGCGCTGCGTTTCGAATCTCGTCAGGGGGAGTGGTCGGTTGGGCATCTGCTACTATTTATGAATCGGCAGACACCACCCCGAACTTCAAGGGTCAATGCCATTTTGCGGATGCTTCCCCAATTAAGTCCTAGTGAGAGCGTCCGGCGATTCTCCTTTAACGGTACCGACTGCCTCTACCGAGACCACCTTGGCCGCCGCGTCGTGGCTGACGTTGAGGGATTTGGTAGTTTCAGCGTTCAATCGGAAGCCAAATTTACTCTCGTAGGACAGGAAGGCGGCGTCGAAATGTTCGACGGAACTTTCACAACTTTTCTAGTCGTCGCCGCCTTGGAGCCCGGCCCGATCGAAGTCGTAGTTTTTCTGGGAAGGACAACCCCCGTTGCGGGCAAAATCGAAAGCGTTTCCTTACCGTTCGAGGGTATCGGATGGTTCGCAGGGTCGTCTTCGGCCGTTGAGCTGGACGATCGCCACGAGACAATAAGCGCAGACCTCCCATTCCCCTTCTTCCGAAGCATCCAAGGCACCGGCGACGCAAAGATCATACGCGCCGAAGGGAAACCGTTTCAACTCGTCGACGCTTTCGATATCGGTGACGAACAAGCCCTCAAAGAAAGGAAATTCAAGGTTCAAAACATCAGCAAGCTGTTCGACCTCGGCTCCACATTCCCAGACGGAACTCCCCTCGCCGCCAAGGTCGCGAGCCACCTGAATGCGGCCGTCTGGCGGTGCTCAAAGCCGAAAGGCACCACCGAACTGAACCTTCGCAAGACTTACGACGCCTTCCACGGTCGTCAGAGGGCAAAGGTCTACGTCGACGGCCAGGTCCGAGGCTGGTGGTACGAGGCAGGGGAGAACAGGAAGAACCGGTGGGCCGTTTCCGACTTCGGCATCATCGATCCATCGCTAAGCGACCTCGAAGAGATAGAGATCAAGATTGATCCTCCCGGCGGCTCGCAACTTTGGAGCATCTCTCGCTTCGAGCTGTTCGCCCGCTAGCTATGTCATCCTCATTGCCATGAGGGTGTTGGTAGTTGGGTCCGGTGGTCGCGAGCATGCGTTGGCGTGGAAGCTTTCCCAAGAAGCGGAGGTCATCTGCGCCCCCGGCAATCCCGGCATCGCCGAGGACTGCGAGTGCGTGGAAGTCAAGCAGACCGACTTCGATGGCCTCACCGCCCTCTGCAAATCGCGCGCCATTGATCTCGTGGTCGTCGGACCCGAGGACCCTCTCGTAGACGGCCTTGCCGACGTGCTCCGAGATGCCGGCTTCGCCGTCTTCGGTCCCGGAAAGCTTGGCGCCAAGCTCGAGGCCTCGAAAGCCTTCTCAAAGGAATGGATGACCCGAGCAGGCATCCGAACTGCCGCATCCGGGACATTTACCGACTCCGCCGAAGCCGACGCATTCGCCGAGAGCCTCGACCGGCAAGGCTACAAAGTGGTGGTCAAGGCCAGTGGCAACGCCCTCGGAAAAGGCGTCGTTGTCTGCGACGATCTCAGCGAAGCCTACAGTGCGATCAAGGCCATGCTAGTTGACCGAATCTACGGTGAAGCCGGCGCAACCATTGTGGTCGAACAGCGCCTCATCGGCCGCGAGTTCAGCCTGCTCACCATCTCCTCCGAAAACGGCTTCCACAGCCTCCCCATCGCCCAAGATCACAAGCGAGCCCTTGACAACGACGGGGGTGCCAATACCGGAGGAATGGGCACCTACTCCCCCGTCCCCTGGGTGAGCGATGCGATGGTGCGGCACGCAGAAGAGCGAATCGTCAAACCCATGCTCTCCGGTCTCGCCGCCGCCGGAATCCTCTATCGGGGCGTCCTCTTCTCAGGAGTCATGGTGGAAGGCAACCAGTCCTACTGCCTCGAATTCAACGTCCGCTTCGGGGACCCCGAGATCCAAACCCTCGTCCTCCGCATGGGCAAAGGCTTCTTGGCTGCCCTCCACGCCGCCGCCCTAGGCTTCGCCGTCCCGCCTATCGAGATCAAACCAGTCTCCGCAATCACCGTCGTAGTAGCCAGTGGCGGCTATCCCGGCTCCTACACCAAAGGCAAGCCAGTTACCATCGGCAATCTGCCCGACGGCGTCAAGCTATTCCACGCCGCCACGGCGATGCGAGATGGTGAGTTGGTCACCACCGGTGGTCGTGTTTTCGGGGTCAGCGCAGTGGCCGATACGCTGGACGAGGCGAAGAAACTCGCCTACCAAGCCGCCGAAATGGTGAAATTCGACGGCGCCTACTACCGAAAAGACATCGGAGCCAAAAGCACCTAATTCGCTCCCGCGATCTGTAGTCGCGACCCTGGTGTCGCGCGATTGCAAAGCAATCGAATCTCTACTCTCTACGACCGACCTTAAATTGCCCAAACCGGTACACGGCCAATCCAATCGAAGCGAACGCAACCATCGGCAGGACATACCGAGGCCACCCATGGAATTCGTCGCGAAAGCCCATGCAGGTGCCGAACACGATGCAACCAGCGCACAACATCCAAAACCTCACGGATAAATCCTACTTCTTGGCCGCCTTCGGCTTGACCTTTCGCATCTCCGCCAGCTCTGCGAGCTTTACAACTCCGATCTGATGCAGGTGCTCGTGCCACTCCCTCTTATAGCCCTTCAACTCGTCGACAATCGCCTCGGCCACTGCGAGGTCTCGGAACCACTTATGGTTGGCGGGAATGATGCGCCAAGGCGCTTTCTTGGTGCTGCACTCTTCCAGCGCATCCTCGTAAGCGTCGGTGTACGAATCCCACAGCTCGCGCTCCTTCCAGTCTCCAACCGAAAGCTTCCACGCCTTGTCCTCATCCTGCTCCCGAGCCAACAGCCGTTGTTCCTGCTCGTCCTTGCTGATGTGAAGATAGAACTTAACGACAATCGTCGACGAATCAGTTAGCAGCTTCTCGAAGTTGTTGATGTGCTCGTACCGCTTCTTCCAAACGCCCTTCGGAACGATGTCGTGGACCCGCACCACGAGCACGTCCTCATAGTGCGACCGGTTGAAGATCGTCACCCCACCCTTGCCGGGGGCCTGGCTGTGGACGCGCCAAAGAAAGTCGTGTCCGAGCTCGGCTTCCGTCGGTTGCTTAAACGAGGCCACCCGGGTGCTCTGGACATTCATGTAGCTCAAGAGCCGCCGAATCGTGCCGTCCTTTCCGCTCGTATCCCTACCCTGGAGGACGACGAGAAGAGAGTGCATGCCTGCGGCAAACATTAGCTCCTGAAGGTCGGCCATCTCTTTGCCAAGCTTATCGAGCTCGACATGCGCCACATCTTTGTCCAGTCCGCGCGATTCGCCGGGATCGATATCGGACAGTTTCACTTTCTCGTTCGGCTTGACGATGTGAGCGTAGGGCATGCCGCATTGTAGCGGGTAATTTGGCAACCTTGCGACTGCCGCGGAGCAGACTAAGCAGGTAGTTTTCGGTTATGAGTGGCATGCCTTCAACCCAAATTCCAACCAAATGGATTGATCCTGGACCTCCTCCACGTAAGGTCGTCCCGTCAAGAAGGTTCCGCGTCAGCCGTTTTCTGGTGCCTTGCGTGGCCATTCCATTGGGCACGCTCATGCTGTTCAACGCAGTAACCCTCCAACGCGCGGGGCAGAAGCTCATCCAAGAAGGGCAAGTAGCCTCGGCGCAGATCGAGTCTGTTAAAAAGCTGCCAAACGGCAAAACCGAACGGGTCTCTTACAGCTGGAAAGGCAAGGATGGCAAGGCTTTTTTTGATTCCGCGGAAACTGGAGTTGGCTACTACAAACCCGGCGACGACGCGACAATCACAATACTTCCCACAGACCCAAGTGTTCACCAATTTGGCAAGCCACAAAGGGATGAGATCGCCGTGAACGCTGATATCGCAGGGCTTGGCGGGATTTGCGTTTGGGCGCTCGGAGGGCTCCTCATCCTCACGATCCTCTCGATACATCGATCACAGTCGAAACTGCTACGAGATGGATTGGCCGTATCGGCAGTCATCGTAAGGGAGCGTGGAGCAAGTTCGATTTTCGGTAAGGGCATCACCACAGAGCTGGTTGATCTGCAAATTGAAATTTCACCCGGTCAGATCGTGGAAATGGAAGTAGCCCTGTCACGCTTCTCCACCAAAAGGTTTGGGTTGAGTCGTTCTGGCACCTTCTACTACTTGCCCGAAAAATTCAACGAGGGTTTGCTTGCCGATCAGATCACGATGGCTGAAATCCGAGCCTAGCGACAATAAAGACCGAATCTGTTCTGTCCCCTGCCCCGTGTTGGAATCCATGCCAACGACTTCGCTAGAGGAGTGGAGCTTTCCCACCAACATTCCGCGAAAGAGTGTTTCCACGAAGATTTACCGGACGCTTAAGGGCTGCTTTACCTACATGGGGCTTTCCGTCTTGCTCCTCTGCGCCTGGTTTGGCAATCGAGACATTAGCCAGCTAAGGGCCTTGGCGAAGGACGGAACAGTTGGTTCAAGCCACCGTAAACAACAAGTATTCGTCGAGCGGAAAATCCACTTCCTACTACATCGAATACTCGTGGCTGGCGAACAACGAATACAACTCGGACAAGCAAGATGTCGGCTGGTCCATGTACGCCGATACCAAGATCGGGTCCAAAGTATCGGTCACCATTCTGCCCTCAAATCCCAAAATAAGCAGGTTGGGACATGTTGACGATGCCTACCTGGCCCATTCGATCAACTTATGGCTGGGTGGATCCACGTGCATCGTTGGCTTATTCGTCATTCTTCGAATCTCGATCGAGGTCTCTCACTCTCGAGAAGAACGGCTATTGGAAAGTGGATTTGCGGTGCCCGCCCTGATCAAAAAGATAAGCGTGTCTACGAAAAAGGGGTCCATGCAAAGAGTCGAATACGAGGCCACCGTCGAAGGGAAAACGATTTCGAGAAAGGCTTCGGTCGATACGGCAAAAGCCCGGGAGATGCGTGAAGGCTGCTACTCAACCTATCTCTACACCCGCGATCGGATGAACAAAGGCTTTCTGTTCGACGAGATCTCACTTCAGAAGCTGGTCTAAGTCGGCGGGTACCCTAAGGGGTAATGATCGACCGCTACACGACCCCCGCCATGAACGCGATTTGGTCTCGAAAAGCCAAGTATCAACGATGGGAGGACGTGGAAATTGCGATCGTCGAAGCCCACCACGACCTCGGTGCGATCCCCGCCGATGCGGTCGCCGAAATCAAGAGCAAGAGCGCCTTCGACCTCGCCCGCTGCGACGAACTCGAGAAGGAAACCCGCCACGACCTGATGGCGTTCGTGCGCAACCTCTCTGAGAACATCGGCGCCTCCGGCCGCTACGTCCACATGGGCGTCACCAGCTACGACGTCATCGACACCGCCCTTGGCCTCATGCTCCGAGACTCGTGCGACGTCCTGCTGAAGAGCGCCGAAGGGCTGTCAGTCGAGATCAAGCGACTGGCCATCGAACACGAGCACACCGTGGAGATCGGTCGCACCCACGGCATCCACGCCGAGCCCATCACCTTCGGCTTCAAGTGCGCCAACTGGTACGCCGAACTCTCACGAAACATTGAGCGATTGAAGCAGGCAAAAGCGGATATCGCGGTAGGCAAAGTTTCAGGTGCGGTGGGCATCCACGCGATCACATCGCCCGAAATGGAAGTGATGGTGTGCGATCGTTTGGAACTAGGGGTCGACCCCGCCAGCACTCAGATTATTAACCGAGACAGGCATGCCAACTTTCTGAATGTTCTGGCATTGATGGGAGCCGGACTGGAACGTGTGGCAACCGAACTAAGAAATCTACAGCGCACCGAGATTCTCGAGGTCCAGGAATCGTTCGCCGCTGGCCAAACCGGCAGCAGCGCGATGCCCCACAAGCGCAACCCCTGGAACAGCGAAACCGTCTGCGGCTTGGCCCGATTGTTGAGAGCAAACGCCCACGCGATGGTGGAGAGCGTGGCCACTTGGCACGAGCGAGATCTCACCAACTCGTCCCTCGAGCGCATCGTCTTCCCCGACTCCTGCTACCTCGCTGATTTCATGCTCAACCGCCTCACCACGATCCTCAAGGGCCTCGGCGTCTTCCCTGAAACGATGACCAAGAATCTCCGCTTGATGGGAGACCTCGTCTTCAGCGAGCACGTCATGATCGCCCTCATCCACAGCGGCATGCCCCGCGAAGCCGCCTACAAAGTCGCCCAGCGAAACGCTGCCAAGGCATGGGAAGGTCACGACTTCAAGACCTCCGTCGAAGAAGACCCCGACGTAAAAGAGCGCCTCACCAAGGAGAAGCTCGAAGAGATCTTCAGCCTCGAGCATCACCTAAGAAACGTCGGCCACACCCTCACCGCGACTGGCATTAAGTAGGCCAAGGCCATGTGGGAATGCGCTGGCCTGACAGCGCCTTTCACGCCCGCGGAGCGGGGGCTAGGCGGAAGAGTTGTTGGGTGTTAGGCCGAGCCTCTGCAACCCACTAAGGTCGGCCCTCCGACCTAACACCGAATACCGAACACCCAACACCTCCCGGGTCTGCCCTCCGACCGAACACCGAACACCGAACACCGAACACCCAACACCTCCCGCCCCCGGGTCAAAGGACTCATTCGTGGGGCTTTAGGCTGGTCCTGGGACTTCGCAGCTCCGATATCATCGTTCTACACACAGCCATGAATCTCGCGAAAACCCTTTCTTACAACTACGTCTTTCGAGGATTGCCGGCGAGTACGATCTGCGGCATCGCTGCCCTCGCCGACGTCCGCGAGCTCTCGGGTGGCGAAACCCTTGTGAGGCAATTCGACAAGGGAGAGGAGATCTACATCCTCCTCGAAGGCCAAGCGATCACCCGAACATTTAGCGGCGAAACGGTCGCCCAATTCGGACCCGGCAGCATCGTCGGCGAGATGGCCCTCATCGATGGCCAAGCAAGATCGGCCACCGTCATGACATCCGGCAAGTGCAAGGTCGCCAAGATCTCAGCCGAAGTGATCCGATCGATGATGGAAATGGACGCGACCGTTTCCAGCGTCATCTACTCCAACCTCGCCAAGGTCCTCTGCCGACGACTTCGGACGATGAACGACCACGCCGAGAACAAGCGTCCGAGCCTCGCTGGCGTCGCGTAATTCTTAACTTCCCGAAATCCGTCCCTTCCTGTTATTCTGTTGAGAGAGGAAAGACGATGGATCTCGCAAAGACAATTTCTAACAACTACATGTTCAAAGGCGTGGGCGAGGCAGAAGTCCAAGCGATCGCCGATCTGGCCCAGGTCAAAGAGTTTCAGGGCGGAGACCAGCTCGTTCGCCAATTCGACAAAAGCTCCGACATCCTCATCATTCTCGAGGGGCAAGGCATCACCAAGACCTTTTCCGGCGAGATCGTCTCCCGCTTCGGCCCCGGCTCTGTCATCGGCGAAGTCGCGCTGATCGATGGCCAACCACGCTCCGCCAACGTGGTCAGTGTCGGCACCTCAAAGGTCGCCATCATCCCCGCCGCCGCCGTTCACAAGATGATGGAGTCGGACGCCAAGGTCGGATATCTCATCGTGAGCAATATCGCCAAGGTTCTTTGCATGCGCCTCCGAGCCATGAACGATCACGCCGATTCACTAACCCCGAGCCGAAGCGATTTCGCTCGAGCGTAGGTTCGAAAGTGCTGGATGATGAGTTATGAACGATGAATCCGGACGTTCATCGTTCATTGTTTATCACTCATCATTTTCCCCAAATCTGAACATTCCCCACCTCCCACGCGCCTTAGAACCAGTTAAGCCCCGATTCAACGGGGCAACAAATTCAAGGAGAGCAAAGAATGTTAAGAAAACTAAGTTTGACCGCGCTTGCCGTCGTTTCGATGAGTGCCATGGCTATGGCCGACGGTAACCCGATGGCCGACCAGGACATGCGAAAGGATGTTTTGTGGCAGGCAACGAATCTCACCGGCGGCGACCAGTATTACCTTGGCGCTTGGCTCGACCGACTCCCCAGCCAATACGAGCGAACCATCGTCAAGGCGCTCTCCAGCGCTCACACGTCGGCCATGTCCCTTCGAGACACGATTGCGATGTCGCGATGGAATAGCGACGGCACCGAGAAGATGAATTGGGATGATAAGTCGACTTGGTGGAACAACACCGACGAAACCATGCGCCCCATGCGAATGGTGATGTCGATGCCTTCACCTCGAGAGGTCGGCTATAACGAAGCGCTCAGTGCCCTCACCGCTGGCCTCAATGCCACCGAATCAGGTCTGCTCACCCAGGCATTCTGGGGCAACGAGCGAGGTCGAGACATCCTCACCCGCCTCGTGAAGGATAATGCATCGATCGCGGATACCGCTCCGTATCACCACACCTGGCAATATCACCCGATGTGATTGAGGATTTGTGATTGACGATTGAGGAGGCGCTGCCTCCAAACCCGGAATTCGCAATCTGAGTGAAGGAGATCGCAGCTTGACTGCGATCTCACTTCGTTAGGCCCCTCCGAAATCCACAATCCACAATCCACAATCCACAATCCACAATCCTCAATCCTCAATCCTCAATCCTCAATCCTCAATCCTCAATCCTCAATCCTCAATCCTCAATTCTCAATCCTCAATCCACAATCCACAATCAACAATCCTCAATCCTCAATCCTCAATCCTCAATCCTCAATCCTCAATCCTCAATCCTCAATTCTCAATCCTCAATCCACAATCCACAATCAACAATCCACAATCCTCAATCCTCAATCCACAATAGTAACCATGCATTTCGAAATGCTCATCGACGGCTTCTTCGTAGGCGGAGTCTGCGACCAGTCGACCGGAAAGCAGGTCGTACGAGCCCCGTTCGATAACGAAATCGTAGGCACCGCCGCCGAAGGCGGCAAATCCGAATTGCAAGCGGCCATCGCGGCCGCCGACGAAGCCTTCAAGACCTGGCGACATTCCCCGCGCCGAGAGCGCCAAACCCTCCTCCGCAAAGTCGCCTCCCTCGTGCGAGAGCGGCAAGACGAGCTGGTCGAGCTGCTCACCAAAGAAGTTGGCAAGCCCATCACCTGGTCGGCCGGAGAGGTCACCCGTCTCGCAATCACCTTCGACTACGCCGCCGACCTCCTCTCAACCTACGGCCTCGAACACCTACCCGTTGACTTCGACGGTCGAGGCGACGGATATCGCTGCACTGTCGAGCGCTTCCCGCTCGGCGTCATCGCCTGCATCGTTCCGTACAACTGGCCCTACAACCTCGCCGCCCACAAGCTAGCCCCCGCCCTCGCCACCGGAAATGCCGTAGTCGTCAAGCCAAGCCACCAAGCCCCCCTCTCAACCCTCGCCCTCATCCGAATCATCCACGAAGCAGGCTGCCCGCCCGGTGTGGTCAATGCCTGGAACGGAGCCCCTCAGCTTATGGAAGCTGCCCTCCAAGACCCGAGAATCAAGATGCTCAGCTTCACCGGCTCCCCATCGATCGGCTGGAAGCTGAAAGGGCTCCTCCCCGAGAAGAAGGTCAGCCTCGAACTCGGAGGTGACGCATCCGCAATCGTCTGCGAAGACGCTGACCTCGACTGGGCAACCAAGAGATGCGTCGCGGGAGGATATGGCTACGCAGGCCAAATCTGTATCTCCATCCAGCACGTCCTCGCCCATCGCTCGATCTACGACAGGTTTCGTCAGCAGCTCATCGAAGCCACCAACTCCTGCCCATATGGCGACCCGATGCGGAAAGACGTCGTCTGCGGCCCGCTCATCACGAGTGAAGCCGCCGACAGAGTCGAGGCGTTCATCAACGAAGCAGTCGCCGGTGGCGCGAAGGTCATCGCAGGAGGAACGAGAGAAGGCAACGTCATCCGCCCTACTCTGGTCGAGGGAGTTCCAAACGAAAGCCGATTGGGAGCCCAAGAAGTCTTCGGCCCCGTGATGACCCTGGAGCCATTCGACAACCTTGATCAAGCGCTGAATCAAGTCAACCGGTCCGACTTCGGCATTCAAGCCGGGATCTTCACCCAGAACGCCGCAGTCGCCGAGCGGGCGTACCGAGAATTGGAAGTCGGCGGGGTCATCGTCAACGACTATCCCACCCTCCGCTTCGATAACATGCCGTACGGTGGCGTCAAGCGAAGCGGGTTCGGACGCGAAGGCGTCAGATATGCGATGGACGAGATGACAGAACCGAAAACGTTGCTCGTCCGAACGATCTAGTTCTACTTAGAAGGCGCTAAGGTAACTCTGCTGCAGCAAACCTCGACTATCATCAAACCGTTATTCAAATTATGAAGCTTGCAACTGTTGGTTCGATGATCCTCGCCACCACTCCGGTTTGGGCTCAAACCGGATTCATCCGCCAGTTTGCGAAAGACAAGAGCTCGGTCTACTTTGTCTCGTCCGGCCTTCAATCCAAGCTGGTTGCTTACGAACTCTACAAGCAGGTCCGAGCGAGTCCCGAGTTCCAGGTTGGAGAGCGAGCCGTGCGGCTCCTCAACATCTCAGACCTCCAAAGCCTCATCAGCCGACGTCAGGGGCCCGGTTCGGAAACCGTCGTGTTCGTGCTCGAGAAAGACGAGCTGGCTGACCTCCCCTCCTTCATAGCGCATGCCGCCGAAGTGGAGGCCGACGTGCTGAGCGGCGGCAAGAGCCACATCATCGCCAAACAAGTGCGCCCGGCCGACCAAGGCCTATCCTTCACCGTCCTACTCACCGCGCCCGACAATGTTCAACTCCAGAAGCTCTCCAAGGAGTTCATCGGATCGAACTTCGGCAACTGGCGATACATGAACGTGAACGAGACCTACCAGACCAAGAACGTGGTCGTTCACGTGCCGAAGGGAATGGAGAAGACGCTTGCCACTTGGGGCTACATGGGCTACAAGAACGTTTGGGAGACGCGCACTTACCTACCGCTTGATGCCCCCAACCCAAACCC
The DNA here is from genome assembly GCA_038321975.1 of Fimbriimonadales bacterium. GTDB lineage: Bacteria > Armatimonadota > Fimbriimonadia > Fimbriimonadales > Fimbriimonadaceae > Fimbriimonas. The sequence continues at coordinate 131,979 of JBBQFM010000004.1, read as the reverse complement.
CAATGCCGATGAGGCCTTCATCATCAACCGAAGCATCGCATCGCCCGGCATCCCCGAGCGAGCAACATCCCTGATCCCGAGCGACCTCCCCGACAACGCCCTCTTTGCCAAGTCCGCCAAGACCCCAAACGGCCACTCGATTGCCGTGATCACTGCTCCGGATTCGATCTTCTTAAACAACCTGACCTCGGCCTACACCAACGTCGACAAAGTCCCCGACAAGGGCTACACCCGCAAAGTCGTCGACATGCGCAACCTCGGCACGACCACCATCCTCTCCGGTGGCACCGCCGTCGCCGACAACGATGGACTACGGACGACGGTTCGAAAGCTGATCGCTGACCGGTTGCCGATAGACATTCGCGAAACCGCAGCCAACTTCCGAGGCGCCTGGAACGTGACCCTCGATGGACTAAAAGAAGATGGAGCCCTACGCGCCGAAGTGAAGCGGCGCACCGGTTCCCGCTACCTATGGTATCTCGATGCCAAATCGGGAGGTGCAAACACCTCCTACCATGCCACCGTCGAGCAGCTCACGGGTGGCAGGCAATACTTCACAGAAGGCGAGCCGAGCAAACCGGTACACGCCGAAGGCACCAAGAAGGAAGATTGGGACCGACAGGTCGCCCAATACAACTCCGATGTCGAGTCTTGGAAGCAGCGAAAGAATGACTACGAGTGGTGTACCGCCGTCCAGTGGAGACTAACCCTGACCCACACGAGCACCGCCAACGCCACCCTAAACCTCTATCTGATCGACCTCGACAAGAAAGAAGACCCGATCGTCTGGAGCGAGGGCCTCAACGGCTCGAGTTCCGAATCGGGCACCGACCGAAGCGAGGAAGTCACGATCAGCGGCCACATGAACTCGGCATCCGCTTACTCGGAACCTTCGTCAGACGGCAATTGCACTCCCCAGCTCTACGATCAGGCAGTTCAAAGCGCCGTCGACAGCATCCCCGGCTACCTTCGATGGGGAGCTTGGTTCGACTGGAGCAAGAAGCACTAATACTTCGCGATCTCGGCCAGGAATAGCGCGCCATAACGGTCGAGTTTGACCTGGCCGACTCCGGAGACCTCCATCAGGTCTTCGCGGGTCTTCGGCTTGGTCGCCGCCATCTGCTGGAGAGTTACGTCACCAAAGACGACATAAGACGGCACCATCAACTCGTCCGCCAGCTTTCGCCGTAGCGACTTGAGCGCGGCAAGCAAGGTCTCGTCGATATCCAGATCGCCCACCTTGGTCGCCGCTCTTCGACGCGATGGCCTCTCCGTTTTCACCTTCACCCGCGGCCGGGCTAGGGAAAGGTGAACGCCTTCCCTTAGAATTGGCTTAGTCAAGGGAGTCAGCTTCAAAACCGAGTAGTTGGCCGCGTCCTGCCAAAGGTAGCCCAGGTTCACAAGCTGGCGAATAATGCTCGACCAGTCGTCACCATTCAAATGCTTCCCCGACCCGTACTCCGCCAACCGGTCGTGCCCGGTCTGGCTCATCCGGGCGGTTGCCGCCCCGCGCAAGAGCTCGATGACGTGCGCCATGCCATACCGCTGCCGCACCGCGTACACCGCCATCATCGCAAGCTTGGCATCCTCGGTGGCATCGTAAGACTCGGGCGGCGAGAGGCAAACGTCGCAGTTCCCGCAATCGTGCTCAATCTTCTCCCCAAAGTAGGAAAGCAGATACCTGCGACGACAGGTGAGCGCCTCAGCCATGTCGATCATCGACTGGAGCTTCTTGAGTTCGATCGCCTTTTGCCGCTGGTTTGGACTCTGCTCGATGAGCGATCTAACCGTAACAATATCGCCCGCGCCAAAGAGCAGCATCGCCTCGGAAGGCAACCCATCGCGCCCGGCTCGCCCCGTCTCCTGGTAGTAGCCCTCCACGTTCTTGGGCAAATCGTAGTGGATCACGAACCGCACATTCGGCTTGTCGATGCCCATGCCGAAAGCAACTGTCGCCACCACGACCCGAACCTCGTCCTTCTGAAACCGCTCCTGCACCTTCTGCCGCTCATCGTTCGGCATCCCCGCGTGGTAGGGCTGGGCCGCGATTCCATGTCGCCGCAGAGCCTCCGCCACCTGCTCCGTCCGCTTGCGAGACGTGCAGTAGACGATTCCGCTATCTTCCGGCCGCTCAAGAATGAACTTCTCGGTTTGGGTGAGCGGATGAGACTTATCGACCACCATGTAGCGGATGTTCGGACGGTCGAACCCCGAGACAAAAACCTCGGGATCGCGAAGGTTCAGGCGAAGAAGAATGTCTTCCCGAGTCTGGTTATCCGCCGTCGCGGTGAGCGCGATGAACGGGACATCCGGTAGGCGATCTTTCAGGTTTCCAAGCTGGACATACTCGGGCCGGAAGTCGTGCCCCCATTGCGAAACACAGTGAGCCTCGTCGATCGCCACCATCGAAACACCCTTGGCGAAGCGAGAGATAAAGTCCGGCATCACCGCCCGCTCGGGCGAGACGTAGAGCAGTGACAACTGCCCCGCCTGCAGCTTGGCGAGCACCTCTCGACCGTCCAAATCAGACATCGACGAGTTGTAGTAGGCCGCCGCGACGCCGTTTGCCACCAACGCATCGACCTGGTCTTTCATCAACGAGATCAGGGGCGAGACCACCAGTGCGGTACCGGGCAACAACAAAGCGGGAATCTGGAAACAGAGCGATTTGCCACCGCCCGTCGGCATCAGCACGAAGCAGTCCTTGCCCGCGAGAACCGTGTCGATGACCTGTCCCTGCGGGGGCCGAAAGGAATCGTAACCGAAAACCTGTCGGAGAACTTCCTGAGCGCTGTGCATGCCGATGGCTGCCATAGCTAGCCGATGTAGAGAAGGGCGTCGCCTGGCTGCACGATTTCACCGCTCTCGACTTCCGTGCTTAGAACTACGCCGCTGATCGTGCTGGTGATCTCGTTAAACACCTTCATCGCCTCGATCAAACCAACGACCTGACCCGCCGTCACGCTCTCCCCCACCTTCACAAAAGGAGGCGAGCTTGGGCTTGGGGAGGCATAGTAAATCCCGTTCATCGGACTCGAAACTGGGATCCCTTTCGGAGCGGGTGGCGCTGCCGGTGCAACCGGCTCTACGGCCGCCACTTCCTCCAACTGGTCCTCTCCTTGAGAGGGGTCCACCTTGATGCGCCGAGGCGACCGTTTGCGGAATCCGATGGTGAGGTCTTCTGACTCGATCCGGGCCTCGGAGAGGTTGAACTCGACCATCAAGTCCGCCAATTCACCAATCCGACCCTTCAAATCGTCCACGGCGAATTATGGCGCATCAACGGGACGAGAGGCCACGAATGTCCCCGTGAATCGAGCGCATTGCGCTCCATCGCACAGGACTTCCGAACCAAGAATAATCTTCGACTTCCCGCGCCGTTTGAGAACCCCAAAGAACCGCTCAAGCTCGTCCTCACTATCGATCACAGATAGGGCTTCGAAGTCCCCGGTGATAGGCTTCAGGTAATCGGTTTGGCCGGTCATGATCACCAATCCAGAGGAAGGAGCGGCCTCCCCGAGAGCGAGAGAAAGCACACTCCAAGCCGCCAGAGTTGCTGCAGTAGCAATGCTGCCACCGAAGGCGGTGTGATGGTGATTTAGGTTGGGTCCAAGTGGCGCCCTCAGTCTCACGATTCGGGGAGAAGACTCCAGAATCTCTACGCCCATCGCCTTTGAGAGCGGGATCTGTTCGTGGAGATAGGCTTCGAGTTGCTGAGCAGTCATGAGGGGTGCCCTAGTTGATAGATTCCCTTGTGGAGGAGGAGATAGTTCGCCCGTCTAGCCTCGTTCAAAATGTCATTCTGATGGAGCCCTAGCGACCGAAGAACCCCTACCCACACCGGCAACCTCTCGCTTCAAACCCCTCTCGACCAGAATTTGCCTAAACAAGGAGGATGGCGCACGGCAACCTACCTGCCAGCCGAGACCCTTCCGTTCAGCAAAGATTACACCTTGGGACGGAATTCGGTTGCTCCCCCAAAGGAAGGCTGCCGTGCCCCCTCCCCCACGGTTCCCCCTAGGCGTTAAATTGAGCCTCCCCTTGCCGAGGATGTTTGTGCCTTGGGAGGGGGAGGGCAGGGTGGGGGTTGTGGCCAAACTCGACCAGAAAGCCCTGGTTCGAAGCCTATTTTAACGCCTATGACGGTTCCCCCGGGAGGGGGAACCCTCTCCGGACCCAAATTCCCGCCGCTCGGTAAACTCGTAGGCAATGGACTACCGAATTGAGAAGGACAGCCTCGGCGACGTAAACGTCCCGAAGAACGCGTATTGGGGATCGCAGGCGGAGCGAAGTCGCCACCTCTTCCAAATCTCGGGACTCACCGAGCACCCGACGATGATCGACGCGTTCATCCTCCTCAAGAAGGCGTGCGCTGCCGCAAATACCGAGCTAGGCCTCCTTGAGCCCGAGATCGGAAATGCGATCGTCCAAGCCGCCAATGAAATCCTCGCTGGCCAACTGCGCGACCAGTTTCCCATCGACGTCTTCCACATGGGTGCGGGCACCAGCCTCAACATGAACTGCAACGAGGTCCTCGCCAACCGAGCCGAGCAAATCCTCGGAGGCGAACTCGGCGCATACACCCGCGTCAATCCGAACGACCACCCGAACTACGGCCAGTCCACGAACGACACCTTTCCCAGCTCCATGCGCATCATGTCTCGCTTGATGCTGGAAGACCTGTTCAAGGCGGTCGACTCGCTCGAAGCCGCGTTCCTCGACAAGGGCAAGGAGTTCGACCACATCCTCAAGTCGGCCCGAACCCACCTGCAGGACGCCGTCCCGATCCGCCTTGGCCAGGAGTTCATCGCTTACGGGGTGGCCATCCGCAAGTCCCGCCGCTGGCTGGAAGAAGCCGCCCGGGAGCTTGAAGAGTTGGGCATCGGAGGCAGCGCCGCGGGCACCGGTCTTAACACCCACCCCGCCTACCGAGCGATCGTGGTGAAGAACCTCAACGCCTACACCGGCCTCACCTTCCGCACCGCTCCGGACCTCCGCGAGGCGATGCAGAGCAACCTCGCGATGGCCGCCCTGTCGTCGGGCCTACGCATCCTTTGCCTCGAGCTCACCCGCATCTCAAATGACCTGCGAATCATGTGCTCCGGCCCCCTCACCGGCCTCGCCGAGATCGTCCTCCCCGCCGTCCAGCCCGGCTCCTCGATCATGCCCGGCAAGGTGAATCCGAGCATGGCCGAGAACCTCAACCTGGTTCTTTACCAAGTCCTCGGCCAGTGCCAAACCCTCGACTACAGCGTCCAGGCCGGCCAGCTAGAGCTGAACGTGATGATGCCCGGCATGGCGTTCGCCGCCCAGTTCGCCCTCCAAATCCTCACCAACACGCTCAACACCTTCACCGTAAACTGCGTGGTCGGCATCAAGGCGGACGAAGAACGTTGCCGCCACTACGCCGAAACCTCCCCTTCCCTCGCCACCGCCCTCAACCCGTTCATCGGATACCAGAAAGCCGCCGAGGTCGTGAAGATCGCCCTAAAGGACAAGAAATCCATTCCGCAGGTCGTGCGCGAGTTGGGTCTGTTGGATGAGGAGACGCTGAAGAAGGCGCTCGACCCCGCCCTATTGACCGAGCCAGGAATCCCCGGGATGTAAGGGGGCGGACCGAAGCTCCGTAAATCGCGAAGCGATTTGTACCCGCGACCGCAGTGTCGCGCGACGGTGCCAAGCCGTCGATCTTCCTACACGAACCATCCGGCAAGGGGAGGCTCCGGAAGTCATAATAGGCAATGGCTGCCACCGCTACCACCCCTCTCGCGTCGACCGACCCCGCCATCTTCAAACTGATCGAAGCCGAAGAAGCTAGGCAGAACCACAACCTCGAACTCATCGCGAGTGAGAACATCGCGAGCCTCTCGGTGCGCGAGGCGATGAGCAGCGTGCTCACCGACAAATACGCCGAGGGCTACCCAGGCAACCGCTACTACGGCGGTTGCGACGTGGTCGACGAAGTCGAAAACCTCGCCCGCGATCGAGTCAAAGAGCTGTTCGGTGCCGTCTACGCAAACGTCCAGCCCCACTCCGGCAGCCAGGCGAACATGGCCGTCTACTTCACGTTCCTCAAGCCAGGGGACACCGTGATGGGCATGGACCTCTCCCACGGCGGGCACCTCACCCACGGCTCGCCCGTGAACTTCTCGGGGCAACTGTACAATTTCCACGCCTACGGCATCGACCCCAAGACAGAGCGTCTGGACTACAACCAGATCGCCGACAAGGCAAAAGAAGTCAAGCCGAAGATGATCACCGTCGGCGCGAGCGCCTACTCGCGACCCATCGATTTCAAGGCCTTCCGCGAGATCGCCGACTCGGTCGGCGCCTTCCTCTTCGCCGATATTGCCCACCCAGCGGGTCTCATCGCGAAAGGTCTGCTCCCTACTCCGATCCCCCACTGCCATGTTGTAACGTCCACTACCCACAAGACCCTTCGAGGACCCCGCGGAGGCATCATTTTGCTAGGGCAAGATTTCGAAAATCCGTTTGGAATCGTCGCACCAAAGAGCGGAAGGACGAAAATGATGTCGGAACTGCTCGACAGCATGGTGATCCCCGGAATCCAGGGCGGACCTCTCATGCACGTCATCGCCGCAAAGGCGGTCGGCTTCGGAGAAAACCTCCAACCTTCGTTCGGTGAGTACGCAGCTCAGGTCATTCGTAATGCTCAGGCACTCTCAAAAGCGCTCCAGGATCTCGGTTTCCACATCGTCTCGGGAGGCACTGAAAACCACCTAATGCTGCTGGACCTGCGAAACAAGAACATCACCGGCAAGGCCGCTCAGCTCGCCCTCGATCGCGCGAACATCACCTGCAACAAGAACGCCGTCCCCTTCGACGACAAATCCCCGCTCATCACAAGCGGCATTCGTCTGGGCTCACCGGCAGTTACGACAAGGGGTATGAAGGAGGCCGAGATGGCCACCATTGCGTCACTTATCTCGCGAGTTATCGACGACGCCGACAACGAGGGAACGCTTGAAAGAGTGAAGGCGGATGTGATGGCCCTATGCTCGGGCTATCCCATCCACTAATTCGTTTAAGCTCGGACCGCGTTCGTCGGCGTGAAACTGGGCGGGTCGCTTGCCGGGAAGGAGTCTTCGGACGAGATATCCACTTGGTCATCGGCGATTCGATGGCCCTCGGGGAGCATTCCGCGGACTCGATTTCGGACTTCCGGATTCTCCCAGAGTTTTCGTACTGCGAACGCCGAGGCCAGTAGGCCGACTGCGGCTCCCACAACAATGATTGGGCGTGTGTTCATGTCAAATCTCCCTCATCCTGCGATGTATATCATTCTGACGCCAACCTGCGCGTACTGTTCGTCCAATCGGTACCGGCAGAAATGCAAATAAATGAACCCGCGTCACCCTTGAAGATAGGGCTCCAGCAACCTATGTATATAGTGTTGTGGGAGAGAAAGTCTTTCTAGGGGGCAGTGCGGCACTGGCTAAAGAAATATTCGCGGACACGGAAGTGACCGCGAATTGGGTGCTGGATATCTGCTCCTGCATGGAGCTTCTCCATATGAATATCGACCGAAGCACGATCGCCGAGTGGCATCGTCTTCGAATTCGAACCCTCTACCCAGTCGCCATCGACACGTTCGATCACCTCTACTCCCAGTGCTCGGATAAGCCTGAGGCGGTGAAAGAAGAGATCGACCACCTGGCCACCTTCTTCGGCCACCTCAAGGACACCGGCATTACAGGAAGCAGCGTCTCCGGTGAAGCTGTTCTCGACGACGTCGACTCACTGACCAATGACGTTCTTGCCCACCGCGAGCGGTTAGAGAACGAGCTCACCTCGGAAGCCTCCCAAGCCGACGCGGATGCCGCCCAGAGACTTCGCGGCGCGTTCGCAATGCTCGAAGAGGGACTCAATGAAACCGGCACCGAGCGCGGAACCCTTCTAAGACAGGCTCGCCGAATCTTCGACGACCTTGCTGTCGACCCTCGATTTGAAGGCTCACCCGTCATCTGGGTTCGAAAAGCATGGATCACCTGGCGCCTTAGCGAATCCACTGAGGAGGCCCTCCGCGACCTCGAAGTCGCGCTCAAGCGGGGTGTACAAATTAAGAAACCGAGCACCATGCTGGCGGCTCGAATGATGGCTTATCTGCTCCACTCGCAGGGCAACACGGCAGAAGCCTACAAGTGGGCGTCAATGCCGTTCGTTCTGGAATCCTCTCCGGAAGCCTGCATCGAGTGCTTCACCTATGCCATCAAACTCGGCAAGCACAAGGACGCTGAATCTCAATTTGAAAATGCGATCAAGCGCCGACCGGTTTCGATGCTTATCGCGTTTGCCTCCGACAAGGCGTCCGAGCTCGGCACCGGGGTTCTCGATCGGGTCGCCCGACTTCAACAGCGACTGCGTCAAGAAGCGCGTCGAGAGATCAGCGCTTGGTCGGAAGTCACCGATCGGATCGCGGCTGCCGAAAAAACCGCCGGCCAAACTGGTTGGGTCCCCGCAGAGATCACCGAAACCCAGCAGCAGGCCGCCGAAGCGATCAACAGCGCTTCTCTGCTTTCGGCAAAGTATTTCTCCAGCTTCGCCGTTCACAACGCAGACGGTGTGACGAACAAGGCGACCCAAGCTCTCGAAGCTGAAGTCGCGATTCGAGCCACCGCAGTTGCCGGAGCCCAAGCCGGGGTTGACGCCGCTTGGTCGATACGTGAGGCGCGTGTAGACGCTGCCTTCCAGCATCAGGAGGCTGAACTCTTCCTGGCGCGCGAAAAAGAAGTCAAGACTTGGAAGGACGGAGAAAAGGCCCAGAAGGGCTGTGCCTGGGGCATGAGCCTCGGATGCGGCGCGATGTCCCTCTTCGTCGCCTTCTCCTTTATCATGTCGATGCGGGGAGTGATCATCGGCGTAGGCTCGACCATCGGTCAGCTATCTCTCCTCGCGAGCATTCTGCCGGTGGCCGTCGGCGCCCTCGTGCAAGTTACTCATCACCTGAAGCAAGCCGGTTTGAACTCAGAAGTCCAGGCGAAGATAAAGGCGGCCAAGGATGAGTACGACAAGGCAGTCGAAGAGGCCGACGCAATCTACAACGCCACCATCGCGGTGAAGCGCGAGGAATTGGAGAAGGCAGAGAAAGAGCTTCTCGAGTTATCGAGCGCTCAAGCTGCCCTCGCCGCAATCATTGCTGAGAAAGAAGCCGCCTAGACCTTTCTCGTCGGAGGCACTTTAGGAAGCGAGATCTCCGGCAGATTCAAGGTCGTCGGTGCCTCCAGGGCTGGCGCCTGCTTCGCCGGTACCGCCACATTCGGCTCCGCGTGGTTCGAATCCATCCTGATCGAGTTGTTCACCAACTGCGCCGCCAAGATTGTTTGAATGACCGACGAGATCTGGTCTGCCGCTCCTGTCGCCGCCCCCTTTCCATCGCTCGAGATCGTCACCAATTTGGCCTGCGCCAACGCGTTGGCGATGACCGGAGCGATCTGCGGCAACATCTCAAGCTGCCTGAGAGCGAGGTACGCGTCCCCACCTTCGGCGATCGCCGAGTTGATCTCGCGAATTGCCTGGGCCTGGGCTTTGGCAACCGTAGTGAGTTTGATGGCATCTGCGCTCGCCTGTGCTTCGGCTTGGACCTTCAGCCTTTCCGCGTCGGCAGTTGCCTGGGCGATCTGAGTTGCCCTCAACTCTGCCGTGCGAAGGATGGCCAGTGAATCCTGCTTCTCAGCCTCCGCTTGGGCAATCACCGATGCGTTTTGCGCTCGGCGCTGCTCGAGTTCCCTCTGCTTGTCATTGACTGCCTGCTCGGCCCCAAGCTGGGCTTCCCTCGCCCTTCTTTCTTGGTCAGCCTGAACGATGTCTGCATTCGCCTTCGCTTCAACCGCCGATTGGCGGCGTCTTGCGTCCGCAACTTCGCTCTGGACGCTCTTGATATTCAACGAGTTGAACATCAAGCCCAGGTCCTGAAGCTCTCTCGAACACGCGCTCTTGATGATGATCGCAAGGCGATCGTCGTCCTCCGCACGAATCGGCATTGCGACTTGTACGGGTACCGGAAGATTTGGATCCGAAGTCAAGGCAGTGGCGGAAGAGCCCGCTTTCGCATTAAACAGCTCGTCGTGGTGAAGAAGGTTGATCGCACGTCTTCCGGTCGAAGTGAGCAAGTCGGTCAACGTGGACGTCTGCTCCTGGTCGGGCTTAGCGAAGAATCGGTTCGCGGCCGTCTTGACCATCTCGTTGGTGTCACCAACGCTCACGATGGCGGAAGCCAAAACGCGAACCTTGATCGGTCGAGGTTGGCCGCTTCGGTCCACGTCCGCGGTCTGGTCGGCGATGTCGAGGTCGATGTTAATCGCCTTCGATGTAATCGTGGTTCCGGTAGTGAACAGCGGCAGTTCCATCGACTTGCCGGGGCCCTTATAGATTCTCGTCGTGCCTCGAAGGCCGGTAACGAGGCGGATCGTTCCTGCCTCGACGGTTCGAAGCAGTCTGCTCATGATGAGCGGGATGAAGATGACGAGGACGATGAGCGCCCCGCCAATGATTGTCAATGTATTGAGACTTTCCATTTGACTCCAATGAGAAAAAACCGTTAGGTGAGCTCCCGAGTGACGCGGCAAACGTTCCGATGTGGGTCGACTTCGAGCACGATCAGTTCGTCACCCTTCGAAACCGTGACCCCCTTCGTGGTCTCGTCAGATTCGAGGGTAGCCAATAACTGAACGTGCTGGCCATCGAGCGTAAGCCGTACGAGACCCCTTCCCTGCTCGTCGAACTTGGTGATCGCCTCCGCAGGTCGGGAGACCAGGGCCTCGGCACCCTCACTGGGATTCGAGGCGAAGCCGAGTAAGAAGCCCATGAGAGGCTTGACCATGCCGAGGTTAAAAACGAGAGCGCCTAAGATCGCGCAAAAGGGCAGCCAAGCGGCCGGAACTACGGGTGCCAAAAGAAGGCCGGCCGCACCCGCACCAATCGCAAAGCTAAAAAGGTCGAGGGGAGAGAGAGTGAGCAGCGACTTCGCGGAGAAGTGCCTGACCGCTCCATGCGAATGAGTTGACTGAAGGTGACCGTGACCGTGAGAAGGAAGACCTTTGACTCCGCCACCGTGAGAGTGGCCAATCGAACCGTGGTGCCCGCCTCGAGCTCCGCCACCATGTAAAAAGCCCAACGCCGTCATTGCGACGAAACCGAAGAACCCTACTAGAAACAAGAATAGGTACACGGCTTTTTACTCATTGATACCCGCTCGCCTGCAGGTGGGTTGCAAGTTTCGAAAAACCAGGTTAAAGGGTCTCTCAAGTCGTCTAATCTTTGGCAATGCCGAATCGATTGGCGCACGAAACCTCACCCTACCTGCTGCAGCACCAGAACAACCCGGTCGACTGGTATCCGTGGGGTGACGAGGCGTTTGCTAAGGCGGTCTCGGAGGACAAACCCATCTTCCTAAGCATCGGCTACTCGTCCTGCCATTGGTGCCACGTCATGGAGCACGAGTCGTTTGAGGACGCCGAAGTCGCGGCCTTACTTAACGATCACTTCGTGTCGATCAAGGTAGATCGCGAAGAGCGACCCGATGTAGATGAGGCGTACATGACTGCCGTCCAGCTCTCGAGCGGCCGAGGCGGCTGGCCGATGAGCGTCTTCATGACGCCCGACAAGAACCCATTCTTTGCAGGCACCTACCTCCCCAAGGACAACCGGGGCGAGCACCCCGGCTTCCTCACCATCTTGGGCCAGCTCATCAAGGCGTGGGGTGAGAGGCGTCAGGAGATCCAGGAAGCGGGCGAAGCCTTTGCCCAAGCCCTGCGCGAAGCGCTTTTACCTGAGGCTCCCGCGAGCGAATCGCGGTTCGACGAGGCGTTCTTCGCGAACGCGGTACGCGAGCTGGCCGAGGCGTTCGACCCCGAAGAAGGCGGGTTCGGCAGCGCACCCAAATTCCCTCCCCATTCGGCCATCGACTTCCTCCTCACCTACGCGCTCACCCCGGGCGGACCCGTGGAGATTCAAGAAGCTGCCCTCGGAATGGCCCTCCACACCCTCGAAAAGATGGCCCTCGGCGGGATTCACGACCATGTCGGCGGCGGATTTCACCGCTACTCCACCGACGCCCGTTGGCACCTTCCCCACTTCGAGAAGATGCTCTACGACAACGCTCTGATGATCTCGAACTACGGTCGCGCCGCCGCCATTGCCCGAGAAGTCGATCCCGAATTGGTCGAGCTGTACTCCTCGGCCCTCATCGGAACCGCCGGTTGGTTGGAGCGAGAGATGACCGCGCCAAGCGGCATCTTCTACTCCGCCCTCGATGCCGACAGCGAAGGTGTAGAAGGAAAGTCCTATGTGTGGACGGTCGAGGAGGTAAACGCCACGCTAGGACTCGACTCGGTTGAGTTCCTCGAAGCGTTCGGCTTTGAGGTAGGGGGCAATTTTGCCGACGAGGCCACCGGCGAGCAGTCCGGCGCGAACGTCTTGCACCTGTCTGAACCGAAAGGCTCCCGTTTCTCGGTCGAGCTCACCAAGCTTCTCGCCGCCAGAGAGAAACGAGTTGCCCCCGGACTCGACAACAAATCCCTCGTGAGTTGGAATGGCCTCGCCATCTCGGGCCTCGCTGAGGCGGGATTCCTGCCACTCGCAGAGAAGGCGGCTCGCACAATTCTCTCCGTCGAATCCCTCCATGGCGAACTACCCCACCAGATCGTCGGCGACCGGGTGAGCGGCGCCGCCTATCTTGAGGACTACGCCTACTTCATCGCGGGCCTGATCAGGCTGGCCGCCTTCCGGCAAATGGTCGAGCAGCATCGGGATTCCCTGCCCCCCAACGCCTACGATGATTCTGCCACCACCGAAACCTGGCTCGAACCAGCCCGGCGACTGACGATGGAGATGATCGACCTATTTTACGATCCAGTCGGCCACGGCTTCTTCTCCACTTCAGTTCGACACGAGAACCTCTTCGGTCGCACCAAACCGGTATTCGATCAGCCCATCCCCAGCGCCAACGCCGTCGCCATTCGCTGCCTCCTCGACCTCGGGTTGGTCGAAGGCGCAACCGAAAGCCTCCAAGCCTTCAAAGGATGGATGGAGCGCGCCCCCCAAGCGACCGAGAGCCTCTACTCAGCCGCCCTGATGTTGCCAAGAGAAGCCCCCACCGTGCCAGTTTCCGCTCCCGTCACCCCACCCAAGGTGCGCGTATCCCTTGAAGCCTCCGAACTAAAAGCCGAAGGAGGAGTAGCCCGCGGAGTAGTGATCCTAGACATCCCCGACGGCTACCACATCAACTCCTCCAACCCCCCGGCCCGCTGGCTCGTCCCCACCGAGCTCAAACTCCAACCCCTCAAGGCGACCTTCGAATTTCCCGAAGCTATCGACGATCAATATCGGGGCCGAGTTTTGGTGCCATTCACGGTTGCTCTACCTTCTGGGCAGAAGGATGCCGAGTTCGAAATCACGGCCAGTTTCCAAGCCTGTACGGAGTCGGAGTGTTTGCTTGCGGAAGAACGCAAAGTCGCGGGCGTGGTTTTCGCATAGTCGAGAACGATCGCTCGCGAGGACAGCAACAGCGGCTTGACGAAGCATGAGTCTTTGTAGACGACCCGGAAGCTCACGTGTCCAGCGACCCAATTGAATTGATGGCGCAAATCTGGAGACTTATAGGAACACGAATGACCTGGCTGAACGATGATTTGCAAATTCTTGTATCGTTCAAGCGAGCCAAACAGACTGTCGAGTCGACTTCCTGTTTTCGTGAGTTTGAGCGGTTTCCCAGCAGCTTTAGTCTCAATTCGATGGTTCTGCCAGAAACCGCAAGACCAAATCTCTATCTTCTGCTTGCTCTCGTTCCTGACTGTAATATCGAGGACGATTGGTGCCTTTCCGTCCAAGAGAACATGGTCATCTGCGAATGTAATCTCAAGCGACACCGGAGAGTCGGCGATCAATATCGGAGCGATGAGCACGGTGGCGTACCTCCAAAATCCATCTGAATGGTGCCAATAGGAATTCGTCTCAACATGAAAGTGAGTGTGTCGACCGGCCATCTGGGTTCAGATTTCTCGCAATTCCTTCCCGCCTAGTACGGCGGAGCCAGCCGCCGAAATCCGTGGGTCAGAACCACAACTAAGAACAGCAAGTTCCGGAACGGAATCAAATACCAAGCGAACCGCCCCGGTTTCTGCATCCACCTGATCCCCCGGGGCCATTCCCAAAGTCCTTCTCGCCAATCGCCGGGTATCCCGTCGACCCCAACTCCTGCCCCAATAATCCCGCCCAGAATCGCACCGACGGTGTCCGCGTCGCCGCCGAGCCCGATCGCCTCCTCCATCGCAGCTCGGTAGTCGCCAGGATGCGCACGCCAGACTTGAATCACCGCTTGAACAGTGGTCACTACATAGCCGGAGACCCCTTTCTCAAACGTGTTGGGCTCGTCCCAAGAGAGATGTTTCGCGAACTCGCTCATCTCGAACGCTCCCGGGTTTTCATTGGCCGAACATGCAGCTGCCAGGCCCACCACCTGGGCACCCTCGACTGCGCGGACGTCGGAGTGAGTGATGCGCGAGCTCGCCTCAACGAACTGAACTCGCAACATAGGATCGGATGCAAACCAGGCGCCGATCACCGCCGCCCGCATGCACGCCCCGTTGCCCGCAGATTCGACTCCACTTCTGGCTGGCGAGACGCCGACCCAAAGCCGCAAGGTAGCCCTTAGCGTTGCCAACCCGGCTCCCGCCGGGACCGCGAGAAGCCAGAACCGCATCCGCCTAGCCAGCACCCTGCGGAATCGATCCACATCTCCCTTCGCGTCCATCAGCGAAAGAAGAGTCATGCACGTATGCTCGGTGTCGTCACTGACCATGCCGTGACCGAACAGAAATCGGTGCCGCAACGGACCCCCGAAGAGAAGCCTCGCCCGCCGGGGACTCAGACCCTCATACGGCAAGCCAAGAGCATCGCCGACTGCAGTGCCCACAAGGCAACCGATTACCGCGGGAGACATGCGTAGTGGACGTGATCTAGATGCGATCTGGTGCGGGGGAGAAAGTAGCCTGCGACGTCCTCCAAACAAAATCTAAACCTCACACACTCGAATGCGGGGTCTCGCGAAGTGCTTTTCGGAGGTGGAAGGGCTCGCGCCGTAACGGTCGCGGACCGAGCGAGAGAAGTGATAAGGAAGACGGGCCATCCTGAGGACTATGAATTCGGCATCGGTGAACTAAACGGATTAGGATATTCCTTCCTGCGACTTGGCAAGACCCGAGAGGCAATTGAAGTGTTTCGGCTGAATGTGGAGGCATATCCCAAATCCTGGATCGTATATGACAGTCTGGCTGAAGCCGATCTTGCCAGCGGAGAGAAAGCTTCAGCGATCGAGAACTACCGTCACTCCTTGGAATTGAACCCACAGAACCAAGGTGCTCAAGATGCTTTGAAACGCCTGGGGAATCCAAGCCTCTCTATATTCAAGCTATTTCCGCGCCTTCCACCCATAGGTCTGATAGGCCCACGTAATTGAATCCCCATCCACGTCAAACACCCCAAACCCCTCTGGATGAACGCCGAGCCGATAACCCTTCCACCAATCGCCACAAACCGCCCCACCCGTGATGTACTTCGTCCCGAGATAGTCGCACTCCTCAACCACATGCGTGTGTCCCTGGAGAACTGCCTTGACGTTGTGCTTGGCGAAGAGCTTCTGAAGCTCCATTCCGTTGCCCAGCAAAAGCGTCTCCGGAACCGCTTTCTTATTGCCGTCAACGTACTGAGGGAAGACCGAAAGCACTGGCATGTGGATCGTCACGACCGTCGGAGTCTTCCCTGCCATCGCAAGATCCGACTCTAGCCAGGAAAGCTGACCCTCGTCAATGACCCCGCGCCAGTTGTAGGTGTCGGCCTGCTGAATGCTGTCCAGCACCACAAAGTGCCAGCCGCCCATGTCAAACGAGCGGTAGCTAGGCCCCTTAGCGACCTTCTCCTCGAACATCTTCTTCCCGTAGAGCGTGTCCCCCTCAACTGCCTTGTCCCAGCCGAAGATGTCATGATTCCCAACCGCGTGATACACCGGCATCTCGAGAGGCTTCAAGGCCTCCTCGACTAGGCGGAACTGCAAGTCTGCCCGGTCGCGGCCCACCTTGTTCGCATCCATCACATGATCTCCTCCCGTGATGACGAACGCGGGCCGCGGGTTCAAAGCCAAGACCTTCTTCACCGCCATCGCGACTCCTTCGGTCGCGCCAAGCTCCGGTTGAATGTGGAGATCGGTGAAATGCACGAACCGGAACTTCGACCGCATGGTCGCCGAACTAAGGGCGGGGGACAAAAAGCTTGACGCGCCGACCGCAGCGGCTCCAGCGAGAAGATCTCTGCGAGAAAGAGATGCCATAGACCCATTCTAGACGGGCTAAGTTAAGGTCATTTCAAGATAAACGCCGTCGTCTCTCATAACCACAAATCCAAGCCGCTCGTACAGGCGTCGCGCAGGATTTGCCCGCTCGACACTCAGTAAAACTGGTCTCCCCTCTGCGATCAAACCGCGAAGAAGTGCGGTCCCGATGCCTCTCCTTCTTTGCGACGAGAGCAACGCAATCTCAACCAGTCGGGTCCCCGCTTCCTTGCGATCAACCCGCAAGACCCCAATCGATTGATCGCCAAGCACAACGATGGAATTCTCCGCCTCCGGGTAGGAGAATTCGTACTGCGCCTTCTGAGCCCGATACTGCATCTCGATTAGGGACTGTTTCTGAGCATCGGGCAAAGGCAAAGAGGCGAAGGCATCAGCCCTCACCTCTTCAAAAAGTGCCCGCAGAAAGGCCTCGTCCCCGGCTTCTAGATGCCGCAGATCATGCACGCGAAACGCGAATGACGACGTACTGAGGCGTAGCGACCGGAAGGTGCGGAACGAGCGGCTCGGCGGCATTCGGCGTGAAGTTGAACTGTCCCCAGTTCACATCCCCCGCCGCCAGCACGTAAATGCCTTCGCGCAGCTTAAACGCCGCATCCTTGCCCACCGAAAGGCGGGCCGCAACCGACACTTTGGAACT
The DNA here is from genome assembly GCA_038321975.1 of Fimbriimonadales bacterium. Classification (GTDB taxonomy): domain Bacteria; phylum Armatimonadota; class Fimbriimonadia; order Fimbriimonadales; family Fimbriimonadaceae; genus Fimbriimonas. Next base: position 114,979 of record JBBQFM010000004.1, on the reverse strand, counting down.
CAACTGCACGGACAACGTCACCATTCCCTTCGAGTCCACTGGCGACATAAAGGTGCTTCGGCTGCCGCCTGCAGGAGGGGCCGTCCAAGCGTGGAAGGCAATCGGGCTGGCACCCTGTACCGGCATCATCGCGTCGATCGCCTGGATGGATGACACAGCGCCATGACCAGATAGGCTTATCCGAACATTTTCGAGGCTGACATCGCCCGACGAAAGCTTGTCGGCGGACACCAGAACAATTCCGTCCCAAAAGGCCACTGAGACCGGCTTTTTGGATGTGCCAATACCTTGGCCAAATGCCGCTGCAGGAACGCCCAGGACCGAAGCACCTACGACGCCCATGGCACCGCGCAGTACGTCTCGTCGCGGAATCGATGATTCTTTTGAATTTGACATGATGATCTCGCTGGGTTAGTTTCGGCTTGGGAAGATGCCTACAAGGGCGATGCAGTAGATGCAGGTGAGATAAGGCTGCCTATTCTCATGCGGCTGATTGCCGCCGGTCGGTGTAATCGTCGAAGAACCCATGTTCGAATTTGCGGACGTTGCGTACAGAGTCTGCATTCGCGGATTCACGTTTGGCGTCGCGTAGATCCCCGATGAGGCATCGTTCGTCGTTGCCGCCGCACCAGTGGCTTGCATAGCGTGGCTATGAGGTGGCAGTTCGTTGAGATTGATTGTCTCGTGCTCGACACCGAGTTGCTCGCCAACATCGTAGTTCGAGAGACCGGGTCCCTCACCCATATGAATCGCGACTCGGGACCTTAGATCGGGAAGACCAAAGGTCACTCGCCCGTCGCCACCATAAAACGTGCCCAGAAGCGAAAACAATGCCGTGTTCTGATTGATCGACAGCAATTGTCCGTTACACTCCGCCCAACCTCTTGGTGCGTATCCAAACGCCACCGCTCTAATTTCTGCTATGAAAGGATCTGCCATTGTTCAAATCTCCTGTATCAGCCTCTCGGCGGGAAAATTCCGGACATCGCGATGATGAAGGTGACCGTCAACAAGGGTTGCCGGTTCTCATGAGGAAGGCCGCTTCCCGCGGGGGTCACACTATCGAGACTGAGGTTAAAATCGGACCCCTTGCCGTACACACTGCGGGATGATTTGCCCGGGTAGTTATTGCTCGAATGCAAAGTTGAGGCATTCTCCAGGCTCACCTGAACCGCGTGAGTGTGGCCAGGAAGTGCCGCTAGTGGAAGAGAAATGGACTCCTCTCCTCCCACCTCGCCTTGATTGCTATGGTCAGTGTGAATTGGAACACGCCCACGCAAGTCGGGAAGGGCAAAGTTTGACTTGCCATCGCCACCATAGGTCGTTCCCAAAAGCGAAAATAGGCCCGTGTTCTGGCTGATAGGCAAGAGCTGGCCATCACACAAGGCCCAACCCCTCGGCGCAAAGTTGAAAGCAACCGGTCGAATCTCTCCAAGAAAGTTATCTGACATTGTTTATCTCCTTTTTCATGCTTAGGGTCGGGGGGGGAAAATCCCAACAAGGGCGATGACGTAGTTCATAGCGAGGAACGGCTGCATATTCTGATGCGGCTGACCCAGCCCGCTTGGCCTTATCGTCGCGGGCGGCATGATCCCACTTGGGTTCGTGTCATAGGTGTTGCCAAGAGCAAGTGAGGAGTCGGATAAGAAGTGGTTCACTGGCGAACCCTCAGTGCCAATCTGAGTGGAAGACCTGACAGGGTGAACGTGCGCCGGGATCTGAGCGGCGCTCAGGGTGACATTCTCCACTCCGCCAAAATCACCCTCGCTATAAGCGCTCAATCCCGGTCCCTGGCCTCGGTGAATGATCGCCCGACCGTTCAGATTTGGCAAGTTGAACGTCTGCTGCCCATCCCCACCGTACGTGGTGCCGATCAAAGTAAACAGCTCGTCGTTGTCCGAAATGGACATCGTTTGGCCATCGCAAAATGCCCATCCGATGGGAGCAAACGTAAAGCCAACCAGCTTTATTTCACCTACAAAAGGTTCTGCCATAAATTCTCTCCTGTTTCTGTAAGTCGTTACCTAATTAAAGAGTGCCTCGTAACGACTCGCTGTCGCGGTCGGGGCGATGGGGACGAGGAAAAGGTCCATCGACCCAAGGTCGGGATGCGACATCGCACGCATCCCCTGATCGAGGCGGACTTCGAGAGGCGCCTCAAATACGAGCGAAAACGGTCTGCCATCTTCACGAACGAGCCGAGAGACAGTGGCTTCGGCGAGCCGAAGGGGCGCCGAGCCCACCACCGCGAACTCTGAGCCCAGATGCGGTTCAAAGTCGGCAGCCGTCACGCAATCCAAAAGCAAGGCGGTCGCCTCCATTACTTAGTGGCTCGGCGGCGTCGCCGAGTGAGAAGACCAACTATGCCTGCGCCCATCGCAAAAATGGAAGTCGGCTCGGGAACGGCGGCAATCCGCACGTTGTCCACGAGCAAGCCGGAATTGACGCCGTTATCAAAATTCCCCATGTGCATTACCCCGATACCGATGGTGTAGTCGCCTGCACTTTGGGCTGTGAATTCGAAAGTGTGATACAGGGTCTCCGCAATGAATGGGTTCTCGACCGGGGTGATCTGCATCGTCGAGAAAGTATCCGCAATTTTCGTGGGAGAGGTCGGTGAGATACCGATAAAGGCGAAGTCATTGTTATCGTGTGAAGGCGGCACAAGATCCAGGTCCGTCTCGTTGGTGAGAAAATCCCAGTCGATAGATAGCTTGTCACCGGCTGCTAGCGTGACCGTTTGGCGGATGCCCGATCCATAGATCATGGCGTTATCTGCAAGGAGAGCCAGGCCCCCAATATCAATTCCCAGGCCATTCGCGAGTTGAACCGGGTCAATTCCTTGGCCCGGTTGGACGATTACGTCAGTGGCGGTCGCAATCAGCGCCTGATGGGTGCCATCGGTAGGATTGGTGCCGATGGAACCAGTGACGATTTGGCAGTCGCCAAACTGCTGCCAACCCGTAAAGTCGTTTTCAAAGCTGCCATTGGTTTGGGCAGTCGCCACCTGGGCGAACGCGATCAATAGGGACGCTACAACAAACGTCTTCGGTCGACGGTGACTCATATAACTCTCTTCCTCACAATTCACGCACCCGACCAACAGATCGGGAGGCACATTCATATACTAGCATCAGCAATACAAAGAGGACTACCGGGTTTTTTAGGGAGTCTTCTTCCTTAATACTACTTGACGCCCTTCACGTTCTTCAGGAAATAGGCTCCCAGCGCAAAGCAGACAGCGCAGAGGATGAAAACCGCCGAGTATCCGCCGATGTTGTAGTGATAAATCGTCTCGCCCGCTACCACAACGGTCGTCATGCCGAACCGGGAGATTAAGTAACCACTGGCCGGCGCCGCCAGCGACTGCGGTAGCGTCATCGCGATGTGCCAGACCGCCATCTCCTTCGCCGCATCCTTCTTACTTGGCAGCACATCCGTCCCGAGGGCCCAGTCGACGCTCGTATAGGCGCCAAATCCAAGTCCGAAGAAGACGCCCGCGAGCATCACCTGGGTCATGTTGTGGCAGAAAATGAACGAGATCGCCATGACCGCGATCACCACGTTCGCCACGTAAACCACCCGCTTTCGGCCGATCCGATCTGAAATGTAACCGCCATAGACGCCGCTGACCGAAGAGGCAATGAGGAGCACCCCGGTGAGTGCCGCCGCCGCCCCGTCGGGCTTCGCGATCCCGATCACGTCCATCAAGTAGTAGTTAATGAACGGCAAAACCGAATAGAAACCGAGCATCACAAGTGCCCGGGTGATCCACACCCAAGCAAAGTCGGGATACTTCCGCGGGTCGATCCACAAGCTCTTCGCATAAGTGACCCACTTGATCGGCGCCGGCTTGAAAGGTAGGGGCACCTCTCGAATGCCGAGCAACGTCCCTAAGCTAACCGCAGCCAAAACGATTCCGACCACGATGTACTTGACCAGTTCGGGCTGGCCGCTGAGCAGCGCTCCGCAGCCGACAGCACCAAACAAGGTGCCGAGCTGCGACATCAGCGCCATGTATCCGCTTGCCGCGCCCCGCTGATCCTCGGGCACCAGGTCAGGGATCACGCCGCTATACGACGCGGTCGCTACGTTGTTTCCGAACTGCACCAGCATGTACGACAGCAGGAAGAGCAGAAATCCTGGGCTTTGAACCAGAACGGAAAGAGTCTCGCCAAAGGTCGGCTCGCCGTGAGGCACCGATTTGATCGGTCCCGTGGTGCTGAACGTGATCGCCATCAGCGCCAAGCCAACCACGTTAATGCCAACGCCCGCCGCGATAAAGGGTCGACGACGTCCCCATGCCGAGGTGCAGCGGTCACTGAGCGCACCGACGATGAGCGGCACGATCAAGGCCACGATCGCCGCAACTCCCGTCAACAAACTAAGAGCGGGAACTCGATAGGCCGGTGCGAGTGCCGCCACCTGATGAGGCAGCATGATGACCAGCAACGCACCCCAGTGGAAGTTCGTCGCGAACCAGAAAGCGCTAATGCTGAGCTGCTCCCGAAGGGTCAGCTTCCGCCCCGCATACGGCGAAACTACGGCGGGGATGGCGGCCGCCACTTCGGCAACCGCATCTTCAGGATGAATGCTCAAGCGGTCACCTTCAATTGGGTCAAGGCGTATTCGTAATCGTCCATAAAGTCAATGTCGTAGGCCAATTCAGGGGGCGTGTTACGTACAGCGGCACCCGAACAGCCAAGCAGCACCTGAATCTTCTGCTCCACGTCGCGCACGGTGAGCGATTTCATCAGGAACTTGATGAGGAAGCCAGGCCCAAGTAACCGAGCCATTCCAAGCTTGCTCTTACGGTTCGCAAAGATCTTCTCCATATGAACCCGCGCGCCAGCCAGTGCCTTCACGTCCATGAGATAGATGCAGCCCGTGGTCCAAACGTCGTCCTTCAGAGGCACAAACGTGGCCGTCGAGTTCGGGAAGCGAGCTTGATATTGGCTTTTGCTCACGAGAGGCACGCAGATGTCTTTATCCGTCGGACAAGCCGCGATGAAGTCGTTCACGATCTGCGGAGTAAGGAACGGGAGATCGGTCGTCACCACCAGCACCTTGTCGGGCGGATTCGGACTCTCGAGCAACGCAGTAAGCCCGCGTAAAATGTTATCCGGTCCGCTCTTCCCTTCTGGCAGTAAAACATCCGCCTTCTTCGCCGCCTCGCTGTTGCGCAACGTCTCGCCACCGATGACGACCGTCCGACCGACCTGACCGGACTCCTTCAGAACCCGAAGCGTGCGCTCGAGGATCGTCTCGTCACCGAACTTGATCAGGGCCTTCACATCGGTGCCGACTTCTTTGGCAAAGTCCGGATCGATGGTTCCGCCTGCGGGAAGAATCGCGTCGTAAGTAGTCACGGGCAGGAGTCAGTATCGCATAAGCCTTTCCGCTCGATGGTCCCAGTTTGCATAGACCCATCCCACCGAAGGCGTGTAACCGACGATTGCATCGGCGCAAATGCCGACAAACCCTCAACCCCCATCCCGCCGAAGGCGTGTCACCGACGATTGCATCGGCGCATATGGGCAAACCAGCCCTGTATCACTCCGCAAACATCTCTAGGGCGCCCATCACGATCTCAAACTTCACCGGCGTGGTCCCCACCAATTCCCCGTCCACCAGGAATGCTGTCGGAGCCTTTGAGCCGATCTCGATCCACTCCGTCCGAAAGCTCTCCACCTTCGGATGGTTCAGATGCCCACCTTTGAACACGCTGGGAAATGCACGAAGAAATGCGGTTCGCGAAAGCCCCTTCACCACCACAATGTCCAGGAGTCCGTCATCGATTTCCGCATTGGGCGCGACTCTCATTCCTCCTCCATAGGACTGGGCGTTGGCGACCGCGCAGAGCATCGCGTCCAGCGATCTTGCCCCTTCTGCAGTTGTAAGGGTCAGTTCGATGGGCTTATACACCGCGAGTGTGCTCAACACCGCTGCGATGTACGCACTGGTCCCCTTAGCCCACCCGAATCCGCGATTGATACGGTCGGCGACCGCAGCGTCGAACCCACACCCCGCGATGTTTAGGCAATAGCCCGAACCGCTCTCGCAGGTCCACTTAATGACGTCGATGCGCCGCTTCCGCCCCAACCCGATGACCTTAACTGCCTTGTCCCAATCCGAGGAAATGCCCAAAGAACGACTGAAGTCGTTCCCCGTCCCCAAAGGCACGAATCCGAATAAGACGTCCGAGCCAATTAGTCCCGCTGCAACTTGACCCAGCGTTCCATCACCGCCACAAGCGATGACCGCGTAAGCACCCGCCGCCACCGCCTCCTGGGCAAGAAGGGTCGCATCTCCGGAATGCTGGGTCTCGACGAACCGCAACTCAAGCCCAACCCATTCCTCTCGCATGAGGGCTTCGACCTTCGGCCAAAGTCGCGTTCCCGCCCCCCGACCCGAAACCGGGTTCCGAATCACCACAATCGGTCGATCGTTCATTCCCCCGAAGTATGCGCTCGATGAAGTCGGCATGAAGAAGCCATTCGAGGCGAACAGCATGAAACAAAACCACAGCTACCCCTATCATCCGAGCGCTGACGAGGATGACAAAATCGTAGGCAAGATCCTCACCCAGCGCGAGACTAACGCTTTGAAAGTTTCTGCACCCCGCACCCTGCACCCCGCACCCCGCACCCTGATAAAACCTACCAGGTCATCGCAGCAACGTCTTTCGCCACCTGGCCGATCGACGTCACCCGGATGGGACGCTGGTGAGGAGGGTTGGCGACAACGTGGAGTGATTGAGGGATCGACGCCATCATGTCCGACACGCTCTTAAACTCGTACCCCTCCGCCCTCAGCCGAGCGATGATTTGAGGAAGCGCAGCCGCCGTGTTCGGCTCGTCGTGGAGCAGAATGATGGAGCCGTTCTTTACCTGCTTCATCACTCGCTCGACCACTTCAGAACCCGAACTGCTCAACGTAGCAAGCAGGTTGCCGGTGACCGCACCGTTGCCCGGAGTCTGGCTGAAATCCTTGGCGCCCACGTTGTAACCGACCATCGTGAACCCGCGAGTACTAATTGCGTCCATCACGGCTTCGCTAAACCGCATGCCGGGCGGCCGGAAGAGGGTCGCTTTTCGGCCACACGCTTTCTCGATATTCGTCTCGCAGAAGTCGAGCTCTTTGCCAATCTGTTCGGGAGTAAGGGTGTCCAGGCGCTTGTGATCTTGGGTGTGGTTGCCCACCTCATGCCCCTCATCGATCATGCGCTGAACAAGCTCCGGTGCCCGCTTCACGCGCGTTCCGACGACGAAGAACGCAGCCGGCACGTGCTGTTCCTTCAGCGTGTCCAGGATGCTGGTGATCGACTCTGGATGCGGGCCATCGTCAATGGTGAGACAAACCGTCTTGCTCTCGCGGCTCCCGCGCTTAAAGTAGTGCTCGCTGGCGTTGTAAAGGTCCTCGCCCGCCTTGCGCTCTTTCCAGTAAGAAGGGCTGAACGCGTTGCGCAGGCCGTCGGCTTCCTTGCGGAGCTTCAAAAGGCCCACTCCACCCGCAACGACGAGGACTGCGGCGGGCACAAGGAGCCACCGCTTCCAACTTTTTCTAGTTTTGCGATCCATGCAGTCTTCTGTTAAGGCGCTTTCGCCTAACCCAAAAATGAGAAACAGGAACCCACATCCTGTGGGTTCCTGTCAAGCTTAACCGGAACAACCTTGTAAAAGCTACTTCTTGCCCTGGTTGGCCATCTGGTTGCCGTAGCGTCGCATAAACTTCTCGACGCGACCAGCGGTGTCGACCAGCTTCTTCTGGCCCGTGTAGAACGGGTGGCTGAACGCGCTGATTTCAACGTTTACGATCGAATATTCCATCCCGTCAATCGTTTTGGTATTGTTCGTTTTGGTGGTGGAAACGCCCGTCCACTCGTGCTCGCCGTCCACAAACAGGACCGGATATGTCTTTGGGTGAATGCCTTCTTTCATGAGTCGTTGACCTGAATTGTTGATTATGGCATGGGAGACGCGAAAAATTCACGCGACGCGGCAAGACCGGATTGAAGCAAAGGCTTCACTCTCCCTCAGCGACTCACTTTCCGACGCCGAACCAGGCAAAGGAGTCCCATACCGACACCCCACACCGCGCTCGGCTCTGGAACCACCTGGGCCTGTACGGTCCCGGCGAAACCAGCGAAAATGTGATTGTGAACGAAGCTGTCTGGAAGGTTCACGATGGTGTTATCGAGGGTGTGCAGGTAACCGACCCATCCAACCGAAGTCGGCGCCGACAGGTCCGTGGAGTGAACCGTGAAACCGGATAGTGCGGTGCCGCTGGCAATGCCTCGGCTCGTTCCCTGACCCGCGTAATACGTAGATTCCCAAGCGGTTGGGAAGAACTCGTTCGGTCCACCATCGACACTCGGTTATATCCTGCTGCGTAGTCAATGAACCCCGCAGGCGTGCCAGTTAATTGACTTAGATCAACACAGATGAAATACAAACCAAGGTTTGGGTCGCCGGAGTTGTTGGCAAAGGTGAAATTGAGGTCGTAAGCGCCCGAGGCACCCGTTAACGTGTAAGACACGCCGATGGGTAAAGCCGAGGCAGATGCGACAAGAGAGAGGGAGAGGAAGAAAAGCGTAGGTTTCATAGGGTCACTCAGAGCAATTTGGAGAGATCATATCAACCTATCGTAATTAAATCGTAATTGCTATTTCGATGAAGGTAGAAATTTGAGTTGGGTATTAACCAAAGGGACGGCGTCTCTAGAACCCAGACCATCTGCGGCCGACACCCTAGTCCCCCGCACAAGCACCAGCATTCTTCCAAGTCCCACTCCCTCGTGCCGATACTTTAACGCGGAGGCCTTGGATATGAACGAGCAGCATTTCAGCAAAATAGTCGAGCTCTTTCAACGTTCCGACGCCCTTCCCCAGTTACCCGATTCAGCGATTCGGCTCATGGAGCTGATCGACAAAGGGGATCCGTCGCCGAACGACCTCGAGCGAGTGATCGCTCCCGACCCGGCACTCGCCGCGTGTCTGCTAAGAACTGCGTCCAGCGTCGCCTACGGCTCGAGTGCCTCCGTCACCACGCTGCGCGCAGCCGCTCTAAGACTTGGGCTGAGAGCAGTGAGAACGATCGCCCTGACCTTTGCGATGCAAGCGGTCCTCGGTAGAAAGACCCAGAGCGAACTCTTCGATCCGGTGGCCTTCTCCCGGCACAGTCTCTTCGTAGGCATCACCGCCCGAACCCTTTTCCAAAACACATCCCCAATCGAGCGCCGCCTCGCGGGATGGTCGCCCGAGGAAGTTTTCGCCGCCGGACTGCTGCACGACCTGTCCTCGTGTCTCCTCGCCCAGCTCGCCCCCGATCTGTTCGATCGATCGTGGGAACGGGCCCGAAACCAAGGCTACACACTTGAAGATGGATTCCTTGAGATTTTTGGCGTTCCGCTCCCAATGCTCGGATGCGCCGCCGTCTGCGCCTGGAAGCTGCCCGAGCTATTCGCAGAGGGCATCGCCTTCATCGCCGAACCGCCTCAGGACCTCTCGCGCACCCTGTGCCGAGACTGCATTCTCTACGCGGACGGCCTCTCGCCGACATTCGGATTCGGCCGCGAACCGTGGTCGCTTCCCGAGCGACGAATCAGCAGCGATTTGAGCCTAAGTCAAGAGGATCAGATGATGCTTGAGACCGAATGCAACGACCTCTTGGCTTTCGTGCCCAGAGCCGCCTAAACCTTCGCTCGTTTTGCGCGAAGGTAAACTTACTCGCAATTCCTTTGGACATTCGCCAGTGGCGCCGAATGGCTGATCGACTATTCAGGAGTAAGTTAGCTATATGAGCAATAAGCGCGTCTACCTCTTCCGCGAAGGCAATGCCACCATGCGCGACCTTCTCGGCGGAAAGGGTGCAAACCTCGCCGAAATGACCAACATCGGCCTCCCGGTTCCCCCCGGATTCACGATCACGACCGCCACGTGTATGGAGTATTACGCCAACGGGAAGAAGCTTCCCAACGGCTTGATCGACGACGTAAAGACCGCCGTCACCGATGTCGAGAAGCAGATGGGCCGAACCCTCGGTGGTTCCACCAAGCCCCTTCTCGTCTCCGTCCGTTCCGGCTCCAAGTTCTCCATGCCGGGCATGATGGACACCGTTCTTAACCTCGGCCTCAACGAGACCACGGTTGCCGCCCTGATCGCCGAAACGGGCAACCCCCGATTTGTTTACGACAGCTACCGCCGTCTCATCATGATGCTGTCGGACGTGGCCTTCGGCCTCAGCAAGCACACTTTCGACGAGAAGATCTTTGCCGGCTATAAGCAGAAGGTTGGCGCCAAGAACGACCTCGACCTCACCGCCGATCACCTCAAGGAGATCTGCGGCTTGTTCCTCGCTCACGTGAAGGACAACGCAGGCCGCGAATTCCCCAGCGATCCCTACGAGCAGCTTGAGATCGCAACCGAAGCGGTCTTCGCCTCTTGGAACAACGATCGCGCGATCTTCTACCGACGAACCGAGAAGATTCCTGACGAAATCGGCACCGCCGTCAACATCCAGTCGATGGTCTACGGAAACGCAGGCGACGATTGCGGGACCGGCGTCGCCTTCACCCGCGACCCCTCGACCGGCGAGAACCTCGTCTTCGGCGAGTATCTGATGAACGCCCAGGGCGAAGACGTCGTCGCTGGCGTCCGCACCCCGGTGCCCATCAGCGAACTCGAAAAGCAGGACCCCGAGGTCTACCGACAGTTCATGGAAATGTCCGGCAAGCTCGAACGCCACTACAAGGACATGCAGGACCTCGAGTTCACTATCGAGCACAGCAAGCTGTTCATGCTCCAATGCCGAAGCGGAAAGCGGACCGGCCCGGCTGCGGTCAACATCGCAGTCGACATGGTCCACGAGGGCCTGATCACCAAGGAAGAGGCGATTAACCGAGTCACCGGCTCGCACCTCGACCAGCTTCTTCACCCGCGAATCGATCCCGATTCCTTGGGTTCGGTTCAGCTTCTGGCCACCGGCCTTGCCGCCTCCCCTGGCGCTGCGGTTGGTAAGGCCGTCTTCGACGCCAACACCGCCGCCGATCTCGGCCTGCATGGAGGCCTCGGCGAGAAGGTCATTCTCGTTCGCGATGAGACCAACCCCGACGATGTCCACGGCATGATGGCCGCCCAAGGCGTTCTCACCGCTCGAGGAGGCAAAACCTCCCACGCGGCAGTTGTCGCTCGCGGCTTCGGCATCCCATGCGTTGCCGGTGCAGAGGCTCTCTCTGTAGACACCCACCACAAGATGTTCTCGGTAAACGGGGTGACCGTGAAAGAGGGCGACATCATCACGATGGACGGCTCAACCGGAAAGGTATATCTCGGTGAGGTAAAGCTGATCGCGGCCGAAGTCACCGGCCACTTCGGTGAGTTGATGAGTTGGGCCGATAGCTTCCGAACCATGAAGGTTCGAGCCAACGCGGACAATCCGCGAGACGCTCGACAGGCCATCGAGTTCGGCGCGGAAGGCATCGGCCTCTGCCGAACTGAGCACATGTTCTTCGAGCAGGATCGACTGCCGATCGTCCAGGAAATGATTCTCACCAAGGACGAAGCTGTTCGACAAGCTGCTTTGGACAAGCTTCAGATCGTCCAGCAGGCCGACTTTGAAGGAATCTTCGAGGCGATGGAAGGCAAGCCGGTTACGGTTCGCCTGATCGACCCGCCTCTTCACGAGTTCCTGCCCAGCTATGAGCAGCTAGCTCGAGATGAGACGGAGCTCAAGACCAAGATTCACCTAGGTCAGACCGGCCTCGGCGACAAGCTCGAAGCGACGTCGAAGATGCTGCACGCGGTGGAATCCATGAAGGAAGCCAACCCGATGCTCGGCCTTCGCGGCGTCCGACTTTCGATCATCATGCCCGGCCTCGTCATCATGCAGACGCGAGCGATCCTCCAGGCGGCCGCCAAGCTGATCAAGGAAGGCAAGCGCGTCTATCCGGAGATCATGATCCCGCTCGTCTCCACCGTGAACGAGCTGCGAGTCGTCCAGGGCCAGCTCGAAGGCGAAGCGAAGAAGATCGTTCAGGAGCAGGGCGTGGACATTCCGTACACCTTCGGCACGATGATCGAAATCCCCCGTGCGGCCCTCACCGCTGGCGACATCGCTCAGTACGCCCAGTTCTTCTCCTTCGGCACGAACGACCTCACTCAGACAACGTTCGGCTACTCGCGAGACGACGCGGAAGGCAAGTTCCTTCAGCAATACGTCGAGCAGAAGATCCTCCCGCGAAACCCGTTCGAGACGATCGACACCACCGGTGTCGGCCGCTTGATGCGGATGGCGGTCGACGAAGGTCGCGCATCACGCGACGGCCTGAAGTGCGGCATCTGCGGCGAGCACGGCGGAGACCCTGAGTCGATCTTCTTCTGCCAGGAGATCGGCCTAGACTACGTAAGCTGCTCCCCCTTCCGAGTCCCCATCGCCCGCCTCGCCTCCGCGCAGGCGGCGATTCAGGGCAAGGTCCGAGTCACCGCAGACAAGTAAGTCAGTGGTTCAAAGGCCCGTGCATCGTCCCGATGCACGGGCTTTTTGGTAAATGGCGACCAGATATGGTAGATTAGACATACGATGGCCGATTCTAAGAAGCTATCTTGGATCGGATCGTCTCTGGATGATCTAAGAGACTTCCCCATTGAGCCGCGCAGGGCTGCGGGCTACGCCTTGAGAGAGGCACAGAACGGAGGCAAACATCCTGATGCAAAGCCTCTAAAAGGCTTTAAAGGTGGTGGAGTGCTTGAAATCGTCGAGGATTTCGATTCCGATACCTTTCGAGCTGTCTATACGGTGTCTTTTGAAGAGGCGGTCTATGTTTTGCCTTGCTTCCAGAAGAAGTCCAAATCGGGAATTGCAACTCCTAAGCAAGACATCGATCTCATCCAAAAACGGTACAAGAAAGCCGAAAAGGATCACGAGCAATGGAAAAAGGAAAGGAAGAAGAACTGAAGGTGACGAGAAGCAGCGGCAACGTATTTGAAGGCTTAGGCTTCGACAATCCCGAAGAGGAGTTGGCCAAAGCAAAGCTGGTGAGCGCTATCTCAGCCGTGATTAAGGACCTCAAATTGACCCAGGCTCAGGTCGCGGCCACCCTGGGAGTAGATCAGCCAGCGGTATCCAAGCTCCTGCGCGGTAGGACAGGGGGCTTCACAAGCGACCGGCTTATTCGACTCCTCAACTTGTTGGGCCAGGACGTCGATATCTCAATTCGCCCAAAAGTAGCCGCCGAGGCAAGAGTCAACGTCGCGGTCGCCCACCTGTTGTAATTACTGGCTTCTCCCCTTTTCCCTCAATTAGTCTCCAGTCTTTGGAATATATGACTCTCTTCAAAGTAACCTCCTCTTTATTGCCCTTGGCGAAAAGGAGAATCTACTTAATGACTTGTCGAATCACAAGGTCGGCCCTCTGGGTCGGCCTGCTTAGCGTTGCCGCTACCGCGAATGCCACCCCCGAATATCACATCGAAGACCTCGGCGTCGTTCGCACTTGGACTTACTCGAATGGTTTCGGCATCTCCTCAAACGGAAATGTTGCTGGCCGAGTGAGCGACGGCAGCAAGTCCCGAGCGGTCCGCTGGGATCCCGTGAACGGAATGGAGGCGATTTCTACCTTAGGTGGAGACAACGCCTTCGGATTTGGCATTAACGCAGCCGGCACCGTCGTTGGCAATTCGGATTACGACGCCAACGGTTTCTTTAGCCACGCCTTCAGGCAGACTCTCGGCGGTGCCGTCGAGGACTTGGGCACATTTGGCGGACACAATAGCGACGCTCGAGGTATTAACGACGCCGGTGTGATCGCCGGGGCTGCCTCGATGGGCGACCAACAACCGCGAGCCTTCATCTGGAAGGAAGGCATCGGCCTCATCGACATCGGCACCATCACGGGCTCCGGCACCAGTGTGGCCAACGCGATCAATCAGGGCGGCCAAGTGACGGGTAACTCGGTTGCCGGAGTCAACATTACCCACGCCTTCAGATACACCGAAGGCTTCGGAATGCTCGACCTGGGCACCCTCGACGGAAGCACCCTCCTCAACGGAAACGGCCTCAACGAGTCAGGGGACGTGGTCGGCGAGTACAGCATTGGCTCGAAGGCAAGGGCCTTCTACTTCAAGGACGGCGTCGGCCTCACCAAGCTCGATGGCCTGATCGACTTCGACACCCGAGCCCAAGGCGTAAACGACAGTGGGATCGCCGTCGGCACCAGTTCCATCGACCTGGACAGCCACTACAAAGCGGTCGTCTGGAAGGGCGGAGGCGCGCTCGACCTCAACGACCTCATCGACGAAACCGGCTGGAATCTCCAGGAGGCTTGGAACATCAATGCCGCAGGACAAATCGTCGGCACCGGCATCATCGACGGGAATGCTCACGCCTTCCGACTGACTCCGGTTCCCGAACCGGCATCATTCGTAGCGCTCGGCCTCGGCGTCGGCTTCTTTGTGAGGCGACCGCGAAAGTAGCGTGACATCGTCGTTACATTTCCTTGCAACTAGTGGAATCTGGCGAACCGGCCTTGTAGTCTTTCAATGCATTGCCCCAGTGGGCTAAAAAGGAGTCTTCTTTCAAATGAGAGTTTCATCACGTGGTTCGGCCCTCGGGGCTGTTTTCTTTGGCGTTCTTGCCGTTTCAATGGCGACGCCCCAATACATCATCGAGGACATGGGTGCGGTTACCGGCTGGAACCTATCTAGCGGCAACGCGATTGCGTCCAACGGCCTCGGCGGCGGCAGTTCCAGCGACGGAACCGTGTCGCGAGCCACTCGATGGGACCCGGTCAACGGCATGAAGGGAGTAGACACCCTTGGCGGCAAGACTGCTTTCGGCTTTGGCGTCAACGCCTCCAACACCCTCGTCGGCTATTCGCGAATCGACCCCAACACCTTCACAAACCACGCCTTCCGCGCCCTCAACGGTAACCCGGTTCAGGACCTTGGCACCCTGGGTGGAGACTTCAGCGAAGCCCACGGTATCAACGATAAAGGCGTCATCGTCGGCAACGCCTCCCATTCGAACAACGCTTCCTCGCGAGCGTTCGTTTGGAAGGACGGCGTCGGCATGGTCGACATCGGCACCCTCAACGGCAGCGGCAACAGCAACGCCCAAGGCATCAACGCTGGCGGCCAGGTCACGGGAAGCGCGAACGCCTCTGGCAACTTGAAGCACGCGTTCCGATACACCGAAGGACTGGGCATGGTAGACCTGGGAACGATCCAGTCGAGCGAGGACCTCGAAGGCCGCGGCATCAGCGGCACCGGTGATGTAGTGGGCCGCTATGTGGTCAACGGCACCACCTTCCGAGCCTTCTACTACAAGGACGGAGGCGGCCTCACCCAACTCAACGGCCTAATCGATTTCGACACCCGGGCCTTCGGCGTCAACGATAGCGGCATCGCCATCGGCACCAGCGCGATCGACTCAAACGGCCACTACAAGGCAGTCGTTTGGAACGGCGGCACTGTAATGGACCTCAACCCCTTGATCGACAAAGCCGGTTGGAACCTCCAGTCCGCGAACGGCATCAACGATGCCGGCCAGATCGTCGGCACCGGCATCATCGAGGGCGTCGCTCACGGCTATCGCCTAACCCCCGTCCCCGAGCCTGCCAGCATGCTGGCGCTTGGACTCGGCTTTGGCGTGTTGCTAAAGCGACGACGCAAGTAAATCCGAAAGCCCCTCTCCCCTCCGGGGGAGAGGGGTTCTGAAACCTAAACTATATGGCTTGTGACTCCAGCGCCCTGCCTACGGCTTCCAAGAAGCCAACTCAGACATATTCCCGCACCGATCCACCGAAGCCACCGCGAAATAATTCAGCGGACCCGCCGGCAGCGAAGCATCCACATCCAGGTGGAGGGACCCCCGCGGAAAAACCGCCTGAATCCACCGGTCTCCATACCGACGCCATACCGCCCACCACATCGCAGGCTCCTTCCCCCCATCCTTCCAAGTAAAGGAACCACCGGAGATATCCAAAAGGGGCCTATCCGGAGGCGTACTGTCCAGCCATAGGGAAGCTGGAACTAGCACCGGATCCGAGTACGTCGTGCCTCGCAAGGTATCCGCCACCCCATTCGAATCCCGAAGAAACGCGTTCATGCTGAAGTGAACATTGCCCGTCGCCCCGGTAACCGAACGGGTCGCCTCGATCTCGTCCACGATCTCCTTCGGCTTCCAATTCCCTTCTTTCGGCGCCGTGCGTCCCGTGAAGTTGCCCGGCCAAAGGTGCCTTCCCTTCTCGTTCTGCTCAGACCACCATTGAAGTAGCGCCGGATAGCTCTGCGCCTTCTGGGCAATCGGCCAGTAGAGCTGAGGCGTGAAGTAGTCACACCACCCTTCGGCGAGCCACTTGCGTGCATCCGCATACAAGTCCGCGTACTGATCGACCCCCGCCTTAATCCCGCTCGGGAAGCCCGGCCGGTAGATGCCGAACGGACTAATCCCAAACTTGACCCACGGCTTCGCCCGCTTGATCGAGTTATAAAGCGTCTCGATAAAGTGGTCGACATTGTGCCGACGCCAATCGCCCCGAGTCATGCGCCCTCCCGCCCGCGAGTAGCGATTCCAACTCCGAGCGTCCGGAAAATCCATCTCCTGGCCGTCCGGCCCTTTCTCCTTATAGGGATAGAAGTAGTCGTCGATATGAACGCCGTCCACGTCGTACCGCTTCACCACGTCCATCATCACGTCCAGCGATCGCTGCTGAACCACCGGCTCGCCCGGGTCCATCCAAAGAAACGGCCCGTACTTCTTCACCACCTCCGGGTTGGTATGCGCGATATGGTTCCGAGACACTGGCCCCTTCTGAGCCGGGCTCTTCGCCCGATAAGGGTTGAACCAAGCGTGAAGCTCCAGCCCCCGCTTGTGAGCCTCCTCCACCGCGAACTTGAGCGGGTCGTAGTAAGGCTTCGGCGCCCGACCTTGCTTCCCCGTCAAATACTCCGACCACGGCTCGTACTTGCTCGGGTAAATCGCATCCGCACTCGGCCGGATCTGCAGAATGATCGCATTCAGCTTCATTCCCGCCGCGGTGTCGAAGATGTTGATCAACTCACGCTTCTGTTTCGCCACCGGCAAGTCCCGAGAAGACGGCCAGTCGATGTTGTCCACCGTCGCCACCCACACCCCCCGAAACTCCCTCCGAATCGGCGGCGGCGATTCCTGGCGGGCAGCCATGAGAACGGCGAGCGCGAAGATAGACATGGTGATTTCATTCTAGACCCTGCGTCCTAGGTACGATTTCAGGGTTGAAAGAGAAACACAAACTTGCCGTCGATCAGTTCGACGTCTGTCTCGAAGGCCTCGTTGTGCCGATGGGTCTGAAACTCGACACCGTCCACATTCGAGGTAAGTCCCTAACCATCCAAAGCCACCCCTTCGAAGCCACCGCCCCCGAACCCGGCGCGATGGAAGTCACCTGCAGCGCCGCGAACATCGCCGCCTTCCTAGAAAAGGAATCGCCCGCCGGCCTCCGCGACTTCAAGGTCGGACTCCGAGATGGCAAGATGTACATCTCCGCCGTCAAGAACATGATCGTCGACATCAAAGCCAACGCGGTTTGCTCGCTAAAAGTAGTCGACGGAACCAAGCTCTTCGTCGAACTAGAGTCGGTCGACGCCATGGGCGTAGGTGCCAAGGGCCTCGTTCAGTCCCAGCTAGAACGCATTAACCCCGTCCTAGACACCGCCGACCTCCCCCTCGAAGCAACCATCAGCGAAGTCGAAACCGACAACGACTGCCTCATCGTCCGCGGCACCGTAGCCCCGCCGCGCTAGCCCAGGCAAAAACCCCATTAAATGGCCGCATGGTTCAGAAACGCCGTAGAATCGATAAGTGGTAGATCGGGAAGTCTGGGCCTTGGAATTAACTGGCAAGGGCATTCTCGTCGATCCAGATGGCGTCCGACTCGAGTTGCCCTATCGGAAGGTGGCTGACCTTCTCGCGTTGCTCGCGTTGCCTCCAAATCAAAAATGGGATAGAGAAAATCTCGCTCGAAGCCTTTGGCCCGAGTCCCCGCGCATCGAACGAATGACGAGTCTCCGGCAAGCACTTAGCCGGCTGAGGTCCCTCGTCGGAAGTGAGACCCTTTTCGCCGATCGAAACTTCTGCCAACTCAATCTGGGCTTGCCACTGGTCGTTAGCGGAGAAGCAATCTACTATCACGGCACGACGGAACCCATCGCTGAATCCGGTCAAAATGCGTTTGGAGACGCCGTCGAAGCAATGTCTCTGATTGATCCCGAGTCTTCCCTCCAGCAACTTCGGAAGGATCAAGGTGTTCACCCCGGTATCGAGCCCGGCCAGCTCCTAAGAATCATCGCTAACTGGAAGCTCTTCGGGCCGCCGACTCCTGCTCAATGGGCCTGGATCTACTACTGCAGAGGAATTACCTCGTTACGCCATGACATCGAAGGTGCTCTCCCTCTACTGAATTGCGGCGCTCACCTGGCCGAGAAAACCAGGCAATGGGATCTACTTTCGAAGTCCGCGTTTTGGATGGGTACGGTGCATATTCTTCAAGGCGATGTCCAATCAGCCGAGCGCTTGGGCGAGAAAGTAAGCGCGGGACTGAAAACGACTGACCCTCAAGGTTCCGCCCGGATGGAAAACCTGCTGGCCCACGCACGGCTGCATCTTGGCGATACCGACGGTTGTCTAATGCGGTTGGCCCGATTCGAAAGCCAGTCCGTTCTCTCCATCCAAGACCGGCGAACGAGCGAGGCGCTACGCTGCCTATATCTGGCGTATGAGGGAAGGCTTGGGGAAGCTGAACGGCTTCTCACAGACCTCGAGGGTCCCCTTGCGACCACCGGTCATACCGATATGCACGACTATTGGGAGTTGGCCAAGGTCGTGATCGAAACGCTGGACTACCGAAATCAGAGCCTTGCCAAAGCCGAAGACCTGGCCGATCAACTTGCCAGCCGGTCCAGCCTTCACCTCGAGCTCTATACGCGTGAGCTCATCGCCGTCCGAGCCCTCGAACGAAGCAAGCCCGCCCATCGAGAGGCTCAAAGGCCGCGGATCAAGTACCTGCGCAATTCCGTCGGCATGACCCAAACCGTTTGGGATCGAAAGCGCCTACAGCCCCGTGGCATTACCAGTTAACACGTCTAGTTCCTCGGCTACCGTGAAATGGATACCGCCAACTTCGTCGGGGGCAAAGAATACATTCACTTCGTGCGGATCGGTCTTGCGCGATAGATGGAGTATTTATGAAAAGAAACCCAAGAACCTTGGCGGCTGCCCTTGCCGCAACCGCATTCGTCAGCATCGCATCCCAAGCCCAAGCCCAGTTCTCCTACAGCGCGGTCACAACCGCCGCCGGGACCGATGTCGGCGTCCAAAATGGAGGCTCCTTTGCCGCCGCTTCGCAGGATAGCCAGACATCCCACCTGGTCTCTAACGATGTTCTCACCAGTTCCACTTCATTCAGCGGTCAAGACGGTGGCATGACCTATATGGGAACAGGGAACGCCAACATCGTCACGACCCTAGACGCCGGCGGTTATCAAGCCACCTTCTCCAACGACGGCTTTGCCACCATCACCAGCGGGGCAAATAGCTTCGATGGGCCGCGTGGAGACGCGGGAGTATCGCACGAGGTTCATTTCACGGTCTCCCAGACCGGACAGTATGCGGTGGTTGCACAGGCTCAACTCAACACTCCCGTCAATCAGCCCCCGCTCGGCGGCGGTTCGACGTTCTTCGGTCAGTTGTGGGATGGCACCACCAACACGCTCGTCGACACCTACAATGTTGCGAGTGCTTCCAACACCTTCAACAACGTAAATACGACCGAGACCCTCGTGGCAGGCGAGAGCTACTACACGACCTTCTATGAATTCACCTACGCGATCGTGCCCGGCTACCTGGGCGCACCCGCGACCGACCACCTGAACGTCACGGGTTCGATCACCGTTGGCAGCCCCAATGCCGTACCAGAGCCCGCATCCTTTGCTATTCTCGGTGTTGGTGCGGTCGCAGCAATTCGACGACGCCGACGCGCCTAGCTCCTCTAATGGCTTGCCAGCCGAAGCTCGCGAGAGCGAAGGCTGGTGGGCAAGGAGAGAATCGAACTCTCACTCCGTGAAGAACTGGAACCTAAATCCAGCGCGTCTACCAATTCCGCCACTCACCCAGTAGGACCCGGATTTTACCACCCTAGGTACGATCCCCCCCCCCCGTGACCTCCCACCCGGCGGAGCCCTCGTCGACCTCGACGCTTTCGTCGGCTCAAGGTCCGAGCCAAACCACCCACGAGCGCGAAGCGTGTAACCGTTGCCTACGCGCAACGCGCTCAGCTGGAGAAGCAGACCCAAATGTAGCGTCCGGCGTCCCGCCGACGATCCGGGACGGCTGGTCATAAGGTTCAAACTTTCGTGGATTCACCACCGCTTGCAGATCGTCGGCGCAGACGCCAACGCGACAGTTCCGCCCGCGCAGATCAAGCCCACCTGCCGTCGGTGGTGGCCAATGAGCACGACGTAGCCGAGCTCATTTAGTGTCGGACGATATCGTACAAACCCTTATTGATGCCCGCGCACTAGACCTTTCCGTGACGGCGGCGGCGACGCGAAACGAGTCGACGGCGGCGATTCCAGTTGCGATCTTGCGGATACCAGACCGAGTTTTCCTGGGTATGGCGGTCGTGTCGGACGGCGAGGAGCTTGCCAAGCCGATGGACACCGACGCCAGAGAACGCACCCGCATGAGCGACGATGCTCACTGCGAGAACCACGATTGCTAGAACTTTATTTGAAGTGTTATGAGGCAGGATCATGTCAACGCCGACTTGGCTCCAACAACCTAAAATAAATAGGACGGAGCAAGCCCATATCACACGAGCGGCTATTGCCGCTCTAAAAAACCCAAACTGCTCCCACCCTTCAACGAAGGACAAACGTATATTACGGAACCTCTAGCGAAATCCCAACGTCCAACAAGACTTTACAACAACTCTTGTTAAGTTTTGGGCATGTTTTAGGCAGGTCTTTAAGGGAGACTTAGACGCAACCTTCTTGTTACTAGGAGAAAGTGGTTTTGCCGCTGATAGGCTAAAATGCGTCTGCGTATAGATACTGAGAGATACCCTATGCCCCTAAACAAGCGAACGCCCTGGTTCATCGCCGCCCTCGTCACCCTTGGACTCACTCTGGCTTGTGCAGATCACTCCGCCTCGGCCCCGCAGCAAACTCATACCCT
This sequence comes from Fimbriimonadales bacterium, assembly GCA_038321975.1. Classification (GTDB taxonomy): domain Bacteria; phylum Armatimonadota; class Fimbriimonadia; order Fimbriimonadales; family Fimbriimonadaceae; genus Fimbriimonas. The sequence continues at coordinate 93,771 of JBBQFM010000004.1, read as the reverse complement.
CGGTGCGGTCGGAACGGACGTTCCTTCGTTTTGGGTTCGACCCGGCTATCGCGTAACCCTTGCCGCATCCGGACTCGAAGAAGCCCGATTCATGGAGTTTGGGGAGCCGGGAATTCTGTACTTATCGCGTCCTGAACACGGGGACATCCTAACGCTTAAGAAGCAGGGAGACACCTACAAGGAAGTGGCTACATTCACAAGCGGTCATCGGCAAGTACACGGCATGCAGTACGTCGGAGGGTGGCTTTGGTTTACCGAGTCCGGGGCGGTGTTTAAGGCGCGCGATAAGGACGGAGACGGCAAAGCCGACGAGGAAGTGACCATCGTGAAGGACCTACCTCACGGTGGACACTGGTGGCGACCCATTCTCGTGGTCAAAGATGGCTTCTACACCGGCATCGGCGATCCAGGCAATATTACGGATCAAACCAATACAGATCGTGAGAAAATCTGGAAGTATTCGATGGACGGTTCCTCAAGATCCCTCTTCATATCGGGAATTCGAAACACCGAAAAGTTGCTTTTAAGACCCGGAACCGACGAGGTGTGGGGCGCCGATCACGGAAGCGACAATTTTGGAGCCAAGTTCGGCGAGAACCCGAAGATCAAGAATCAGCCCGTGACCGACTGGAACCCTCCCTGCGAGTTCAACCACTACGTTCAAGGCAGCTTCTACGGCCACCCCTTCATCGTGGGCAACCGAGTCCCCCGACCCGAGTATCAAGACCGGCCAGACATTCTTGAACTTGCCGCGAAAACCATCGTTCCCGCATGGAACTTCGGCCCCCACTGGGCACCCAACGGCTGGGACTTTCTTAAGACTGAAGGATTAGGCGCGGAATACAAAGGCGACGCTCTCGTCGCCCTCCATGGTTCTTGGAACAGTGTGGAGAAAGTCGGCTACCGAGTCGAGCGCGTTCTGTTTGACAAGGTCACTGAGGTCCCCTATGGTGGCCAGATGCTCGTCGGCACGTTGAAGGGCCAGCAAGTCCTGGGTCGGCCGGTGGACGTCATCGAGGAGCCCGACGGCAACGTCCTCTTCAGCGACGACCAGAACAACGCAATCTACCGAATCTCAAAAGTGAAGTAAATGCGAGCCCTCCTCCTCCTCGTTCCCATAGCAGCGACCGCAGCGTTCGCCAAGAAGGCAGAGCCTCTGAAGAACAGTCCCGTGACTTACTTCAAGGCCCACTGCGCCCGCTGCCACGGGACTGACGGAGGGATGTACGACGACGGCTTCGACAAAAAGATATCCGACAAAGACCTGCGAGACGTCATCGACCGAATGGCCACCGGCCCCGGCCAAGCCCCCATCGACGGCATCGACCTAGACGCCCAGGTCGCCTACCACCGAGCCATCGGCTCCCACCTTCCCTTCCTCGCCTGGACCGCTCAAAAAGGCCAAACCCTCTCGGGAGACTTCACCCTCTCCGGCGAAAAACTCACCGCCAAGCTCGGCAAGAAGAAACTCCCCATCCAAGAAAAAGACCGCATCTGGACCCTAATCCTCCCCAAAGGAGCCAAGGTCGAAGACCTAATTCTAAGCGTCGATAAAACCACCTTCAAACCCGCCACAAAGCCGTTCACGCAGAAGAAATAGATCGCTCCCGCGATCTGTAGGCGCGATGCCTTGTGCTCGCGGTCGCGAAGCGACTCCGGCCAGCGGCACGCTGTAGCCGCGACCCTGGTGTCGCGCGGGCAAAGCCCGCTCACAACCCCTGTGCGGGGGATATTGCATCGAACGATGAGCCCGGCTCCCCTGTGCCCGGAGGAAAAACCGCCGATACTTTTACTAGGACCCGTCATGCCCATCACCACCCACCAAGATCGAATGATTCCCTTCCAGTGCGACATCGCCATCGAGGCGCCGCATTGGCAGCGATACACCTACTTCCGATCCTGGTACGCCGACGCGTTCATCATCGACGCCGGTTGCGGTGAAGGCTACGGCATCGCCTACGCAGGTGCGTTCGCCCAAACCGCCATCGGCATCGACGAAACCACTATCGAAGAAGCCCAAGCCAAATACCCCCACGTCGAGCTCATCCAAGCCGACGCCTCTGAAGTCGAATACCGAGACGCCGACGTCGTCCTCTGCTTCGAACTCCTCGACCGAGTCGAAGACCCCAAAGCCCTCCTCCAATCCATCGTCGAATCCCAAGGCAAGATCGCCATCTCCATCGAGATCGGTCGCCGATGGAACATCAAAGAATTCAAGGACCTTATCGAGGGCAACTTCCCGGAGAGACCTACTCACTTCCTCTTCCAAGACGAGTCCTGGCCCGGCACCCTCAAGAGAAGCGTCACCAACCCCAAGCACATCACCGCCGTCATCGGAGCCGAAGAACTCCCAACCTGGCCGCGAATCGGCCTCGCGATGCCGACCGTCGACGAAACCGACCAAGCTGTCCAAGCCATCCTCACCCTCACCAAGACCTACCCCGGTGACGTCGAATTTGCCATCGTAACCAACGGCACCCAGAAGGACAACCTCCAGAAGCTCAAAAACCTCGAAGCCGCCGCCCCCTACATGGTCCACCTCATCGAGGAACCCACTAACACCGGATACGGCGCCGCCTCCAACAAGGGCCTCGACTACCTCTGGCAGAACGGCTGGTTCGACTACTTCGGCGTCGTGAACGACGACGTCGTCCCCGCCACCGATTGCGTCAGCCAAATGGTCGTCGCCATGCAAGAATTAGAGGCTTCCGGCCAAAAGCCCGGCATCCTCGGCCCTGTCAGCAACGAAGTCAGCGGCAGCCAGCGAATCGAAATCGGAGCGTACGGCAACCTCCCCGATATGATCGACCTCTCGGCGAAGTACCACCTCCACCACCACTCCTCCGCCACCCAGGCGATGCAGGTCCGTGGCCTCTTCTTCCTCCTCCACCCCGATTGCCTCAGCGACATCGGCGGCTTCGACAGCCGCTTCGGCCTCGGCAACTTCGAAGACGACGATCTCAACGTCAGAGCCCGATTGGCCGGATACTCCCTCTGGATCGCTGAAGGCGCCTTCCTCCACCACGCCGGCTCCTCCACCTTCAAGAGCCTCAACCTGGACTACCAGGCGAACATCCAGCGCAACCTTAATGCCTTCCTCGACAAATGGGGCATTGCAAAGTTCGAACACGCATTCGTCGTCGAGGGCGCCAACCAGCCCCTCTTCATCCCCCTCAACTCAAAAAAAGTGAGCTCGGGATACTCGATCAACTACAACGGTGAGTCCTTAGACCTAGTCCACCAAGCCTCCGATATCGAGTTCGCCGGATGGATCGTTTCCAAGCTGAAAGGCAGAAATCCGGAAGAAAGATTGCCAATCCTGCGCATGCTATCGCAAGACGCGGCGTAGTTCATCCCTTCTTAATCCCTCAGGGAAACAGAGAGTCAGGGCAAAGCGTAAACTGCTTTAGTGCCCGGGCTCCGCAGACCGCTCGCTACTGAACATTCGCGGCAGTTTTGCGTCTTGGCCGGAACACGACCTCGCGCAAAGCAATGAGCATCAACCCACCCATCGCCTACGAATCCGAAGTGCCCGAACCGACCCCGGATACCGGTTACGAGTTCGTTGACCTGAGCATCGCAAAACCGGATCCCGAGGCTCTCGCGTTTGCCCCCGGGGAATTCGCCCTTAACCACAACGTTTTGCCAATGGGTCTCGATGGGGAAACGCTGGTCGTTGCGATGGGTTCCATCCAATCGCTGCAGGCGGTAGACGACCTCGGAATCATCATCGGCCGGTCCGTTATGCCCGTGCTCGCCGATCCGAAACTGATCCGCGAACGCATTGAGGAGTACTTCCTCGAGAAGATTCTTCAAGGTTCCGCCGGCGACGACAGCCAAAACCTCGCCGAAGTCGACGATTCGACCGACCTGAACGACCTCACCAAGATGGCCGGCGAGACCGCCGTCGTCCAAATGGTCAACGCGATCTTCGCCCAAGCTGTTCGAGACAGCGCTTCCGACATCCACATCGAGCCGTACGAGCGAGAGATCAAGATTCGCTACCGAATCGACGGCATGCTCGGCGACATGATGCGCGCGCCAAAGCGGATGCACGCAGCCATCCTCTCGCGACTCAAGATTCTTGGCGAATTGAACATCGCCGAGCGACGACTGCCCCAAGACGGCCGTATCAAGATCACCGTCGCAGGACGGCAGATCGACGTTCGACTTTCGATCATCCCCACCGTTTATGGCGAGCGCGCAGTGATGCGTATTCTCGACAAGAACACCGCCATGCTCGGCCTCGAAGAGCTCGGTATGGCCCCCGACGTTCTCGTCCAGTTCCGCAAGCTCATCTCGCTTCCCCACGGCATCATCCTCGCCACCGGCCCTACCGGTTCGGGTAAGTCGACCAGCCTTTACGCTTCGCTTCAGGAAATCTGGTCCCCGACCACGAACATCCTCACCATCGAGGATCCCGTCGAGTATCAGGTGCCCGGCATCAGCCAGGTCCAGGTTCGACCGAATATCGGCCTCACCTTCGCCTCCGGTCTGCGATCCTTCCTTCGACAAGACCCCGACATCATCATGGTCGGTGAAATCCGTGACCATGAGACGGCGGAGATCGCCATCCACGCAGCCCTTACCGGCCACGTCGTCTTCTCGACCTTGCACACGAACGACGCCGCTGGCGCAGTCACCCGATTGCTCGACATGGGCGTCGAACCCTACCTCGTTGCATCCTCTGTCGTAGGCGTCATCGCCCAGCGACTGGTTCGAAGGGTCTGCCCGAACTGCTCTGAATCGTACGTCCCCAACCCCGATACCCTCATCGCTATCGGCGTCCAACCGGGCGAGAAAGGCGACTTCCGACGCGGACGAGGTTGTGAGAAGTGCCAGAACAGCGGCTTTAAAGGTCGACAAGGCCTCTATGAGCTGTTCATCGTGGACGAACAGGTGCGCCGAATGACGGTGGACCGAGCATCCTCCAACGTGATGAAGCAGCACGCCATTCAAACTCAAGGAATGAGGACTCTCCTCGGAGACGGCCGAAACGCCGTTCTCGTGGGCAAAACCACTCCTGAGGAAGTCCTCCGCGTATCCCAGCGAGAGGATTTCTAAAAGAGCAAAATGGCCCTCACCTACGCCTACACTGCCCTAGAACCGTCTGGGAAGAAGAAGACCGGCTTTGTCGACGCCGCCTCCAAAGAGGCCGCGATCGCCGAAATCACCTCCGGTGGCCGATTCCTTCTCAACATCAAAGAGCAAGGCGCATCGTCGAGCAATCTCAAGAAATCGGACGGCGAAGTTCGGCGCAAGGGCAAAGTATCCAGAGCCGACCTCGCCCTCTTCACCCGCCGAATGGCCGACCTCGCCGCCGCGGGGCTTCCCCTCGACCGAGTCCTGCAGGTCGTCGCCGAGCAATCGGAAAGCGCAACCCTTTCGCAGGTCGCCGAGGAAGCCCTCGCCGAAGTTCGCGCAGGTAAACCCGTTTCCGAAGCCCTCGCCAGCCACCCCAAGCTCTTCCCCGACGTCTACACTCAGACGCTAAGAGCCGGTGAGGCCTCTGGTCAGTTTTCTGACGTCGCGACTCGACTCGCTGACTTCCAAGAGACCGAAGTGGCCCGCCGCAGCCAGATCGTCTCCGCGCTCATCTATCCGAGCGTCCTCGCTTTTACCGCCGTCTTCGTCGTGATCTTCTTGCTCACCTTCGTGGTTCCCCGCCTGTCGGGAATCTTCAAGGACCTGGGCAACGACCTTCCCATCACGACTCGAATGCTCCTGGCCGGAACCGACTTCCTAACCCACAACGGCCTGTTTATCATTGTCGCCCTTGCCGCCATCGTCTTCTTCTATAAGGCGTGGACGAAGACGGAGTCAGGGCAACTCGCGCGGGACACCTTGTTCCTTCAAGCACCGGTGATTGGACCGGTTGTTCGAAAGGCCACGATCTCGCGTTTTGCACGCGTACTGGGAACCCTCGTTTTTGGAGGAGTTCCTATTCTTGAAGCCATTCAATTGTCTGGACTTGCTACCGGGAACCGCCTCTTTCGTAAGAGCGCGGACCAAGTCATGGTCGACGTTCGAGAAGGCAGAGGTATTGCCGAATCGATGCGAGACACCGGGGCTTTCCCGCCCGTCCTTACCCACATGGTCGCGATCGGTGAAGAAACCGGCGACCTTCCCAAGATGTTGGGACGGGTCTCAGACAGCTTGGATTTCGAAGTGGACAACGGCATGCGCCGACTAACAGCCCTAGTGGAGCCCGTTATCGTGCTCGGTATGGGTGTTATAGTCGGGTTTGTCGTCTTGTCCGTCCTGCTGCCAATTTTCCAGGCACAGGAAACGGTCAAGTGAGGGAGGAGCAAGCGGCTTCACGGCTTACGCTCAACACACAAATGAGAAACAACCGAAAGGCATTTACACTTATCGAATTGATGGTCGTCATTTTGATCTTGGCGATTCTAGCCGCCTTGATCGTGCCCCGCATCGTCGGCCGAGCCGACGACGCCAAGATTGCCAAAGCGAAGAGCGATATCTCGACCCTTCGCGGACTTTTGAACACGTTCCGCCTGGACAACGATCGCTACCCCACCACCGAAGAGGGTCTCAACGCCCTTCGTGTTCCCCCCGCGGATGCGAAGAACTGGAAAGGACCTTACTCGGACAAAGACATCTCCCTCGACCCGTGGAGCAACCCGTACGACTACGAGTTCCCGGGTGCCGATGGTCAGGACTACATTCTGAAGTCTTACGGCGCCGACGGACAGCCCGGTGGCGACGGAAACAACGCGGATATTGGCGAGGGTGAGTAAATCAGAAATCGCGCCTTTACGGTAATCGAGCTGAGCTTGGTGGTGCTCGTCATGGCGGTCTTCGCCAGCGCCATCGTGCCGAACATGCTCGCGGAGAAAAGAGGAAGAGAGCAGAGACAGTTCTATTCCTCCCTCCGAGATGCCGCCGTCAAGGCACGGTCGCAAGCGATCACCTCGGGAAAGGCCATCATCATGGGCTTCGACGACTCTCAGAATATGCTCACCCTCAGCACCGAGAACGATGAGGGGAAGGCCGGCGACAGCATCGCCACCGTTCCCCTCACCTCAGGCATCTCGGCGCTGAATTTCGAGCTCGAAGGGAACAACGTTTCGTCGCCCGATTGGCAACTTCGGTTCTATTCGGATGGGAACAGTGACAAGGGCGGCATAGAGGTTGGAACAACCGACAACAGCAAGTCGCTGGTCGTCGGCGACGACGGCCTTGCCAAGCTTTCGGACGGACCCATTCCCGACACCTCGAACGACAAATGGCCGGCGGGGGATTATGAGCACCGGCAGTAGGCGCAGAAGTCGCGGTTTCACCCTCGTGGAAGCCCTCGTAGCCACCGTTTTGGTGGGCGTGGGAGTGACCTCGGTGATGAACGGCTTCGCGTCTCTCACCAAATCCGAAGCGATCACTCGCGAAAGTGAGAGAATGCAGCGACTGGCGATGGACAAGTACGACGAGGTCGTGGCGACTGGCGAAGCCGCGACTCAGGGCGGCGAAAGCGGCAACTTCCAAGATCGAGGCGAGGACCGCTACTCCTGGAAGGTGGACGTCCAGCCCAGCACCGAGACGAATCTCAATGTGGTCACCGTCACCGTGACCCCCACCAACGGAAATAGCAACCGCGATGCCGTCGTCGATGGCCTCGTGTTTGTGCAGCCCGCCGCAACTGCCGCCGGAGGCACCCCTTGAGAAGGCGGTCTAGGGGTCTAACCCTGCTCGAACTCCTTATCGCGGGAGTCATCGTCGGCTTTCTGACTGCGGCTCTCGTTCGTGCCTACGCAGCGGGTGCCACCTATCCTGAGCGACTCAGACAGGGGCGCGATGTAGAACTCTCCGCCGGCTCCTTCGACGAGAAGCTCTCGAGCCTCATCCGACGCGCAACCCTCTCCCCCGATGTCAACGAGACCGCGTCGTTCTTCGAAGGGTCGGCAGGTGGAGCATCCGGTGGCGGCACCAACGTCGGCAATGCCGACACCATCACCTTCACCGCCGCCGGTATCAAGCCTTCCGCCGCCGTCCTAACCTCCCAAGACGACTTCGAAACGAGTAACCAAACCTACGGACCACAAGGTGGCGTGCAAGAGATTTCAATCTCCACCACCCCCGTCGGTCAAGGTTCGGCATCTAGCGGACTGTTCGAGCGGAAGCAGATTCCCGCCGACGGTGACCCCACCCAGGGTGGGAACGAGTCGGTCATGAATCCGAACGTCACAAGCATCAGCTTTGAGTTCTGGGACGGAACCCAGTGGCTCACCGCCTGGGATACCGCGACGATGGCCACCAAGCGCCTTCCCGCCGCCGTCCGCGTCACCTACCAAATTCAGAACGACGACAACCCCCACATCCTCGTCGTTCAACTCCCCATGAGCGATGTCACCACCGATAATCCAGTGACTCAGGCGGCCGGCTAAATGAATCGCCGCGGCTCCGTATTCATCATGGCCCTCGCGCTTCTGGCCGGTCTCGTGGCCATCCTCGCCGGAGCCGCCGCCAGCCAAAGATTGGCACTAAAATCCGAAGTCAATCGGATGGAGAACCGGCGCGCCCGTCTCTTGGCCCAAGCTGGCATTCAGCGAGCCGTCGCAACCCTTTACGACTTCATCACAAATGGCAACTCGGCCAGCGGCAACACGGGAACGACCAGCTCGACCAAAACCAACGCCACCCTACTCACCGACGATTGGGCCATCGCGGGCAACAACGGGGCCGACAAGTACACGCTCGGCCAGAACTCCTATCGCCTTCAAATCGTCGATGCGAACGCTTTCGTAAACCTCAACGCCGCGCCTGAAGCGCAGCTGAACCAGATGCCGTTCAGCCAGCAACAGATCGATTGCCTCCTTGACTGGCGGGAGGCCGCGACCACCACGTCCCGATCGGACGGCGCCAAGGACACCTACTACAACGCGCTCACCAATCCGTACAACGCCAAACTTGGACGCCTCTCCACGATCAACGACCTTCTGATGATCAGAGGCTTCACCGGGCCGTCGATCTACGATGTGCAGACCGACGTCGTCTCCACCGCCACCATCATGCAGGGGACGAACGACTCTCAGGCCACCCTCTATGACCTGTGCAACGTCGTTGGCTACACCCCGATGACCCAGCAAGACGGCACCGCCAAGATCAACGTCAACGCCCTTGGCAACCCGCAGCAGAAGATTCAAAGGATGATTCAGGCAGGAATTAGCCCCGCCTTGGCCGCCCAATTGTCCACCGGCAACTACCCAACGATGGCTTCCTTGGTACAAGCGGTCGGTGCTAATGATCTTAAGACGGTTTTGAACGTCTTGACCGTAGACAACACGCCGCGCAAAGAGGGGCGGATAAATTTGAACACTGCCGGGCAAAGCGTATTGAGCACTATTCCTAACATCACGCCCGACGTTGTGCAAGCCATCGTGCAGCGACAATCGACCGGGCTCACTCAACTGGGCGACATCGTCGACATCCCGGGATTGAACTCGGGTGCCGCCCTCGCGCCACTCATCGACTACGTCACCGTAGCCTCCCAAACCTTCCTCGTTCGAGTCGTCGGAACGGCGGGAGGCAGCAGCGTTGCCCTCGAAGCGGTGATCGATATGCAGAGCGGCTCGCCCAAGATTTTGAGCATCAGCGAAGCGCCTTTTTCAGACATGCCCACTCGCTGGGGTTGGGACGACGCAACCACCGAGACCCCCATCACACAATCATGAGCAAGAACACCCTACCGATCGGGCTAGTCATCGAGTGGTCGAATCGCGGCGTTGCCGCCTACGACGTCACCAACCGGCAGTACCGCACCTTCGACTCGCTGGAGTCCCTGGCTAGCGCGGTCCCGTCGCGAGATGCACTTGTGGCCGTCTCCCGAAAGGCGAGCTTTATCCGCACCGTACGCGTTCCTAACGCGAGCCCCGAAGAGATCAACACGATCCTCATGATGATGCTGCCGGAAATCCTTCCGATGGCGGCAACCGATCTCGCCTACACTTCCGAGCTCACCGACGACATCAATCCCGAGGGTCGGTTGGCGATTGTCGCCGCGATTCCTGCATCCGACCTGCGAAGACTACACGACCAAATGCAGTCCGCGGGAATCCGAGTTCGAGGAGTGCTTCCCGCCGCGAGCGGTGCCTCCCTTCTGCTTTCAACCATGGGCCGCAGTTCTGGAGCAGTCGTCCAGGAGACATCGGACGGCATCTCGATCGACTTGGTCGTAGACGGAAAACTCCGCTACAGCCGCCTTGCCGCTGCGGGCGGCCGACTTGAGGCGGAAGTTTGTCGCACCTTTCAAGTGGCCGGCCTTCCCTGCGGAGATATCGTGGCGGCAGGCACCCTGCAGACTGAGGATGCCGACATGCACACGTCGGCGACTACCTTGGAGGCCCTGGTCGGTGGATGGGACACCGTTCACCTCAATCTAGAACTCCCCGAAGTCGTCGCCAAGCGAAGCCTCACCCGAGTTCGACAGCGACAGCGCTTCGCCGGCCTCATGGCGGTGGCTGCAATTGCTCTGGCCGGCCTCGTGTTCGCCGACCGAGCCGCCGCGACTGGCAAGGTAGACGCTCAGGACGCACGGAACAAGACGGCTCTAGCAACCGCGAAGAAACTTGAGACCGCCGCTGAAAAGGACATGGCAGCGCAGAAAATTCTCTTTGCCTCGCTCACCACTGGTCTCCAACCCGCCCAACCGTTCTCAGACGTCATTACCCTTGTGAGCAACCGGCTCCCCGATGGAGTGTGGCTTGCGGGCGTTTCGGTGGAGAGGGGCAAAATCCTGAGCATGAGGGGCACCGCCAAGACCTTGGAATCGGTCACTCAGTACCTCGACAACTTGGGCAAGGAGCCTCGCCTGCGAGATGTCCAGTTGGTGTTCTCCAACAACGGAGTCATCGATACCACCCCCGTGGTCCAGTTCAGCATTTCCGCCTTCCCGGTCGGGAACCTGCCCCTCACTGAGGGCAACACAAAGAGGAAGAGCTAATGTTTGCAAACAGTAAGAAAGAAGATCTTCCCGCAACCGTCGTCATCCTCGTGTCGATGGTCGTGCTGCTAGTCACCCTTGGCATCATGGTTCTTGTGCCACTACCCAGCGGGACCAAGCTCCAGGCCAAGTACAAGTCAGACATGCGGCTCGTCAATCGCCAAACCGAGAGCGCAACCGCGGGAGCCAAACTGACGAAAGAGGCGGTCAACCAGATGACCTGGTCCGGCAGCCTCAATTCGATCTCCACCTCCGCCCTCGCCAAGGTCACCGACCTCGCGAAGACCCACAAGCTGAGCCTGGATTCGTTCCGACCTCAGCGACTTGGGGCCGCCGGAGACTTGCCGATGCAGCCGTATTTACTGAACGTCAGCGGAGCGTTTCCGGATGTTGTCGGCCTGACCAAAGACATCGAAACGAAAAACACCAAGCTCGCAGTAAGCATGGTTCAGATTACGGCTTCCGACCAGGGGTCGGACAAGGTGAGCGCAAGCATCGCACTCGTCGCTTATCTCACTCCGATTCCGCCCCCTGCGACGACTAAGTCTGGAACGGGAACGACCGTTAGAGGAACAAAGAATGGCTAAAGCGCCGGTAAAGAAAACGAGCCCGATGGTTTGGGTTGGCTTGGGAATCGTCCTCATCGGAGGTATCGCGTTCTCGATGGGTGGCAACGGCACGGCTACCAAAGGAACCCCCGCACCGAAGACGTCGGCAAAGTCGACCGCAAAGTCTTCGCTGATCCTTCCAGAAGATCGCGATGCAAAGTTCATTGCATTGAACGAACCCCTAAAAAATGCGTTTAAGCCTATCGTCGCGCATAACCTGGGTGGATTGGGGGTCAAGGGCAACATTGGGATGCCGTTGGACCTCGCAGGCGGCGAGGCAGGATGGGTTTATTCCGGGATGGCTGTCATCAACGGCACCAAAAACGGATTGTTGGAGAATTCGACTACCGGCGAGGGAGACTACGTAAAGCCGGGTGAGAAATGGAAGAGGTGCACAATTGGGAGCATCAGCGACAAATCTCTCGAGTTGCATGGTGACGATGGCTCTGCATTCACCCTTAAAGTAGGGGAAGAAGCAAATAAGCCAGCAGTAGGATTTGAGCCGGCCAAGGTAGCGGCGCCGCCTCTGCAGGGACAAATTGGGAATCTGCAGGTTCAGCCGGATCCATCGGCCGCGGTGGACAATGGGAACCAACAAGGGAATCGTAGAAGAAGGAATCGAGGAAACCAAGGGAACGCAAATGCGAACAATTCGAACTAAGTCAATCGGCGTCGCAGCAATGGCGATGATCGCCATGCTGCCGGTGGCCGCACTGTCGCAATTTGACTTTGGCGGGGGCGCCAAGACCGACAAGCCTTGGGAAGAGTTCAAGCTGAACTCCAAAACCAGAGTGCAGCTCTCCTTCCACAACGCAGGAGTCGACAACATCCTCGCCCTGTACGAGAAGCTGTCCGGAGTCACCATCGTCAAAGACCCGGCCCTCACCGGCCAAATGACGATTACCAGCGCCAAGCAGGTTAGCCTCAACGATGCATTTCAGATCCTGAAGAGCAAGCTGAATCTGATGGGTTACGACCTCACAAAAGAGGAGAACCTGTTGGTCATCAAGGGACGGAAAGGTGCCAACGCAAGGCCCCAGAACAACATTCCGCAGTTCGACCCGAGCCAGATCCCAAACTTGACTCCTCCTGAGAGCAAGCTCAAGGTCTATCCGATCCAGTATGCCAACGCGAGCCAACTTGCCCGCGTCATCAACGATGTCTTCCAGGGCACCGGGGCCCAACCGAACCAGCAACCCTTTGGCGGATTCGGTCGCGGAGGATTCGGAGGCGGTGGCGGTCGCGGCGGATTTGGTGGAGGCAACCAGCGAGGCGGAGGCGGTGGCGGTGGGAACCCGTTTGCCCAGTTCATCGCGGGCCTTGGCAATCAGAGCACGGGCTCAAGCATTCGAGCATCGTCGGACGACTTCAGCAACTCGGTGATCGTCAACGCTCCGGACAAGGATCAGGGACAGGTGAAGACCCTCATTGATCAGCTTGACAAGCAGACCGATCAGCCCCAGCTTTCGAAGGTCTTCAAGCTCGTTTACGCCTCGTCAGACGACCTCGCACCGGTGGTCCAAAACGTCCTCGTCTCGAACGCTCCGCGTGGAAAGGGCGGCATCGGCACCCAGAACGTGCCGATCGACCAACGCTTCCAACAGGCCGCGCGATTCGGATCAACCCAGGCCGCATTCGGTCAGGTCGCATCGGAACCCCGAACAAACTCCCTAGTGGTCACCGCCACTCAGGAGAACCTCGTCCTCCTCGACAAGGTGATCAAGGAGCTCGATCAGCCGGTCGCGCTGCAGAGTTCAACCTTCGTCTTCCCCCTTGCCAACGCAAGGGCAGACGCCGTCGCGAACTTGCTGAGCCAGGCGTTTGGACAGCGACAGGGGACCGGAACGAGCGCGAATCGCAACACCACAAATAACGCAAATACGATCTCCGGTCGAAACTCGACTAGCCGAAGCGGCGGTGCCGCCGGCCGAACGGGTGCGCCGACGGGCCTCGGCGGCAACAACATTAACGGTAACAACATCGAGATGGCCCTTGCCGATCCGGAAGCTCAGGCCGGCGAGTTGCAGACCAACATCGATGTTGCCCAGGGCTTCGGAGCCTTCGGCGGAGGCGGACAGAATCGTGGATTCGGAGGCGGCGGCGGATTCGGCCAACAGCAGAACCGAAACACGACTCAGACCACGGGACGAGACGCCCAAGGCCGATTGGTCAACGTGCGCGACCTCACCGGTCAGGTCACCACGATCGCCGACCCGAACACCAACTCGATCATCATCGTGACGAATCCGGAGAACGCGGAAATAATCAGGAGCGTGCTCGAGCAGCTCGACCGAATCCCCGAGCAGGTCATGATCGAAACGATCATCGCCGAAGCGACCCTTGATGCCGAAACCAAGATGGGCGTTGAATGGAAATACGCTCAGTCCAAGCCGTTCAAGACTCCCGGTTCGACCGGTACCGCGGGCACCGACTTCGGTCAGGCTTCCGCAAGCCCTGCGCTTCAGGGCTTCCGATACACCCTCACCGGCGGCGCGCTTACCGGCTTCGTAAACGCTCTTAAAACGGACTCCAAGTTCACCGTTCTCTCCACGCCTCGAATCTTCACGTCGAATAACTCACAGGCTGAAATCAACATCAGCCAGAGCATCCCGTATGTATTGAGCAGCCGACAGGATGCGAACGGCAACCTGAGCTACAACTACTCATTCCTGGACGTCGGAATCATTCTCACCGTCACCCCCCACATCACCAGCAACGGCTATGTGACGATGGATGTGAGCCAGACCGCCAATGACCTTCAGGAGTTCACTTCCTTCAACGCACCAATCGTGAACCAGCGACAAGCTGATACGACCGTGTCAGTGAAAGACGGCGAAACCATCATTCTCGGCGGCATCATCCGAAACTCGGTTACCGTATCGAGCAAGAAGATCCCGATCCTTGGCGAGATTCCGATCTTGGGCAACTTGTTCAAGAGCACGGATCACCACAAGACAAAGACCGAACTCATGGTCTTCCTCACCCCCCACGTCGTCCGCGACCCCGATGAGGCGCGACGACTGCGGGAGCAGAGCGAAAAGCAGCTCAGTCCAGAAACTCAGAAATCACTCGGAACCGTCCCCAAAACCAACAACGGTGGCGAAAAGGGAACTGGTAACAATAGCAACAATGGCGGCAACGGGGCCGGAAAAGGCACCGGTGGCGGAGGGAACAAATGAAAATAGCAAAACTTAGTGCAATTGTCGCGGTCGGAATGATCGCCTGTTTAAGCCTCGCTCAGGGTGGAGGCGGTCGCGGCGGTCAGTTCGGAGCTCAGACCCCGACTTCTCTCGTCAATCGAGACGACGTCAAAGAGGATCTGAAGCTCACCGACGATCAGAAGACCAAGCTTGATGCCATCAACACCGAATTGAACGAAAAACGCCGAGCCGTTTTTACCGATTCCAACGGCGATCGCGACGCGATGGTGAAGGGCATGACCAAACTTGGCGAAGACACCGCTAAGAAGGTCAACGAAGTTTTGACCGCCGATCAGCAGACTCGACTGAAGGAGATCTTCATTCAGTTCCAAGGCAATCGTGCGGTCACGAACAAAGACGTAGCCAAAGACATCGCCCTTACCGACGACCAGAAGAAGTCGGTTGACGATCTCGTGAAGAAGCAGGGCGACGCCCAGCGATCGGTTTTCGAGAAGGTTCAGGCCGGCGAAATCGACCGAAGCGAAGTCCGGGCGATCATGGATAAGAACAACAAGGCGCTTGACGACGAAATCGGCAAGGTCCTAACCTCCGATCAGAAGGATAAGCTGAAGACGATGGGCGGCAAGCCGTTCGTCCGAAAGGATCCTCCCGGCCGCGGTGGCGGTGGCGGCGGTCTCTAAGACTTAGCCAAAAACAAGAAAAGGCGCCCCTCTCGAGGGGCGCCCTTTTTTGTTTCCAATCAGGGCGATTATTGTAAGTGCGCTTATTATAAGAACACTTATGAAAACGAGCCTAAAATAGTAAGCGCGCTTACAATACTGACAACTATTTGCCCATTTTTCGAAGGCTCTTCAAACAATCGTCAACCGCATCGAGCGGCGGTCTTCCCGACGTGGCCTCGTATTCCACGACATACCACTTGGTCCCCCCAACCGTCTCACAAGCTTCAAAAACCTTCGCCCAAGGAATCGGGCCGTCTCCAATAATCAGGTCGTTAGCTTCCTTCAAGTGGGTTGACGCGTTACGACCTGGCAAATCCAAGATCGGCTGAACCGGATCAGCACCGCCGGAGAGTCCGTTTGCAGTGTCGTACTGCATGATAAAGTCGGCGGGCGTAGCATCCGCGAGCCGGTACCAAGCGCTCTTCCCGCCATCGATCGGATGCATGTCGCCTTCGTGTGCATGGAACCCGCATCGCAGTCCCTCGCCCCGCAACCGCTCGGTGATTTTGGTAAGTTGATCGCCTGTCGCCTTGCACGCATCCGCGGTGTTTCGCGAGTCTTCGGGAAGCCAGGGGACGATGCAGTACTCGGCTCCCAGGATCTTGTGGGTCTCAATCGTCGCATCAATATGCTCAGCATCCAGAAGGCTAATCCCCGTATGGGTGCCCTCTGCTTTGAGGCCAAGATCGTCAAGCACTTTGCGGATGTCCTTGGGATCGTGACCGTAATAGCCGGCGAACTCCACGCCGTCGTAGCCCATTCTGGCTACCGCTTCGAGAACACCGAAAAGGTCCTTTTCCGCGGCTTCGCGGACGGAATAAATCTGAAGAGCGATCGGGATCGACATGCAAGAAGGCTACCCAGATGCGATCTTTTCGAACTTGGGAACCACCGCATTATCTCCAAGAACTTTGGAGGTGCTCTCCTTCCCTAATGAGTCCTTAACGAACCTTGGCCACCAATCTGTTTGCTCCGCCAATTTGACTCTGGCTTCGATCGTGGGACTCGGACGCCCCGCGATTTCGCGGCCCATTTCCATCATTGTTTTGACGTCGCCAATGTCTGGCTTCAGCCACCTTCGGCCAATCTGGGCATGTAGAACTTCGTCGGCCCAATCGTAGTCTTGGAGGTAGGTTGCGAACTCATCGTTGGCCGACTTGGCGATCTTCCATTCGAGCTGCTTTCCAGTTTTGCCGTCCATCAAGTTCTGCTCAATGAAGTAGAGAGTGATGTGGCGCTCGAGGGGAGTACGGTCGAGGTTGAGGTGCATGCTCCAGGCGACGTGGTTCGGATACTTGCTCCAATCAATCCCCTTCTTCGCGAACCAAACCTCGCCCATCATCGCATGCCGCGCCTCATCCCAGAGCTGCCGCGCCATGTCTCGGTAGTACTCCCATGGCTTCCCTTCGGTTTGGAGAATGATGCTGGACATCATCTCAGGAACGTCCATCTCGTGGAATCGCTTGAACATCAGCGCAAGGACGCGCTCATCCATATCCGCTTCGGTGTCCTGATACACGTCGTTCGCTCGGTAGTGAAAGTTGTAGATCTCACCTGACCGCTCGTCTCGCTTGGGGTCTAAATTCGGAATGAATGGGGTGGTGGCGCGCTTGGTTGGGAGCGTTTCAATTCGTTCGCCCTTTCCATCTATGCCGCCAGCAGCGGATAGGAAGACATCGAGATGGGCTCGCCATGCCTCCGCCGTTTTGATGTCGGCATCGGTTTTGATCACCGCCGCCATGGCTTCCCTGCCCCATTCGATCATCTGCTCTTCTTCAGCGATCGCCACTTTGAGCAACCGGCAGGTTGGGAAGTCGAAGAGCGGGTTGTTGGCGGCCAAATGCCGCTTGTATGCCTCAAGCAGGGCCGGGCGGATCACGTCGAAGATGCCGACCAGAACCTCGACCGTGTTCTGCGCGCGAAGCGCTTCATCGAGGAATGCGTCGAGTGCCTCGTCGGGAGACTTGTCAAGGAAGAGGGGCGGGCGGCGGAGTTCGGCGACTCGTTGCCGTAAGGCTTGGCTGTGCTCGCCGTCTAGGTAGAGGTGGAGGCTGAGGGCACATTTCACCTCCCACTCGGGGGTCGGGTTCATGAATGCGGCACTCATTTGATACAGCCGAGTCTCGACCCAGTTGTAGCGGCGGAGCAAGTCGACGTTGTCGTCGACTCCGAATCCGGGTTTGGCAGCCTCCTCGTACGAGGTCAGGCCAGCAAGCGGGGGAATGCCGTTTGTGGGGATGGTGCCCATGGGGTTAAGGATAACAGGGGAAATGATGAATGATGAATGATGAATCCGGATTTCCGGACTCATCATTCATCATTCATCGTTTCCTAAGAGACTCGTCGAATCCTGAACCGATCCAACGCAACCGCGACGACGATGATCGCACCAGTCACGATCTCCTGAACCCAATTGGGCCAGGAGGCTTGGGAGCCACCGGCTCGGATGGTGGTCATGAGGAGGGCACCTAGTATGCTGCCGGCGATAGAGCCCTCTCCGCCCGAGAGGCTGGCGCCTCCGATGACGACGGCGGCGATCGCGTCTAGCTCGAGATTGACAGCTGACGTCGGATCACCGACGGTCAAACGCGAGAACAGCATGAGGCCGGCGAGGCCGGCGAAGAGGCCACTGAAGACGTAGACGAGCAGCTTCACGCGTTCGACGGGGACGCCGCAGAGGCGGGCGGCTTGCTCGTTGGAGCCGATGGCGACCACGTGGCGGCCGAAGCGGGTGTAGCGGAGCGCGAGGGCGACGATGACGGCGAGGATGACGGCCATCCAGACGCCGGTGGGAACGAGGTGCCACTTCTCATTCGGGCCGAGGATGGCCAAGAGATTGTTGAGCCAAGAGTCGGGTGGGTAGACCGAGTTCTCGTGGCCCAATCCCTTTGCCGCTCCACGCACGATAAGCAACGTACCCAGCGTGACAATGAACGGGCCGACCTTAAGCTTAGTAATCAGGAGCCCGTTGACCAATCCCCAAAGGGCGCCGCATCCGACGCCGCCGAACAGGGCGAGCCATGGGTTGTAGCCTGCTTTGAGAATGCATGCGATGGCAACGCAGACGAATGCGGCGATGGAACCGACCGAGAGGTCAATGCCCGCGCTGACGATCACGTAGGTCATGCCCAGGGACACCAGTGAGACGATGGCGCATTGGCGCAGGATCGTCTGCAGGTTGATCACCGAGAAGAAGCTGCCGCCTTTGATGTAGAAGCCGAACAGCAGGTACACCACGATGAGGGTGGCCAGAAGGCCGAGGAGGTTAAAAACTGTTCGTGGAAGCTTCACGCGCCCACCGCTTCGCGGATGATCTCTTCCGCCGTCAAGCCTTCAATTGGCTTCGCCTCGCCCAAAACTCCCTTATGCATCACGGCTATCCTGTCACAAACTCCTAGTAATTCCGGAAGGTAGCTGCTCACTACGAGCACCGCCTTTCCTTGCAGAGCCGCCTCATCGATGAGTCGGTAAATCGTTTCCTTGCTGCCAACATCGATTCCGCGGGTTGGCTCGTCGAGCAGCAACACGTCCACACCGTGGAAGAGCAGCCGCGCGAGGGCGACCTTTTGTTGGTTGCCGCCGGAGAGCTCGCCTACCGCCTGAGTTGGCCCCTGACACTTTACCGCCAGCTTCTCGATCCACTTACGCGATTCGGCCTCTTGTTTCGATGGAGAGACGAGCAAACCACCACCGAATCTTTCGAGCGCGGTGAGGGTCGTGTTGTCGGCGATGCTCATGCTGAGGGCGAGACCTTCTGACTTGCGGTCCTCGCTCAGCATGCCTGCACCCTCCGCCCACCTTCTTGCCGGCGACGCGGCGCCAACGTGGACGCCAAGTTTTACATCTCCGGATCGGATCGGGTCGAGCCCGAAGACGGTTCGCAGAAGCTCGGTACGGCCAGAGCCGTTTAGGCCGGCGACGCCGACCACTTCCCCTCTGCGAAGGGTCAGGGATGCGTTTACGGGCTTGCTTCGGCCGTGGACGCTTTCAATCTTGAGAATCTCTTTGCCGGGGGTTCTCACGGATCGGGGATACATCGATTCGATCTCGCGACCGACCATCATCGAGACGATCTCGTCAGTGGTCACATCGCCCTTGATTCGGGTGCCCACGTTGTTGCCGTCGCGGAGGATCGTCATGCGGTCGGCGAGGCGGTCGATCTCGTCGAGGAAGTGGGAGATGTAGATGATCGCGTGACCCTGATTTCGAAGGGTTTCCACGATATCGAAAAGCTTGAGGGCGTCGGCCTCGGTGAGGGAGCTCGTCGGCTCGTCGAGGACGACGAGTTTGCTGCCCACGGCGACGGCTCGGGCGATCTCGACCACCTGTCGGGTCGCGAGGGGGATTTCCAGCGCGGACTTCTCGACGTCAAGGTCGCCATAGCCTAGCTTCTTCAGGGCGGCGTGGGCCCGGTCGTGCATGCTGGACCGGTTGGTGAAGCCGAGGGGCGCATCCTCCATGCCGAGCATGACGTTCTCGGCGATGGAGAGATGCGGGCAGATCGTGAGTTCCTGGTGGATCATCGCCACGCCGGCGAGTCGCGCTTCCATCGGGGTTCGGGGTAGGTAGGGCTTGTCGGCCAAGAACATCTCGCCGGAATCCTGCTTGAGGGCCCCGGCGAGGACTCGCATGAGGGTGCTCTTGCCGGAACCGTTCTCGCCTACCAGGGCATGCACCTCACCCTCGTTGACTTCGAGGCTGACGCCGTCGAGGGCAATCGTCGCGCCGAAGCGCTTGGCGATGTTTTGCATGCGGAGGAAGCTCATGTTTTGGTTGGGTTTGTTGCGGTTTGTTGTCGGTGGGCGCGCCCCTCACCCCTGCCCCTCTCCCCCGGAGGGGCGAGGGGTTCTGAGGGCGGAGGGCGTTCGGTGGGCGAGAGCCCCTCCCCCACAGTTCCCCCTTCGGAAAGGGGAACCATCTCCGGACGCCCCTCTCCAGAGGGAGGGGTTTCCCAGACTCCGGAGCGGAACCCCCACCCTACCCTCCCCCTCCCGAGGCACAAACATCCTCGGCAAGGGGAGGTGCTTTGACTATTCTTTCGGAGGGGTGAGGAGCTTCTTGTTCTCGTCGGTATTCATGTTGGCTTTGGTGACCAACGTGGCGCCGGTGTCGATACGCGCTTCGACCTTTTCGCCTCGGATCTTGGCGACGAGGGTTTTGACGCCTAGGTAGCCCATGTTGTGGGGGTTCTGGACGATGAGACCGTCGATTTCGCCCTTGCCGAGAGCTTCTAGGAGCTTGGCGGAGGCGTCGAAGCCTACGAACTTGACCTTGCCGGTCCAGGCGGAGTCCTGGAGGACTCGGAGCATTCCGAAGCTGTTCGACTCGTTCGAAGCGAAAATGCCGTCGATGTCGAGGCCCGCTCCCTTCTTGTGGGTTGCCAACAGATTCTCGCTCGTCTTCTGGGCGGTTTCGACGGTTGGGCCGCCGTACTGATTTGAGCTCACCACGGTGATGCCCGGATTTTTGGCCATCTCATCGAGGAAGCCTTTTTCTCGAGCGATCGTGCTGGCCGAACCCACCGCGTAGGGAAGAACCACAACCTTGCCCTTTCCGCCAAGAAGGCGCGCCATTTCGGCGCCCGCCATGTGGCCACCCTTCTCGTTGTCGGTTGCCACGAAGCTCACCGTCTCGCCACCGCTCAGGGCGCTGTCGATGATGAGAACCGGGATGTTCGACTTGGTCGCTTCGTTGACCGCTGGGAGGAGGGCTTTGTCGTCGAGAGGAGCGAGCACGATGCCGCTTTCGCCCTTAACAACAAAGCTACCAACGGTATCGATCTGGCTGGCTTTGTCGTCTTCCTTCATCGGACCCTTCCAGTCGATGGTGACGTTGCCCAACTCCTTTGCGGCGTCGTCGGCGCCGGCGTGGACCGACTTCCAGAATTCGTGAGTCGAGCCCTTAGGGATGACCGCGATGGTCAGGGGCTTGCCTTTGTCCGCGGTTGCGCCACCAGTAGTTGCGCCGCCGGTCGTCGTATCGTTCTTCGCGGTATCGCCGCTACCGCAACCGGCCAACACCACTGTTGCCGCCGCTAAAATCCACCATGCATTTCTTCGCATATCTCTTAATCTCCTAGCTTGATCTTTACCGTTCGAATTTCGTACGGATGTAGTTTGAACGGAACCGACGATCCCAATGCGCTCGCCGCACCAAGATCATCCTCTAAGAAGTTCACCCAGCGCGACCCTAAGACCGGCTTTTCCAATTTGATGGCTCCACTGACGGGAATTCCCGTCGTTTGGTACATTCGAAGGACCAAATCTTTGCTCTTCTCGGCCAACTTCAGACCGGTGGCAACCACCGTCGAATCGGAAATCGAGCCCAAGCTCCACTCTAGGGGATTGGCCCCCTTTGCGTCAAATGGAACCGTGGCGCTCATCAAAGGCTCGTTGAATTCCATCGCGCGCTGTACGGTACCCGCTGACTTCCAGTCCCCGCTATGCGGGACGATGGCGTACCGCCAGTGGTGCAGGCCGGGGTTCGGGTTGGGATCAGGCGAGTAGCTCGATCGGATGAGGCTGAGCCGCATCGTCGAACCTTGGGCCGAGTAGCCATGCTTACTGTCGTTCAGGATCGAGACGCCATATCCCGCCTCACCGAGGTCGCCCCAGTTGAGGGCGGCGCTCTCCGTGTTGTCGACGGGTCTCGCAAGGGCGCCGAACGGGATCTCATAGGTCGAGATCGGCTTGGTCAGCGAGGTATCGAACGCAACCCTGAGCAGTGGGGAAAGGGTGTGGTCGGTGCCGATGTGCTCCCAATCACAATCCACGTCAACGGCAACCGTGTCGCTTCCCTGCTCTATGTGGAAGGTTTGGGTCACGGTGGTCTCGTGGTCCGGGTTTTGGGCGGACTCCATGTGATAGTGGAAGCTCACGTCCACCCCGGTGCCGTTCTTCTTGACCACGGTTGACGAGGCGGGGAACGGAGCGATCTTGTCGATCTTGCCCAGCACCCATGCGCTCATCCCGTTGGGCTGTTCGTAGTGGATTTCGAGGCGGCCCATGCCACCTCCGGCGGCCACGACCTCCTTCTTAGCCTTCTTGTCGTAGATGTGCGAGATGCAGCCGTTGTACTTGTCGAAGGAGACGATCAGGCGATCGGTCTCGACGGTGCTGGAGTCTTGGGAAATGCTCGGAGACGCAACCGTTTGCTCGCCATTTCGGATGTGGAAGACCCGATATCCGAAGGCGGGGACGTCGCCTGCATAGAAACGGGCGAGATGGCTGACCTTATCGGTGACGTTGACCGGATACTCGCTCTTTCCGATGCTCGCGACGATTGGCTTGCTAAAGTCAATTTGCCCTTCGCCATACCAGCCGCTCTGGACCAGGTAGCTGTTGATCCAGCCGCCTCGCTTCCAACCCGAGGGATTGAAGACGAGGACGTTGACGCCGCCGGGTTCGGGGGTCACCTGCACGCTCAGGGATTCGAGGGCGCGGGTGGCGATGTCTTTGTCGTCGGCGAGCACTCGGCCCAAAACGATCTTCGTGCGCTCATAGGGGGCATGGACGCCGGAACCGGGCAGGGTGTCGTGGTGGTGGTTAAAGCAAATGTCTTCCCAGTTCTTCCGGAAGGCAGCGTGAGGGTACGGGAATCCGTTGAGTGATGCCACCGTCGCAACCGCTTCGGCGGCCATGGTGGCGTACTCGGACTGTCGGTTGAGCTGCTTGATCTCGGAGTGGCTGGTGTAGCAGCCGTCGAAGACGGGGTTTAGCTCCTGATCAACCACCGGGATCTTAGCGAGATCGTAGGTCTCCAGCTTCTTGAAGAACTGAGTAGCGGTCGAGAACTGAACTTTCGGCTTGGTTGGATCCTTCATCCATTGGAGGGCGGTCTCGATGTGCTCACGGGTGGGGCCGCCGCCGTGATTTCCGACTCCGTACACCCACAGCATGTCCTTACTGCCCGTCTTGTCCTGGAAGTCGATCATCTCCTGGAACTGGTGATAGGAGAGGTCGCTGTTGTACCAAGAGCCGCTGGCCGGCTCGTCGAAGGCGAGAATCTTGGTGCCATCGAGGCCTTGCCACCAGAAGAGCGGCTTGTCCTTGCCGCCTCGGCAGAAGTAGTAATACTTGCAGCCGCCGAGCTTGAGGATCTGGGGCATTTGGATCGAGTGGCCAAAGGTATCGGGCTCCCAGCCGACGACGGCGGTCTTGCCGAACTGCTCTCGGAAGTAGCTCTGGCCGTAGAGAAACTGCCGAGCCTGGGACTCGGGCGAGATCATGTTGGTGTCCCCTTCGCAGACTCGGCCGCCCACGACTTCCCACTGCCCGCTCTTGATCCTCTCCTTCATCTTGGCGAAGAGCTCCGGGTAGTGCTCTTGAGTCGTTTCGTAAAGACAGGACGAACTCTGGCTGAAGGTGAAGCCAGGAAACTCGTCCATGAACTTCACGGCCTGGTTGAAGGTGTCGCGCGAGAAGACGATGCCTTCCTGCCACTCCCAGAGCCACTGGAGGTCGATGTGAGCGTGGCCAACGAGGTGGCCGGTGTACTTTTCCATCACCGGATGGGTGTGGGCGAGGGCTTGGCTTGCCGCGTGGAGGGCGGCTTGGATGTCTTGAGGGGTTGGGTTGTCAGACTTTTCGACCTTGTCGAGGAGCGCATTTGCTTCCATGATGTGGCCCTCGAGGTGGGAGCCAGGATTGCGCTCGGCAAACTTCTTGGCAAACTCCACGTCTTGGCGGGCCTGTTCGATCGACCTTAGTCGCTCCGCCTTCTGATCGATTTCTTCTATGAGCTTGCCCAGGTCCCCGGTAACTCGGACTCGGTCCACGGAGACGAGGGAGGCGTAGTTGCTGTAACCCGAGACGTTGGTGTAGTCCTTCGCGGCGGCTCCGCCGCTCGAATACACACTGGTCGTCGTGCCGTCGGCGTGCTTGACGAGGACGTTGTCGATGAACTGGGCGTACTTTCCGGCCTGATCGCCTTCAAAGTCGACGTTCCAGGAGACGGTGGATTGACCAGCCGCCTTATCGAGCGGGATCAGTCGCGTGTACCACTTCCCTACTGCGGGTTCGAGGACAGCATCTCCGTGGGCACGCAGACCGTTCTGGTCGGTGAGGCCCATGTCGCGGAGAGGGTCGGTGCTGCCGGTGAAATCGATGTCGATCCCGCCCTTGGCCACCGGGTTCTTGGGGTCGAGGAAGACGTCGTAGATGAGGACGTCGCCGACTTTGATGTCGACCTTAAGAGTCGAGAACCGATTGTAGGTGTACCAATTGCCGTTACCCTTCGCGAGATTCGCGCACACGAAGGCCAAGCAGTCGTCTCGGGAGCCCTGAACCGGTGGCGAACCAACTGCTCCAACCCCAACGACAACAAGTGCGAGCGCCGCAGCAGCGGTGGAAAGGCGAGTCATACGCCCCTAGTTTCTCCTATTGAAGGTTCAAATCAATTCTTAGCGGCAGATAAAGCTGGTTTTGACATTCGAAGAGGGACGGATGAGCCTCTGGATCGACGGGCCTGGGCCGTCGCGCGACACTTCGGTCGCGGCTACAGCGTGCCGCTGGCCGGAATGGGCTTTCGCTCGCAGGTTTGGATCAAATCTTCTGGTCTGAGTTCAGATACCGGCAAAACACTCTAGGTTAGTGGCCTCAATCACCCGATAAAAGTACGGTGGGAGTGGGCATGCGGGTGAATATGCGGGGGACGACGCTGGCCGAGCTATTGGTCGCGGTCGTTTTTCTCGGCGTCTGCGTCACTTCCATTCTTGCCTGCGTGACCTCTTCGCAAGAGAAAGCGACCTACGCAAAGAGACGGGCGATGGTCCTCGGCCTCCTCACCGATCAGATGGAGCTTGCCCGCACGTCGGTCCTCCAGAATACGATCGTGGCGGGAGTTAACACCACCAACCCCACCCTTACTGGCCTAGAAAGCGCGGTCACGCTAACCCAGACGGTCGTGCTCGTCGGCGGCTACACGACTCTCTACTCGGTCACCGTAACCGCGACGTGGACCGAGCAAATGCCGAACTACACGCGAGCAGAAACGATGACGCTCCAAACCTACGTGAGGCTTACCGATGCGTAAGCGTGGTTTCACGTTGGTCGAGATGGTTCTGGTGACCGCGCTTACCGCGATGATCGTCGGTGCCCTATGCTCGCTCTACGCTTTTTCCACCAACCGCGCCGCCCATGCTTATGCCAACTACGGCTCGCTGATGCAGGCGCGAGACCTGATGGACGAGATCGAGTCGGTCGTCCAATGGTCGCAAACCGTGTCGCTCGTCTCCAGCGGATCGACCACAGGAATTCGTTGCACGATGCCCGTAAACGGCACGGATAAGGACGGAGACGGCTATGCCGATACCTACACATTGACCACGGTAAACCGGCGCGGACTCCCCAAATGGGGTACCGGCAACCGAATCTGGTTTTACCGATCCGACTCCACCGGAGACTTCACTCATAGTGGCTCGGTGCCGTGGCGCGCTCAGCGATCGGATGGCTCGATGCCTACCACCTCCGATGTGGATAGCAAGTTCGCCTACTACTACACAAGCGGACAGTCGCGATACAGCCTCATCAATGGGCTCAGCTTCGTGGTGGATTCGACGGCTCACACCGTCGATGTGACGGTTACAACCAATGACCTGGTGAGAAGAGAAGCCTCGAGCGCGGCAGCTTCGGACGCAAACCTAAGCTATTCGCTCACTTTCACCCGAAAGATTTACTGGAGGAATTGGAGGAAGTGAGGAGACAGCGAGGCAGCGCAATTCTCTTTGTCGTGGTTCTCATCGGGGCGATCACGACGATCTTGCTGGCGACGGCGACGATTACCAACAACGCTCGCGTCGTGCAAACGAGACGCGAGGATGCGGTGGCGGCAAGTCTGGCCCTCGACGGACTCATCGCCCAGGCTTCAGCGGACAACCTTGCCGGAACACTTGTTCTTCCAACGACCAGGTCGCTGACCTTGAATGCGGCCACCTGCGCGGTTACGATCACCGACAACTCAGTTTCCAAGGCGTACACGATGAAGCTGATCGGCACGACCACGGTACACGGTCGGACATTTTCAATTAACAAGGTCGTCTCGTCGCCGTTCACCGCCTCCCCCTTCTTTTACGCCCTTTTCACCAACTCCTCGGTCACCATTCCCATCACGCTAACGACGGGGAGCGGTGGCTCGAACGGGGACATCGCCTCGAACGGAAACATCACGCTCACGTCATCTGGAACTCAGATCAACGGCGATATCGATGTTGTGGGGGTCTGCAACCCCAATTCGGCCGATGTACAAGGTGCGATTTGGACAGGGGCGCCCACAATCCCGTATCCGGCGCTATCCACCGCTACCTACTCGGCAGCAAAGACGAGCGGGGCCGGTTCGACTCTCAACAGCTACGCCTTTTCGTCGGGTGCAAGTTACGAACTCCTGTATAGGGGTTCGGGGATGAACCTTCAGGGCACGTTCAGCGGAAACGGCACCGTCTGCGTGAACGGCGATTTGTCGATCACGGGAGACGTTTCTTATGCGAACTCTAGCTCCCACGTCGTTTTTCTGGTGAAAGGCAACATCAGCGTGGGATTACTTGTTCACAACATCTCCGGCTACTACTTCTGCACCGGCAGCTTCAGCGCCCTTAGCCTTTTCGGCAAGAGCCTGGTTCGCGGAGGGCTCGTTTGCAACTCCTTTAGCACCACTGGTGGGCTCACGATTAACTACGACACCTACATTTGGGACACGCCTAGCGAGGCAGCGAAACTTAAGATTCCTGGATTCTGGCCATGATGAACCGACACTCTCGACAACAGGCAGTTGACCATCTCACCCTTCGGCTGAGATGGTTCCTTATTGCCGCTACCGGCCTCCTTGCATTCGGGCACGTACCGATCTTTTGGCTGGTGGGTGTGCTGGCGCTGCAGGGCATCTCCAACGCAGTGGCCCACTTCGTGTGTCGCGACCTCGGACGTTATCAGCATTGGGGTTCCAATGTCGTGTCGGGGCTTCGCCTCGCGGATGGATTGATCCTCGCGTTCGCCTCGTTCCTGCCTGCAACCAGCGGTGATGGACTCTGGCTCATCGCGCTGCCCATCATTTGTATGGAGGCCCTCTCCACTCGGCGATGGAAGCGATCGGCCGCGTTTGCGGGGACCATCTTGGCCGTTCAGGTGTTCGGCACGCTTCACAGTGGCCACGGAATTCGTGCGGCGATCGTGCCTGCCATCGCCCTTGGCCTGAGCCCAATCGTTGGTCTCGTACTGGCTGGCTATCGATCTCGCGAAGAGGTCTCCCATGCCCACGACCGACGTCTCGAGGCACTCATGGCAAGCACCTCGGCGCTCGCGACGAGCCAAGACCTTCGGTCGATGTTGCTACAGACTTTGAAATCCGCGGTCCGCGACTTGGGCGCGACTGCCGGGTACGTAGTGATCGTCTCGGAAGACGATCCCACCAATTTGCGAACTGAGGTGGCATACGGAACGACGGGCGACTTTACCTTTCCGGAGACGGTGCCTTTCGGGGTCGGCATCTCGGGCTACGTCGTGAAGATGGGGCAGCCGATCGCGATTCAGGACAACGGCGGCGACCCGCTGGACTGCGACGGAGTATCGCTCCGGGTTCGCAGCGCGGTGAGCGTTCCGGTTACGACTCGCGCCTATGCGGGAGCGGGGCAGGCACCCAACGAACAGATTATTGGAGCGATGACGCTGGTGAACAGCGACAGCGCGGACGCGGTGCAGGGCGAGGACATGGAGCTGCTCCACAGTCTTAGCTCGCTCATTGGAACCGCAGTTACCAATGCGCGAATGGAGGAGAAGCAACGCTCCACCTTCCTCCGGACTCTTGAGAGTCTCGCGACTGCACTTGAAGCTCGCGACGACTACACCCGAGGTCACTCTCAGCGAGTTTGCGAACTTTCGATGATGATCGGGCAGAACCTCGGCGTCGGCATGGACGCTTTGGAAGAGCTTCGAATCGGGACGATCTTGCACGACATCGGCAAGATCGGCGTTCCGGACGCGATCCTCAACAAGCCGGGTCGGTTGACGGAGGAAGAGTTCCTCTTCATGAAGTCCCACCCGGTTATCGGCTACGAAATCTGTCGGCCGCTGATGCTGTCCGAGGGTGTTCTCATGATCATCCGCAACCACCACGAGAAGCTGGATGGCAGCGGATATCCGGACGGCCTGAAGGGAGGCGAACTTCCTCTTTCGCTGAGGATTGTCTGCGTTGCGGACGCGTTCGACGCGATGAGTTCGCGACGTCCCTACCGAGGCGTCATGGACATCAACCACGTTCTCTCGGAGCTTAGTAAGGGAGCGGGTGTCCAGTTCGATCCGGTTGTGGTCGAGACGCTAAAGAACCTCCTCACGGGCGGACTTCTCGATGAGATGTACCGCGCGTTCTGGGAGCCGATGGAGGAACTGGCGGCCTAATGCGATTCATTCCGCCAGAATTTGAAGCGGCGCCGGCATCCCTCGGATTGGATGTGGGCAGCCGCGTGACCAAGATTATCGTGGCCCGGAAGACGGGGGACAAGATCGAAATCGATGCGGCTGGCGCATTCGAGATTCCCGCAGGCTGCGTGAAAGACGGCATTGTCCTTGACCGCAAGGGCTTTGGTCGCATCCTCAAAGCTCAGCTTGAACCGTACGGTCATGGCTGCATCGACACCGTTTTCAGTATTCCGAGCAATCTCGCCACGCTTCGCTGGATCAACCTGCCCGCAATGCCGCCCGATGAGCTTCGGGAGGCGGCTAAATATAAGGTCAAGCGCCACCTCCCGTTCCCGGTTGAGGGAGCTTATGTCGAGGCGTCTCCGCCTGAGATCGAGGCCGACGGAGTCGGACCTTCACTCGTGATTGCGGTGCCGAAAGAAGTCGTCGACTCTCGAGCCGACGGGATCGCGTTCGCGGGGCTCAACCCGGTGCGCGCCGAGCTTGAAGCGCAAGCGATCCTTCGAGTCGTTGAGCGAAGGCTCAACACGCGAAGCGTTTTGTGGCGCGACGCTTCGCTGACGATTATCGACGTGGGTGGAAACAACACCCACATGTACGTTGTACAGAACCAGCGCCTCCAGTTCATTCGGGGCGTCAAGTTCGGGGCCGACTTGTTCAACAAGGCGGTTTCAAATGGACTTCAGATTCCTTGGGAGGAAGCGGAGGCGCTGATCGGCAGCCCGAAGACTTCCCTCTCGGCTCAGGGGTTTTTGACCTTGGAATTCAAGGGAGAGACCATTGAGGTGGACCTTACTGCGGAGATGGAGAAGCTGACGCGCGAGTTCTTGCGCCTGCTTCGGTACTTCCGGTCGCTCCATCCGGAGCGCAGCTACGCGGGAATTTTGGACCACGTGATCATCTGCGGCGGTCTCGTCGGCCTTCAAGGCTTTGGCGAGTACCTGGAGCAGACGCTCGGACTGCGGGTTGAGCGGGCTCGACCGATCGCGGGAATGATGGCCAAGTTCAGCCCGGAAACCTTCCAGAGCATTTCAAACCGCCAGGAAGCCTTCACCGTCGTTATGGGTTTGGCCCTTTCGGGCTTAAGCCGACTACATCAGATTCGAGGAAACAATAATGCTGGAAGCGAGTTCACCTGGACGCGGGCTGCCTAAGACAAAGTCCATTAACGTCGAAGCCAACATCCTCGATGGATGGCTGCGCGAGCGCAATCGCCTAGTTGACCGGGTCACGAGGCGGGTTCTCGGCATCATCATCGTCCTCCTCATCGGCTGTGCGACTCTCCCTAAGCTGTGGAGCATGTACTCGGTGGCGAAGGGCAAAGATGCGGTCGCCTCGAAAACTCTCGCGACGATTGCCACGCGTCTAAATGCGACCCAGAAGGCGAGCGCAGACGCCCAGCCGATTCTCGATCAGGATTCGATGCTTCAAGAGTCGCGGAAAAAGATGGAGTTGGCGGTCGATCACGTCCTGCTTATCCTTAACGCCGCACCAAGCAATGTCGCGATCGCCAGTCTGAAGGCAGAGGTGATGGGCGGAGAGCTGACCATTCAGTGCAAGGCCGATGCGGCAGGTAGCGATAGCGGACGAGCGTTCGTCGACGAGGCATCCAAAGGGCCGAGCACCCTATCCGCTCTGCAGGCGTTTACTCGCAGCAGCGATGTTTTCGGAGACAAGAGCATCGCGTTCAACTTTGTGAAGCGCGTGAAGGTGGGCAACTAGTGGCTCAACTCGAGATCTACACGAACCGAGTTGCGAACATTCTTGATCGATGCCTGAAGGTCACGGGAGCAGTGGTAGTCCTTGCGTGCCTCTATTTGGGCTTTGCCTACTACAGGACGTCGGTAAAGCTCAAAGAGACGAACCTAAATATCACAGCTCGAAACGCTAATATGCGGGACGCCCAGCACGTGATCGATCACTCGAAAGAGGTGAAGGTAGACATTTCCGAGCGAGGACTGAAGGCGGTCGGTCAGGTTCAGGAGTTTATCGAGAAGTCGGCAGAGAACGCGAACTGCGAGCTCTCCGAATTCCAGGCGGGGTCGGACATCCTGCCTTACCTAAGCCGGTTTTCCCGAGATACTGCCCAGAAGGGGTGGGGCCAGATAGACGCGACGGCGACCCTGAAAGGAACGCTGCCTCAGATCGTTGCGATGCTCCAGAGCTTTAGCGGGCAGAAAAACCCAGTCGAACTCGATTCTATCGAACTCACCCGCACGGTTGTAGACAAAAGCGGAACCTCGACATTGACCGCCAAGCTGTCGATCCGCGTGTTGACGAAGGGAGAAGCATGAGCCTGAAAACTGGAGACAAGAAACAAGCAGCCATCCTGAGCGTTGTCGCGGTCGGCGCTATCGGGTTCCTGGCATCTCAGTTCCTGCACTTCGGAAAGGGAGAGTCGGTCCAGACAGGTCGGGTTGCTCAGGCCGCTCAGGACGCCGCCTTTACGACGACCGGTTTGCCGACGGCGCTGTTGAGAGATTCTTTCTCGAATCCTGCGCTCGCGCCCAAGAAGGCATCGAAGGAAATGGAAAAGGGGGTGGGCGAACCCCCTCCCTTTGGTGAGGCAAAGTACGGGATTCCTCCGCAACTTAGGGGTCAGATTCAAGGTCGTGGTCCACTGCCCAACGCTGAAGAAGGCGACACTTCGCCGGTCGAAGTTGTCGGGCCATCGGGCGGCGCGGCTCAGCCGAACCCTAAGAAAAGTACGGGGAACAACCAACTGGTAAAGGGGGTGCCAACCACTGTGAAGGTTCGCCTCGACGGGACTATGAAGATGGACAAGTATGTCGCACTGATTTCGATTGATGGAAGCGACACGATGCGCTGCTCAGCGGGCTCGACAATCGCCCCCGGAATTTGGATCGTGGAAATCAGCGATCGGGAGATCCATCTCATCGTCCGAGGCCAGAAAGGAACCCTTGCGGTTGGCCAAGTGAAATCGTTATGATCATCAATCTTGCAGTCGCCCTGCTCACATCACGCACCCATCTGCCTGCGCACGCCAAGAACGTGCCCAAGCCTCCGGCTGCCGTTGCCAGTAGAGGCCCCGCGCTTTGCAGCCTCAACGTTTCCGATTTCGAGTTAGCGAAGATTCTCCAGCTTTTGAGCGATCAGTCGAAGGTGAACCTGATTCTGCTCTCCGCGCCCGGCACCAAGCTTACGTTTCGCATGAACGACGTGCCGTTGGACGTGATGCTCCACCATATCTGCGCACTTACCGGACTGGCATCGCTGAACGTTAAAGGCACCTACGTTCTCGCCACCGACGAGCAGCTGAAGAAGGGCTATCCCGACGAGTACGCCAAGGCCAATCCGGCGCCCCCAACTCCTCCCGTGGAGCCAGCGGCAAAGATCGACGAGCCGGAGATCATCACCCGCTCCGTCAGATTGAATTACGTTTCCAGCGTCCAGGCGGTCGAGGTCATCGAGAGCCTGTTCGACATTAAGGCGGGAACCCCCGGGAAGCTCACCGTCATCGCCGGCCCCGCAAGTTCTAATCCGAGCGTCATCGACAAGGACACGAGCTCGGCCACCGGCGCAAGCGGCGGCGTCATCACCAGCGAGAAGGTCGCCGATTCAAAAGCACGAGGCAAGACGGTTTTCTTGAGGGGTCCAAAGGCGCTTGTCGATTCCGCGGCCGAAACCCTCGAGAAGATGGACCAGCCGCGACCGCAGGTTTCCATCTCGGTGACGATTCACGATATCTCTAACGACGCCCTCAAGGAACTCGGCCTCAGCTGGTCTTACAGCGATATCAAGATCAACGAGCAGGATCCGAACAAGCTGAACTTCGGCTCGTTTACGCGAGCTCCTCTCTCCTTCGCAGCGACAATTAAAGCCCTCGAAACCAAGAACGACGCGAAGCTTCTTGCCTCGCCAAGTATCTCGGTGATCGACGGCGAGCGCGCCTTCATCCTCATTGGAGACCGACTAAACTTCCCCGTCTTGGTTGGATATACGAACGCGAATTCGCCCATCTTCGACAAGCAGGAGGAGCGCGTCGGCATCTATATGCAGGTGGCTCCCTCGATCAGTAGCGACGGGAACATCACCCTCAGTCTCTACCCACAGGTATCGACGGTTTCTGGCTTCCTCAACATCAACGGAGCCAGCTATCCGCAGATCTCCACTCGAGAAGCGCAGACCACTCTGCGCGTCAAGTCGGGTGAGACCATCGTGATGGGCGGACTGCTTAAGGACGAGGATATCAAGGAGCTGGAGCGGGTGCCGTTCTTGAGCCGAATCCCCATCCTGGGCGAGCTGTTCACGCGCCGTAAGAAGTCGCACAGCGTTTCCCAGGTGATCATCACGATCACCCCGATCCTGATCGATCCGAAGGGCTAAATGAATCTCGATAAGCCGATTGGCGACATTTTTGTCGAGGAGGGCTACCTCTCTCGCGAAGAGCTCTACAGTATCCTCGCAAGTCGCGAGGATACGACTGAGCGACTGGGCGACCTGCTCGTCCGCCTCAAGCGGATTACCGAAAAGCAGAAGCTGAAGTGCCTCGGCCTTCAGATGGGTGTCCCGTTTGTCGACCTCACGAGAATCGAGCTTGACCCCGCGGTCTCGCGAGCAATCCCCCACGCGGTGGCTATCCGCCTGTTGGCAGTGCCTATCGAGCGCACCGAGGTCGCGGCGAGCGTCGCGATGGTCGACCCGCTCGACTTGGCCGCACTTGACGAACTCAGCGCCCTGACCGGCCTTGATATCGACCCTCTCCTCTGTACCGAGGAAGACGTGCGAGACGCGATCTACCGCTCCTTTGGAGCGTATGACGACCTCGGCGAAATTCTTGGGGAAGCAGTTCGTGGCGTCGATGTCGACAACCTTAAGGTTTCTCTTCGTGAGGAAGACGACACTCCGCTCAACGTGGTTGAGCTCAAGGAAGTTGTCGAGGGCGCGCCGGTCATCAAGCTGGCGAACGCGCTTATGGTCCGCGCGATCTCGATGCGGGCCAGCGACATTCATATCGAACCCCAGCAAAGAAGAGTACGCATTCGGTTTCGCATCGACGGTCTTCTTCAAGAAGTGATGGCGGTGCCGAAGGACTTGCAGCATCCGCTCGCTTCGCGAATTAAGATCATCGCCAACCTGGACATCGCCGAGAGGCGAATCCCTCAGGACGGGCGTTGCACCCTCGTATCGCCTCAAGGTGAGTACGACTTCCGCGTCTCGACCTATCCGAGCGTCAACGGCGAGACGATCGTTATCCGAATTCTTGACAAGAACGCGGCGATGATCGACATGCAGAAGCTCGGTATGCCGCTGGTCTCCCTCCAACCGCTGCTTCGCCGAATTGAAGAGCCGCAGGGCCTTATCCTTGTCACCGGGCCTACAGGTAGCGGAAAGACGACCACCCTTTACGCCTCGGTCCACCACCTCAACGCGATCTACCGAAACATTATTACGATCGAGGATCCGGTGGAATACCAGTTGGACGGCATCACTCAGGGCAACGTCAATGTCCGAGCGGGCATCACATTTGCCACCGGACTGCGCTCCATCCTCCGGCAAGACCCCGACGTCATCTTGGTTGGCGAAATCCGAGACAACGAAACTGCGAGCATCGCGGTGGAAGCGGCCCTCACCGGCCACCAGGTTTTGACCAGTCTTCACGCCAACGACAGCGCTTCCGCGCTGACTCGACTTATCGACATGGGCATCGAGCCGTTCCTTCTGGGGTCCAGCGTTACCTGCACGGTCGCCCAGCGCCTGGTTCGACTGAACTGTCCGAAGTGCCTCGAACCGTACACCCCGGAGCCAGAAGTGATCCGACGGCTGAACCTTGAGCCGGGCATGATGTTCAAGCGCGGCAAGGGCTGCGAGAACTGTGGCAAGACGGGGTTCCGAGGGAGGACGGGAATCTACGAAGTGCTCGAGATGAGCCCCGAAGTGCGCCGAATGCTCCTGAATGGCAAGCACTCGTCGGACATCCGAATCTATGCGGAGGAGCAAGGGATGCGAACCCTCCGTTCCGACGCGATGGACAAGGTGGCGACCGGGCTCACCACGATTGAAGAGGTCCTTCGTGTCACTGCGGACGGAGAGTAGTCATGCCGGCATATAAGTACACCGGATACGACGATCACGGGCTGAAGGTTCACGGTGAGATGCAGGGTAACTCCCTGGAAGAAGCCGAACGCAAAGTCGCCGCTCACGACGTCACCATCATTTCTATCATTCCGACCGGCCGGGATCAAACCAGCGGCTCTAAGGATGAGGGTGGCCGACCTAGGGTCCGCGCCAAGAAGGTCTCCGATGCCGATGCCTCGGTAGTTCTGAGGAACCTTGCGGTAATGGCGGAGACCGGAGTTCCGTTTATCGACGCGCTCGATGCGGTGATTGCCACCGCGAGAACGCCGGGAATTCAGGCGAGTCTGCAGGGCGTGAAGGACGACATCGTTGGCGGTCGCGGGCTTTCCGCGGCAATGAGAGCCGTTCCGGCCCTCTTCCCTCCCCTAGTCAGCGACATGATCAAGGTCGCTGAAGAAGGTGGAAAGCTCGACGAGGCGTTGGGCGCCGCTGCAACCTACCTTGAGCGAGCGGCCGACCTTCGCAAGAAGATCATCAACGCGATGCTTTATCCGTGTGTGATGCTTGGAATTTCCGTCCTCACGGTTGGAGTTCTTATCATCTTTGTCATGCCCAAGTTTGCCGCGATGTTCAGCAAGATGAAGGCTCAGGTGCCGGTGACCACGAAGATCCTTCTGGCTCTTGGCGACTTCGTTCGAGGCAAACCCCTGATGACCGTCGGGGTGATCGTGGGCGTGATCGTGGGGCTGAAACTACTTTTCAAGCTCCCCATCATGAAGCGTGGGTTGTTTGTGGTCATGCTTCGCACTCCGGTTTTGGGAGAGCTGCTGAGAAAGCTCGCACTCTCTCGCTCATTTCAGTCGATCGCCACGCTATTGCGGGCGAACGTTTCACTCATGGCGGCCCTCGAACACGGGGCCAAGGTTGCGGGTAACCCGCTCATCTCCGACGCACTTATGGCGTCGCGGACGGCGGTCGAGCACGGAGGCGCACTCTCGGATGCCCTTCGCGACGCCAAGGTATTCCCGCCGATGCTCGTTCAAATGGTCGCCGTAGGCGAGCGTACGGGGCGTCTTTCGTCACTTTTGGCATCGAGCTCTGCCGCAATGGAAGAGGAGGTTGATGGAAGGCTTAAGGCTATGGTTTCCATCATTGAACCTATCATGATCGTACTCATGGGTGGCATCGTTGGCACGATCACCGTCTCGATCATCGCTCCAATTTATTCTGTTGTTGAAAACATTAAGTAATTCAGTAAATCGTGCCGATAAGAAAGGAAGAGGCTAAGATGCGCAACAATTCGCTCCAACATTTCCGAAAAGGTTTCACCCTTGTCGAACTCCTGATCGTGATCATTATCATCGCCGTTCTGGCAGCGATCGCGATTCCGAAGTTCGCTAACTCCAGCACGCGTGGTAAAGAGTCATCGCTTAAGGCGAACTTGAAACTTTATCGAAATGCGGTCGAACTGTTCAAGAACGACACCGGGTCGTACCCGGCCACCCTCACCGACCTGACCGCCACCAGCGCTCCCGCGAACGGCAAGGACTCGGCGGGCAGCTCGAAGGCGATTACTCCCGCCGACTGGAAAGGTCCGTACTTGAACATGCAGGAACTTGACTCGGTGTCCGGTGCCGCTTTCACCTACTCGACCACGTCTCCGACAGTGGGACTGGTGAGTCCATCGGCCACTGGCAACGACAGTGCGGGCGTCGCATACTCGACCTACTAAAGGATCAAGACAGCCCAAAAAAGGCCGCTCTCTTAAGAGAGCGGCCTTTTTGTTTTTTCCGGAACTACCGGCGCTCGTACATCAATATCCGAAACGCGGTGAGGATGGCCAAAACCACGAGGACGATCGCGAGAATCTTCAAGGGGTTTTGGGGCTCTCGGGCGAGGCGTCTCGCTCCACCACGATCGTGTAGTCGCTTGCCACCGCGGCCATCGCGGCCACTGCGGCCCAGAAAGGAAGAAACACGACTCCCACAATGCCAATGGAAAGAGGAACATCGATCACGGTTTCGCCCTTTCCGTTCCGCACCTTAATGCTGCGAGCGCTGCCTTCTCGGATGAGCTCTTTCAGTTTGCCGACGAGATCGTCGCCTGAGACCGCGAACTCTTCTTGCTTGGTTTCCTTGGACTCCACCGCCCAAGTTTATCCGACACGAGATTCGGCATATTCCGAAACATGATACGGAATTGTAACGGTAGTTTTGCGAGATTGTAACGATAGCCTTTCATAACTCCGTTCAATGAAAAATATTGCACGCACCGCCCTTCTGGGCTTCTCGATTGCCGCTTGTTTCGCCACCGCCGCTCAGATCAATCCGATCCCGGAAGCCCTACTCGATGGCGGGTTTGAGAGCGCCAACACGGATCACTTCTGGGATCGATCCAACGACTACATCGGCTACCTTGGGCTCAGCAACGACTGGGAGGTCCCCCTCGGTTCTCGCACGCAGACGCACGTCCATTCGGGCGCTTGGGCATGGGATATGGGAGTTGCCAATCCTGGACAGGGCGAGGAGTTCCACGCTGAAATGATTCAGCAATTCGCGACGCCTCTCAAGGTGGACGATGTCTCAAGCGCCTCGGTCTGGGTCTATTCGGCTGGTCAGCAGCTTGAGTGCTACGTCATCTACGCCTATGGCGCCCCGACTCATATGCAGCAAACCTTCAGCGGCAACACCTGGACAAAGTGGAACGTGGCTACTCAGCTCGTGCCGGGTCGAGCGATCAAGTCGATCGCGTTCGTGGCGGATACGACGAACTACGGTCCGGTAAATCGCATCATCATCGACGATGCGTCAATCGTGAAGAAGGTGAAGTTCGGGTTTTAGGAGGTCGAAGCACCCGGACACAGGGCTTCCGTGTATCCTAAAACCCAGATGGCTGGGCCTCCAAATGATTTCATTCAGACTGAAATAGGGCTCGCCCAGGAGGCCTACCAGAGCGGAAATTTGGACGCCGCCGAAGCCCGTGTCAACAAGCTCTACGAGCAGCATCCTATTCGCGCGGACGTTCTCTCTGCCAGGGCGATGATGCAGATGGGACGAGGCCGACAGGACCTAGCCCTTGAAACCTTCTCGGCCTCCCTGGCAATCGACCCAGACCAAGGCGAGATCCTCGCCTGGGCCGCATTCGCGTCCCTCAACCTAGGCAGATTCCAGGAGGCTGAAGCGCACTCCAAACGATTGGCCAAGCTTATGCCAGGAAACCCCAAGGCTCACTACCTTCTGGCCAATGCCTTACGCGGACAAGATCGAATAAGAGAGGCCCTGGAAGCGATTGATCGCTCCTTGGAAATCAAGGCGGACGACGTCGATAGCCTCGTCACCAAGGCTCGCCTCCTTCAAGCATGGCAGATGCCCGCGCTCGCGTTTGAAATCTACAGCCAGGCGATGGCGATTCGTCCAACCACCGCCGCGGGCATGGAACTGGCGCGCATCCTTCTACGAGACAGCCATCCGGAAGCCGCCCTCGATGTACTCAAGTCGATAGAATCTCAAATCCCTCTCCCTGAGAGGCCCCACGCCTTGACCGCCGAAGCGTTCACCATCATGCATCGGTTCGATGAAGCTGACGAGAGGTGGGCGCTGGCAAAGAGGCACTCCCGGAATCCCGCCTCGATCGCCCAAAGACAAGCCCTCATGGAGATTGCCGCCGGGCGATTCGAAGTCGCCGAGAAACTCCTCTTCGAGTTGATCGAGGGGCACCAAGACGTGACCACCGCCTTCTCAATCCTTACCACCGGCCGGAAGATTAGGGCAGAAGATCGCCCGCTCGTGGAGCGAATGGCAGATTTGCCGAACGAAGACTTGAGCCCGATCCAACGCATAGAACTGAATTACGCACTGGGAAAGAGCTTTGACGACTTGAAGGACTTCGGGCGGGCGATACCGTATTTCGACGAGGCGAATCGAGTCTGCCTCGAGTTCTACCGCCCCCGCCGGGAATACGATCGGGAGGCGGCCAAAGCCTTCACCGATTTCCTCATCGAGATCTCAACCCCCGAGCGCCTCCTAGCTATGGAGTCGAAGGGCCTGGAGAGCGACTTGCCACTCTTCATCGTTGGCATGATGCGCTCCGGAACGACCTTAACCGAGAGCATCCTCAGTTCTCACTCAGAAGTGGAGGGTGTGGGAGAACAGGCCTTCTGGACCGAACGCGCCATCGAATTCATCTACACGAAATCAGGCTCTTTGCGCTACGACAACAATCTCGTCATGCAATTCGCGAAGGACTACTTGAAGGTGATGGAGCCCAGGTACTCGGGAACGCGACACGTCATCGACAAAAATCCGGCCAACATCGAGATGGCGGCCACCCTTCACGGCGTCTTTCCAAACTCCAAAATCGTCCACCTAAAGCGAAATCCTGTCGATAACCTACTCTCCCTCTGGATGACGCCCATGAGCGCTAACGTTCGATATGCCTCCAACCGGGACAATCTCGTGTTCACCTATCGCGAATACCTGCGACTATGGAGGCACTGGCAAGACGTTCTTCCCGCCGATCGGTTTGCCACCTTTCGATACGAGGACCTCACATCGGAGCCCGACACAACCATCGGCGAGATGCTCGACTTCTTGGAGCTCGAGCACGAGGAAGCGTGCTTCTCCCCCGAAAAGAACGCTAGGTCGGTACTCACTCCAAGCGTCTACCAAGTAAGGCAGCCCATCCACAAAGGCTCGCAAGCACGGTGGAAGAACTATGAGCCCTGGCTAGGCTCGTTCTCCGAGATGCTAGACGAGCAAGACTGACTCAAAAAAGGGGAGCGGCACTTTCGTGTCGCTCCCCTACCTATTTGGTTTCCTTATTTTCCGTTTGGACCGGCAGCCGCCGGTCCGGGCTTACTGGTACCACTACTAGAACCCATCGGGAGGTTGGTCGGAACCTGCCCCCTGGTCGAAGGTTTAGTCGGAGCGTCCTTGTTCTTCGCAGCCGCTGCAGCCAACTGCTTGTTGAAGGCGTCGTCTTCGGACGTTGTAGCACTGCTCTCACGATTACAACCGGCCATCAGCAAAGTTGCAGCACCGAGGACAGAAAACCAAACAGTTGATCTCATGGCTGTTGAAGCGCCCATAGGTATTTGCTGGCATCCGTGACCTGACCCTTGAACCCGCCTTCGCCGTAAGCAGAACAGCCTGCTGCGACAGCACTGATCGACATGGCCTTGACATGGGAGTCAGCGAAGCCGGTAACCACCTGTCCGTTCTGCGCGCCCGCGGCAGCGGTGCTCGACGTCTGGTTGTAGAACGGCCAAAGACCGCCGTAGACAATCCAAGACTGGGGATCAGGAGTCCAGCCGATTCCGTAGTTGTAGACCTGACCGGCCCCGTTGTAGTCCTGATACTGCGAAGCGGGAGCCATGAGGTTGCCGCTCGTATCTATCCAGCACGGCATCTCAACGACCCAGTTACCACCACCGGTGGGGGCGCCGCCGACGCGGTTCCAGATCGAGGTTCCCCACTGGATGGTGTGCGCCGGGTTGGTTACTTGACTTGCATTGATCGCTGCAGCGCCATAATATGTGCCGCCCGTCGCTGCCTTGTAGATCCAAGGGCTAAAGGTGGCGTATGCGTAACCGATGTTGCTTCGGACGCCAAGGGCGTACTGCTTCTGTTCGGGGGTCGCGGTAGCCAAGGTGCAGCCCATGTACTGGCACTGGTCGGTAATGCGCTGATCCTCACTCTGCCAAGGATCCATCGGATCGATTTCAAACTGAGTGTTCTTGGTGTACGGGAGCATCACCTGGAAAGGAACCTTGTCTGGGGGGCCGAATCCCCAGCCTGGACCGTTGACACTACCGCTGTCGGACAGCATGTAAGTGTCTTCGTTGTCGGAGATGTACATCTGGGTGGCAATGCCAGCCTGTTTCATATCACTGATGGCTGCAGTCTTCTTGGCAGCCTGCTTCGCTTGAGCAAAGACGGGGAAAAGGATAGCGGCGAGGATCGCGATGATCGCAATAACGACAAGCAGTTCAATAAGCGTAAAAGCCTTTTTCATAATTCACCTAAGGCACGGTAGCGGCGTTGATACGCAGGCATTATATGCCAGGTTTGCAATATAAGCTTAAACGCCATGGACCTTCTTGAGAAGTTGATCGTTGCCTGCTCGTCGGCAATCTGGATTTTACTAACCGGCGATACATCCCAACGCCCGAAGTTTCGCAGCCTTATTCGATAACAATATCTTGATATCTCGGTTCTTAGCGCTTCCCGACCTTCAACATAGTGGGGGATAATCTTTGGCAAGTCTGCGCGGTCGCCTCTTTCTTATGGCAGCGCATTCAACAATGTTAGCGGGAGACATGACTCTAGACGTTGCCATCATAGGGGGAGGACCGGCAGGCTCTACGGTGGGCGCATTGCTGGCAAAGTACAGCCCAAGTTTGCGCGTGGGAATTTTTGAGAGAGAGCGCTTTCCCCGCGATCATATCGGTGAAAGCCAGCTGCCGATGATTGGACGCATTCTCTTTGAGATGGGGGTTTGGGAGAAGGTCGAGGCTGCTGACTTCCCGGTCAAAGTTGGCGGAACCTACCGCTGGGGCCGCACGGACGACTTGTGGGACTTCGATTTCATCCCCGACGGCGCCCTGGCACCCTCGCCTCGACCTGGACGCTACGAGGGGCAGAGGCAAAGCACTGCGTTCCAAGTTGATCGCGCAATCTACGACAAGATTCTCCTGGACCACTCACAAGAGTTGGGCTGCATGGTGCACCAAGAGACCGGAATCAAAGAGGTGCTTCGAACGGGAGATCGGGTGGACGGCTTGGTTCTGGAAAACGGAACCCAGGTGACCGCTCGTTACTATGTCGATGCCAGCGGCAACTCGGGCATCTTGCGGCGGGCTATGGAGATCCCGCTCGATACGCCCAGTACCCTCCAGAACATTGCGATTTGGAATTATTGGACGAACGCGGAGTGGGCAGTCAAGCTCGGGGTTGGCGGCACCCGTATCCAAGTTTTGGCTCAAGACGTCGGCTGGATATGGTTCATCCCCCTCGGGGAGACCCGAACTTCCATCGGCCTCGTGATTCCCGCGAGTTACTACAAGGAATCAGGCAAACGTCCGGAAGAACTCTACTACGAGGCGATGAATACCGATAAGATCGTCTCGATTCTCACTCGAAAGGCGACCTGCGAAGACAAAGTTCGCACCACCAAGGATTGGAGCTATGTGTGCGAGCGCCTCACCGGCGAAAACTGGTTCCTGGCAGGCGAGTGCGCCGGTTTTGCCGATCCCATCCTTTCCGCAGGCATGAGCCTCGCTCATGCGGGAGCCAGAGAGGTTGCCTACGCCATTCTCGCTTTGGACGGGGCGGAATATGAGCCGGAATGGATCAAGTCCCAATACTGCATCAACCATCGAGGGCACATTCGCCAGCACATTCGATTCGCCGATTATTGGTACACCGCGCGCGGCGTTTTCCCCGATCTTAGGGAGCATGCGCGCACGATAGCGGGAGACGCAGGCTTCGAGATGACTCCCGAGGAAGCTTGGCAGTGGCTCGGACAGGGTGGATTCATTGACTCAGCCGGCGGGACCGATATCGGCTTCTTCGGATCGCTGGCGACCAAGAAGCTGATTTCTTCTTTCACGGGCGGGGAAATCTACTACGAGATCGAGGGGAAAACTCACTTCCGGCTCGATCTCGAGGATGCCGAGCGCGATTGGGTGGCCGAGCTTTCCGATGGCAAGATCACGCGATACCGCGCCTACCGCCGCGGCCAGAAATTGCTACCAATGGTAAAGGCAATGGGTTGGATTGCTGGCTACCTCAAACAGGAACGGACTTTCCCAGAGATCGAACAAGGGGCGAGGGCGCATGCGATGGCCGGCAACTTGACGAAGGAGCAATACTTTTTCTTCTGGTCGCAGGTTATTAAGAGTCTCGAGACGCTTGTGACCGCGGGATGGGTCCTCACCCGCGAAGTTGACGGAGCCACGCCTTCCCCCCGCTTCAATGCAGACATCGATCAAATGCTGCACCCGAACAGGGACGTTTCTTCCCTGGTCGTCGACGGCACCGGTCTTTAGCGGGGTGGGCGAGTGTCCGTTTTACTTCCTTCGCTTGCGCGCCAGGAGAAGCAGTCCGGGGCACATGACCAAGAGGCTGGAGGGCTCGGGGACGGCAGCGGTGTTGTGGACGACGACTGAGACGCCGGCGACGTTGTCGCCTAGCACGTTGTCGGGGGCGATGAAGATGAGAGTGGTGGTTTTGTCGAAGGTGTAGTCCGACTGCTGAACACCGGTGACCCGTCCGCTACCCGTCCAAATCTGGTTGTACACACCTGAACTGACGGCGGCATCGTATGCATTCTGGGCGGTGTGCCAGCCCAGGCCGGGCCAGTAGCCAGCGGTGGTCTCGGGGTTCGCGACTTGGCTTCCGACCGCTCCGGAAATGAGCTGCTGCTCTGAATGGTCGGTAAGCGCGGTGTCACGGAATGCCATCCAGTCGGTGACGTAGGGGCTGTTGTAGGTCCACGCAGTATAGATCTGCGAGAGCTGACCGGCGTCGAGGCCCGAGAACTGAGCGGCGGCATCGGTCGGGTCGATGAGCGAGAACGTGTAGGTTCCCGGATCGAGGGTCACGCTGAGCAGGTTGCCGTTAACAGCGAAGGGTTGATACCACGCGTCCTGGTTCGGTCCGTATGCGGCGGCCCCATCATTCCGCCCGTCGATATTCACAATTTGGGTGCCGGCGGGCAGGTTGGTGTCGATTACCGTGCCCGCATGGGCGGCAGTGCCAACGGCGAGAGTGGCGCTGCAAAGAATCCATTTGTAGCTCATAA
Organism: Fimbriimonadales bacterium; assembly: GCA_038321975.1. Classification (GTDB taxonomy): domain Bacteria; phylum Armatimonadota; class Fimbriimonadia; order Fimbriimonadales; family Fimbriimonadaceae; genus Fimbriimonas. The sequence continues at coordinate 50,079 of JBBQFM010000004.1, read as the reverse complement.
GTCTTTCTCCTTTTTCGAAAGGCGACCTACATCGCGCCTCATTGAGATTAGTATGCGGAGAAAAACATGATTCTGACTGGTACCATTTCGCATCTAGTGGTTGTATATTGCACATATGACGCCCATTCGGTGGTCTCTTGCATACCTAGCGCAGCCGCCTGCCACTATATATGCCGGGTCTGGAGCACTGACCGAAAGCCACCGTGACTGGGTCCAGGAGTCAAATCTCTGGACGCTCTTTTACTACCACCACGCCAACTCGATCACGATTGGAACCCAGCCATTTCTCGTGGATCCAGGCGATATCGTGTTTCTCCCGCCCGGCGCCATCTGCAACCACTCGGTCGTGGGCGAGGGACGAGAGGTCGAGTACATCGCATTTGATTTGCCCGCCTCTTCTGGCCTTCGGTCGGCGATCCCTCATGCTTGCCGTCAGATGCAGGATTGGCACCCGAGCCTTCGAAGGGCATCCAACAAGGTTGTCCATACCCTCGCGCCGGCTCGCGCCTTTGTTTGGAACCTTTTGTGTTTTGTCGGCGAGAGTTCCAGCCTGTTCCGAGAGGTCGAGGATTTGTATATAGCGGAGGACTTCATTCAGCGTCACTTGGGCGACAAATTTGCGATCCAGGAAATCGCAGATGCCGCCAGGGTTTCCCCACGCTCTTTGCTCAAGCTCTTTCGCGCCGCCCATGGCGTGACGATCCAGGAGTTCATCCTTCGAAAGCGGGTTCAGGAGGCTTCTTCCCTGCTCATCCGCACCGACCTTCCGATCAAGGTCATCGCTTCTCGGGTGGGCATGGCCGATCTTCAATACTTCAACAAGACGATGCGAGCGATTGCGGGCATCTCGCCTTCAAAAATGCGCGAAGTTCGACCCATGGAGCTCACACTATGAAAGAGATGATGGACCAGGAATATCCGCTCACCGAGGAGCAAATCCTTGATTACCGCCGAAATGGCTTCATCGAGTTGGACGATGTCATCACGGGTAGGGACCTTGCCGAGCTTCGGGATGCGGTCGCCCGGGCAGTTGACAAGGAGAACGAGGGTGAAAGTGCAGATACCTCTTACGGCAAGCTGTTCATTCAGAAGGTCAACTTGTGGCGCCGTCATCCAGATGTCGCTCGGTTTGCTCTGAGTCAACGGTTTTCCAGTATGGCGGCCCGACTTTCCGGGCAAGCGGTGCGAATGTGGCACGATCAGGCGCTGTTCAAGGAGCCTCACACCGGGGTGAAGACGCCTTGGCATCAGGATGCTCACTACTGGCCTCATCAGCAGAAGGATCATCAGATCACCATCTGGATTGCGCTCCAGGATGCGACCCTTGAGAACGGGTGCATGTCCTTTTTGCCAGGTACTCAGACGTTGTCGGATATCGAACCGGTGAATCTCGGCGACCCTCAGGAACTCGTGAAGATCGCACCTGAAGTACATGGGATCAAGGCGCAGGCTCGGCCTTTGAAGGCGGGGTCATGCACGTTCCATCATGGGCTTGTGTTTCACTTCGCGGGGCCTAACAAGAGCGATGGGATGCGGGAGGCGTTTGCGATCATTTACATGCCCGATGGGACGACCTTCTCAGGTGCAGGGCACATCGTAACTGACCCACTTGGGTTGTCGGTGGGTGACACGTTGGACGGGGAGACCTTCCCTCTCTTGGCGTAGACTTGGGTCGATGGGCAAGTTCTATGAGCGGCTGGATGTGACGCTGACGCGGTTTATCCAGAATCAAAAGATCTTCTTCACCGCGACCGCGCCGTCGGACGGGGCTCGCGTGAATGTCTCGCCGAAGGGCTACGACTCGCTGACGATTTTGGACGACGAGACGCTTGCTTACTACGACATGCCGGGCAGCGGGAACGAGACAGCGAACCACCTGCAGGACAATGGTCGACTGACGCTGATGTGGTGTGCCTTTGAGGGCAAGCCGAACATCGTTCGGGCTTACTGTCGTGCGGAGGTTGTGGATCGCGCTGACCCTCGATTTGCGGAGATGATGGCCTTGCATTGGCCCTCCGCGAATGCAGATATCGTGCGGCAGATCTTTGTTGCTCGCATCGAATCGCTGCAGTCGAGTTGCGGGTTTGGGGTGCCGTTCTCTTCTTACGACGGGGATCGGTCGTTGCTGGTGGACGCGATCCAGTCCAAGTCGAACCAGGGTGTGCTCGAGGCTTATCTGGAGAAGAACTCGGTTCGGAACGATGCGAAGCATCCGTTGCCGAGATGATGCTGGAAGAGCTTGGTTCGCGTGGCGACCGGCAGGTCTGGATTCGGCGTGGTTCTTCTGAATGCGTGCTCTTTCTCGAGGCGGAGTTGTATCTCGAGAGGGTTCTATTTGTTCCTCCGTTGTATGGGGAGCCGGATCGGCGGCGGGTGGACTTCACGTGCAACGATGGGTTCGCAGACTTCTTGGCTCTGGAGCTGGTGCCTTGGCTTGGGGCTTACGAGCGGGTCACGTTGTGCGGGCTTAGTCTGAGCGGGCTTGCGGCGGCGCATGCGGCGCTTCGGCATCCTTCGGTGTTTCATCGGGCGATCTGTCAGTCGCCTTCCGCTTGGTGGAACGATGAGTGGCTTTCTCGGCATGTGCCTGCCGGGCCGGGGCCATCGTTTTACATCAGCGTCGGAGACCGAGAGACGGCTGAGAATGTGGATCACGGACATCCCGATCTGTTTCAGGTGACGAGTCAGGCGGATTCCTGCCGGCGGTTGGCAGAGGATTTGCGGGTGGAAGGGCACCCGGTTGAGTATCGCGAGTTTGCCGGTGGTCACGATGCGGAATCTTGGCGGGCAGACCTTGAGACGGTTGGATTCTTACACTCCGCGCTGCGATTGTCTCCTCGTTGAGGGACGGGCGACCGGGTCGATTGGCCGAACGGAGTTGCGGTGTTCGAGAAGAACTAGGCTTCGTCAAAGGGCCTTCGCTGAGAGGGGTGAACGAAATCGGGGGTGAGCTGCCATCCATTCATGGGCTCGTTGCTATTGCCTGTTTCCAACTGCTAGGTTTGGAAGTTCATGGAGGTCGCATTGCCCACCTACGCGGCTCTCGATAGGAAGGGTCTTCACAAGTGAACCAGGGGTAACTTAAGCCAAATGCCGGTTTGCCTTCTCGCTGGATTGGCCTCGCTTGTCTGGGCTTCGCGCCCTACCCTGAAGCTCCAGTCTCCTGGTTCGATCGCGGACCCGACGGTACCGTTTGCGAGCGCCCTCGCGAACGTGCTCGACATCAACACGGTCCCTTACGACGCGAAGACTTACAACCGGACCGGCTTGCTGAAAGGTGGTCTTTTCCTCAGGGCGGGCGGCGGTTACAGTCAACCTTGGACGCGAGATGCGAGCATCAATAGCTGGAACGCGGCGAGTTTGTTGGAGCCTTCGGTCGCCCGAGATACTCTGCTTTCGGTGACCGTTCCGGGGAAGGACGGACCCATCGTTCAGCCGGACAATCAGTGGTGGGACAAGGTGATTTGGGTGGTCGGGGCTTGGAATCACTACCTTCTGACGGGCGACCGAGAGTTTCTGACAACCGCCTACGGGGTGTCTTCGCGGCTGCTCCAAGATATGAAGGCGACTCGCTTCAATCGGGAGTTTGGCCTTTATGAAGGACCGTCGTTTTTTAACGACGGCATCGCCGGTTATCCGGCACCACCCGCTCAGGAAAACGATGGGGGGAGCAGCTTTGTTCTGGACCACAAGGGTAGCGAGAAGCTGATGTGCCTGAGCACCAACTGCCTGTATGTGGGGGCTTATCGAGCGGCCGCAGCGATGGCCCGAGAACTTCATGCTCGAGACACTTGGTCTCGCGAAGCGGACCGAGTAAGGGACGCAATCAACCGGCGGTTTTGGATGCCGGATCGGGGGCTCTATGGGTACCTGATTCAGGATGGCAAGCTCGATCCTTCGGAGGAGGGGGCAGGTCTCGCCTTCTCTATTCTGTTCGATGTGGCTTCTCCGTCTCGGGCTCGATCGATCCTTGCGAAGGCGCACGTGGAGCCGTATGGCATTACCGACGTGTATCCGCATTTTCCTCGGTTCAACGACGCCCATCCCGGTCGGCACAATGCGGTCGTTTGGCCGATGGTGCAGGGCATGTGGGCACGCGCAGCGGCGCACAATCGCGATTGTTCCTCCCTAGAGCTTCAGCTCTCGACTCTCGGTGGGCTGGCGAAGAATGGTCACTTCTTCGAGATATATAACGCCAAGACGGGGGTGCCGGATGGCGGGTGGCAGAACGGCCATCGCTGGGGATCGGAGCCGGACCAGACTTGGTCGGCGAGTGCCTACTTGAGCATGGTTTTGAATGGGGTATTCGGCATGCGATTTGGGACCGACGGGCTTCGGTTCGAGCCTTTGGTGCCCAAGGATTGGGATGGGGCTAATTTGCTCGGCGTTCCGTATAGAAACGCTTCGCTAGACGTGCAACTCTTTGGTTTCGGGTCTTTCGTGACCAGAAGCTATCTGGACAGCCAAATGGTCAAGGGGAGCACATTACCGGCCAACCTCAGCGGGCACCACGAGGTCCAAATCTTCCTGTCGGACGGGATTGCTCCCGAACCAGGGCAGGACACGCATCCCAAGATCAAGGATTCGACGAAGATTCGGTCCATTGATCATGAGCTCGCCTTCCTTCTCATCGACCATTGGGGTTGGCCGATGAGGCACAGTTGGGGAGGGACTGGCCGTGGCTGGGTCGCCGCTGGAACCCGTGGAAATTTTGATTTCTTCATCAGCGAGTTGAATTCGGATGAAGAGTCGTTGTCCGGAGAAGGTCGGGGCTTTTCGATCATGATGTTTGAAAATACAAAGCCCTCCCAACGTCAGCTCGAGTGGGCCAAGACACTCGATCCCAAAAAACTCGGCATCGATATCTACCTGGATTACTCTCCCGGCTTCACAATTCGGAAGACCCTCTTGCTCGACAAGGACGAATCGGTGGGACACCTCAGAAAGCGAGTTGTTGAGTTCTTGGACAAGGCCTCTCCGATTTACGATCGCCTAAGGGTCAAGTAACGAGTCGGCGGAGCTCGAAGCGCTCCTCCACGGTTCGCCTCGCTATGAGAGTGTCGGATTGTAAAGGACGTGGCCCAAATGTAGCGTTGGCGTCTCGCCGACGATCTGCAAGCCGTGGTGAATCCACAAGGGCTTGAGTCCGCGATACCCCTTCCGGATCGTCGGCGGGACGCCAACGCTACATCTAGGGCGTCCTCATCACAATCCGACACCCTCGCTACTCGAAGGGCACCATCTCCAGAACGCCCGCCAAAAAACCACTTTATTAAAAATGCTTCAGAATGTTAAGACGTCTTAACACGTCGTCATAGTGTTTCCGGAACCAAAGGAGTTTCATGAAAAGAGCCTTTACGCTAATTGAGCTACTCGTCGTCATAGCAATCATCGCAATTCTCGCCGCCATCCTCTTCCCCGTTTTCGCCCAGGCTAAGGCCGCGGCTAAGAAGACCCTGTGCCTGAGCAATGCCAAGCAGCTGACGCTGGCGTTCATCATGTACGGCAACGACAGTGACGACACGATGGTCACTCAGGAGAACGGTGCCGTTCACCAGGACCTGCGTGAGTACCAAGTTATTCTGCAGCCCTACATCAAGAATCGAGACCTCATGTTCGACCCGTCGCGCAATATCACGGGTTGCTCGACCAACGTCGATGCCAAGGGTCGCTGCCTTGGGTTCGCGCCCAACTTCGGCATCTACTCCTACCGAATCGGCACGGGCATGTTCCACTCAGTTCGCCCCGATCCCGATGGCTCGGGAGATTCGGAATGGCCGGGCGTGGGCTTTAGTGAAGTCGTCCAGCCGGCTAGCACGGTGATCATTGGTCTGACCAACGACACCAACATGTACACCCTCTCCTACTACTTCCAGACAGGAGACGGCACGAGCCCGAGCAATGTCCGTTATGGCGGTCAGTATCCGATGGGTTACGTTGATGGCCACGCGAAATCGATTAAGATGGCGGCTTACAGCTTCTTCCACGATGGCGACTCGTTCGACATCATGCCGATGAACGTGAACGACATCAAGTCGTACTGCCGCGACGTAGACGCTGCTCCGGAGCTGACCGACGGGTTCAGCGGATCGGCGATCTGCGGTGACATCGCCAACCAGTTGGCTCAGTATCGGGTGGCGCTATAGCCCGCGTCGTCGTTCTCGCGCTCGCTGCCTTGGTCGTTCTCAGCTGCATTGGTTGCAGCGGGGGCGACACGGGTAGCGGGCCAGCTCAGCACGTCGATAAGACGAAGAGCAAGTAAGCCGGCGCATTTCCGGAGGTGGTTCCCCCTTTCCGAAGGGGGAACCACCTCTCAAGCACCTAGCCTCGTTTGCGTCGCAACATGAGCCCGATCAGACCGGCTCCCATCGCAAGCATTGGTCCCGGCTCGGGGACGGCTTTCCATAGGAGAGCGTATTCGTGTCCATAGTCATCTAGCCCCGACCCTACTACGTTTCCTTCGGCGTCCACCCCATAAGCAAACGTCTGAACAATGTCCAGGTACTGTCCCTCATAGGTCAAGCCAGTGGTGATGTTCTGGAGGTCGATAAGCCCTGTTCCGCCTCTAAATATGAGCGCGTGATTCGCTCCGATCCGCTCTCCATATCCGACGATATACTTGCCGGCCATCGCGGTCGCAGCGCTTCTAAGGGTGTAGTTTGTCGGGTTCAAGTCGATTCCGGACCCGTCAGAACCGTTCCACAAATAGGCGTGAACGCGGTTTCCAGTGCCCTGACCTATAACCGATCCGATCTCGATGTCCCCGAAAACATCCGATGCCCAGCTGTCTGACATTCCGACTGGATTCAGGTCGATTGCCGAGGCCGCAGTGCCATGCCAAAGCAGGGCATGAGAGTGCGAGATAAGCGGGTAGGGGACCGAAACATATCCGTTGCCCACCTGCGAGTTGCCTGAAATACGATCGACGCGACTGTTGTCGAAACCCTTAGGATTAACGTCAATGTAACTCTCGGCCGTTCCCTTCCACATTAGGGCGTGATACCGACCGCTAGTCAGGTCGCCACTTATTCCTGACCCTACCTGGGTAACGCCGTCAGAATCTGACACATCAGAACCGAAGAAATCATCGGGATTCAGGTCGACACCATTACCAGCAGAGCCATGCCAGATAAAGGCATGCGCATAAGAAAAATCGCCCCCCTGCTGAGCCCATCCGAATTGCTCGCTCCCACGGGTGCTGGCCGCTGCTCCGGTTGCATATCCTGCGGGCAACAAATCCACGGCAGAACTTGCTGAGCCTGTCCACATCATGGGGTGCCAGTTTTCCGTGCCAGCCAAAAGGCCTCGCCCCACTTGAGTCACGCCATTGCCACTGGCCCTTGTCGAGTCGTATCCGGAAGGTTGTAGCAGGATCGCCTTATAGCCTGCGATGGAAATCGCAGGGATGATTGCGGACGGAAGAATGCTGAGAAACCTTCGGTTGATGATCATGGAATTTGCCTTACTTGCGCTTGGAAACGAGCAGACCCAAAACCCCCAGACCGAGGATCAAAAAGGTCTCTGGCTCGGGGACGGCTTTCCACATCAATGCGTACTGGTGGTAGTCCTTATCGAGTCCCGTTCCCATCACATTGCCCGCCGCGTCGACTCCGTAAGCCATTGTCTGGACGAGGTCTAACGGGTTGCCCTCATAAGTGAGGCCGGAGGTGAGGGTTTGGAGGTCGATCAGATCGGTGCCCCCTCGGAAGACGAGGGCGTGGTTGTGGCCGCCGACCGAGCCGTATCCGACAATGAAGTTGCCGGAGATAGCGGTGGCATTGCTGCTGTCGAATCCGTCTGGGTTGAGGTCGATGCCGGAGGCGGGGGAGCCTTGCCATTGGTAGGCGTGGCGGTTGTTCTTGGTGCTGTCGCCGCCTGCAAAGCCTACTTCGGTGTCTCCATCGATGCTGTTCGCGGTGCTCTCGGTCATGCCGTCGGGGGTGAGGTCGATTCCGCTGATTGCGGTGCCGTGCCAGAGGAGGGCGTGGGGGTTGGGATAGCTAGCCGGGGTGTAGCCATAGCCGACTTGGCTATTTCCCGAGACGCCGTAGGCGGCGCTGACGTAGAAGCCGCCCGGGTTGAGATCCACATAGCTCTCCGGAGTTCCCTTCCACATCAGCGCATGGTCACCGCCCTGAGTTGGGTTGCCCGAGCCAGTGCCCACTTGGTACTCCGAGTTCATCCCAAGGGCGAAGGTCCAGCCGAAGCCGTTTGGATTGAGGTCGATGAGGTCGTCGTTGCTGCCGTGCCAAAGAAATGCATGGGCGTGTCCATTGTTGTCCCACGCATACCCCGACTGATGGTCTCCGGCAGCCCCACTTGCGCCTCCCCAAAGGTAGGTTTTGGGCAGGAGGTCTACTACGGAATCCGCGGTGCCCGTCCACATCAGCGGGTGCAGGTAAGTGGTGCCCGTCTTGGCCCCTTCGCCTACCTGAGTCGCGCCGTTGCCATTCGCCGCCGATCCGACGTAGCCGGACGGCTGAAGGAGGATCGGATGGTATTGGGCCATTGCCGCGCCGCTCACTCCGAGGATCACGGCAAAAGCAAGAAAGCGGACGGAACGCATGCAAGTAGTTTTACACGGTATTGCGCGATCTCCGTGTTAAGTTCGCTTCGCCCGTCGTCGACCAAAACCCACGAGTCCAAGTCCGGCGACGATCCACGAAGCAGGCTCAGGTACTGCCTGAGTCTCGATCTTCATGGAGGCGGCCGTTATTTGACCAGACTGTCCTAGTCGAGTTCCTGATCGTCAAACCTTCAAGATCTGGAGCCGATGACCGGACTTGAACCGGTGACCTGCTGTTTACGAATTAGACGTGGGCCCGTTGCGGGGGCGATTTTGAACCTTCGAGAGTAGTTCAAAGTGCTCGAAAATGTTCCCGCTGATATACCAACTCATATACCAAAACACAAGTCGTATCGGCTCATTTTGAGAGGAACATGTGGACAAGTGTTGCCTTCCTCTTGTAAGATGAGTTCAGAGAATGGTTAATCCAAACTATGTCAATGCGGTCTCCCGTGCTGGGGAGGTGTTGGAACGGTTCGACATCACTGACGCCCCCGTGCCGGTCGAATCGATCGCGAAAAGCTTGGGCTTTGAGGTGCTAATAGCCAGCTTCGAGGACGAGGGGATCGCCGGGTATGTCCAGGTTGAGCCGAAGAAGCAGATAATTTTGAGTCGAAGGGATGCGCCGACGCGACGAGCCTTTACAGTCGCTCATGAGATTGGGCATGTCGAATTGCATCTTGACCAGCTAAAGGGCGATGCAAACATGGGCGTTCTCTACAGAAAGCCGATCGGCGGCGAGAAAGATCCTGTTGAGAAGGAGGCGAACTGCTTTGCTGGGGCCCTTCTCGTTCCTGACTTCCTAATCGCGAAGTATCACAGTTACGATCTGACCCTGGCTCAATTGGCGTCAATCTTTGGGGTGTCCTCAGAGGTCATGCACTATAGGCTCAAGCACACGGGGCACAGGTAACCGTTGTCTGCTCCAGGATTCAAAGACCAGGAAGAGGCTAAGGGTCGGGACGACAAGACGCGCGGCAAGAAAGCCCAAAGGACCCGTTCGACCATCGAGGCTGACGGCAGAGAGCAGTACTTCCAGCTTCGTAAGCACTGGTCGACCTATTTGATGTGGGCTCTTTCTGCGTCCATCATCTATCAGGGCGTGATCGTCTGGACCGTGGGCAATGGTTACCTACCATTTAAAGATCACCAGGTCTTCCTCAATGCCGTTTCCGCTGAGCTGTTTTTGCAAATTGCTGCTATGTGTCTGATCTTGGTTCGGTGTCTCTTCCCCTCTACTGAGTCCAAGTCGAGAAAAAAGAAGCGAGGCGTGGACCCAGTGCGGCTGGAAATCACCGGGCCGGGAAAGCCGCCCGAGAAAAAGGATGAGGGAGAGCCTGGCGAAGGCGAAGGGGACGACGATGAAGAAACTCCTGAGGACTAGTCTTCGACTGCTGCGCGAAGATCCGCTTCGAGAGCCGATACATAAAACTGCTTGGTCGTCCTGACGTCTGTGTGCCTCATCAGCCGCTTGAGGATGTCGTCTGAGACCTTCCGCGCCTTTAGCGTTCCGAATAGCTTCCGAAGCTGGTAGAGGTTCGTAAAGGGCACTCCTGCTTTCTTCATCGCGGCGACCCATTCCCTACGCAGGTTGCTTTCGTTGATCGGGTGACCGTTGGCGGTCGCGAAAACATAAAGGGCCGTCTTTGGCAGTGCCGAGACAACCTCCCATGTCGGGAACGGTATGGGTATCGGCCGCATTCCCTCTTGCGTCTTGCTGTGGTGCAGTTTCAACCACGGGCCGTCCTTCGACTGGTAGAAGTCGTTCCATAGGAGATTGCGGGCCTCGCTGGGCCGTAGGCCGGTGGAAGCGAGCAGAACCCACATGGCGTGAAACATGGGGCGGTCTTCTTTCTCGAGGATCGCGGCGAGCTGCGCCGGCTGGAGGCTTGTTCGTAGGACGTGCTTAATCTTGGGCGGGTCGGCGAGCGCGGCGGCGTTGGTGACGACGTAGCCGCCCTTAATCGCCACCCGATTGATTGCCATTCGCAGGAAGTTGCGAGCGAGTACGCGGGTTTGGCTCCCGGCGCCCTTCTCCGCCATCAGCGCCATCATGCGCTCGACGTGCGCGGGCTTCACCTCTTTAACCATCATTGCCCCCATCGTGGGCTCGATGTGGGCACGTAGAAGGTCGCGATATCCCTTCAATGTCTTGGGCGCTGCGCCTCGATGTTCGGCGGCCCCGATCGCAAGGTCGCACATCTTTTTAACCTTCATATCTTCGGTGGGCTTGCCGTCCTCGAAGTCTTGGAGCCAAAGGGCCATGCGCTTCTTTAGCTTCTTCGGGTCTTTGCTTCGGAAGGTCTTCTTAAAGGGCACTCCGAATTCGTCTTTGAGTTGAAAGACTCCGCGGTGGTACTCGCCCTCTTGGAAGATGCTGCCTGGGTCCTTCTTTGCCATGTGATCCTAGGATAACAAATAAGTTGAGGCCCCGGAATTGGTTCCAAGGGCCTCGGGCGACCTTTTTAGGGGCACTCGGGCAAGCTGAGCAGATTGTCCGGGTGAAGACCATCGTTCTTGGTCTTGATGTATGGATTGCCATTATGGGTCGATACGATCACATCCACCATGAGTTGGCCGACGTGTACGTAATACTCGTACGCTCCGCTCCTGATGTTCACGATCGCCTGTTGCTGACTGTGGCGAAAGGCCGCGCCGCTCGGGTTGGTGCCGCCGACCGAATGGATTCGGTCGTGGGGGTCGCTGCGATTGGTCTTGCTAACGCAAGTTATTCGAAGTCTCGTTGCCATAGGATTTCACCTCCTGATGCGCGCCCTATTGCGCCAATAATCCCCCCGGCTGTATAATCCGAACAGTTGGGCACCGGGGAAACCCGAACAGTTCAGCTGGCCACTTGCGTGGCCGATCCGAATAAGGGCACCCGATCTTTTCCAGAGGTTACGGGTGCTTCTTACTTTGTCCCTTGCAGTATCACTGATAGAGGATACGGATTGCAAGTCTACTCATCATTAAAATCAGCTTTTTTCCCACGCCTTGTTCCGCGCTTAACATCAACTATTAATAAGCCCGTTTCTTCGTCCATGACGAGAGGGTAGGAGGTGGTTCCTTTCGGGAAGATATCCCACCGATCAAGGAACGGCTTAATTGCGAGGTCCGCGCCCATTGTGCGCTTCCGCAAGGGTCGCGCCCCTTCCACCGTTTTATCCTGTGTGAGTTCAATTCCTATTAGGAACTCCTCGGGGTCGTAGTAAAGAACCACTGCCTCATGTGTTTTGATGCCAAAACGGGAGCACGCCCCCTCATTGAAGCTAAGTGCTCCATGTGTGCTGATGGTGGCTTTCGGGGCGAACGAACGACCGCTTTCGGTGAACTTAATGAAGGGCATGTTTCTATCTGTTCCAGAGTTAATCTTGACACAGCGGCGGATTTTACGAATGTATGTGGGCATTTTTTCTCAAATAAGTGTTTTGACTGGACCTGACAGGAAACGTGTATTCGGTGTGTATTTAATGACTTGAGCTGAGACTTTAAATAAATGGCTCGCACAGGCGTCTAGGTGATGGGTGGTGGTTTGGGGTCGTCGTCGCGTGCAATAAGCCTGTCTCACGCCCTTAATCGCCCTCTGCGCGTTCGATGCACAGCACTCCGACTCTGTAGTCATTGCGCGGTTGGCTCCCCTCTCCATGGCAGGTGAACCCTGCAGCGTAAGCCATCGCATGTGCGACCAAGGGTGCCCACCGCTCGATCTCCGCGACATCGGCACAGATGCCGAAGCCACCGAGCGAGATATTCATGACGGTGTCGTCTCCTGCGATCGGCGAGACACTTACGTGTGGGACTCGGTAACCTTGCACTGCCAGTCTGAAGTCCGGCATCATCGGGCCGATGAACTGCGTTGGTGATTGCTTGAACTCTAAATCCATATAGGTCTCCTTCCGTATTTGACCTTGGATTGCTGGGTGCGGATCATCGCACCACCCCCCGAGCTGCCTGCATTCTCCTCTCAACGTATTCGTCGCAGAACTTCCGCGATGTGTACATCGGCTTGCGCTTGGCTGGCTTGTCGTCTAGGAACATCCATCCAAGCTCTCTATGGTGCATGAGGTCTAAGACCTTCGATATCGACAACCCTAGGTAATGGGCCGCGTCATCGATGGTCAGGATTTCCGGGGTTGGGTTCATGCCTCCCTCCCCTGTAAGCCACCCGAGCGGTTATGAAGCTTGCCTTCATGGACGCTGGGTGGAACGGAATGACCATGTCCAACAACCCCCAAGAGTCCAAAGAGAGCCGACTGGATTTTATAATATTGCGTTATCGGAAAGATGGTTTGTGCTTTCAGATAACGTCTCATTATGAGAACCCCAAAGAGCTGTAATTGGGAACCTTCCCTGTCCCTTCCTCTAATCCTCAACTGAACGCAGTTCAGCATCACTCCCCACCTTCTTGGCTTTCGCTAGTTACTTGAGAGGCGGGGGGTGGCAAGAATTCTTAGGCCCGATGACAATAAGTTCGTGATTATCGGAAAGGTATTTGGCTGATCTCGGCTGCTCAAATCCTTGCAGTCGTCTGCACGACGTTGGGAGAATTGAACTCCCTTCCAAAAGCCGATATACCAAGCGTGTATACCAAAACTTCTCGGGCTGGAGTAGAATAAGACCAGTTTAGGTTCAAAAACTGGAGCCGATGACCGGACTTGAACCGGTGACCTGCTGTTTACGAAACAGCTGCTCTACCACTGAGCTACATCGGCCTGGCGGGCGCGCCGAGGTTGGCGTGCTCGGGACGGGTCGGAATATACCTGATTTTGGGTCGCGGGGCGCTCGATTTTGGATTTTTGATTGCCGGAGGGGAGGGGTCTTTTTGTGGGTGCGCGGGCCTGACCGCGCTTTTCGCATTACGGACTGGCATCCAAACGGGCATCTATCTCTTGATTTCAAAGTCAGGTTCCTAGACGACACCACCCTCTCCCCCACGGTTCTCCTTGGGAAAGGGCGAACCATCTCCAGAGAGCGAATTGTCGGTATTGTTCGTCTAAGAGGTTGATCTTGTTTGCACTCACGCTTATGGCTGCGTATGCTTCCCTAGCTCCCGCCCAGACGAAGCTTGTCTCTTTCCGTCCAAACGTGGAATTCCCGGTGAAGGGGCAGACAGCTACCGTCACTTACGACGTTGACCCCGGCATCGAGTTCGATGAGGGGATTGCTTCTTGGAATGTGGAGAACGCGGACGGGGCCAATGTCGAAGTCCAGGTTCGCGCCAAGGGTGACGGGGTTCAGACTAAGTGGTACACGATTGGCCAATGGTCGCTGGCTTCCAAGGGGGGCGCTCGGACGAGTGTGAAGGGGCAGAAGGATGGGGATGGGAATGTGGATACGGACACCTTTATCCTCGCCAAGCCGGCTCAGAAGGCCGAGCTTCGGCTGAACCTTACGAACACCGGCGACGGTCACCCGAAGCTTAAGCTTGTCACCTTCGCCGCGTTTCAGAAGGGCGACCCGACGCCTGACGTTCCGACCCGGGTACCTGCTTGGGGGCAGATTTTGAATGTGCCTCAGCGGGCGCAGGGCAGCTATCCGAACGGGGGCGTACTTTGCAGCCCGACTTCGCTTTCGATGGTTCTATGGCACTACGGCAACACCCTCAACCGCCCCGAGCTGAACCGGGATGTGCCGGAGGTGGAGGACCACGTTTGGGATACGGCTTATGCGGGAGCGGGCAATTGGCCTTTCAACACGGCTTACGCGGGGTCGTTTAAGGGGCTTACGGCGTATGTGACTCGGTTTGGCTCGATTAGCGACCTTGAGAAGTGGATCGATGCGGGCTACCCGGTGATCTGCTCGGTGGCGTTTAGCTTGATCCAGGGGTTGCCGCTCTCTCCCACCGAGTCGGGGCATTTGGTGGTTTTGGTTGGGTTCAGCCACGCGGGTGATCCGATCTTTAACGACCCGGCTCAGAAGGATTCGGTGCGGAAGACGTACAAGCGGGCGGACTTCGAGAAGGCCTGGCTCCACTCGTCGCGGACGGTGTATCTGGTTTATCCGGATGGAGTGCGGGTGCCGGGTGGGAATGGGATGTGGATTCCGTAGCGCTTCGCGCTACGGAATCGAGGTGTTGGGTGTTAGGTGTTGGGTGTTGGGCCGGATGGGAGCCAGCTCCGCGGGCGTGAAAAGCGCTGTCAGGCCAGCGCAGTCCCACATGACTCTCCGGCCCGAACACCCAACACCCAACACCCAACACCTCCCCCTCGCCCGGGCGTTTGAACCTGGAAAAGGTATCCTCTCGGTTCCATGGGTTTCTTACAACGGACGAAGTCATGTGGTGAATTGCGCGTCTCCAATGCAGGCGAGCAGGTCACCCTCAACGGTTGGGCACATAAGGTGCGTGACCTGGGCGGCGTGATGTTTGTGGATTTCCGTGATCGCACCGGATTGGTTCAATTGACCCTCGACCCAGCCCAGTTTCCGAACCGGAACGACATCAAACCCGAGACATGTATGACGGTGACGGGGGATGTTCGCGAGCGGGCGGAGGCGACGAAAAACCCCAAGATGGGGACGGGCGAGATTGAGTTGGTCGTTTCTGGCTTCACCGTCCTTGGCCCCAGCAAGCCGGTTCCCTTCCCCATCAGCGACGAAGATCTGATGCAATCGGTGAACGAAGAGCTGCGGATCAAGCATCGGTACCTCGACTTGAGACGCCTCTCGATGCACCACAAACTGCGCGTTCGAGCGGCGGTCATACGGCGCATGCGAGCATTTTTGGATGAGCGAGACTTCATCGAGACGGAGACGCCGATCATTACGAAGTCGACTCCCGAAGGGGCACGCGACTACCTCGTGGCGTATCGCCTGGAGCCGGGTCATTTCTATGCCCTGCCCCAGAGCCCGCAGCAGTACAAGCAGCTCTTGATGGTGGCGGGAATGGAGCGGTACTACCAGATCGCCAAGTGCTTCCGAGATGAGAGCCAGCGGTCGGACCGGCAGCCGGAGTTCACCCAGCTCGACCTCGAGATGTCGTTCATTACTCAAGAGGATGTCCTCACCCTCGCCGAACAGCTCACTCGCGAGGTGGTGAATGGGGTGATCGAAGAGTACAAGCTGGACAAGGACCCGGTTGAGGCGTTCGAGCGACTCACATTCGACGAGGCGCTTCACCTATATGGTAGCGACAAGCCGGACCTGCGGTTCGGGCTTCAGCTGTTCGACGCGACCCCGATCTTCCGGGAGACCGAGTTCAGCGTCTTCAAGACGGTCATCGACGGCGGTGGCTTCATCCGTGGCGTGCGATACCCCGCGGGCAGTTCCCTTTCGCGGAAGGATGTCGACGTTCTTGGGGAGATGGCGAAGGAGTTTGGGGCGAAGGGCCTCGCGACGGTCATTTTCGAGGCGGATGGGGTTCGCGGTTCGATTAACAAGTTCGTCTCGCCCGAGCAGGCAGCGGAGCTGAAGCAGCTCAGCGGCTCGGAGAATGGAGACTTGTTGCTGATCGTGGCGGACAGCTATACGACTTGCAACAACTCGCTGAATCGTCTGCGGTTGGAGATCGGCGACAGGCTGAACTTGCGAAATCCGCGCACCCTTAAGTATTGCTGGGTATTGGACTTCCCGCTCGTGGAGTGGGATGCGGACGAGAATCGGTGGAGCCCTTCGCACCACCTGTTCACGGCGCCCAAGGACGAGGACCTCATCTATCTCGATTCCGACCCCGGTCGCATTCGCGCGGACTGCTACGACATGGTGTGCAACGGTCTGGAGATGGCGAGTGGATCGATCCGAATTCACCGTCCGGACATCCAGTCGCGCATCTTCGAGCTGCTCGCGATTAGCGCAGAGACGGCTCAAGAGCGGTTCGGGCACATGCTGGAAGCCTTCAGCTTCGGCGCCCCACCCCACGGCGGAATCGCCCCGGGCATCGACCGACTCATCATGCTGCTCACGGACACCGAGAACATCCGAGAGGTCATCGCCTTCCCGAAGATCGGCGGCGGCTACGATCCGATGATGGATGCGCCGAGCACGATCGACGAGGCACAGTGGAAGGAACTCGGGCTGAAAGTCGGGAAGTAGTAGATCGCTCCGGCTAGCCGCAGGCGGTAGCCGCGACCTCGGTGTCGCGCGGGCGAAGGTTAGGCGCAGGGCCGAACCCCCTCCCCCACGGTCATAGCCATTTAGTTTAGGGTTTCTCTTGGGTCAAGACGAAGGTCTATCGGCCCCCGGACCCCTTACCCCTCTCCCCAGGAGGGGCGAGGGGTTCTGAAGCCTAAACTAAATGGCTATGTCCCCCGCGGTTCCCCGTTCGGAAAGGGGAACCATCTCCGGACAGCTCGCGGGATTATGATGGTGACAGTTCGCGTGGTCGTGCATCAATAGCCTCTATTGTGTTGAAAAGCCTTACAATGAATGCCAATGGTCGCTGCCCTCCTCCTTGCCTTCTTCGCCCCCGACGATGTGACGATTAGTTTCGACCTATCGAAGGGCACCACTCCGATCTCTCCCTATATCTACGGCACGAATCGCAATGCATGGTCAAAGCAAGACGGAGACCTGACGATCGGGCGCCAGGGTGGCAACCGCATGACCGCTTACAACTGGGAGACCAACGCGAGTAATGCGGGCAACGACTACAAGCATCAGAACGACTCCTTTCTAGGCGGGGGCGAAACGCCCGGCGAGGTACCGCGGTTGGCGGTTGAAGCGGCCCAAGAAGCGGGCAAGGCGTTCATCGTGACGATTCCCATGGCGGGCTACGTGTCGGCCGACAAGAAAGGGGATGGAGACGTTAACCAGACGCCTAACTATCTCGCCACCCGCTTTGATGTGAGTTTGCCGAAAAAGGGTTCGGCGTTCGCATATCCGCCCGATCTCTCCGACCACAAGGTTTATCAAGACGAGTTTGTGTCCTGGCTGGAGGGCAAATATCCGAACCGAAAGTCGCCGATCTGGTACTCCTTGGACAACGAACCGGACATCTGGGCGAGCACGCACGTGCGCATCCACCCGAAGCCGCTGACCTACGCGGAGATCATCCAGCGCACCCACGACTATGCGAGCGCGATAAAGGCGGTTGCGCCCGGCACGATGATCTTTGGGCCGGCTAGCTATGGTTGGAACGGCTACACGACGTTGCAAAATGCGCCTGACGGCGGCGGACGGGACTTCCTCGAGTTCTATCTTGCGGAGATGCAGAAGCAGGAGAAGGCGGGCGGCAAGCGGCTGCTAGACGTTCTCGACCTGCACTGGTACCCCGAGGCGCATGGCGGTGGGAAACGCATCACGGAATCCGATGCTGCACCTGCGGTTGCAGAGGCGCGAATGCAGGCCACGAGGTCGCTTTGGGATCCGGGTTATCGAGAATCGAGTTGGATCAACGACTCGCTGGGCGGCCCAATCCGTCTCATTCCGCGCATGAAAGAGAAGATTGCAAAGTTTTACCCGGGTACAAAGCTCGCCTTTACCGAATATAACTACGGCGGCGGTAGCGACATCTCGGGTGCGATCGCCCAAGCTGACGCGCTCGGGATCTTTGGCCGCGAGGGCGTGTTCGTGGCCAATCTGTGGCCACTCACCGGAGACTATAAGTTCACTTCGGCCGCCTTCGACGCATACCGAAACTTTGATGGCAAGGGCGCCACGTTTGGAGACGAGTCGGTGCCGGTCACGAGTAAGGATCCTTCCAAGGTGACGGCCTATGCGAGCACGGTTAGCGGAAAGCCGGGGCGGATGGTGTTCGTTCTGGTGAATCAAGACTTGCGCCAGCGCACCTGTAAACTCCAGGTACCTGCCTCAAGACATGACTTGAAGGCCTATGTCATCACCAAGGAAACGCCAGAGATGAGGCGCGGGGTCACCCTTCCCTCGGTTTCCGGCATGGCGACCTTCTCTTTGCCCGCGATGTCGGTCACCACGATTCTGTTAACGCCCACCGGCCGCTGATGGACTCGAAGAATCGGCCGGATTTCGAAGTTCGGATCAAGTACGTCCCCTTGCTGGCGGGATCCGAATTTCGCAGGATTCGAGCGGTGCTGGGTGCGTTCACGGCCATCTGCCTGGACCTGCCCGACCAGCTTCGGTACGACCAATCCCTAGATGAGCCCCAGGCTAAGGACCTTCAGGAGGCCGATCGAGCCCATGATTTCGTCTACGCGAAGCAGAGCCTTCCTTCCTTCCGACAGATTCAGTTCGATCTGCGAAGCAGGCTCCCCATTCATGATCGCAGAGGCAGAATCGGCGTCTAGGACGTCAGAGACGGGTTTGCCTTCGAGTTCGGCAGGCTCTACGTTCCATACTCGACCAAACGCTTCATTGACCGCTTGAAAGTTGCCCGCTGAATCGACGATTGCGAGGGCGGTGGAAACCTGGGATTCCCTCAACCGACTGGTGATGCGGCCGACGCCCAAAACGTGCCCCCCGAAGACTTCGCCCCGAGAGCGCCAGTTCATTTGAACCACGTGGCCATCGCGGTGGATGAATGGCATTTCGCCCTCATAAGTCCCGCCCCCAAGGATCTTCTCTCGCGCATCATGGGCCCGCTGCAAATGACTCGCAGGAATGAAGTCGAAGCCACTTCGCCCTACAAAGTCGACCTTTTGGTACCCGAGAAGCTTTTCTGCGGCCGGATTGAGGTCCACTCCGTTTCCTTCAGAGGTCCACAGAAAAACTGCATCGAGACTTTGCTCAAACAGAGATCGATACCGTTTTTCGCTCTCACGAAGCGAGGCTTCCGCCTGCTTGCGAGCGATAATTTCATCCACCAAGCCTCGGTTGACGCCCTCCACGGATCGAAGTTCCGCCTCCGCGTCACGGCGTGCGAGACCAGCGATGACTTGGGCACGGCTAGCGCCCCCCATCTTGTTTCGGATACGCTTCCAATAGGTGCGAACCGTTTCCGTGCTCAAGCCCATCTTGTCCGCGACTTCCTTGTCGCCGAGCCCGCTCATCGCAAGGGCTAAGACTTGTTCTTCTCTTGTGGATAGCTTAAGTTTGTCCAAACGTTTGCAGTTTCCTTCCGTGAATCAACGATGCTGTCCTTCAGTTGCTACGTTGCAAATTTGAATCTGATAGCACTAAACATGTTCCTTGTGTTGCCACTTCCTTGCTGTGCCCAAATCAAGGGACAAGTCGTTTCATTTAGGTTCATTTAGTAATAAACGTATAGTCATGATGTCCTCCAAAGAGTTGATTCAGGTCGTTCAAACTGCCCATCGTAGGAATATCGCGGCTTCCTGGAGCATTCCAACGGGGGCCAGGGTCCTAGAGGTTGGCTGCGGACAAGGAGATATGACGGCGGTTCTTGCGGAGATCGTTGGCCCGTCTGGTCGTGTCGCTGCGGTCGATATCGCGAGTCGTGACTACGGCGCCCCGATGTCGGTCGGCGAGGCGACCGACCTCATCAAGGCTTCAGCCCTTGGGCAGCGCACAGATTTTCGGTTCGAATTCGACGTGTTTTCCCAGGAGTTCCCGCCAGATTTTTTCGATTACACGGTGCTCGCTCACTCCGCGTGGTATTTCGAGAGCTCCGATCACCTCCTTCGGACGTTCCAACGATTGGCCCAATGGGCGCCGAAACTTTGCTTTGCCGAGTGGGATATCGAGCCAAAGGGAATCGACCAATTGCCTCACATGCTCGCAGTTCTCACTCAGGGTCAGGTCGAGGCGTTCAAAGGACAGAGTCAGGCCAATATTCGGACGCCGCTGACTCTCGCCACAATGAAGGGTCTTCTCTCGGACGCTGGTTGGACGGTACAGCCAGAGACGTGGGTTGACGCAGGGGGGATGCAAGATGCGGATTGGGAGATCTCGGCGTGCCTCTCGTCAAGTTTCGAAGAAGCGACGAGCCTCGGCCTTCCGGCCAAGTACCTGTCCCTTCTGAGGGAGCAGATTGAGATGCTTCGATCGATCGCCAAGCCGAAGGGCAACACGTCCCTTCCCTGCTACAGCATCGTCGCCGAGCGTTCTCCGGGTACAATCTAGCTTCGAAAAACCAATTCACACGAGTGTGGGTGCGCGACCAGGTCCTTCGTTGAGAAGGTTGTCAGCGTAAATACAAGCCGCACTCGGAGGTTTAACCTGGAGGAATAGAATATGGCTCAGCTCAGTATGAAAGAGCTGTTGGAATCCGGCGTCCACTTTGGACACCAGACCCGACGTTGGAATCCGAAGATGAAGCGCTTTATTTATGGCGCTCGAAACGGCATCTACATCATCGACTTGCATCAGACGATCAAGCTGTTTGAAGATGCGCTCAACTATGTAAAGAAGGTCGTCGAAGACGGCGGCACGGTGCTCTTCGTGGGCACCAAGAAGCAGGCTCAGGCCGCAGTCAAGGAAGCAGCCGAGCGATCGGGTCAGTACTTTGTCAGCGAGCGATGGCTTGGCGGCACCCTCACCAACTGGAAGACGATCCAGGGACGTGTGAACCGACTCAAAGAGCTCGACCGAATGGAGACCGACGGCTACTTCGATCGACTCCCCAAGAAGGAAGCCCTGAAGCGACGCGAAGAGCGAGACGAGCTTAATCGATTCCTGGGCGGCATCCGCAACATGAGCCAGCCCCCCACGATCATGTTCATCGTGGACCTGAACAAGGAATCGATCGCAGTTAAGGAAGCCAAGATTTTGGGCATTCCGATCGTGGCCATCGTGGACACCAACTGCGACCCCGACATGGCTGACGTGATCATCCCGGGCAACGACGACGCGATCCGAGCGATCCGACTCGTGACTCAGAAGGTCAGCGACGTAATTCTAGAAGCGCGACCGCTCAGCGACGCGCTCACTGAGGGCACCATCACGGGCGACGAGTTCGGAGAGGGCGAAGGCGAGAGCGCGATGGATTACGCCACCCCGATCGATGCTGAACTCTTGAAGGCTTTTGGTGCTGACGAAGAGGAGACTAAGTAAGGATGGCTGGATACACCGCGGCAGACGTTAAAAAACTGCGCGAAGACACCGACGCTCCAATGATGGAGTGCAAGTCCGCTCTTGAAGAAGCGTCGGGCGATTTCGATCGCGCAAAGGAGATCCTTCGCGAGAAGGGTAAGGCCGCCGCTGCCAAGCGAGTCGGTCGATCCACCGCTGCCGGCGTGGTTGCCTTCGCCGCTTCGGCAGATGGCAAGACGGTCGGTGGCGTTGTCGTCGAGTGCGAGACCGACTTTGTCGCTCGCAACGTGGACTTCATAGCCATCGCTCAGCAGATCGCGGAAGTGGTCCTCGCCGGAAACGGCGCGGCCAAGATCGCGGAACTCATTGAGGGTGCGGTTGCCAAGATTCGAGAGAACATCAAGGTGACCCAGCAGGTCGTGCTGCAGGGCGATGCGCCTATCGCAACCTACGTTCACCACGACCGAACCAAGGGTGCGGCAGTGGTTTGGAGCGGTGATGCGGCGAACGTGGATGCGGTCCGAAAGGTCGCCATCCAGGTGGTCTCGCAACCTCCTGAGGTTGTCAGCAAGGATCAACTTTCGCAGGAGAAGCTCGACGCGGAGATCGAAATCGAAACTCAGCGCGCAATTCTCGAAGGCAAGGACGAGAAGATCGCGCGAAACGTTGCCGCAGGCCGAGTCAACAAGGAATTCGTCAAGAAGGCGGTTCTCCTCGAGCAGCCGTTCTATGCGGACGCCAGCAAGTCGGTTGGTCAGTTCCTTTCCGAAGAGGCGAAGGGCGCGAAGATCAGTCAGTTCGTTTATCTGGCGGTTGGCCAGGGCGAGTAAGCAAGTTATCTTGCTTGGAGTATCTTTACGAGAAGGACGTCGACTACATCGGTCGACGTCCTTCGAGGCAATGAATAAATGAGTTTTGAGCGTCGGGCATTCAAGCGAGTTCTTATCAAGCTAAGCGGCGAAGCCCTTGCCGGAACTTACCATTTTGGAATGGACCCTAAGGTCCTCAAGTACATCGCCAACGAGGTAGCGCTTGTGCACAAGACCGGCGCCGAGATCGCGATCGTGGTGGGAGGCGGAAACTTCGTTCGGGGCGAGACATTCTCCGCCGAGGGAGAGATCGACCGCACCGTCGCCGACCAGATGGGCATGCTGGGCACCCTGATGAACGCCCTCGCCCTTCAATCCGCGATTGAGCACGCGGGAGTGGACACGCGGGTTCAGAGCGCCGTGAACGTCGCTCAGGTCGCCGAGCCGTTCATCCGCCGCCGCGCAGTGCGCCACCTTGAGAAAGGCCGAGTCGTGGTCTTTGCCGCGGGCACCGGTAACCCCTACTTTACGACCGACACCGCATCCGTCCTGAGAGCCCTGGAGATCGAGGCCGATCTGCTCATCAAGGCGACCAAGGTGGACGGCGTATACAACAAGGATCCCAAGAAGTTTCCCGACGCGGTGCGCTACGACAAGGTGAGCTATAGCGACGCCATTGAGCAGCGCCTTGGCGTCATGGACCAAACCGCATTTACGATGTGTCGGGAGCATAAGATGCCACTCATCGTGTTGGACTTTAATGAAGCAGGTGCTTTGGTGGACGCCGTCAGCGGCGGCCCCACGGGCACCCTCGTCGGAGGTGAATGATATGTCAGTAAGCGAAATTCTCACAGATACGGAAAGCAAAATGAAGGCCGCGATCGACGCGATGACCCACGATTTCGCAACCTACCGAACGGGTCGCGCAAGCCCGTCGGTCCTGGAGCGAGTTCACGTCGATTACTACGGCACCGAGACCCCGATCAACCAAATCGCCAACGTCAGCATCCCGGAGCCGCGACAGTTGCTCATTCAGCCTTACGAGAAGTCGATGTTCACGGTCATCGAGCGGGCGATCATGAAGAGCGACCTGGGCATCAACCCGGTCAACGATGGCACCGGCATCCGCCTCACCTTCCCTCAGATGACTGAGGATCGACGGAAGGACATGGTCAAGCAGGTCCACGCCCGCACCGAGCACGCCCGCGTCTCCATTCGCAACGTCCGGCGAGAGGCGATCGACGGGATCAAGGGCCTCGAGAAGAAGAAGGAGATTACGGAGGACGAGGTGAAGGGGAACGAATCGAAGGTTCAGAAGCTCACCGACACCTACGTTCATCAGGCGGACGAACTCGGCAAGAAGAAAGAAGCCGAATTGATGAGTGTGTAGCTTGAATCCGATTCCGGAGATGGTTCCCCCTTTCCGAAAAGGGAACCGTGGGGGAGGGGGTTTCGCCCACCGACCCGGTTTTGTCGTAGGGTTTCCCCCTTCTCGGGTGTCGGTGACCGAAAATGTTGGGGTTCAAGGCTGCCACGATGGCTCAAATCGTTCGGCTGGCGAACCCCACCCCTGCCCCTCCCCAAGGGGAGGGAATCCGTCACCCCTTGGCTGGGGCAACTGGCACTCTCCCTCAAGTGCCCAAGTGAGCGGCCACCCCACTCCCTGCCCTCTCCCCAGAGGGAGGGGAATCCTGCGATTCAACTTTGTCGGTGGTCGAACCCCCACCCTGCCCTCCCCCTCCAGCGCACGAACCATCGCTGCAAGGGGAGGCACGGGAGAACTTCGATGAGCGACACCCTCAAAGCCGCCAATGAACTCGGCATCGACCTCTCCAACCTGCCCGCCCACGTCGCCATCATCATGGATGGCAACGGGCGGTGGGCTAAAAAGAACGGGCTGCAGAGGTTGATTGGGCACCGACAGGGGTACCGGACCCTTCGCGGAATCTTGCTCGCGGCGAGCGAGCTCGGGATTCGGTACCTCACCGTCTACGCGTTCTCGGCCGAGAACTGGCGGCGGCCTCAGGACGAGGTCAGCGGCTTGATGAAGTTGATCGAGCAAGCAGCCAAAGACGAGTTGCGGTCGCTGCACCAGAACAACGTACGGGTGAACGTCGCCGGTCGCCTGGACGGAGTGCCGGAGGGGCTAAGAAGAGCCCTTGAACACGGCATGGAAACGACGGCGAACAACACGGGAATTGTCTTTACGCTTGCCGTCAACTACGGCGGCAGGGCTGAGATCGTGGACGCGGTGAAGGACATCGTGGCGGCGGGCATGGAGCCGGAGGATGTGACCGAAGACTTGATCTCCGCCCACCTCTACAACCCAAATCACCCGGAGCCCGACCTGATGATTCGGACGGCGGGAGAGATGCGGTGGAGCAACTTCCTGATCTGGCAGGCGGCTTACTGCGAACTGTACGTCACCGAACTTCCTTGGCCCGACTTCACGCCCGCTGAGATGTTGAAGTCGGTCCGCACCTATCAGATGCGGACCCGGAAGTTCGGCGCAGTGGTCGACTAGAAACGAAGCGTAAATCGCACGGTCGTGATTCCGTACCGATGCTGAGTCACTCGCGTGTTGTCCTCGAAGATCTCGTGAGACAGGGTGAACAACGTGTCGACATTGAATCGATACCGATAAGCCAGGCCGTAGCCGTGAACTGCGTCGCCGTCCGTTCCCGTGTTCGGATCCATTTGTTCGTAGCGCAGAAACACTTCGTGCTGGTCGGTGATGTCGTAGCCGAGCTGAGTTTGGAAGCCTCGTACTTCGTGCTCCGTTGCCGAGGCGGATGGCGTCGCGTTCGGCAGTCGATCTCGGCCAAACATCGCTTCTCCGCGCAACGTCATTTTCGGAACCAAGACGTCGCTTACGCGGCCATCGACATAAACAAACCGTCTCTCGGTCTCCGGCGAGGTGACGTTGCTGCCGGCGACTGGCGCCGTGTAGGCCGCTCGATGACCGAAGAAGCCTGACACACCGATCTCTGCCTTTCTATCGGCAGGGGTTCGAACCGCTGCCAGAATTGCGAGACGATTTCCCGTACCCGGCGACAGGTTGGCCTGTTCGGGGTCTTCATTGGTCAATGAGTTGAAGGCGCCAATGCTGGCGACGAGTTCATTCGTGACGCCGTGACGAATCAAGAAGCCTCGGCTTCGCTCGCCGCTGAAATAAGTCTGGTTGTATAGGGCCCTCTCCGGAAACTCCCGGTCGACATCGCTTCGGGAGAGCTCGTAGCCGATGGGCAGGGGGTACTGACCCATTATCAGCATCGTTTGGCCGTTTGGAGCATCGCCTGGCGATAGGTCGTAAGAGAGGACCGCGTCCTTCAGGAATGCTTGGCCGTTGTTGGCACCGGTTGCGAGCTCTTCAGAAAGTTTCAGGCTCGCCCGAGAGTCGTGCTGATAGTTGACGGTGAGCCGGGCGCGTCGAATACGAAACGCGTCGAATGTCGAAGCTCCTTGCTTGTCGGTGCCCTGGTACTGGAACTGGCTGAAGCCAGAAACCGCAAAGCCCTTCTTCTTTGCCACAGGCGCCTGAGGGGCGGTCTCCGCCTTCCCTGCCTTGAGTTCCTTCAACTCGGCCTCGATGGCCTCGAGGCGGTCGTGGACTTCGGAGAGTTCTTCGGTGTACTTTTTCAGGAGTTTGATCGCCTCTGCGCTAGAGGTCAGGTCGGTCTCGGCGCTCAGCTTTCGAACGGCGTTGCTCGCGTTCTTGGCCTTCACTTTGAGGGATGCAATTTCGGCGCGCTTGGCGGCGACGGCATCTTCGTTCGGGGTGGCGAGGGTCAGGGAGGCAGTGGCGAAGAAGATCAATAGAAGGGCGGTCCATCGGCCGGATTGCATTGTTAAATTCTGATTTGTTAAGAACACTTCCAACGTGTTCTCAGCCATTTTTTATCATTCCCTTAACAATCAGGCTTTTCGAAACAAAAAGGACGGGCTACTTTCGCAGCCCGCCAATTATTTACTCTTGATCATTGACTAGGGATTTGAGGACTGGGTCTTTGTGGATCCGGTGACTCCCACGCCACCGGTGGGTCGCGCGAATACGCGGTCCGGATCCTGGGCATGGATCGGATTGTTGACCGTGAAGGTCAAGCGTCCGACCACCTTGCTGTGAGTGCCGTCGGGTCCCCAAACGGGAACGTTGATCACGAAGGGGCCAACAACATTCAGTCCTTGATACCAAGCACCGTCTCCCAACAGTTCTTTGCCAGCGATTACCGTCGGGCTCGGCCGGCCCTCGGCGATTGGCTTTTTGATGCCTTCGATCCACATTCCGGCGGTGGATCCAGCGTCCGCCTTTGCGCCGCCCGTCCATAGGGCAAGGATTCTGGACTTGCCAACAAGAACTGCTTTCAGCGTGATCGTCACGCCGCCAATCGTCTTGGTTTGGCCGGGCCCTGCAACTCGCTGAGCGATTTCCTGTCTCAGGGCAGGATAGTCGGTCAGATCAGAAGTGGCGGGCGGCTCGAAGACGTTTGCCGAGAACTGCGATGGATAGTCGTAGTCGTTCCTTTCAATCACCTTCCCTCGGATCGTCATGACCATTCGCTGGACGGGCAACCGGGTTGCGGGATCGACAAAGATATCGAAACGGCAGTCAGAAAAGCCGATGGAATAGACGTCATACTTCCCGCTCTTCGTCTGCTTCAGAACCCGGGCACCCGGAATCTTGAGGTAGGCATCGATGTCCTCTACCGGCGGGGCGCTTGGCTCCATGTCGTCGACGAAGCCGCCGCCGTCTTTGCTCGACACCACGAATATGCGAGCGCCGTTATAGCCGCTTGTCGTGGTTACGCCGTCTTCAGCTCGATAGACCATTGCGTTCTTTCGACCGTCGATCCAGTCCTCGTTTGTCTGGACCATCTCCCCGCCCGCGTTCGGCCGGTAGGTAACGCAATGGCGCTTTGACTGGTGTCGAAACGCATCGGCCACCGCATGTAGCCCGGCAGCGCTTGCCGGCTGAGTCGTGACATAGACGAACAGGCCCGCGATGCCGGCAACGGTCGCGAAGGACGCCGCTTTCCAGACGAAAACGTAGCGGGGAGTTGGCTTGTAGGCCAGCACAGAGTGGACGGCGCGATCGATCGCCTCGGGCGAGGGTTCGTCGGATCGCATCTCCTGCATTTGGTTCTGCACCCAAGGGGTGTCAGACAATGGCTTCTTTTGGTTCATGATTCTTTGCCTCCGTTCCGTCTTCTAAGAGCGCTCTCAATCGGCGCCGTGCGTAAAACAACCTTGCCTTGACGGTGCCGGCGGGCACCATTAGGACCTGAGCCACATCCTCGACCTTCAGTTCCTCAACCTCGTGGAGAATAAAAGCTTCGCGAAGCTTGGGAGGCAGTGCGGCAAGTGCGCTCTGTAGCGACTGGCCCGTCACAAACGATCCGTATCCGGGGTCGTCGGTGGCGTGGTCGAGTTGCAGCGGCGCGGTTTGCCGGTTCTTGCGTTTCCACTGGGCGTATTCGTTGAAGGCGATGCGGTGGATCCAGGTCTTGAGCCCGGAACTGCCGCGGTAAGTGTGGATCTTGCGACGCGCGGCGAGGAAGGCCTGTTGAGTCAGGTCCTCCGCGTCTTCGCGGTGGTTGGTCAGGTGTCGCATCAGCCGATAGACCGACGGGTAGTGATCGCGGACCAGCGTCTCCGCTGCGCCCGCATCCCCCGCGGCTATTCGTCTTGCTATTTCAAGGTCATTCATCGTGTATCCGGTTCTCGTTTGAAGAAGGAACGCAGACATAGATGCGGTTCGGGCGGAAATGGTTGATTTGTGGCGCGAAGATTCCCAGAATCTAGGAGAGATCCAAGGTTCGGGTTCGTATCTCTTCGGTTTGGGCTTCTGTTCGGTCGATGACTTCGGACGCCAGGCGCATTCGGATATCAGGCAACGCCATCCGGGCGAAGCCTTGAGCCTGCTCAAAGCTTCCCTTTTGTCTCTTCGGCGGATTTGATTCGACGAGCTTCTCAAGGGGAAGAATCGTTCCTCGATTGCCGAGCACCTTCGAAGCCACCAATGCGGCATTCAAGTATTCATAGTCCCGTTGGTGACTCAATGAGTGGTTGAAAGCGTCCAGCTGATCTGCGGTAAACAGTTCGCGATCCTCCGGCGTCAGCTTCGGCAAACGCTCGATGAGGGTCGTTCGGGCCAGATCGGCAACCCCCTTGTCGTGCAAGCCCAAAGCTTCCAGCAGAAACCGGTTATTCGCGGATCGTCAAGCGATGCGGCGACCTTCAGGGCTCGTTTGTGGGTTGCGGTGGCCGCTGCGCCGAGGCAGGCCACGCCCGCCAGTCCGCTCGTGCCGCTTACGAATTGGTCTGGAAAGTGGCCAAGGCGAATCCAAAGCACGGCCAGCACCAAAAAGTATATGCCTCAGATCACGCCGAAGCTGATTTGCGCCACCTGCATACTTCGGCGACGCTTGGCGCTCTCCGTTTTGAGGAGTTGGACGAGTCCTTCCAGATCGGTGGGGTCTAGTTCCTGCTTTCCCCTTCGGCGAGCAGATTGCACTTATCCATTGTTGGCCATGTAGACCGCCAAAGTCCCCTGGACTGGCCAAATGCCTACGGAGGGGACCATCGAAAACGAAAAACCCCGGCTCGAAGGCCGGGGTTCTTTGAAGGAGGTATCTCCTCGTTTATTGCGAGACTAGTTCCTTCGCAGGAACTTCGCCACCCTCGGCGGCTTTGTTCTTGAAAATGACCGTCTCGTCCTTCTCGTCGCCTTCGATGTCAGCGAGGATTGCATCGCCAGACTGGAAGCGGCCGAGAAGCATTTCCTCGCTGAGGGGATCTTCGATGAAGCGCTGTACGGCTCGGCGAAGAGGTCGAGCTCCGAGGTTCGGGTCGTAACCCTTATCCACGAGCAGGTTCTTCACACGGTCGCTCAGATCGATCGTGATTCCCATCGAGGCAGCTTGCTGATTGACCCTCTTGAGGTACAAATCCGCGATCTCGAGGATCTCTTCCCTCTTCAGGTGCTGGAACACGATGACCTCATCGACACGGTTCAGGAATTCCGGCCGGAAGAGTTTCTTCATCTCTTCGACCATCTTGGTCTTCATCGATTCGTAAACCTTCGGATCGTTGAAGTCCTGCTTCGAGTCTCGGAAGCCGAGCGCCTTGTCCAGCTCAATCGGACGGACGCCGACGTTCGACGTCATGATGATCAGCGTGTTGCGGAAGTCGACCGTTCGGCCCTGGCTATCGGTGAGCTGTCCGTCCTCCATGACTTGCAGGAGGATGTTGAACACCTCAGGATGTGCCTTCTCGATTTCGTCGAGGAGGACCACGCAGTACGGGTTTCGCCGTACCTGCTCGGTGAGCTGACCACCCTCATCGTAACCGACGTATCCGGGAGGGGCACCAACCAGTCGCGAGACTGCGAAGCGCTCCATGTACTCGGACATGTCGATTCGGACCATGTTCGATTCTTTTTCGTACAGATAAGCGGCAAGTGCCTTGGCGAGCTCGGTTTTTCCAACGCCAGTCGGGCCGAGGAAGATGAAGCTACCCATCGGTCGCTTCGGATCCTTGAGGCCGGAACGCGCCCTTCGGATGGCTCTCGAGACGGCGACGACGGCGTCGTGCTGCCCGATGATCCTCTGGTGAAGGTCGGTTTCCATGCGAAGGAGCTTCTGGCTCTCCGCTTCGACAAGCTTGGTAACTGGGATGCCGGTCCAAGACTGGACGATGGCGGCGATTTCGCTCTCACCCACGATGGGTTCGGGCTTCTCGGTGTCTCGCCATACATCCTCTCGCTCGACAACACTCGCTTCTAGCTCTTCGATTTGAGTCTGGAGCTTGATGGTTGCGTCTTCGGACGAGGTTCGCTTCTGGGCGTGTTCAAGTTCGTTTCGTAGTCGATTGACCTTCGCTCGGTCCTGTCGGACTTCGAGTGGCGGCAGACTCTGCTGCAGTCGCACTCTCGATGCGGCTTCGTCCACGAGGTCGATCGCCTTGTCGGGAAGGCTTCGATCCGAGATGTAGCGCTGGGAGAGAGTGACCGCGGCCAAGATGGCCTCGTCCGTAATCTCAACCTGGTGATGCGCCTCATATCGCTCCCGCAATCCTTTAAGGATGTCGACTGCCTCTTCCTCACTCGGCTCCTTGACTTTGACAGCCTGGAAGCGTCGCTCGAGAGCGGCATCTCGCTCGATATACTTGCGGAATTCGTCTTGCGTGGTGGCGCCAATGCATTGCAGTTCGCCACGTGCCAAGGCCGGCTTCATGATGTTGGATGCGTCGATGGCGCCCTCGGCGGCACCGGCTCCAACAAGGGTGTGAAGCTCGTCGATGAAAAGGACCACGTTGCCCTCGGCCTTTCGGACCTCTTCCATCACCTTCTTCATTCGCTCTTCGAATTCGCCGCGATACTTGGTTCCCGCCACGAGGCCGGCGAGGTCGAGGGCGACGATGCGCTTGTTCCGCAGGATGTCAGGAATGTCTCCACTGACGATGCGGAGCGCAAGGCCCTCAGCAATTGCGGTCTTGCCAACTCCTGGCTCGCCGATAAGACACGGATTGTTCTTCGTTCGGCGGCAGAGGATCTGCATGACCCGCTCGATCTCGGGTTGTCGTCCAACCACGGGATCCAGTTTTCCTTCTCTCGCAAGCTCGGTAAGGTCTCTGCCGAACTCATCGAGGGTTTGAGTCTTGGTAGTGCCTGCGGAGCTGGACCGGGGTCCACCGCTGGCTTTGGTCTGGGTTTCGTTGTCCTGAAGCGCCATAACCTCTCGGCGGGCCTTCTCCAGTTCGACTCCCAGTTTGGCAAGGACGCGTCCGGCTAAGCCATCACCCTCTCGGATAAGGCCAAGCAGCAGATGCTCGGTGCCGATGTAGTTGTTGTTCAGATTCCGGGCCTCATCGTAAGCAAGGTCGATGACCCGCTTGGCCCGAGGCGTCAGCGTCATGTCTTGCGAGGGTCGGGCATCTCCGCGAGGGAGCTGCTTTTCGACCTCGGCGCGAATGCGATTGAGGCTCACTCCGAGCTTCTCAAGCACTCGTGCGGCGACGCTGTCGGACTCACGAACGAGTCCAAGAAGGAGGTGCTCCGTAGAGACATAACCCTCTCCGAACTTCTGTGCCTCTTCTTGAGCGTAGAAAACAACTTTCCTAGCCCGTTCTGTAAAGCGTTGCCACATATAGTTTTCTTTTCACCTTTGTGCGGTTTCACCCTGGATTGGGTTCACCGGCTATCTTTTCTACGTATCCCGCTCGGCTAATGTCCCTGCGAGAGCTTGGTGTATCTGACGACTGATCTCGACGAATCGCCTCAATTGTTAGATGGAGCGTACCCCTCGAATCGTTTCCTACGGTTAAATTGTCGGGGTTCTAGTCTGTGGACTGAAGAGGGGAAGACGTTCAGTTGTGGGCCTTATGGCCTTTTTGTTGTGGTTTCGGCAAGGTTACGGGGTCGGGCCCGGGGTAGATGGCTCCGGCGATCTGTAGAGGAATGCCTTTAGCTTACGCACGAGCGAAGCGACTCCTTCGACTAGCAAAGTGCTGCGTCGGGTGTAGCCGACGGTTACACGCTTCGCGTGGACTGCTTTAGCGCACTTCGGTTGCCGGGCTCTCAACCAATGGCACGTCTTCGACCTGAACTTCCACAACCGCCTTCCGCGCTCGCTCGATATCTACTCCGAAGGCAGCTAAGGTTTTGCCAGCCAATCCCTCGGCGAAATCGACTAGACCGAGTAGGAGATGCTCGGTCCCCAGGTAGTTGCGATTCGAATCACGAGCCTCGCGGTAGGCGAGATCGATCACCTTCTTCGATTCGGCATTGAGGGTCATATCTGCTGGAGGAGGAACCTTTAGGTCAGGAATGTTTCTCTCAAGCTCGGCACGGAGGGCTCCCACGTCCACGAGTAGCTTGTCCAAGACGAGTACAGCGACACTGTCGCTCTCTCGGAGTAGGCCGAGCAAGAGATGCTCGGTCGAGACATGGTTGACTCCGAATCGCTGAGCCTCTTCCTGCGCATAGAAGACCGCTTTCCTTGCATGCTCGCTAAATCGTTGCCACACAACACATTTACTTTAGCCGGTTGGCCATCACTTTCTCCGTTAGCGGTTGAACCTTTGTCGCTTCGCTCCTGCGCAAGCCAAAGCATGCGTCTACAGATCGCCGGAGCGATCTACTTCACAAGGGTTACTCGGATCTCAGGGAGCCAGGTTTCGCGGGCGTCGCCGACTTCTTTTTGAACGGTGGTGATGCCCAGGCTGGCCGCGATCTCGCGTGCGAATCCCTCATAGGCGGCCTTTCGGTAGGTCACGAGGGACTCGTGAACGCTTTCCTTACGGGAGCCAGGAACTGCTTGAAAGCCGAGCTTGGAAACGGCGGACATTGTTTGGCGGCGGTTTCCACCCACGTCGTTCACCGCCACCCGAACGAGCTGGCGCCCTGCCGCCTCGTCGCCTTCCACGAGCCACTTCATGGTCAGCCGAACTCTTTCGGCGTCAGGCACGAAGTAGTAAACACCGCCGTCCGTAGAGTCGGCGCCGGGAATGGTAGCGCTTCCGCCACCTGCGAAATCTTGGCCGCGGAAGAGGGTTGCCAATGCGAGAACCTGGGTCCGGCTCAGGTTGGTGTCTAGCTGCTCGAAAGCGGTATCGATGAGGGAGTCGGCATGTAGGAGGTTAGTCGGGCGCATCGCCTCACCGGCAAGAGCGTGAACCAACATCTGTTGCCGCTCGGTCCGCCGAAGGTCGCCTTCTTCCAGCGACGTTTTATGGGGGATTGGAATGGGCTTGCCGTCGACGATCTTGTGATCGCCCATCTTGCGAAAACGGACGTAGCCGATCGCTTGAGTCCCATTCAGCCGCTGAGGCCCTTTGTGTAGATCGATCGAAAGAGCTCCCCAAGAGTCTTGGTAGAACATTTCGTCGGCGACGTCGACATCGACGCCTCCGACCGCGTCAACCAGGTTCTTGACGGCGAGGTCCTTTAAGATGACGTGGTAGTCGATCTTGGCACCGAACTGATCCTCAATCGTTTTGGCGAGAAGTTTGATCCCGCCCATCTGAAACATCTTGTTGATCTTGTGGTTTTCGCCGTCCGGGCCGATCACCTTGGTGTCGCGCGGAATACTTACCAGGCTCAATTTCTGGTTGGCCAGATCAGCGCAGACGAGCATGACGGTATCCGAGCGCGAGTTCGCAGACGAAGGCATGTCGTGCTTGTCGTGATCGTAGTCCTTGCCGGCCACGAGAATGACTACGCGGTCTTTGTTGGGAAACAGGGCGCGAGGGTCTCGAATGCCCTTCCAAACGGATACGAGGGAGTCACCCTTCCTGGTGAGGCTAGAGGTAAGTCGGAAGACCCAAATGCACGCCAGGACGGCGACGGCGGATGCCGCCAGAACCACGAAACGCTTGAGGCGTTTTTTTGACAGACCCTTGGTCTCTTTGCGGTCCTTCATAAGAGTCGAATAGGGGATGTAACGCCCGGTAACCCCGGAAGTTCTCCACATCATGGCTCATCTGCCCTCCCTTCTACCGACGGCAGGCTCGCGAAGGCAATAAGTCTGAAGTTTCGCACAGTGGTCGACGTTCTCCGCTAAACTAACCCAAATGCAGAGTGCCGCCAAGGTCGGATTGCTTTTGGTTGTATTCGTGGGGCTCATGTTCGTGGGCTACGCGATCCTCGGCAAGAGCCTGTTCGGAACTCCGGCGGTTGACTACTACGCTGAGTTCCAGGATGCAAGCGGCGTCAAGTCGGGATCAAGCGTCCAGATGGCGGGCGTCTCGATTGGCACGGTTACCAAGGTGCAACTCGCCAACCCGCACTTGGCGAAAGTTACTCTCAACATTAAGAAAGGGATCCAGATTCCGGATGGCAGCCGGGTAACGATTCCTTCATCACTCATCGGCCTCGGCGAGACCGCGGTTTTAGTGGTGCCGCCCGAGCAGCTCACTGGTGGAACACTCGCTCCCGGCTCTACGATGGTGGGATTTTCGACTTCCCCGCTGGACAAGTACCTGCCGAATAGCAAGGAAACGGTCGCCGAGCTGACAAAGACGATGGCGGCAGTTCGCAAGCTTCTGGAGAACCAGAAGATGCAGGAGGGCATCGAGACGCTTCTGAAAACGAGCAACGAGACGCTCCTGAAATTTGGTGCCCTGGCAAACCGAATGGATGGCCTCATGGCCCAGAACCAGTCGGCGCTCCATGAGGCACTTCTGCAAGGCACGGCTGCCGTCTCCGACGTTCACCGGGTCACTTCCGTGGTCGCTAAGCTGATGGAAAGCGGCAAGCTGCAGAATAACGCGGTTGCCATCATGCAGCAGCTCGAGAAGACGGCCAAGCGCGCCGATGACCTCGTTGCGAGCATGAACAGTCTGATCAACGACCCGAGCTTGCGTGGACCGGCCAGCCGGACGGCCGAAAACATTGCCCAGATCACTGAGACGAGCAAGGCGATTGCCACCAATGCCGAGGCGATCACGAAGAACGGGGTCGCAGTTAGCGCCAACGCGATCACCCTCACCGCGAAGATGACCGATGTGGCTTCGAAAGCGGCGGAGATTGAGGATCAGCTAAAGGGCGTGCTCGAAAAGGTCGGAGGTTTCTTCGGTAAGAAGAGTCCGGGCGGGAGCCTATCAGGTCTGAGCGTCGACATGGACCTCCTCAGAGAGACCCACCCCAACCATTGGCGAACCGATATCGGCTTTCAACTTCCCTTGGCTGATTCGACCCTCCACTTCGGCATCTATGATGCTTTCGAATCCAACAAGCTGAACATCCAGCTCGCCAAACCGATCACTAGCAAGATTGACTACCGGTACGGCATCTACGCCAGCAAGCCGGCAGCTGGGGTAGACTACCGAATCGCGCAGAGGCTAAGCCTCACAAGCGACCTTTGGGATATTAATTCACTGAGGCTCGACATGCGCGCGAGATACGAGTTTGGAAACGGCCTCGTCGGTTGGCTTGGAGTGGAGAAGCTTTTCCACGAAAACGCACCGATCATTGGTATCGGCATCCGCCGATAGGGCCAATTCCACGGGTGGCAAGGCATGCCTTGCCGTTCCAAACCAAATAAGGACACAGCTGAATGAAAGTTATTCTCCGCCAGACCGTGCCTAAGCTAGGCAAAGAAAACACGGTCGTCAACGTAGCCGACGGCTACGCTCGCAACTATCTCTTCCCTCGCGGCCTCGCCATCGTGGCCGACAAGAACCAGCTTCGAGCCCTCGATATCCGCAACGCTCGCGCAACCGCAAAGACGGCTGGCGAGAAGAGCGCAGCCGAGGGCCTTCGAGAGAAGCTGAACGGTCAGACCGTAAAGATCCCCGGCAAGCTTGGTAAGGACGGCGTTCGACTGTTCGGCGCCATCACCTCGCAGGATGTCGCTGACGCGATCAAGGCTCAGCTTGGAATCACGGTTGAGAAGAAGAACGTTGCTCTGATCGATGCGATCAAGCGACTTGGTAACTTCGAAGTCGAAGTCGACCTTCACCGAGAGGTTGAGGCCAAGATCACGGTCAACGTGTTCGACCCGAACGCCCCGGTTGCCGCTCCGGTCGCTCCCGTAGAAGAGACCGACGAGCACGACGAAGAGTAGTCGCTCATCAAATTGAAAGCCCCGCAGCTGACCTGGCTGCGGGGCTTTTCTGTTTTTGGGAAGGGCCAAAAAAGAAAACCCCGGCGGCGAGTTTTAAACTCGCCTCCGGGCTTTCCTGTTACCTTCTATTTTCTTCGTTGAATCAGGCTTTCTTTCGTCGTCGCAGCAGGCCGAGAGCGCCTACACCGAGCACTGCCATGGAAGCAGGCTCCGGAACAGCTTGCAGATCGCCGCTGAACACGGTACCGGTCTCATCCGGCTCGCCAGACGAGAGGTCAATCGTGAAGGCGAGGGTTCCGCCGCCGCCAGGCAAGTTGGCATAGGTGCCGGTGCCGCCGGTGTAGGTCCAAGCACCATCAACAGACTGGAAGGCGCCGTTGCTCGTAACATCACTGATGACGTAGGAGTAGTCCAACGTGCCGCCAGCGCCCGAGTATTCACCCGTGCTGCCGTTCGGGAAGTTAGTGTTGTCGCTGGTCTGGACCAGGCTCGTCAGGGCGCCGAAGCCGCCGGTCTGAACGAGAACCTTTTCGTTCTGGACGAAATTGTTGTTAACGTCTAAAGCGCCAGTGCCATGAGAGACGAGGAAAATCGTCACTGCTTGAGCTGAGAGTGCCGCGCCTAAGGCTGCGACAACTAGCGAAGTTCGAAGAATTCGTGAAGTAAACATGATATAGCTCTACCAGCAATATTCTACATCCACCCCGCAGCAAACCTATACAGTATTGTTACCAGGTCCTTCAATCTATTTCTGCTACCGATAATTACCGACCGTCGCAGCAAGAGTCGGGAGCCTGCAAGTCCGGCTTCGATAGGACTTCGAGAATTCTCTTCCATGCCGCATCCCTAGCTTTTTTATTGGCTTCTTGGGCATCCGGCTGCTCGCCGGCTCTCATGAATCCGTGACCGGCGCCCTCGAAAACGATTGGCTCGTATTTTTTACTGGCTGCTTTCATCAGCTTCTCAGCGTCGGGGATAGTGGCATCTACACGATTGTCGTTACCTCCGTAGAAGCCATAGACAGGAGCTTTGATCCGCGCGATGGCATCCGGCTCAGTCGGAGGCGTGCCGTAGAAAACGAATGCCGCAGAGAGGCCGGGCTGATTGGTTGCGTATCGGAACGACTGCCCGCCGCCCCAACAGAACCCCGCGACTGCGACCTTTCCGTTCGCACTGGGAATCTTCTTGGCGTAGTCAAAGGCCGCGTTCAGGTCGCCCGTGATCTGATCCGGAGGCAGCATGCTGATCGCCTCGCGAACCTTGCTCAGGTCGCCAATCGAGTCGGTCCGGCCGCCGTTTGGCCCCATTCCGCTCAGAAAGTCGGGGGCGATCGCGATATAGCCTTGGGCGGCGAACTCATCGGCGGTCGCCTGCACCCAATCGGTCATGCCCATGATCTCATGAATCAGTAAGACCACGGGAGCCTTGTCTTTGCGCTCGGGATACACCACGAACGCCTTCACCTTACGAGACCCATTTTGGAGTTCGACCCACTCCTGGTGGCGGGGAGATGCGTCGAGCTTCTTCTTCGCCCAATCTTGGGCGGGCGAGACGACGGCGAGAACGAGAAGTATTGCAGCCAGTATGTGTCGCATACGGCAATATTACGGGGGAAATGGAGGTGTTAGGCAGATCCAAACTCTCGCTTCGCAGCGTTCCCCTCCCTCTGCGGGGGGGCAGGGAGTGGGGTAGCGCACACCTCAAGCCTTTCGGAATATCCGACGTCCAAGAAGACCTGCCATCAAAGGCCCTCGGTAGCCGACACCCCACCCCTGCCCCTCCTAGAGGGAGGGGTTCCCGGAACCCGACTCAGCGTCTAGCTACAACGGGCCGGCGAGTGAGCGCCTCGGCCATGTCCAGCACCATCCGCTCCAGGGTCTCCTGAGCTGAGAAGGAGGTGAGAATGCCCTTTAAGCGGGCATCCGTATCGCTCAGGATGTCAAGGCATTCGGCGAGTTGGGGCAAGGAGGTCTTTCTCGCGCCTTGAAGTAGTGCTCTGGCGCGATAAGTCTCCTTCAGGATGTTAGGCTTTTCGGGTAGGGAGGCCAAGATTGAGTCGGGCACGTCATGCAGACCGCAGTTGGCCTCGACCAACAACCGGGCTTGCCAGAGCAATCGGATTTGGCGCGCCATCATGGGCAAGATGGACCGGAAGGCAGCGTCTTCGGCCTTTGACACGTTGCCGATCAGGGTCCTTAGCTGAGTCAGAGCTTCCGGGACGTTGCCGCCAACGATCGCATCCACCAATTTGAACACGTTCCACTCTCGAGACGGAATGACGACCTGACGGACGTCGCTTTCGCGAATCTGGTCTTGATCCCCGATGTAGAGCAGGAGCTTCACGAGCTCGTCGAGGGCTCTGGAAAGGCTGCTTCCTGTCATCTCGATAAGGGCGTCGAGGGCTTTCTCAGAGATCGTCTTCCCGGAGACAGCAATCTCCGCCCGCACTGCGGTGCAGCTCTGCTTCATGTCGGCGACGAAGGAGGCAACGTGTCCACTCGCTTTGGTCACGACCTTCTCCCAGTTCTTCGCGGCGGTCTTCGCCCGCGCTACTTTATCGTCGCTGCCTCCCTCATCGTCGGCAACGAGGATGAGGAGTGATGACTCGGGGAGGTTGCCAAAGTCGATTGCCTTCGCCTTGTCCGGTTCACATCGGAGCAAGTGCCGAACGATCACAGTGCGGCGGTCAGCGAAGAAAGGGGCGGTGCTCGCCGCGTTATACCAATCCATCGGCAACGACGAGTCTCCGTCGAAATTCTGCAGATCGAAGTCGTCTTTGTGGACCTCAGCCGCGGCAAGCAAGGATTCGAATGCTCGGTCCCGGAGGGCGGACTCGTCCCCCGTAAACAGCAGGATTCGGCATTTCAGAGCTCTGTCGGCGGCAAAGGTCATTTCTTCGCCGATCTTTCTTTCTTGGACATGTTCTGGAAGTTTCGCACGTCCGTCCTCAGCGACGCCACCGTCTCCAGATCGATTGGCTTGGACGAGAAAAGAGTCACTTCGAATTTATTGGTTATCGACTCGGCATCGGATGTCGATCCGTTGATAAAAGGTCGAACCTCTTTCAGGTACTCGGTTAGGGTTTGGCTTGGACGACGCCGGATGCCGGTTAACCTCTGGAGAGCCCGGGCGAAGGTGATATAGGTTCTTTCGATCTCCGAGCGCTGCTGATCCTTCTTTTTGCCGCGCTTTAAAGCGTTGTACGCGAAGTAGACGCCTCCAATGACGCTTAGCACGATTAGCACGTTGACCATGCCGAGGAACCAATCGCTCTTGTACCATGGCCCTTTCTCGTTGTCAGAGCCGCGCTCGTTTCCGGGAACTGCGTCGGCGAACTCGGTGGCATCAAATACCACCCATCCGACATCCTTGAAGAAAAGCTCGGCCCAGGCGTGGTAGTCGGCGTCTCGCAACACTCCGTGCCCCTGCGTGTCGAATAGGTTTCCTTCGGGCAGGTAGCCCATCACGTAGCGGGCGGGTATTCCTATCGATCTCGCGGTAACCACCATCGACGAGGCGAATACCTCGCAATAGCCCTCCTTCTGGGTGAAGAGGAAGTATTCGACGGGGTCTCGACCGGTAGGGGTAGCACGCGCCTCCGTGTTGTACTTCACCTGCAGACCAATCGCGGCTTCGACTCGCTTGGCGCGATCGTAGTC
Organism: Fimbriimonadales bacterium; assembly: GCA_038321975.1. Taxonomy (GTDB): domain Bacteria; phylum Armatimonadota; class Fimbriimonadia; order Fimbriimonadales; family Fimbriimonadaceae; genus Fimbriimonas. Next base: position 10,643 of record JBBQFM010000004.1, on the reverse strand, counting down.
GTCTTTGCCGCCTTCGGCGGCCTTTCGGGCAAAGTCGATCACGGTTTGGGGAACGTTGTCGAGGGAGGTTGTATTGGCGAGAGAAAGGGGCAGGTTCTTTTGTGCTTCGGTGACGGGCACGGTTGTGTCGGGCTCCCAGGACTTGCCCGCGACGGTGATGACGGTCGGCGGGTCGATCAGGATGCTTCCGTCTGGGCGGGTTCTTAGGAAGGCACCGTCTGCGAATCCCACCGGGATGCCGGGGACGGGGAGGATACGAGTAGGCTTGATCGCCTTGATCTCGTAGCTGAACTCCTTGAACCGCTTCATCTCTTCGAGCGCCACCGCAGTGGGCTGACTGGCTTCATCGATATTCGGGTTGTTCGCTCCGAAATCGGCTCGCCACCCGTGGCCGGTGTATACGTCAAAACTCAGCGACCGCAGGTACCGAACTTTGTCCATCGGCATCGTTACTTCGAACACCGGGTCTTTGCCCAAATGAACGGGGCCGTGGCCAACCTCGACGGAGCCCTGCGATTCGTCGCTCATCATCGCGGGCGTCGGTTTCTGAGTCGTTAAACGTGGGGGTTGGATAACGACGAGCCCGGACAGCGGCTTCACCGTCTCACGAATTACCGGCGCACCTACGAAGCTGACGACCACCACGGCAAGCGCAGAAAACATTGCCCACTCGGGGCCGGCGACCCATCGCCATGGGCCCGCCTTGATCCTTTCGAATAGCCCAGCGGTGTCTTCTGACTGGAGGTCGGATCCGAAGTAGCCGGAGTCGATCGCCTGCCTCAGCCTCTCTCGAGCCTGGGATCGTGCGAAGAGGGTCGCGAGGCAGATGAGAAAACCGAAGAACATCAAAGGCACGTTTGCGTACGTGTCGTAGCAGCCGATGAGGCCAAACAGGGCGATGCTGGGGATCGCTTGGAACAGCAGTGTCGAATCCTGCCAGGCGAAGACGCTTCCCAGGATGAGCATCCACGTGAGATAGCCCGCCATGATGAGGTCTCGCGGGAATCCGCCTTCGGGCAGCACGCGATTGAGGGTCGAGGACCAGGCCACCGCGGCGATCACCGCGCCCGTGTAGAGCACGCCATCGATCTTTACGACCTTAGATCCGCTGAACAGCAGCCGGCAGAGGTATCCGATCGTGGTGCCGACGGCGGTCATCACCATGCAGTAGATGCCGACCTGAGGCTGCGCAACCGCCATGCCCGCCGAGTACGCAGCGAGGCAGGTGCCAACGCCCATTAAAAGGTAGTCGATCCAGCCGAGCCGGCTCAGGTCGCGTGCCGCTCGCCTAGCCATAGGCCTCACTAACCGGCATTACGATTGGGTTTGCGCCTGCTGAGCGCAAAAGCTCGACGTTGATAGGGTCGGTCGCGGATGCGATCTTCCCATCTTTTTTCGTTGAGAAAGCTTGAGCATCATACAGGAGGGCCACGACTTGGGTGCCTCTGGTCGCCAACATGCTTACAGACGCGTACAAGGACTCGTCGGTGACGCTCTGCATAATGAACACTACGCTCCCCGGGGGTAGCGCCGAGACGTGTTCCAGAGCGTCTTCGCTAAGCTTCTTGGATTGATCAGCCTGCACGTCTACCAACGCCAACTGAATCTCGGCGAGGCGCTCAGTATTCGATCCGTACGATTGGCCGCTATCGAGCCCCAACAGTCGGATTCGGGCGCCTTGGCGCAAGAACAGATCACTAAGAAAGGCGATGTGACCACACATGAGGTCTAACGAGCTCATCACCCCTTGCCCCAGATCACTTCCCTTCGTCCGCTGGATCAGGAACGCCGCCGATGCGTGCGATCCGGCCTCGAATTCGCGGACCAAGAGTTGGCCGGTTTTGGCGGTGGAGCGCCAGTGAACCTGCCGCAGAGCGTCGCCCGGCACGTACGGTCGGATTCCCCACGGGTCGATGCCCGCGCCGCGATTCTGTCCGCTCTCCGCTTCGCTGATTCCCCAACCGGCGGCCGAAGGAAGCTCGACTCCCACGGGGATTGGGGCCGGCAAAACTAGGATCTCGGCCGGGGCGGTCTCGTAAAATCTTCTTTTCGTGATGAGTCCCAGCGCGTCGGTGCCTTCGACGGTCGCCCCGCTCCAGCGGTGCCTTCCGCGGCGGGTGGGCCTGAACTGATACTGAGACCGGATTGGCAAATCGTACGCGGGGGCAATTGGCAGGCTTGGGGTCCGGGAGACCATCCGAAGCTTGCTCGGCAAGTTGTCCTCGATCGTGACCAATGGTCGCCTAATCTTTCGATCACTCCAAACGGTGAGCTCGACGGTGACGAGGTCGCCCACCCGCACGGTCTCGGGGGCAACTCGCTCCAGGCGAAGACCGCGCACCGATAGGTAGGACTGCAGGTGGCATGCACCGATTGTCGCGATGAGACCGGTCGTGATGTAGAACAAGGCGGGCGCGCCGATGAGCACCGAAACAACGGCCAAAAACATCGACGCGATCGTGAGCGCAAGGCCCGCAACGTTTCTCAAAAGTTATCCCACCGGAACCGGAGCCGGGACTTGGTCGAGCAGCCGCTCGATAAGGTCTGCGGTCGTTTCGCCCTTGGCTCGGAGTTCGGCGCGGGGCAGGACGCGATGGGCGAGTACGGCGGAGGCGATCGCTTTCACGTCATCGGGTCGAACGAACTCACTGCCACTCATCGCGGCTTGAGCTTGGGCAGCTCGCATCAGATGCAGCGAACCTCGGGGCGAGGCGCCCATCAGAAGCAGGTTGCTCTCGCGAGTGGCTCGAACCACGTCGACGATGTACGAACGCACCGTTTCGTGAACGAAGACGTCACGCACGACCGCCTGCATTTCGATCATCTCTTCCAAGCTTAAAACCGTTTTGACGAGTTCCAGCGGATGCGACACCTGTTGTCGACCCAGAATCTCCGTCTCGTGCGCCTTGTCCGGATAGCCGAGGGAAAGGCGGGTGAAGAATCGATCGAGCTGGGCTTCGGGTAGCGGATAGGTTCCCGTCATCTCGATCGCGTTTTGGGTAGCCACGACGAAAAAGGGCTGAGGGAGCATTCGCGTTTCGCCATCCGTCGTAACCTGTCGCTCCTCCATCGCCTCGAGGAGGGCGGACTGAGTTTTCGGAGTGGCTCGGTTGATTTCGTCGACGAGGACAACGTTGCCGAAGATCGGGCCGGGTCGAAACTGGAACTCCACCTCCTTCTGGTTGAAGATCGAGCTTCCCGTGATGTCGGAGGGCAAGAGGTCGGGGGTGAACTGAAGCCGCCGGAACTCGCCGCCGATGCAAATGGCCATCGCCTTCGCGAGGGTGGTCTTGCCAACGCCAGGAATGTCTTCGATCAGCAGGTGACCGTTGCAGATAAGAGTGAGGACCGCCTTCGAAACGGTTTCCCGTTTTCCAACTATCACTCTCTCAATTTCGTCAATGATTCTCTGGGAGCGCTCCGCGATCTGCTTAATCGTCAATCCACTGCCTTCATCCGTTCGAACGCTCGCCATATTCATTTACTTTACGCAACCTGCCACATTTTGATGCACTAAACGCACCGAAGAGCACCGAAGGATGTCAGAATCCCGCCCGTGGACCGAAAGTGCGTGATCGGCGTTGACTTGGGCGGCACTAACGTGCGCGCGGGCTCTTTCTATGAAGACGGCACCGAGGCGGGACAAAGTTGGTCCAACCCTTCCCACGGCCAAGAGGGCATAGAAGCCGTTTTGAATGCCCTTGCGGTAACCATCCGAGCCGCTCATTCTTCCGCGGCCTCCCCGCCAGAGGCGGTAGGGCTCGCGATTCCGGGCCATATCGACAACGCTGCGGGCAAGGTCGTCTGGGCACCCAACTTCGGCAAGGTCGAAGACGGCGTCTTTGAGTATTGGAAGGACGTTCCTATCCGAGAGCCTCTCGAGAAGCTTGTGGGAATGCCGGTGGTGATGGACAACGACGCAAACATGGCAGCTTTGGGTGAATACAAGTTTGGGAGTGGAAAAAATTCCGCAAAGTGCCTGGTCATGCTCACAATTGGGACCGGTATCGGCGGAGGAGTGATTCTTTCGCCCCATTCGGTACTCGGTGAGGCCAGCGGCCCGCTCGTTATGGTGGGTGGAAACAAGGGCGGCGCCGAGCTTGGCCACGTGGTGATCAGCTACCAGGGCATGGACTGTAATGCGGGCGAATACGGAGCCATCGAAGGTTACTGCGGAAGAGATGCGATTATTGGGCGCGCGGTTCACCGCATCAACCGGGGTCGCAAATCGATCATGGAAGAAATGGTCGGCGGCGACCTCGGCAAGCTCACGCCAAAGCACATCACCGAGGCGGCTGATCAGGGCGACGAAGTCGCCATCGAAGTGTTTGAAGAAGTCGGCACGATGCTCGGAGTCGGCATCGGCAACTACATCAACATCTTCGCACCCGATATCGTGGCCGTCGGCGGCAACATCGCCAGAGCCGGCGATTGGATCATGAAGCCTGCCTACAAGGCGGCGCGGAACATCGCCATCTCTTCCCTCTTTAAGGACGCTAAGATCGTGGTGGCCGAGCAGATTGCCGACGCGGGCATGCTCGGAGCCGCTGCGCTCGCTCTGGAGTCGATGAAATGGAAGAAATAGAGATGCAGAAACAGACGGTAGAGATCGAGGGACCTCGGAATCTTTACTCGTACGCCTTTTCGACGAACGGTCAGACCATGCCTCCAATGAAGGAAGAAGACGTCCAGCCCTTGCCCACTGCAACCGACCAACAGTAGCCGCGCGCGGCTGCCGGGTAACCTAAACACCGCTCCAGCGGGAGGACCAGAGAAACCGAATGACCGAAGTGATCATGCCCAAAATGGGCGACGGAATGGAGGAGGGCACCCTTCTCGAGTGGCTGAAAAAGGACGGTGACAAAGTCAAGAGTGGCGATGTCATCGGCACGATCCAGACCGACAAGGCCACCCTTGAGCTTGAAGCTCCCGGATCTGGAGTTCTCACCGGCATTCTCCTCGAAGAAGGCAAGACAGTCCCCGTCGGCGTGCCTATCGCCGCGATCATCAAGGATGGCGAAAAGCTTCCTGGCGGTTGGGGTGGCGGTGCCGCTCCGGCTCCTAAGGCTTCGGCTCCCCCCGAGGCTCTGGCGGCTCCAGTTGCCGAGCCTGAGGTTCAGAAGTTAGAGCCTGAAGCCAAACCGGCTTCTACGAATGGCGAGCGCGTAAAGGCCAGCCCACTGGCTCGAAAGGTCGCCCAAGAGAAAGGTATCGATCTCAGCACGGTCACCGGCACCGGCCCGGGCGGACGCATCGTCCAGAAGGACGTCTCCGAAGCAAAGCCTTCGGCGAAGCCAGCCGCCGCTCCTGCGGTCGTCGCGGCAACCGCGGCAGACACCACGGTGCCTCTGAATCGACTTCGCCAGATCACCGCGAAGCGCACCCTCGAATCGAAGACCCAGGTTCCCCACTTCTATGTCACGGTGGAAGTCGACGTCGAGCGGATCATTCAGCTCCGCGAAATGTTTGAGGAAGAGGGCAGCGGCAAGGTTTCTATCAATGATTTCGTGGTGAAGGCATCCGCTCTCGCTCTTCGGGACATGCCCGAGGTCAACTCGGTCTTCCAAGGCCAGTCGCTTCTTCAGTTCGGCGGCGTCCACATTGGGATTGCGGTCGCCATTGCCGACGGCCTCACGGTTCCGGTCATCAAAAATGCCGACCAGCTTTCACTTCGCCAACTCTCGGTGAAGAGCAAGGAACTCGCGAAGAAGGCGAAGGAGAGCAAGCTGAGCATGGACGAACTCACCGGCTCCACCTTCTCGATCTCCAACATGGGAATGCTGGACGTTGACAACTTCATCGCGATCATCAACCAGCCCAACAGCGCGATCCTCGCGATCAGCTCGGTGCGCAAAAAGGTTGTGGCGAATGACGACGACGAAGTTGAGATCCGCTCACGAATGAACATCACCTGCTCGTTCGATCACCGAGTGGTCGACGGCGCGGTGGGTGCGAAGTTCATCAACGTGGTGAAGGCGTATCTGCAGAATCCGACGCGGTTGTTGGCGTAAGCTTCAGTTCAGGTCCGGGGTTTGTGATTCCAACTTTGTTGGTACCCGCTTCGTGCGATCCAACATGCTCTTTAGGAGTTCGATCGGGTCCATGCGTGCGCCAAGCTCGAGCAATTCGACAAAGCGGGCTTGGCCGATCTTTTCCTCGATAGCACTTAGGGCTTCCTCAGCCGGCCCAAACTCCGAAACTTGCTCCTGGGATCCAATTTCTGACCTTAGTGAATTCGCTGAGGCGAAGAGATGGACCGCAGTTTCCAGGTTCCCATCGGTTTGCTCGAGATGCCCGAACTCACGGAGGGACGAAATCAGATGCTTTCGACTTCCGACGAGGAGAAGCTTGGCGGTTCCTTCCGTGGTTAGCTCCCTCGCCTTCGAGTGGTTCCCTTCCAAACGGTTCGAAGTGCCAAGGTTCATGAGGTTCATGCCCGCCTCCCAGTCGTTATTTAACTTGAGGTTGAGAACGAGGGCGGCTTCAAACGATTGGCGTGACGACGCCTCCTCGCCCAGATTGCGATACCAAATCCCGAGATTGTTCAGGCCGTTGGCTTCGAGTTCGAGGTCGCCAATTTGCCTACTCAGATCGACCCCACGATTCGCAAGCTCAACGCACCGCGAGCCATTTTCTAAATCGTTGTGGGTGCTTCCCAGAGAGATAAGGGCAATCGCCTGACCACGAAGATCTCCTAACTCCTCGAAGATGGCTAGGGACTGCTCCATTTGAATCCGGGCCCCATCTTGATCGCCAAGGTACTGAACAACGCTCGCCAAGTTCATCCGAGAACCTGCCTCCGCCACTCGATCGCCAATCTCATCCCGTATCTTGGCTGCCCTTTCAAACAATGCTTTGGCCGCGGTGTAGTCGCTCTGGACGCAGGCAAGATTTCCTGCATAGTGGAAAGAATTGCCAAGTTCAGGACTCGCTTCAAGCGAATCTGTTTTGGCCAGAAACGCTGCGTACCGTCTCCGGCCCTCCGTAACATGGGCTCGGATCATCCAAAAGCGACCCAATGACCCGGCAATCCTCAAGCCGTGGCTCAGGGACTCAGGATGTGCCAAAGCGTTATCCATCGCCGCCCTAAGATTGTCGTGCTCTAGTTCAAGGATCTCCAATCGGGACACCATTTCGGGACCCCGTAAGACTGGCTCCGATTCTTCGGCAAACGCCGCGAAGCAGTCCATCTGGAGATATCCGACCTTTTCGGCGTCGCCACTCTCGGCAAGGCGGTCTCGCGAATACTGGCGGACCGTTTCCAAGAGACGATACCGCGTGGTCGGACCAGTCATATCAACCACAACAAGGCTCTTGTCGGTCAGCGAGGTGAGGATATCAAGCACTTCCCATTCCTCGACCAGGCCATCGGCACATACTTTTTCGGCTGCCTCCAGAGTCCATCCGCCGCTGAAAATGCTAAGTCTCTGTAGCAGAGCCTTTTCGGATTCGTTCAGGGAGTCATAGCTCCAATCCACGAGGGCCTTGAGGGTCTGATGTCTCGGAAGGGCGGTCCGCGATCCGCCAGTGAGGAGACGGAAGCGCTGATCTAGCCGACCGTCGATCTCTTCGATGGAAAGGGATCGAACTCTCGCCGCGGCTAGTTCGATCGCGAGAGGAATGCCGTCGAGGTGATTGCACAGAGATGCCAGAGCGGGTGCGTTCTTGCTGTTGACCTCAAACCCCGCTTGGGCTGCGGAGGCTCTCTCTCTAAATAGTTGAACCGCTTCAAAGCCGCTGACCGCCTCGGGGGTGACATCGCGCTTGGGGTCGGGGAGGGTGAGCGATGGCACACGAAACACCTGCTCGCCGGTAAGGCCCAGCGCCTCTCGGCTGCTGGCGAGGACGCGCAGCTCTTGGCACTCTGATATTAGGGCGCTGATGAGTTTTGCCGATGCATCGAGCAGGTGTTCGCAATTATCGAACACGAGTAACATCCGCCGATTCTCAAGGTGCGCGCCGAGAGACTCGGCCAGCGACCGAGTGCCATCTTCCCTAACTCCCAATACTTTGGCGACCGCTTGGGGAACCAATTCCGGATCGGACAGGGGCGCGAGTTCGATGAGCCAAGCGCCATCCGGAAAGTCCTCCAGGGAGTTTGCAGCCAGTTGCAGACTTAGCCGCGTCTTTCCGCTTCCCCCGGGACCGGCGATAGTGAGAAGCCGGGACTTGGCAAGTAGGGTTCCAAGTTGATCGAGTTGCGCTTCGCGCCCGATGAAGCTGGTGAGTTGTCTCGGGAAATTGTTGTTCTTCTCGGAAAGAGACTTTATGGGGGGAAACTCGCTTGGGATTTCTGGGTGGACGAGTTGGAATACTTGCTCTGCTTGCGCCAAGTCTTTTAACCGGTGGGTCTTCAAGTCTCTCAGCGTCGCACCAGGCGGCAATTCCTTGATTAAGGATTGAGTAGAGTGAGCAATCAGAATCTGCCCGCCATGACCGGCCGCAAGAAGTCGTGCGGCCCGGTTCAGAGGGGGGCCGAAATAGTCGCCATCGCGAGTTTCCGCGTCGCCGGTATTGAGAGCGATGCGAACTTTGATCGGAGTCTGTTCGGGCCACTTTTCCGCGCAAATTTCTCTCTGCGAGGCCAGGGCAGCTCCGGCGGCATCCGAGGGATTGGAAAATGCGGCACAGAACGCATCCCCCACCGTCTTGAAGACATGGCCGCCTTGCTTTTCAATTGCCTGGCGAAGAATTGCGTCGTGTCGCGCGAGCGACGAGCTCATGAGTTCCGGATATGTTTCCCAGAGTTTTGTGCTCCCCTCAATGTCGGAGAAGAGGAAGGTGACAGTTCCGACCGGGGCGTTTGAAGGCACTTCCAGAGTCTACGTCCTAGCGCTTCGCTTCTGCCCTGGGTGCCCTAAGTATGGGATTCTCCATGGCCAAATTGGGTGGTCGCACGACACCAGAGGGCGGCTTCCAAAATCACTACGGGATTTGAGCGGAGGTAAGGGTCGCTCTTATAGATCACCCGCGTGATCTAGAGAACGGATGCGATAGCGTCCAAGAACTCGTCTCGCTCAACGCACCAACGTCCGGCGAAGGGCCAATCGTCGGGCTGGAACACGATCTCCATTTCCTCACCGCAATTGCGGATTGCACACGTGGAGTCGTAAGCGATGAGTTGGTTGGTGGCTCCCGCGATGGTCATCGTCAGAAGCTGGAGGTCGTACTCGACCTCGTAAAATCGTTGCTCCGCTTTTGGTAAGGCGAGGTCGTAGAACTGCACGAGGCAGATGTTGCCCATCTGCTTCTCGATGCGAACCCAACGTTCAACGTCGGGTCGTCCATCCTCTCTCGCACTTACCAGCCCGTCTCTCATCCTTTTAGATCGCTTACCGGCCGACCGGCCAGCTAATACGATCTATGGCGGCGTTTTCGTCCAAATTGTTCGCTCGCGATGCAAAGAAGTGGATAGCGGCCCCATTTTGGACCCAGCAGTTTGGCGACGTAGTTGGCACTCGCTGAAGGGTAGGGGTCCGTCTCCCGGCGAGCCTCGCCCAGGATGACATGCGTGGTTGTCCAGCGTCATCCTGAGCCACCGTGCTCGGCGTGCGAGTTCGCATCGGGCGAGGACAAATGGGGCGGGCCAGCCTACGCTCCTTTGCAGGCCAGCCAAGAAAGTCTCACAAGTGCGACAGTGATTCGAACCTAAACTGAGCCTATGTCCTTAGGATAGGGGCCTAGCGAGTGAAGAACCCCTCCCCACACCGAATGCCTCAACTCACACCGTTTGCCAACCCAAAGGCGCCTATTCCTGACATCGCAGAGGGCTAATCGCCTACAACTCGAAACTATCCCCGAACTTGGGAATGACCACATCCCAGCCGAGCTCTTCCTTGATCTTCGCGTGTAGAGCGGCCTGGGCGGGGGGTTCTCCGTGGACGAGGAACGTTCGCTTGGGCGGAGTCTTGAACTGGTGCAGCCAGTGCAGCATCTCATCCTGGCCGGCATGAGCCGACAAGGCGTTCAGCTTCTCAACTCTTGCCTTCACGGTGATCTCGTTCCCAAGGATCCTCACTTCGGGTGCCTTCTCCAAAATCCTTCTGCCGAGCGTTCCCTGGGCCTGATATCCCGTAAAGAGCACGATCGTGCTCGGATCTGACAACCGACGAAGGAGGTGGTGCACGATCCGACCGCCATTCGCCATTCCGCTACCCGCGATGACCACCATCGGTCCGCGTTGGGCATTGAGAGCTTTTGACTGCTCGCGATCACGAATCATCTGCAGGCCTTCGGGCTCCAGGGGATTGTGGTGCTCGGATATCGCGATCTTCATGTCGTCGTCGTGCTCTTCCTTGCAGTCGTTGTAGAGGCGAGTCGCATTGTTCGCCATCGGCGAATCCAGATAGACCGGGATACGCGGCATTCGGTTGGTCTGTTGAAGCTGGCTGATGTAGTACAGCAATTCTTGGGTTCGGCCGATGCTGAACGACGGGATGAGGACCGCCGAGCCGCCCTCCCACGCATCCTTGAATATCTGCTCGAGCTTCACTAGTGGGTCTTCGATCGGATGGCTCCGATCGCCGTAGGTGCTCTCCATGACGAGATACTCGGCTGAGTCGATAAGCGTTGGGTCGCGGATGATCGGGGTGTTGAAGCGTCCAAGGTCGCCTGACATGAGAATCCGCTCGCCGTTCGCGAAG
>JBBQFM010000003.1:0-154407 GCA_038321975.1 Fimbriimonadales bacterium | reverse complement strand
TGCGCGCCAGCAAGCGGCTGAAGGGTGATGTGCGGGAAACCGGTGATCTCCTGAAGCATGTCTTGCACGCCGACAAGGATGTCCATCGCACCCGGGATCGTCTCCACCGGCTGCATCGGGTGAAGGTTGGCAAAGCCGGGCATCGCCGCCGTCCGCTCGTTGACCTTCGGGTTGTACTTCATCGTGCAGGAGCCGAGCGGATAGAAGCCCGTCTCGATTCCGTAGTTGATGTGGCTCAGGTTCGTGAAGTGGCGAAGCATGTCCAATTCGCCCACTTCCGGAAGGTGAAGCTCGTCGCGAGTCGCGCCGACGGCGGCTGTGATGTCCACATCGGGCGTATCCGCCAACGGCAAGTTGCAGCCGATTCGTCCCGGTCGAGACACTTCGAAAATCAGCGGAGTGTCGAGCATGCGCTTGGTTCGTCCGCTCATGCCAGCACCTCCTTCAGTGCCGACGCATAGGCATCGATTTGGTCCTTTGTTCTCATTTCGGTACAGCAAACAAGCAGCCCATTCTTTAGGCCGGGATAGTATTCGCCCAGCGGCAAGCCGGCGAGAATATTCTTCTTCAACAGCGCATCGCGGACCACCACCGGATCCTTCGGAAGTTCCAAAACGAACTCGTGAAAGACCTTCCCCTTGAACTTGATCGAAGCGCCCGCCTCGGCAAGCTTCTTCATCGCGTACTGGGTGTTCTTCACGCTGCTCGTGGCCACCGACTTCATGCCGTTCTTGCCCAGCGCGATCATGTACACCGTCGCGGCAAGCGCCATTAGCGCCTCGTTCGTGCAGATATTAGAAGTCGCCTTCTCGCGGCGGATGTCTTGCTCGCGAGTTCGGAGCGTCATCACGTAGCCGCCTCGGTCGCCATGCGCTTCCTTGGTTCGGCCCACGATTCGGCCCGGGATCTGCCGGACAAACTCTTGCTTACAGGAGAAGAGGCCCACCAGCGGTCCGCCTAGTCCCATCGCCACTCCCATCGGTTGACCTTCGCCCACTACGATGTCCGCGCCGTACTCGCCGGGCGGCTTCAGCAGCGCGCAGGCGACCGGGTCGGCGCTCACGATGAACAGTGCATCATGCGCAGTCGCCGCATCGCGAGCCGCCGCCAAATCCTCAATCGTGCCGAAGAAGTTCGGATACTGGACCATCACACAAGAACAGCCGTCGGCCAGCGAGTAGTCGACCGTCGCGCCATCCGTGTGGGGCAGGGTCACCACTTCGATGCCCATCGACCAGCAGTAGGTGTCGATGACCTGTCGATAGTGGGGATGAACCGCCTCGCTCACCGCCACCTTGTTCCTGTTCTTGATGCCCGTCGACATGATCGCTGCTTCGGCCAGCGCAGTAGAGCCGTCATACATCGAGGCGTTCGCGAGATCCATGCCGTAGATCTCAGCGACCATCGACTGGAACTCGTAAATCGTCTGCAGGTAGCCCTGAGAAGCTTCCGGCTGATACGGCGTGTAGGCAGTGAGGAACTCTCCACGCGAGATGACCGCACCTACCGTCGCCGGAATGTATCGGTCGTAGATTCCCGCGCCGAGGAAGCAGGCCACATCGGCCAGGTTGATGTTCTTCTTGCTGATCTCGTGGAGGTGCAGGGTCAGCCGCGCCTCATCGAGAGCGGGGGGCAGGTTCAGCGCACCGGGAGCGACTCGGAGGTTGTCGGGGATTTCGCGGAAAAGTTCGTCGATTGTTTTGACCCCGATCGTGGCGAGCATCGACTGGCGGTCTTCTTCGGTGTGAGGGATGTAGGGCATAACGGGGGTGCCCGGCTCAAATGCCGGGCGCTAAGCAAAGCAACTTATCCTACGATGGCAGTGTAGGCGGCAGCGTCCATAAGAGCTGCGACGGCGGAGGGGTCCGAGACCTTGATCTTGACCATGAATCCCTTGCCATAAGGGTCCGAGTTCACGAGCTCTGACTGCGCGCCAAGAGCATCGTTCGTCTCCACGACCTCACCAGCAATAGGGGCGTAGATGTCAGAGACCGTCTTCACGCTCTCAACTCCACCAATCGAATCGCCTGCCGCGACCTGAAGGCCGACGTTCTTGAGGTCGACATACACGACGTCTCCAAGCTCAGATTGGGCGAAATCGGTGATCCCGATCGTCGCAACATCGCCTTCTAGACGGACCCACTCATGGGTTTTCGTGTACCTCAACTCAGCCGGAACATTAGACATGCAAAGAACTCCTCACGCGGTTGGAATACGAGAATTCTACCTTCTGAGAAACGCAAACGGGCCGCCAGGACTTGATCCTGGCGGCCCGAATTCGATGGGCGAATCTCACCCTTACTTGCGTCGGCGTCGCAGGAATGCCACGCCAACTCCGAGCACTGCGAAGGTTGCAGGCTCAGGAACGCTGAATCGTGTCGCAACAACCCTGCCAATGCGAAGTCTCGGCCCCGCCAGTCGTACCGGTTTGCGCTTCAAATACTGCAGTCTTGCCTGCAAGGGCACTCAACGAGAACGCTCGCTACATGCGAGTCCACTTTAACGATGGCGTCCAGCCCTGGATCTTCATCAGCGAAGCCAAATTCAACTCCCCCGTCCCCGAGCCCGCCTCCATGGCCACTCTAGGCCTAGGCGTCGTCGCCCTCCTTCGCCGCAAGCGAAAGGCGTAAGCCACTCCGAGCGCCTGCCCCTCCTGACGATGACTCGTGCCCCTTCCCAGGGGAACCGTCATAGGCGTTAAAATAAGGCGAATTGAGCCTCCCCTTGCCGAGGGTGTTTGTGCCTTGGGAGGGGGAGGGCAGGGTGGGGTTCCGACGCCGAACACGATCAGAACCTTCATGGGAGTGCGGACCTGACCGCGCTTCCCTACCTTAAAGCGGTCTCTCCGCTCCCTGTCAAAACATGGACTAAAATGTCTTCAGTGAAGCTGCGCTTTTATTGCAGCTTTGTTTGGAGGATATTTTGAAAGTGATTTACCGAATCGGCTTCGCCGCTGCAGCCCTTGTGGTTGCCGCGATTTCGCACGCAGACGCCGTGCCCCTCACCTACGACATGGAGAACGGCGAAGGCCAGGCTTCCGGTGGCGCGTTCGACTACTGGGATCAGACCTATAACGGCACTGGCGACACCACCGTAGACGCCGCCCCCCTCTCGGGCGGAACCGGACAGATGCTCGATGGCGTCACCGGAGTGGACGACTGGGAAGCCGATCTCGGCAACGGCAACGCCTACGAGTGGCTCGGCTGGATCAACACCAACCCAACCATCACTTTCGACTTCGGTTCAACCACCGCCTTTACGAACGCCTCTTTCCACACCAACAACAACGGTGTCGGTGGCGTAGGCATGTGGGGCTCTGCCGACTTCTCGTTCAGCGATGACGGAGTGACCTTCGGTGGCGACACCACCCGGACCACCACCGCACTCGAGCGAGCCGACCCAACCGCCCGATATCTCACCTCTGACCTGAGCGCAAGCGGTCGTTACCTGCGCGTCCACTTCAACGATGGCGATCAGCCGTGGATCTTCATCAGTGAGGCAAAGTTCAACACCTCCCCTGTCCCCGAGCCCGGCTCGATGGCCGTCCTCGGCCTGGGTGTTGTCGCCCTTCTTCGCCGAAAGCGAAAGGCGTAAATATTATAAGTGTGCTTATAATAAGCACACTTATAAAAAGACCCAAAAAATCATAAGTGCACTTATGATTTTTTGGGTTTGCGGTAACTTGCAACCGTGGTCCGCATCGCATTCGTCACCCTCTTCCCTGAGGTGATCCACGCCGCCCTCGACCACAGCATCATGAAGCGCGCATCCGACGCTGGGCACGTTCAATTCGAAACCGCCAACCCTCGCGACTTCTGCTACGACCGGCACCTGAAAGTCGACGACGTCCCTTACGGCGGCGAACCTGGGATGCTCATCAAAGCTGAACCTACCGCCCTCGCGCTGGAAAATTTAGGTTCAAAACAGGCAGTCATCCTCACCGACCCCGCCGCAAAGCCCTTCACTCAGCAGGACGCCCAAGAACTCAGCCAACTTGAAGGCATCGCCTTCCTTTGCGGGCACTACGAAGGCTTCGATCACAGAGTCAAAACTGAACTCGCTACCCACGCCTTCAGCATCGGCGATTACGTACTCACCAATGGCGAATTCCCCGCCCTCATCATGTCCGACGCGATCGTCCGGCTCCTTCCCGGAGTCCTGGGGGATGAAGGAAGTTTGGCGGCGGATAGCCACAGCGACGGCCTCCTGAGCGCCCCGAATTACACGCGACCGGACGTGTGGCGCGGGGTCGCGGTGCCGGAAGTCCTAAAGAGCGGGAACCATAAAGCGATCTCCAAATGGCGGCGAAAGCAGTCGCTCGCCCTCACAAAGGAACTCAGACCCGACCTTTTGGCGAAAGCAAAGCTAGAAAGGGACGATCTCGATATGCTATCCTCTTAGGTCGCTCATGCGTCCCGGTTGCCTTTGGGGAACCTAAGACGCCGCTGAGAGGTTGACCAAGAACAAGGATTCGTCGGCAGGATGCCGACGCCACCAACAATGTCGAAAGCCGCAATTCTACAAAGCGTCGTGCAGGATATCAAGAAAACTGACCTGCCCAAGATCTGGCCCGGAGATACCGTGAAGGCCTCCGTGAAGGTTCGTGAAGGCGGCAAAGAGCGCATTCAGGTCTTCGAGGGACTTTGCATCGCCATCAAGAATGGCGGCATCGCCGAGACGATCACCCTTCGCAAGATCGCAAGCGGCGTGGGAGTTGAGCGAACCTTCCCGGTTCACTCCCCCAACATCGCAAAGTTCGAGGTCACCCGCCGCGGCAAGGTGCGACGAGCCAAGCTTTACTACCTTCGAGACAAGGTTGGTAAGGACGCCCGCATCAAAGAGCGCCGCTAAGCCGTGCCCCTACTTTCACAGCTTCTTCCCTTGGCTCAAGCCGCGCCGGGCGGTGGCGGCACTCGGGAATTTATCGACAATCTGGCTCGCACACCGCTGAGCCAGGTTGCGATGTTTGTAGCTGTGCTGACGGTGATTCGCCTCGCGATTTACCCCGTCCTCAAGAACACCCCCGCTCACAAACGGACCGGCGTTTTCCCTCTGGCCCGCTTTCTGAACGAGGTTTTGGACGCCTTCATCTACGCCGGCGTCTTTGTGTTCATGCTGATCCGCCCGTTCGCGGTTCAAGCATTTCTTATCCCATCCGGATCGATGTTTCCGACCCTATACGTAAACGACTTCATCGTTGCCAACAAGGCAGTCTTCCGATACACAGATCCGAAAGTGGGCGACATCGTCGTCTTCCGTCCGCCAATTGCCGCTTGCGGCAAGGACCAAATCGGTCCTGATGGCCAGGCGAAGGTCGACTTCATCAAGCGTTGCCTCGGTGCTCCGGGTGATCTCGTGGAGATCAAAGATGGCGTGCTCTATCGAAACGGCGCCGCCGCCAAAGACACCTGGGCCCACTTTAGCCGCCGCATCACCGAGGAGCAGTTCGAAGAAGTAGCTCCGAACTCCACCTCCGACGCTAAGATGCCAGATTTCAAGATCGTCCACTACACAGGCCCCTACGGCTTGTGGAAGGACAAGTACATCCCGGTCATCACCCAGCCCGGTAACCCCGACCCCAACTTCTTCCCGGGTGGATCGGTGGCCTACACGATCGGCGTTTCGAGTTCCAACGACTCAAACAGTCCGTTCGCCCAGAGCCTCGTGAACACCCAAGATTTGACCCAGGAAGACAAGGATCGGATCGAATACCTGCGGCAAGCGCCCGCCGCCAAGATCCCGCCTGGCTTCTACCTAATGGTTGGCGACAACCGAAACGGCTCGTTCGACGGCCGCTACTGGGGCCTAGTGCCCCGAGAGTCGATCATCGGCCGGTCGGAATTCATCTGGCTGCCGTTCAACCGCTGGTCGGTCACGCGGTAGTAGGTGGAGATGGTGGGCCCGGTGGGAATCGAACCCACGACCAAGCGGTTATGAGCCGCACGCTCTAACCCCTGAGCTACAGGCCCCACTGAGGAGAGAGGATACCTCTCGGTGTGTTAGGTGTTGGGTGTTAGGTGTTGGGTGTTAGGCCGGATGGACGAACCCGTTCTAAGTCAAAACCATCCAAACGCCCGAGCATTTCCGGCCCAACGCCTAACACCCAACACCGAACACCTCCATAATTGACGGGACAATGCCGTCCTCCACCACCTCCGCCCAAGGCTGTTCCTTCTTCTCCGAGACCCCGGATCACATCTTCACGCCTGAGCAGTTTGTTGGGGATGACCGGTTGATGATCGATGCAGCAGAGGACTTCAGCCGCAAGGAAGTGCTCCCCCTCGCCGAGCGGATTGACAAGCAGGAAGATGGCTTAATGCCTGAGCTGATTCGCAAGGCGGGCGAGCTTGGGTTCTGCGGAGTGGACTCGCCGGAGGCGTTCGGTGGGCTGGGGCTGAGCAAGAACCTCTCTGCGCGGATCCTCGAGTACATGAGCATGAACGCTTCGTTCAGCGTCACGTTCGGCATCACGAGCGGCATCAGCCAGGTGGGGCTTTCCCTCTTCGGGAACGACGACCAAAAGGCCAAGTACCTTCCCCGACTGACGAGCGGCGAGTGGATTGGCGCTTATGCGCTAAGCGAGCCGAACAGCGGAAGCGACGCCCTCAGCGCAAGCACTCGCGCCGACTTGAAGGACGGCAAGTACATCCTGAACGGCACCAAGATGTGGATTTCGAACGCCAAATGGGCGGACATGTTCCTCGTCATGGCGAAGATCGATGGCGACAAGTTCAGCGCCTTCCTCGTCGAGCGCGACTTCCCTGGCGTGAGCGTGGCTCGCGAAGAGCACAAGATGGGGCTTAAGGGATCGTCTACCGCGCGTTTGGTGTTGGAGGATGCCGAGGTTCCGGCGGAGAACCTGCTCTACGAACCGGGACTCGGACACCACGTTGCGTTCAACGCGCTTAATCTGGGTCGCTTCAAGCTCTCGAGTATGTCGATCGGCCCGGCGCGAGACGCGATTGGGTTAGCGGCGAAATACGCTCAAGACCGCAAACAGTTCGGCAAGCCCATTTCCAGTTTTGGCCTGATCGAGAAGAAATTCGCCCAGATGGCGGCGTGGTTTTATGTCGCGGAGTCGATGATTTACCGCACAGGAGCGCTCATCGACCAGGCGTTTGCCGCTACGGGTGGCACCATTGACGGGAATCGAAAAGCGGCGGAGGAATTCGCGGTCGAGTGCAGCGCTTGCAAGGTCTTCAGCACCGAGATCGAGTCGCTCATCATTGATGAGGCTCTCCAGGTTTACGGTGGCTACGGCTTCACGGAGGAATTCCCACTCGCCCGCATCTACCGAGACGCCCGGGTGAGCCGCATTTACGAAGGGACGAACGAGATCAACCGCCTCTTCATCGCCGACCGTTTGGCTCGGCGAATCAAAGAGGGCCGCGCCAGCGCGACTTCTTCGGGTGACTCGTTCGTGTCGGAGTTGGCGGGGAAGGCTTTGGCGTTGCCCCTCGAGGGGCAAGTCGCCACGGGCGCGGCTTCTGATTTGGTGTTGTTGGCTTACGCTGAGCAATCGGCTCGGCTGCGGGCTGTCCAGGTTGGCGGGTTTGCGCTGGGCCTTTATGAGATGGCTTTGCCTTGGCTCAACGCTCGCGCAGCGGAGGCTTACCAGACTCTGGCCGGAGGCGAGGTTTTTTTGCCTGCGGTTGGAGTCGCTGACGTCTCGGCGATCGCACAGGCGGTCTATGCGAAGCCTGGGCCGTTGTCGGCGTAGATTCCGGGAACCCCTCGCCCCTCCGCGCAGCCGGCCCCTAAACCCACACAAAGCCGACAACAAGGTCCCCTCCCTTTGGGGAGGGCTAGGGTCGTAGCCATTAGTTTAGGGTCTCTCTTGGGTCAAGACGAAGGTCTATCGGCTTCCGGACCCCTCACCCCTGCCCCTCTCCCCGGGAGGGGCGAGGGGTTCCGAATCCTAAACTAAGTGGCTATGAGGGCTAGGGTGGGGGTCGCTCACGGCCAGACCTTCCAGAGACCGCTCCGCGGTCGTGAAAAGCGCGGTCAGGCCCGCGCAGTCCCACATGGGTTTGTCAGCTTTTTTGGTTACTTTGCGGCCTTGGTAGCGGCAAGTCGAAGTTTCTTCACGATCGACTCTCCGACAAGTACGTCGAACGCTGACTGTCCTTCCTCAGCTGCCGGGATCTGGGTCAACGTTGTTGGTAGGGCGGCGGGAATGTGGCCACTGAACGCCTGCAAAAACAGAATCGCTCCGAGATAGGTTCCTAGTTGTGAAGGATGGGAGCCGTCGGCCATGTACAGCTCCATCGCTGGATCGAGCTTGTGAAGGGCCTCCCAGGCTGGACCCACGCTTACAACGTGGGCACCGATCTCTTCTCCAATCTTCTCGTACGACTCGGTTAGCTTCTCCTGGGTCTCAGGGGTCTTCTTGCGAGACCACGTCAGGTACAGAAGCGTCTTCGCGCCCGTCTTCTTGATTTCCTCGCTCAGCGAGCGAACGGCCTTGAACATCTTTTCCGGATCCTCAATCGGGCGGGTGCTTTGCTCTTGGAGGACGACGTAGTCCCACTTGCGAGACCGGATCTTGTCGAGGGTCTTCTGAGAAGCGAAGTGCTGCTCCAAGGTCCAACCGCCGTTCGTCACCTGCTCAGTTTCGATCTTGGGACCGTCCGTGAACTCAGCCAGCTTCGAAACAAACCCCGGCAGGTTGTTCACGTAGGTGTAGCTGTTGCCGATGAACAGCACGTGCAACGCCTCGTGTGCGGCGGATGCGAGGGCCACAGTTGCCGACAGGGCAACCACGAGGTATGCGCGAAGAAGTCTCATATGATGAGATTACGCTCCAAGAGTCGAAATCCCTCCACAATTCGCGAAGCCCTTCGACCTAGCGGCGCCAGTACCTGAAGGTTAATGAAGGGATGATCGCCGCTCTTCTTGTTAGTGTTGCTTTCGGTCGGCCCCTCATTGGCTTGTCAATCAACGTGCCGGAGGGAGGCGGGACGAAGGAGCTGATCCAAGCGATCACGGATGAGAGGTCGCTTGGGCTGAAGCTCATTTACATCTCGAAGAAATGGTCAGAGATCGAGCCCACCCTTGGTGTCTTGCAAATGGACCAGCTCAAGTCCGATATGAAAGGCGCCGTCGATGCCGGCTTCACGCCGGTTCTCACCTTCCAAACCATCGACACTAACAACCGGGTCGTTCCCTCTGACCTTAAGGCCGAGCCTTTTGATTCGACCACGATGCTTGCGAGGGAGGCGAAGGTGTTGCGAGCCCTGGAGGGCGCCCTTCCGCCGACCACGATGGCCGTGATGCTCGGCAACGAGGTGGACATCTACCTGGCTCAGCACCCCTCCGAAACCGCGGCCTTCGCGCGGTTCGTTCGAGATGGTCGTGACATCATGCGTCGGTTGAGGCCGACCCTTCCGATCGGGGTCACCACAACCTTTGATGGGCAGATAAACCACCCTGAAATCGTTCGGCAAGTCCAGCAAACCTCGGACATCTTCTCGGCCACCTACTATCCGATGAAGCCCGATTTCACGGTCCGGCCCACTTCAGACATCGCCCGGGACTTTGATTCGATGGTTGCCTTCGCGGGTCCTCGCAAGCTGTTCGTGCAGGAGGCGGGATATCCGGCGTCTGAGGTGCTGGGTAGCAGTGAGGAGAGGCAGGCGGAGTTCGTTCGGCAGGTCTTCGCGACTACCAGACGGCTGCAAGACAAAATCGCCGGGGTCAATTTCTTCCTGATGGTGGACTTCAACAAGGCTTTGATGAAGACGTTCACCGAGTACTACGGGTCTAGCGATGCTCGGTTTGTCGCGTTCTTGGGGACGCTTGGGTTAAGGCGGGCTGACGGGACGCCTCGGCAGGCTTGGTCGGCGTTTGAGAGTCAGGCGAAGGGCTGGAAGTAGAAGTCGGAGTTCGGGGTTCCTCCACTTGGGAAGGCTTAGGTCGCTTCCGGAAAGCCTTCGATACACGTCACTACCCTCTCCCCCACGGTTCCCCCTTCGGAAAGGGGCCTGCACCCCGCAACCTGATGCAGAGGTACCCTTTCCCAATGGATTTCGCCCTCACCGCAGAGCACGAGTTGATCCGAGAGATGGCTTACAAGTTTGGGCAGCAGGAAGTGCTGCCGGGACTTGCCCAACGCGACCGTGAGGCCAAATCGGACCGCGAGATGCTTGAAAAGATGGCGGGGGCTGGCATCTTCGGAGTTAGCATTCCCGAGGCCTATGGCGGGTCGGGAACCGACTACATCTCTCTTGGCCTCGTGTGCGAAGAGCTTGAGCGAGCCGACACCTCCGCCCGCGTGGTGATGAGCGTACACAGCGGCCTTCACTGCCTCACCATCCTCCAATGGGCCACCGAGGAGCAGAAGAAGCGCTGGCTCCCTGCCCTTGCGCGTGGCGACAAGTTTGCCGGTTTTGGACTCACCGAGCCGAACGCGGGATCGGACGCGATCAACATCTCGACCCGCGCGAAGAAGGACGGCGATAGCTACGTTTTGAACGGGGAGAAGACGTGGATTTCACTTGCCGACTACGCCGACCAGTTCCTGATCATCGCTCGCCTCGATGAGGCGGGAGATAAGCCGCGCCACGCGGCATTCATCGTTGATCGGGTGTCGGCGGGATTTCACAGCAAGCCTCTCCATGGCAAGTTGGGAGTTCGGGCAGGCAACACGGGGCAGATCTTCTTTGAGGACGTTCGAGTTCCTGCCGAGAACATGTTGGGCGAGGAAGGTGACGGATTCAAGGTCGCGATGTCGGCCCTGGATCATGGGCGCTACACGGTGGCTTCAGGTGCGGTTGGGATCATCACAGCGTGCCTCGACGCCTGCGTGAAGTACGCCAACGACCGCAAGGTCGGCGGCGAGGCGATCGGCAAGAAGCAGCTTGTGCAGCAGATGATCGCCAACATGGTCGCGGGACGCGACATGGGCCGGTTGCTTTATTACCAAGTCGGTTGGATGAAGAACGAGGGTTTGCGGCACACCCGCGAAGTCAGCATGGCGAAGTGGCAGAACTGCAACTTCGCGTTCCAGAGCGCCAACGACGCAATCGAGATTCACGGTGCCTACGGTTACAGTGACGAATTCCCGGTGGAGCGCTACTTCCGCAACTCACGGGGCGCGATGATCTACGAGGGCACCCGAGAGATTCACACACTCGTTCAGGCCGAGTACGCGCTGGGGTATCGGCAGGATCGACCTTTGGCGAAGACGCTTCCGAAGTGGAGTTCGTGACTCCGGAGATGGTTCGCCCTTTCTGACAGAAAATAGCTTAGGTAAATGCGAAGCATTTGTAGCCGCGACCCTGGTGTCGCGCGACGGCTATACGGCCGTCGATCGGCGGCTGTGGGGATGCACGATCGACGATGACACGCTCATCGAGTGTCGGTATGCTCTCGATATTCATTGTTTCGACGGCCTTTAGGGCCGTCGCACGACACCAGGGTCGCGGCTACAATTGCTTCGCATTTACCTACGTGAGCGCCGACAACCAACGCCCAAACGCGGCTTGCGCTTGTTCGATCTTCCAGGATCGCTTGACCGACTTGTCCCGGATCTGCTCAACGGGATCTGGGAATAGGCCCCAGTTGACGTTCATCGGGGCGAACTCGCGGTCGGTGTCGTCTTGCAGGTGAGAGATGAGGGAGCCATAGGCAGAAGCCCGAGCGGGGACGGGCATGTAGGAGCCTTGCAAGTGAAGAACCGCCGCGATTCCCGCGTAGATGCCCATTGCGGCTGACTCCACATATCCTTCAACACCGGTCAACTGACCTGCGATGAACAGTCCAGGTACGTCTCGCATCTCCAGGTTCGAGGCAAGGACCGAGGGCGCTTCGATGTAGGTGTTGCGGTGGATCACCCCGAACCGCACGAACTCGGCGTTCTCAAGGCCCGGCACCATTTGGAGGACCCTCTTCTGCTCGCCCCACTTCAGTCGGGTTTGGCAGGCGACCAAGGAATACAGCGTCTTCTCTTTGTTCTCGGGGCGAAGCTGCAAGGCGGCCCAGGGGCGGCGGCCGGTGCGTGGGTCAGTTAAGCCGACGGGCTTGAAGTTTCCGAACGCCAAGGACCTCGCGCCTTTCTCGGCGATCGCCTCGATGGGGGTGCAGCCGGCGAAGTATTTGATCTTCTCCAGGAACTGGTCTTCTAGCGCTTCGGGGTCGCTGGGAAGGTCTCGCTTGCCCCCTGCCTCGAAGGCGTGGATGGGGGCTCGCTCTGCAGTCACCAACGCCTGGACGAAGGCTTCGTAGTTCTCTTTGTTGAAAGGGCAGTTCAGATAGTCGTCCCCTTCCCCTTTGTCGTAGCGGCTCTGGGCGAAGACGATGCTTCGGTCGAGCGAGGAGGCTTCGACCGTTGGGCTGACCGCGTCGTAAAAGTAGAGATGTTTTCGGCCGGTCTTGGCGGCGAGCCACTCGGCCAGGTCGGGCGAGGTGAGGGGGCCGGTGGCTAGGATGAGAGTCTCGCTTTTGGAGAGAAGATCGTCGGCCATGGCGGGGGTGAACTCGTCGAGCACCACTTCGATCAGTGGATGATTCGATAGCTTGGCGGTGATCGCCGCGCCGAAGGCGTCTCGGTCCACACCCAAGGCTTCACCGGCGGGCACTTCGTGCTCGAACGCAGTCGAGAGCACAATGGACCCGAGTGCGGTCATTTCCGCCTTGAGTTGGCCGGCGGGCGAGGTGGGGAGTTTGGATTTGAAGGAGTTCGAGCAGACGAGCTCGGCAAAGTATCCGGTGGTGTGGGCGGGGGTCTGTTTGGTCGGCCGCATCTCGTACAGGCGGACCTTCTCGCCCCTCTCGGCTGCCGCCCAAGCCGCCTCCACTCCCGCAAAGCCGGCACCGACAACGGTTATCACTCTCTGAGTGTAGCGCCTCCGAAAGCCCCTCTCCCCTCCGGGGAGAGGGGTCCTGAATTCCCTGCCAAAATGATTCATGCCCGAACTTCCCGAGGTGGAATCTGTTGTCCGATTGATGCGCCGAACTCTTGTCGGCAAAAAGCTTTCCTCGGTGGAAGCGGCCGACGACAATCTCGTGATCTCTGGCATCTCCCATTCCGATCTCGAGCAGTACCTGGTTGGGAAGACGGTGAAGGGCGTCGGGCGGAAGGGCAAATATTTCTGGCTTGAACTCGACGAAACACCGTGGCTTTTCGGCCACTTGGGGATGAGTGGCTGGATTCGCGAGCTCAGCCTTGGCAGCCACAAACGCCTCCACTCCCACGGCGAGGCACCGTTGGAAGACGAGGAAGGCAAACCTAAGTTCCTCAAGCTCCTCCTCGAAACCGACGACGGCACTCGCATCGCCTTTACCGACGGCCGACGCCTGGGCCGAATCCACCTCGCCGAGAGCCCGATGTCGGTCAAAGCCATCAAAGCGCTTGGGTTCGATTCGCTTGACGAAATGCCGACCGCGAAGACCCTGTTCGACATCCTGCAGAAGCGAAAGGCGCCGATCAAAGCGGTCCTCCTCGATCAGGGCATCTTTGCTGGGGTCGGTAATTACTTAGCTGACGAGGCTCTCTATCAAGCCAAAATCGCCCCCCAACGGCATGCTTGCACGCTCACCGAGAAGGAAGTCGGTTTGCTTCGAAAGACCTTGCTCGACGTGCTCGAGCTAGCGGTTAAGGTTGATGCGGACAGCGACCAGTTCCCCGAGACGTGGCTGTTCCACCACCGTTGGGGCGGCAAGCACGGGTCGGAGATGATCGGAGGAAAGCCGATCGTGCGAGACACGATCGGCGGCCGAACTACTGCTTGGGTTCCGAAAATTCAGAAGTAACGACTTGCTCTTGAAGTTTGAAGAGGTCTGCTCTGAGGTCCTTGACCGACGCTATTTCCTCTTTTGACGGAGCGGTCACGAGGTGGAGCGAATCGAAGTCGCCCATGATGCCGGTGCCGTGGGGATCGTCGTCCAGTCCTAAGAGGTGGCCAAGCTCGTGGGTGACCACGGCCGCGGTCTCCGTTATGGTCATCGGACCCTGGGCGGTGTCGGCGGCCACTTGGATGACGCCATGCGTTTCATACGTTCCGTTCACGTCGAGCTTGTGCTCGAAGTCGATCTCGCCCTGGGCGTCGCCTCCGGCAACTTCCTTCTGCACTCGCACGACCAGGTCCGGGTTCGCACCTACGCGAAAGAGGGTGACCCCCAACGACTGGTTCCAGCAGTTCGCGGCCCTTTTGAGTGGCGCTGAGTCCTGGTTTGGATTCTCGAATCCGATCGTGACTCCCTTCTGAACCAGCAAGCAGCCAGTTAGCGCTCGGGCACAGGGTAGGTCGCGCTGGGCGAGCGCTCGACTCACTTCGACCAGGTCGGTTCGGGCGTTGCGACACATGTCCATCTTCACGCCGCTGATCGCGATGGGAAGGAGAGATGTGAAGCACAAAGCCAGTCGAACGGATATCACCTTGTCTATAGAACGGCAAGTTGATCAGACAGTGGCGATTTTGTGAAGATCGTTAGGCGAAGGGGCGAAAAAAGCGCAGAGGCGTTGGCGCTATACCTTCGAAACGAAGGGGCAGGGGAAACGATGAATGATGAGTTCCGGAGGGATCCGGACAATCAAAAACCCAAAATCTCTACGCCGCGTCTTCGTCGTCGTATCGAATGCCTTTGGCATTCTCCGCGTCGACCATGTCCCAGTTATCGCAATCCAAGCGCAGACAGTGGATCATGCGTTGAATCTCGCCGCTCGCGTTTTCTACTTCTGCGAACTTGGCGAAGCGGCACTCCATACAGAGTTCTGGCTCAATTAGCCGCACGATTTTAAGTTGTTTCCTGGCCATCCTTTGGTCCCCGTCAACGAGCTTCCAGCTCGTACTCAGGAATATTCGGGGATTACCGGGGCGGTCGTCCTTGGCAACGATACGGGGAAATGCATAATCCGCAATATGTCCGCCGAGAACGAGCGCGTCTGGCTGATCCCGTGGCGCGAGCGCCAGCGGAGGATTCGTCGTAGCATCGAGAGCGCCTGGTCGGAGGCGGACCGAACTCCCGATGATCCTGGGCTTCGGGATGCTTACGCGTTTCTGCCTCGAGCGCCGATTCGGCTGATCGCTTGTCCGCTGGTGAAAGATGTGAATCAGGGAGGGTTGCTGCGCCTCGCGGAGGCGTTTCGGTTGCAGCGAGTTGATCTTAGCCCGGAAGCAGATGGGGGGACCGATTTCTCGGGGCACCGCGGCGCTCGCGCTTTGCAGCCATTTGGATGGAGTTCGCCGGAAGAGGCGATCTTGGCCGCCCGTGAGGCGGGTTGTCGGGTTTTGGCGTTGACTTTGAATGACCGAGCGGTGGCTCTTGAGTCGGTTGTATGGACCTTTCCAATCGCACTTGTTTTGGGAGAAGAGAGCGTGGGCGTTCCGCCCGAGATTGAGGCGTTGTGCGACGGTTCGGTGGCGATCCCGTTGTTTGGGATGGTGACTTCGATTAATGTTGCGACGGCGGCGGCGATCGCGATTCACGCGGCGGTTCAGGCTTACCGGATGGAGGATCCGGATTTCATGCCGGCACGAAGCGCGAGCCAGCGATTGCTCGAAAAGTAAAGGTGGTGCCGGCTTCCCGGCCGGCACGTTTCCACCAAGCGCGTTACATGGCGACCGGCACGGCTGTGTTGAGATGCCGGCTGGGAAGCCGGCACCACTTGCCTCAATCCCGATCGTAGGTGTCTCGAACGATGGTGGGGAGCTTGCGCGCCAGGCGATATTCCGGGTCCTTTTTATCCCGTGACCGGGGCCAATCGAACAGACGGCGATCTACCTCTGCGGCAGTGTACGGCGTGTAGTCGGGCTTGCTCGTGAAGCAGTCTGAGAAGTCGTTTGAGAGGGCGTCGAAGAGGTTCAGCGGCGGCAAGCCGAATATCTCGTACAGCGTGCGGTGCATGCTGGTGATCGTGGTGTGCCGGTGCGACACATACTTGTGCCTCACGTACGGGCTGATCGCGAGGAGGACGCTGCGCTGGGCGTCGACGTGGTCGGGCTCTCCACCCGAATCGTCTTGGGTGACGAGGATGAGCATGTTCTTCCAATACTTGGTGTGGGAAAGATACTCCACGATCTTGCCGAGGGCGAGGTCGTTGTCGGCCATCCATGAAGCTCGGTAGGGGTAGCCCTTCTTGGCGTTGGGCGAGGTGCCGTGGTCGTTGCAAATCGCGATGTTTACGAAGGAAGGGAAGGCTTCCTTGCCCTTCACATACTTCCGCTCGACCTCCTTCTTGAACCACTCGTAGCGGTACATGTCGGGGATGTTCATATTGAAGATCGGGAAGTCTCGGCTGGTGTTGTTGTACAGGGACTTCGGCATCGGCATGTTGATCACTTCCCTCGCCCCGGTCTGTTCCTCTTTCTCGTCTTCTTCGACGCCTGCGAATTCGAAGCCCTCGCCGTAGTTGCGGAATTTCACCCCACCCCGCTCTAGCTGCTCCCACATCGAGCCCGCCTCGGGATAGTCTTCCGGCGACATCGAACCGTTGCTTCCGAACGACGCGCGTCGGCCGACTGCGGGCGTCTTCAGTTTGAAGTCCCAGCCCAGGGTGTAGAGCATCTGAATGAAGTTGTTGGGCTGAATTCCGACTAGCCAACGGTGGCCGACTCCAGACGCCTCGGGCTCCATGTAGAAGTTGTCGCTGACCACGAACTGGCGGGCCAATTTGTTGTGGTTGTTCATCACGCCCACATGCTCTAGGGTCGGCTGACCGTCGGCCTTGATGGTCTGATCGTGGCCCCATTGCAACAACGACGGGTCGTTCTTTGAGCCGGGGACGCGATCGAAGATCGTGTCGAACGAGTGGTTCTCCTTGGTGATGAAGACGACGTATTTGATCTGCTCCGACCGCTTGCCCAGCAAGTTGGACCAGACGGGAGACTTCATCTTTGGGTAGTCCTTTGCGGCGTCTACGATGCCGTTGTAGGCTAGGACCTTGTGAGTCAGGTTTGGCAGTTCGGCACCTGCGGGAACTGGGATGGAGAGGAACACGCCCTTCATGCCGCCGAACTTGTCCTTCGGCACGTTCGGGCCCGCATTCGGGCCGTTTCCGAAGCCTTTGAAACATATGCAGGAGAGGTTGGTGCCATCGGCATCGAGGGCGATGCGGTAGGGATACCAAGCGGTTGGTATGTGGCCAAGAACCTTGCGCTTACCGAGGTCGATGACGGCGATCGCGTTGAGGCCTGCTTCGGCTACGAACAGGTGCTTGCCATCTTTCGATATTGCGAGCCCAGTTGGCTCGATTCCGCGAATGTTGTGGACGAGGGGCGAGGGTTCCAAAGAGAATCGGGTCAGGATTTTGCCCGTCGTCGCGTCGATCTCCTCGACATTGTCGTTGTTCGAGTTCGAAACGTAGACTCGATTGCCGCGGGCCAGGACGTAGCCCGGTCCGCTGCCGCCAATGACTTTGCCCCATCCGGTCGCCGATCCTACTTGTGATCCGGTCTTGGTTCGGGTTCTCATCTTGGGGGCGGCTGGGTTGCCTACGTCGTAGCCGTAAACTGAAAACGCCTCTATAGCTAACGGCTTCCCTAACCCGGGCACGCGTCGGCCCTCTACCTGCACCCCTTCCTCTGCCTCTTTGCTCGGATAGGCGAAGGGCGGATAACTCAGGCCTCGAGGATCGTATCGTTTGTCGTCCGTTCCGCCGACGGGCGAGTAGGCGAACTGGCCGATGTTGGCTACGAACACCTTTTTGCCGGCGACGGCCAACGCATAGGGATATCGGCCGGTGGGTGCCGAGCCGATAACCTTCTTCGACTCGACATCGGCGACAACGAGGCGGAAGTTGGCGACGTCGGCGGCGTAGAGCGTCTTTCCGTCGGCGCTCACTGCGATGTCGTTCGCGTAGCTGTCTTTGTAGTCTTTCCCGCCGAATTCGACGTTGAACGGGATCTCGCCGAGCAGATCGTGGGAGGAGGTGTCATAGATGTAAACGCCACCCTTCTCGCCACTGCTCCAGTACATGAGCTTTCCGTCTGGCGAGAACGCGATCCCGCCTGCGTTCGGTCGCTTGTTGCCTTCGGGGTGGAAGCTATCGACTTTGGCATCAGTCTGCCAATTGGTGAGCCATTGGCCGACGCCCTCGCTGGCCACGAACGCGGTGCCGTCGGCCGGGTTGACGGCGAGGCCGAACGGCCATCTTGCAACTGGCGTCGCCTTTCCTTCCGGTCTTAGGAGTCTTCCTTCGGGGAGGATGGTCGTTCCCGAAGGGTCGTGGAAGGCGTAAGAGTCGATAGATGGGACGTGGATGAATGGCCGAGTCTTCGCGCCGGACACCAGGCAACAAACTAGCAGGGAGAGCACGCTTGAAGATTAGCCCCGTGGACCACCTATTCGGGGGTTTGGGCAGTGGGCTTTACATGCCGTTAATGTATTTTTCAGCGATACTGCGCCCTTCTTTCTTGTAGCCGTCGTTCCGGCAAAACTCCGTTTAGTGATAAGCTCTTCTATAGATACCTAGTGATAAGCTCTTCTATCGATACCTTTTGAATTGGGGGAGTGCGAGACATTCTTTGCCTTCAAGTAGGCAGGGAGACCACGTTTTCCTCCCCAACGCGAACTCGCTCGCCGAGTCCGGTGGCAAAGAATGACATCTTTGGAAGCCTCAGCTCTCCAACTCGAGTAGCGGCCGTAACAGGGTCCCATCCGCATCTTTCGTGCGAAGAAGGTCTCGGATGAACGACTTCTGGGTGGAGTCGAGGGGTTTTACTTTGAATGCTTCTGAGGCGGCAATCGTCTGAAGCGCCTGCAGCGTAATTTTTCGTAGCTCTTTCTCCTCGGCCAACTCGATGTTGGTGACCCGATAAGTCTTGAGCACACCGAAGGTCAAAGCCACGGTTCCGAGGCCAGAACCCAAGACCACCTTGAGCAAGAGCTTGTGAACCGTTTCGTTGACGAACGGCCAAGCAACCAAACAGCCGATGAAGACGGGGGCGACGACGGACAGGAGCAGCCTCGTCAGGCCCGGGTTGTCTCGGGCCAAGACTTGCTCGCGGCCAATGCGCAGGGCCGCCGAAAAGGACCGCATCGAGGGGTCGGCGACGCATTTGGCAATCCGATCCTGAGTCTCCTCTAGCGAGATCTTCGCGTATTTCGGATTGTTCAGGGCCGGCTCCAGGAGGTCGACTTCTTCAGGGCTTTGCCAAGCATTTGCATGTAGTCCCGATTGGATACCTCATACGCGCCAAGTGACGCGAGGTGGGGGTTCATGATCTGGGCATCGAAGATCTCGAAGCCGTGCTCGCGACACCGATCCACCATCGCCCAAAGGGCGACTTTGGAGGCATTCGTCTCGCGATGAAACATCGATTCCGCCGAGAACGAGGCGCCCATCGCGATGCCGTAAACGCCACCCACTAGTCGGTCACCGAGCCAACACTCGGCGCTGTGGGCCCAACCTTCGATGTGGATTTGGGTGTAGACGCGGATGAATTCTTCGCTGATCCAGTTGTCATCGGGGCGGAGACAGCTTCGCATCACACCCTCGAAATCGGTATCGAATTTGATTTCGAATCTGCCTTGGCGAATGGTTTTGGCGAGCGAGTGGCTTACTTGAATGCCGTCCAACGGGAACAGGCAACGTCGGTAGGGCTGGAACCACTCGACCAGGCCATCCTCCATCGTCATGGGGAACGCACCTTGTTCGTAGCCGTAGCGGATGAGCCACGGGGTTAGCTCCTCGCCGCGCATTTAGGGCTTGGCCCACTCCATGACGTAGAAGATCGGTACCCGCTCCTCGTCGATCATGCTTGGGTGCTTGCTGATTGCTTCGGCGGAGGGTCGGGGCTCGAGGAACTTCTTGAGGATCAGGCCGCACTCCAGAAAGGCGGACATGTAGGACTCCATCGTCCGGTGCCAGTTGATGATCGAGATCTTGCCCCAGCTCACGGTGGTCGGTCGCTCCTCGAAGTAGTTGTCGACGGCGAAGAAGGTCTTCTTCGCTTCGGCGTCTCTTACCCAAGGATTGGGAACGACGGTTGTGGCGAAGGACTGGAGGTTGGCAACGAGGATTCGGCCGCCCGGTTTGAGGATTCGCGCCATTTCGGATATTGCCTTTCGGTGGTCGGTCACGTCGATGAGGACCAGGTAGGAAATCACGAGATCGTAGGCTTGGTCCTCGAGAGGGAGAACCTCAGCGAAGGCTTCTAGGTAGGTGCCCGAGGGATCCTTCTCCTTTGCCGCTGCGAGCAATCCGGAAGTCGGGTCCACGCCGGTTGTGGTTGCGCCTCTATCCGAGAGCATTCGGCAGAACCGTCCTTCGCCACAACCGATGTCGGCTACCTTCAGTCCCGTCACATCGCTGGCAAGGCGAAGCATCGGCTCGTCGAGGAGCATCGTTCGGTTGATATCGCCTCGCTCGATGCTCTCTAGCCAACCGAGCGTCGAGGCGTGCCAACTCTGAACAGAAATTTCGGCATCCGTCATGGGGATGTAAGGGTACCGCCGGGTGCCTCTTTCGGTAACCTCAATCCATGACCGCAAAAGAATTACTACAAACCCAGATGGACGACGCCGGCTACCAGATTGGAGCCGCTTTGGATGGCATGACGGAAACCGACCTCGACCACAAGATGAGTTCGGCGGCGATGAGCCCGCGCGAGCAGATGATTCACCTTTGCGAGGTTTACACGGCAATTCAGGACATGGCCGCCGGCAAAGAGCATGCTTGGGGCAGCTATGCTGCACCGACCACCGACTTCGACGGTTTGCTGACAACTCTTAAGGAGTTGCGGGCGCAGGCAATCGCCGCGATCCTCGCGGCCGAGGACGAAGCGGGCATTAAGTTGGGCTCGGGATTCGTGGTGGGTCACGACAGCTACCACGTTGGACAGCTGGTCGCGTCGCGCATCACGACGCAGCCGGATTGGAACAGCTACTCGATCTACAAGATGTAGGTTGGAACGCCTCCCCTTGTGGGATGTTCGTGCTCGGAGGGGGAGGGCAGGGTGGGGGTTCGGCGCGTCGCATTGACGGTTTGAACCTCGGCTTTTTTGCCTCAGTATCACGTAAGTTGCCCTGCATTTCATCCTTTGCAATCGCGCAAGGTGCCAAACCCCCACCCTGCCCTCCCCCTCCCGAAGCACAAGCCATCTTCGGCAAGGGGAGGCACCGGACGCACCTAACACCGTCCCCGCCGGATAAGATTGTGAGCGTGATTAAGCGTCGCGATGTGTTGAAGGCTGCGGGTGCGATTGGGGCGGGATTGGTGTCGGCGGGGGCTCTTGCCGAAATGGCACCAATGGAGCCACAACGGAAGGGTAAATCGGTCGCCGAACTGGTTGTCCCGAAGATGGACAAGATTCGAGTTGGGTTCATCGGGGTTGGTGCCCGAGGCTCGGGACACGTCGCCCAGATGATGCTCCTCGAAGGCGTCGAGGTCAAGGCGATTTGCGACCCTCATCTCCCCAGTTGCAACGCGAGCGTCGCTCGCGTAGTCAAGGCGGGCCGACCCGCCCCCACTGCCTACACCAACGGCGACTATGACTTCAAGAAGATGCTCGATCGCGACGATATCGACATCGTCATCATCGCGACTCCTTGGCAGTGGCACACCCCGATGGCGGTGTACGCGATGAAGGCGGGCAAGCACGTTTTCGTCGAGGTTCCCGCTGCGCTCACGGTTGATGAGTGCTGGCAGCTTGTGGACACCGCCGAGCAGACTCAGCGCAATTGCATGATGTTGGAGAACGTGTGCTACGGCCGCGAAGAACTCCTCGTGCTCAATATGTGCCGCCAGGGCGTCTTCGGCGAGCTACTCCACGGTGAGGCCTCCTACATTCACGATTTGCGAGATCAGATGATGGAGATTGAGCACGGCACCGGCTCGTGGCGAACCTATCACTACGTGAAGCGCAACGGCAACCTCTATCCGACCCACGGCCTCGGCCCGGTCGCCCAGTACATGGGCATCAACCGTGGAGACCGTTTCGACTACATGTCGTCAGTCAGCTCGCCCGCCCGCGTTCGAGAGATCTACGCCAAAGAGAAGTTCCCCGAGGGTCACGAGCGCCGTTCGCTGAAGTTCAAGGCGGGAGACATCAATACGAGCATCGTTCAGACTGCCTTGGGGCGCTCGATCATGATCCAGTGGGACGAGCAGCTTCCCCGCCCATACTCCCGCCTGAACCTGCTTCAGGGCACGAAGGGCATGTGGGGCGGCTATCCCGACCGGATCGTCATCGAGGGCAAGTCGCCGAACACTGAAGAGTTCGAAGAGGGCTCAAAGCTCGACCACTGGTACGCCGAGCACGAGCACCCGCTCTGGAAGCGAATGGGCGAGGAAGCTAAGAAGAACGGCGGCCACGGCGGCATGGACTTCGTGATGCTCTGGCGGATGGTGTATTGCCTTCGCAACGGTTTGCCGTTGGATCAGGATGTCTACGATGCCGCCGCTTGGTCGGTGGTTTCTCCGCTGAGCGAGGCGTCGGTCGCACATCGCGGGCGGTCGATGGACTTCCCCGATTTCACCCGTGGCGAGTGGAAGACCCGGGCTCCGTTGGGCATCGTTTCTTAACGAGAAAGATTTGCTGGAGGTTGGTCGGTAGGCCCGACCCCCTCCCCCACGGTTCCCCCTTCGGAAAGGGGAACCATCTCAGGAGCGATCTACTTCGTTCTGAAAGCCATATAGGCCTTCTCCGCGAACTCTCGCGCCTTCGGCGCGACGGCGGGATAGGGGCTTTGCTCAGCGGGCAGATCCCTTGCCTCGGCGTAGAATTTGAACAGGCTTGCTTCGATTTGGGGATCGCCTTGGGTGAACTCGCGGATTAGCGCGTCATATCGACTCGCCATCGCCTGCGCCTCGTCACCCTCGACGGAAGCCCCAAGGGCGGCCAATCGGGCTGCCTCGGCGTACACGTCGGCCCAACCACGAGAGACTCGCTCTTGGTCTTCGGCGGTCCACTGCCTTGCTTCAAGCTTGGCGGTTACGTCGGGGGTGCAGGATCGCGATGAGATGTCTTTCATCGCGGCGATCTGTTCGTCGGTCAGATACTTTTTAGCCCACTCTTTGTCTTCTTGCATTTGAATCACCTCGATGACCCGGAGGAGGGAATCCCAGTCCCACTTCCCTGCTTTTGCCTTCGCCTCCACATCGGCGATGGCTCGAATGGTCCGGTCGAGTTGGTCTCGGCGGTCTTCGAGCATCGCCTTCTGCTGGGCGAGTGCTTCCGGAAGTTCCATGGGGACTACGGTGAGCCAAGACTTGATCTCGGCCAGCGTGAACCCGAGCAGCTTCATCGCAAGGATCTTTTGGAGGACGATGAGGTCGTCATCCGAATAGAGCCGGTGGCCGCTCAGCGAGGTTTCGCTCGGAGTGAGCAAGCCCACCCGATCGTAATATCGCAGCGTGCGCACGCTCACTCGGGCAAGCCCGGCAAAGGTTCCGGTTCGGTAGAGACGGTTTTCCATCCTAGGTCGAGAATGATGCTGCAAGGTGACGTTACGTCAGGAGTCAAGGGGTCCCAAAGAATTCTTCAAAATGGTAGCCTACGAGCGTGGTTAGACTCGGAATCGTCGGGCTCGGGAATATGGGATCGGGACATGTGGCGAGCATGCCCAAGATGGAGCGATGCGAACTCGCGGCGGTCTGCGATGTCGATGAGACGAAGCTTAATCGGTACCCGGACGTGAAGGGCTTCACGAGCAGCGAGGAGATGATTCGCTCCGGCCTCATCGACGCAATCCTCATCGCCACTCCCCACTACTTCCACACCACCATTGGCATCGACGCTTTCCAGAACGGCATCCACGTGCTCACCGAAAAGCCGATTTCGGTTCACAAAGCCGACTGCGAGCGATTGATAGCCGCCTATGAGAAGTCGGGCAAAGTGTTTGCTGCGATGTTCAACCAGAGGACCGACCCACACTATCAGCAGATCCGAGAAATTGTCCAAGATGGCGAATTGGGCGAAATCGTGCGGATGAGTTGGATCGTCACCGACTGGTTCCGAACGGCCACCTACTACGCCAGCGGTGGATGGCGGGCGACTTGGGCGGGCGAGGGCGGCGGCGTTCTCCTGAACCAGTGCCCCCACAACCTCGATCTCTTGCAGTGGATCTGTGGGAAACCTTCCAAGGTGCGTGCCTACTGCAAGTTCGGCAAGTACCACGACATCGAGGTGGAAGACGACGTGACCGCCTACTTCGAGTTTCCGAACGGTGCGACGGGAACGTTCGTGACCACGACAGGTGAGGCGCCCGGCACGAACCGCTTCGAGATCGACGGAGACCGAGGAAAGCTCGTCTACGAAAGTGGAATGATCACCTTTACCCGTACGGAGCAGTCAGTTCGGGAACTGTGCGATACGTCGCCTGAATCGTTTGCGAACCCCGCAACCAAGAAGATTGAAATTCCCATTGATGGCTGGGGTGGGCAGCACCAGGAGATCGTGCAGAACTTCATCGACGCCATCCTCGACGGAATTCCCTTGATCGCTCCGGCGGAGGAAGGCATTCATTCGGTGGAGATCGCGAACGCGATGCTGTATTCGGCGTTCACGGATACCACCGTCGACATTCCACTCGACTCAGCGGCCTATGAGAAGGCGCTGATGGGTCGGATCGCGAACTCGCGGTTTGAGAAGAAGGTGGCGGAGACGGGTCCGGTTGATTTGAGCGGCTCGGTTAATCGGTAGAGGCGTCGAGAACTCATGAAGAGAGATCGGCGTCGGCGAAGAGGGCCACCGAGACCGAAAGCGCAACGCTTAGGCTGCCATTTAAGGTGTTTAGCTGGCGTGGCGTGAATATGCTTCGCGGGCAATCGAGAGAGGTCGAATGCGACTCCATCGGACCCGCGAAGCGTTGTGGTTAGGGCAGGGGTTCACCCAGCCAAATTACTCGGGGGCGCTTTCCTGAATCTTCCAGATGCTGGAGCCGATTGCGGCACCAAGGAGCGGGCCCACGATGGGGATCCAGATGAGCGACCAGGAGCCTCCGCCCTGCATCGCATTCCACGCGGTTGCGCAGATACCGACGGCGGGATTGAATGCTCCCCCGGATATCGGTCCGCCCGCGATAGCGGCCACCACGATGGTGAAACCGATCGCGAGGCCGTAGAATCCGCGGCCCTCCGTCTTGCGAGAGACAGCGCAGTTCAGGACGACCAACAAGAGGGCGGCAGTGAAGATTGTCTCGACGATGAGCGCCTTGACGTTGTCGTAACTGGCACCCGGCTCGATCGGAACGGTCTTGCCGGTGATGTACCAGCCGAGACCAAAAGCCAACAAGCCAGCGAGGATTTGAGCAACAACATAGGATGCAAGATCCTTGGCAGGCAGCTTCTTCTGTAGAAAGAGCCCGAAGGAAACGGCAGGATTGTAGTGACCGCCCGACCAGTGCCCGCCCATATACACCATGACCATCAATGCCCCGCCAATGGCAATTGGCGTGAGGGCAGAGCCGCTCGGACCCGCGAGGGAAATCACGAACAGAAAGATAAACGTTCCTACAAATTCGGTTAGTACCTTCATTGGACCTCCTCGGCTCGAATGCGTTATTCAGCCGAGCTCGATGCAATAGAGTGGACGTTTGTAAGGAGCCGAACGCGTCCGAGCATCGACTTTCTTAATTCGATTCGCAGATGTAGATCCACTCGCCTTCTGCAACGTAGAGGTTTTGTTGGTTCGTGGCGAGATATTCGTGTTTCATCTTGGCGGCGCCCGCAGTGCTCACTAGCTGGAATCCCTGGGGAGACAGGAACGCGGGTACGTTGCCCGGCAAGATGCCCCATTTGAAAGGCTCCTTACGCATCTCCAGCCATCGACGCATCAATCGATTGGAACGGCGGAATCTCGGCTCGCCATCCTGGCCCACCTCAAGAGAGGTGAAGACGACCCTCACGC
The DNA here is from genome assembly GCA_038321975.1 of Fimbriimonadales bacterium. Taxonomy (GTDB): domain Bacteria; phylum Armatimonadota; class Fimbriimonadia; order Fimbriimonadales; family Fimbriimonadaceae; genus Fimbriimonas. Next base: position 128,617 of record JBBQFM010000003.1, on the reverse strand, counting down.
GTGGCGATACCTCCTTCAATGCCTTCAGGAGCTGCCTCACGGAGTCTTCGGCCAGGTACATGAACAGCCCTTCGGCCACAAACATGGTCGGGGTGTCCTTCGCAAACCCGGAACAGGCTGAAAGCTTGTCGACAAGGTCGAGATCGAGCAGGTTTAAGGGGCAGAAGTGGAGATTCTCTTCAGTCCGCGTAGCCGCGGGCAAAAGGCGGTGCTTCTCCTGTTGGCTCGCGGGATGATCCACTTCGAGGAAACAGGCGCTTGGGATCTCGACATGGAGGCGAAGGGCCAATGTATCTAGGCCAGCTCCCAATACGACAACCTGCTGGTAGCCATCCTTGATGGCGTTTCTAACCGCATCTTCGATGAATCTCTTTCGCAGGGCGAGGTGGAGAAACATTCCGGGAGAGACGACTCTCTGAATGGCGAACGCGAGGCCCCGGGTGGAGCGGTCCTGAACCATGTGAACGAACTGGGCGGAGGCTTTCGATTCCCTCTCGAGCATCTCGATCGTTGCTTCGCCGACGTCTCGAGGCACGAGATACTTAATCTCGGGAGCCGAATAGACGGCGGCGATCCCCTTGGCGACCATGACCGCGGTCACGCTTGCACGATCGTTCATATCACACCATTGGACATATGCTCTTCTTGGTTACGGCCAGAGAAAACGCCGGGTTTTTCTGGAAACCGCCCATTTCACGCTAATTTCACGCTCAAGCAATATCCTCCATCTCAAGTCGCGGCCCCAAAGCTGCGTTCATCGAGGAAAACATGCTTCTTAAAGATTTGACTTATTCAAAAGGCAGAGCACTTGCACTTGCGGCCGTCCTTTCGGCCGCCGGAATCGCGAGCGCACAGACTCAGTTCTTCACTTCATACGACGTCAACATGACCAAAGATTTTGCGGTCTCGAACATCATGATGCTCGAGAGCTTCCAGAATCACGGCGCTGCGACATGGGCATTTGGCGTGGGCGGCATCGGCGTCACCACTCTGAACAATCCGTTTGCTAGCGACGAGCCGTGCCAGATGTCGCTTCTCATCGGCCTTGCCCATGACTTGCCCGGCGATGCCGAGGGCCAGAAGCACATGGTCATCATGATGGACCCGTTGGCCGCTCAGCTGTCGAACCATATCGCCTGGGGCACTCTGTTCCGAAACACTCGCGAAGAGGATCTCATTGCCAATCTCGAGTTGGCGACATCCGGTCAGGACTGGCCGATCATTCAGCCGGGTCTTGATGGCGTTGGAGCGTGGGCCAATGGCGACGCTCAGACCGGCATTCTTGGACCGGGTGGAGTTGTTCAGACGGCGTGGTTCTCAACCACCGGCGCCTTCACGGTCGTTGCGTTCAGCGATGGCGATATCGTCGGCGACGGTCAGGGACACGTGACCGCGGTTCCTGAGCCTGCTTCGATGGCGGTGATGGGAGTTGGCGTGCTGGCCCTCCTTCGACGTCGAAATAAGCGAAGCTGATCGTAAACCAGAGGTCGGGCCGCTGCTCACGCTCCCACGTGTCGCGGCCCCCTCTGATTGATTTCCCTAATGGTTCTTGAAAGGAGCCTCGTTACTTCGCGCCGTGAGTTCGAAGCACTGCCTTCACATCCTCCCGATCTCCGGCTTGCTCAAGCAGCGGCGTACCGTCGCCATTGGCAGGGGCCAGTGGATCAGCTCCCGCGTTTAGCAAAGTGGTCGCCACACCGACATAGTCGCCGACCTTGTTTCGGCACCACTGAGCCCCGTGAGCGGCCCATCCTAGGGGAGTACTGCCGTGATGCGCGTCGCGGGTTTCCAACGGAACTTTGTCCTTCAGAATCTCGACGACTCCTAGGTGGCCGAACCAGCACGCGACGTGAAGCGCGGTGCCACTGTCCATTCCGGGGGTCATGGGGTCGAGTCCGGCTTCCAGTAAGAGGCGAACGGTTTCGATCTTGCCGTTTTGAGCGGCTTCAGTAATCGCCCTCGCGTCTTCGCCCATTTCCTTGCTGACGTTCGGATGATCCTTCAGGATCTCGGCGACCGCTTTGGCATCATCGGTCCAAGCTGCGGCGACTAGCCGCCTTGCGGGAGAAGCGTTCTGAAGCATCTCGTCGAGGACTGCGGTGCTTCCCTTTTCGACCGCGACTTGCTGCGGCGTCTTGCTTGGGCCGAGGACAAAGATGTAGATATGTCCGCCGTTGGACGTGTGGGTGGAGAAGTCTCCCTCGCCGGTCCTCGCGTTGAGGGCGTCGGGGGACTCTCTCAGAACTTGCTGTAGGATCGCGGGGTCGTTCAGGACGGCGGCCGTGAAGACATCCGGTTTCGCCCCGTGGGCAAGTAGGGTGCGCATGACGTCCGGCTTGCCAACTTGATATTGGAGAGGCGTCGCTTCGTGATCGATGTCTTTGATCTCAAGGTCGGCACCTTGCTGGATTAGGAGCTCGGCGACTTCGGCGTTGGCGGCTACATGCAGGGGCCGCTGGCCATCCCCGCCTGGTGCGTTGACCAACTCTGGGTTTTCGTCGAGGAGGCCCTTCAGGACTTCAAGCCGTCCTTGGGCGGATGCCGACCAAACGTCGAACTTCGCGCCAAGGCGGAGGAGCAGGTCTACAGTCTCGCCTTTGGCGAAATCGAGGGCGCTGAAGCCGCCCGCCCACCACTTGCTTCGCGCGTTCGGGTCTGCCCCATTTCTCACGAGGATTGGGACCAGCTTGCTTGCCATCGGGTGCCCGCTGACGCTCACGATCGCGGGGCTATCGAACGAGAACATCGGGTCGTTGATGTGCTTCCGCAGCACCGGCTTGGTCTTGAAGAGCTTCTCGAGGCCCTCGAAGTCGCCCGACTGGACGGCATTGTGGGCTTGCTTTAGAAGGATGGGGAGTTCGACCTGGTTGACGAGTTGGGGCCAACTGTCGAAGCCGAATTTGCGGGCGACCATTCGTTGGGCGTCAGCGAGCTTGGGCTCGCCGGTCACGAGGTCATCGGCGGGGGTTTCGCCAGATTGAAGGGAGCGAAGGAGATCCTTCGCTTGGTTTCGGAGCTGCCGCATATCGGCGCGCTCGGGTAGGGGTTGGGACATTTCGTACCTCCGTTGCGTTTGGCCCGTGGTCCGCGAACAGGCAGCAACAAAGGTCGACGTAACAAACGACGAACTCTTCCAGATGAACTCAGTTCTTCCCGCGGACCCGGTGGCGCTCCGAACGCCGTCTTGATTGTATCCCAAGTTCATCTCATGCAATCCTGTCAATCAATGAGCGTTTATGGCCGATGGGATTTGATAGTAGGAGAGGGAGCGGACGGGTATCCGTCTTGGGTGGAATTGAGCGAGACGGGGGGGCGGTTTGTGGGCCGATTCGGGAGCTCGCGACCGATCCCCAACATCGAGGTGAACGGAAGCCGATTGACCTTCTCGCTGCCCAAGCAGTACGAGGGGCGGTCAACGGATCTTGAATTTATCGGCGAGTTTGCCGGTGGCAACCTTCGCGGCACCACGACGCTCGATGGCGGCGAGGCCACCACTTGGGTCGGCCATCCTGCTCCGGTGCTGCCAAAGACGGTGCCGAAGTGGGGAGAGACGATCGATCTGGTCCACCGAGACTGGACGCCGCGATCGACCAATGAACCGAACAAGTGGACGGTGAAGGACGGAATGCTGGTGAACACAGGCGTGGGCTCCGACCTTGTCTCGGTCGACAAGTTCTCTGACTTCAAGCTTGTCGCCGAGTACAGCTATCCGGTGCAAAGCAACAGCGGCATCTACCTTCGTGGTCGCTATGAGTTCCAGATCCTGGACGACTATGAAGGCAGCCCGAACCATGTGGGGAGCAGCGGAGCGATCTACGGATTCCTTGCCCCGTCCAAAAACACGATCAAGCCCCACGGCGAGTGGAACACGGCGGAGATCACTTTGCTGGGTCGCTACGTCACGGTCGTGTTGAACGGCGAGCCGATCATCGACAGTCAGGAGATTCCAGGCATCACGGGTGGGGCGATGGACAGCAATGAGGGAGAGCCGGGTTCGTTCTTCCTGCAAGGAGACCACGGTCCGGTGACGTTCCGAAAGCTCTCTGTGACGGAGACAATCTAGCCAAATACTTGTTGTCTTTCTGCATTCGCACCTTAACTCACTTTGTGCCGCGCAAGCTTCACGCAGCCCCACGCGATAGCCGTGGACTCGGCGGAAACGTTTACGTCTGCGACTTCAGCAGCATTCGGCTCATTCAGCGGATGGTCGGCACAGGAACCAAGTAATTGCCTTGCCGCCTACTGCGGCGAGGTTTTTCTCGCTGATTCAAGTATTAGGAAATTGCAGGAATTTCCGTATCACTGGTAGAACGTATTTGTACCGGGCCGACTTGTGTTGGTCCCTAGACCGTGAGAGGAAGAGTATGAGTACATCTTTTAGTTTCCTGCGCCATCGGCGATTAAGGTTGATTGCCACAAGTTCGTTGATCGCGACCGCCTTAGTCGGCTGCGGAGGAGGTAGCTCTGTAGTTGACAACTCGGGTGGGGGAGGAGGCGTTCGAAGCGATGTTTCTGCGCTCTTCCACGTCGATGTTAAGACGGGCGAGGTGACGATCACCCCAAGTAAGGGCGACCCCAAGTCTCGCGCAATCTTTAGCGGAACTGCAGTCAAGTTCAACAGCAGCGTTTTGCTTGACCAAGCGGGCGATGTGGGCATCAAGACGCTAAGCGTTTCCCTCACCAACAACTGGGGACTCACAATCGGTAAAGACGCCAACGGAAATTCGCCCGGCTTGAAGGTGACGTTCAGCCCAATGACGAATGTCGGGGCGTTCAACGACATTCGAAGTCAGACAACCGTCTCGAACCTGGCGGGAACCGGCACCGCGAGCACGGTTGACGGCCCGGCGGCCGGGGCCACATTTAATCTTCCGGTGGGTACCGCGGTGACTAGTGACGGAACCGTCTACACCGCCGACATTGGCGGAAACGTTGTCCGGAAGATCGACAACGGTTTGGTGTCAACGCTTGCGGGCAACGGGCTAAACCAGAGTGTCAACGGCATCGGCAAGGCGGCCAGCATTAAGGGCCCCTACGGCATCGCAGTCAACCCGGTTGATGGCGCGTTGATCGTCACCGAATTTGGCGGCAACCGAATTCGCCGAATTACGAGAGAAGGTCAATCCACCGTCGTTGCGGGAACCGGCGCAGTCGGCGGAGCAGATGGTCTTGGAACCAGTGCGACTTTCAACAGCCCGGGCGGCGTTGCGGTCGATGCGGCGGGAATCATTTATGTCACGGAGATTGCGGGGCATCGAATCCGCAAGATCGTCCTCGGTCCGGGTGCCGACCCTCGAGTGCCGACCAGCTACTCGACAGGCACGGTTGCCGGCTCGGGAAGCGTTGGATTTGCTGACGGTATTGGGACCGCAGCATCGTTCTCGGCTCCGGCGGGAATTTGCGTGGGCGGGGACGGCTTCCTCTATGTGGCCGACTCCAACAATCACAAGATTCGTCGGCTTTCGCCCAGCGGCGAGACGGTGACCATCGCGGGTACTGGCGCGGCCGGCACGGCTGACGGCAATGGCGATGTCGCCACCTTCAACAGCCCTCACGGCATCGCTTGGATTGACGGCGCGCTCATCGTCGCCGTTCAGGGCGGCAATCGCATTCGCCAGTTGACGCTCCGCGCCAACGGCGGGGGCAACCCTTCCAGTCCCAACAGCTGGCTGGTGAGTAGCATCGCCGGTTCCGGCACGGCGGGTGCGGCAAATGGAGCGGGCGACACCGCGCAGTTCAATCAGCCCCAGCTCCTTTCGGTCGACCAAAGCGGCAACGTTTACGTCGCCTGTCTTGACAACCGAATCCGAAGAGTTGTGCCGAACGGAGGTTACTTCCCGATCGGTGTGGCCAACGGATCTGCTCCTTCCGAGCAAGTTCAGCTTTCCAATCCGACGGGAACGATTCCGAGCACCGGTTCGGGCTTGAACGTTCCTTTCATCACTTACCCTGGCTCGCTGGACTCAGGCACCTCTTCGGCTGAGAAGCAGTGGTGGTTCATCGTTCCTTCGGGAGTGAGCGCATTTGAGTTCACGGTTACGGTGGAAGCCCAGACCGAGGGGCTCGTGCCTCCCAGCGCGGGCAGCGGCGCAGGATCGCCTGACGCGATCGTGCGAACTCTGGCAGGAACTACGAATAATAGTGGGTTCAACGACGGCTATGGAGCGGCCGTGAGAATGGGCCTGATCAAGTACGACGACATCGACGATAAGGGGAATGTTTACTTCACGGACTTGACCTCGGACGCCCTTCGAAGGATGACTCCGGACGGAAGAGTCACCACCATCGCCGGTGGCCCGGGCAACATCGCGACGTCGGCAGACGGCTCGGGCGCAACCGCGAAGATTTCTTCGATCAACGCGGTTGCCGTCTCGAAAGATGGCTACACGGTCTACTTCGGTGACGTGAACTCCGTCCGCGTCGCCACGATCCCGTCCTACCTGAGCCCGTACGATGCCGGCAACTGGACGGTGACGACGCTGGGCGGAGGAGTCTCCGCGGGGAACACCAACGGTGTGTTAACTGGCGCGGGCTTTAACTCGATTGAAGACATGGCGCTTGACGGCGCTGGGAACCTCTATCTCACCGAGTTCTTTGGCAATCGAGTGAGGAAACTTACCTACAAGGGTGGAGGCATAACAAACGGTTCAAACTGGCAGGTCTCTACCTTTGCTGGCGATGACTCGGCCATCTGGGGCGCGAGTGGAAGCACGAACGCCACCGGCAACGCGGCTCGTTTCTTCAATCCGAGAGGCGTTGATGTGGACATCAACGGCAACGTTTACGTGACGGACGAATCCAACTTCATGGTCCGCAAAATTTCGCCGCTCCAGGTGGTGACGACGCTTGCAGGATCCGGAACCCAGGGCTATTTGGACGGCGCAGCTGGCACCGCGCAGTTCAGCCTCGGGTATGGCCTGACGGTGGACTCGGCCGGATTCGTGTACGTCGCGGATATCGGTAACTTCGATGTCCGAAGGATCAGCCCGTCTGGCGTGGTCAGCACGGTCGCGGGCACCGTCGCGACGCCAGGAGGAGCAGATGGCGGTGGGAACGTCGCAACATTCGTCCGACCGGCAGGTTTGGCGATTGATCCAGGTGGGAACCTGTATGTTTGCGACCAAAGCAGCATGCGGCTGATCCAGCGGTCGGTTAAAACGGGAACCAAGTAAGTTAGCTCCGGCTATCTGGTAACCGGCTGAGCACTTTGCTCAGCCGGTTGCCTCATTTTGGACCTTGTGGTGCTTCCAGTTTCTCGATATCGCCCTCTCAACTGCTACCTCCCAGGCCCCTACCTAGGGAGGATTACGGCTTCAGTGCGATGTAACCACTCGAACCTTAAATAAATACGAGAGTTTTTTTACCAGGGCTAGAACGTATTTGTACTGGGTTGCTTTGTGTTGACCCTACACCGTGAGAGGAAGATTATGAGGACAGATTTTAGTTTCCTGCGCCAAAGGCGATTCAGGTTATTTGCCACAAGTTCGCTGATCGCGACCGCCTTAGCCGGTTGCGGAGGTGGCGGTTCCGTCGTTGATAGCCCCGGAGGTGGGGGCGGCGGCGGAGTGCGGAGCGACGTATCCGCCCTTTTTCACGTTGACGTGAACACTGGGAAAGTCACGATCACTCCGAGCAAAGGCGACTCTAAGTCCCGCGCGGTCTTTAGTGGAACCGCCGTCAAGTTCAACAGCAGCGTATTGCTGGACCAGGCGGGCGATGTGGGAATCAAGACGCTCAGCGTCTCCCTCACCAACAATTGGGGACTTTCGATCGGGAAGGACGCGAATGGAAACGCGCCCGGTTTGAAGGTCACTTTCAGCCCAATGACGAACGTGGGCGCTTTCAGCGACATTCGAAGCCAGACGACCGTCTCGACCTTGGCCGGAACTGGCACTCAGACTACCGTCGATGGCCCCGCAGCCGGAGCAACATTTAATCTCCCGGTCGGCGTCGCAGTGACAAGCGATGGCGCTGTCTACACGGCCGATATTGGCGGTAACGTCATCCGCAAAATCGACAATGGCCTCGTATCTACCCTTGCGGGCAACGGCCTAAATCAGAGCGTGAACGGTATCGGCAAGGCCGCCAGCGTCAAGGGTCCATACGGTATTGCGGTCAACCCGGTCGATGGCGCGTTCATCGTCACCGAGTACGGTGGCAATCGAATTCGCCGCATCACGAGAGAAGGACAATCCACCATCGTCGCCGGCACCGGTACCGCTGGCGGCACCGATGGCCTCGGAACGAGCGCGACCTTCAACAGCCCCGGCGGCGTTGCGGTTGATAACAACGGAATCATTTACGTCACCGAAATCTCCGGTCATCGAATCCGCAAGATCGTTCTCGGACCGGGCGCCGACCCTCGCGTCCCGACCAGCTATTCGACAGGAACGGTGGCCGGTTCCGGCAGCGTTGGCTTCGCCGACGGTATCGGGACGGCCGCCTCCTTCTCGGCTCCCGCGGGAATTTGCTTCGGAGGCGATGGCTTCCTCTACGTGGCCGACTCCAACAATCATAAGATTCGCCGGGTTTCTCCCGCCGGAGAGACGGTGACCATCGCGGGTACGGGTGCCGCGGGCGCGGCGGATGGCAACGGCGACGTGGCCACCTTCAACAACCCTCACGGCATCGCTTGGAAGGACGGAGCGCTCATTGTGGCCGTACAAGGCGGCAATCGCATTCGTCAGCTCTCCCTCCGCGCGAACGGTGGCGGCAACCCTTCTAGCCCCAATAGCTGGCTGGTGAGCAGTATCGCTGGTACGGGTTCGGCGGGTTCTGCAAACGGCGCAGGCGACACCGCGTCGTTTAATCAGCCGCAGCTCCTTACAGTCGACCAAAGCGGCAATGTTTACGTGGCTTGTCTCGACAACCGAATTCGAACAGTCGTCCCAAATGGCGGCTACTTCCCCATCGGAGTCGCGAATGGTTCGGCACCTTCCGAGCAGGTTCAGCTGTCAAACGCGACGGGAACCATTCCCAGCACCGGTTCCGGTCTGAACGTTCCTTACATCACCTATCCCGGTGCTATCGAGTCAGGGTCTTCTTCGGAAGTCAAGCAGTGGTGGTTCACCGTTCCCCAGGGCGTCTCCGCCTTTGAGTTCACGGTGACGGTCGAAGCTCAAACAGAGGGTCTCGTGCCTCCCAGCGCCGTCAGTGGCGCAGGATCGCCCGACGCGATCGTGCGAACACTTGCAGGTGTCACCAACACCAACGGCTTCAATGATGGAACTGGCTCGTCCGTTCGAATGGGCCTCATCAAGTACGACGATCTCGACGGTAAAGGGAACCTGTACTTTACGGATCTCTCCAACAACGCGCTCCGCAGAATGACCCCGGATGGCAGAGTGACCACGATTGCCGGAGGGCCAGGAAATGTTGCCACAGCGGCCGATGGCTCGGGTGCCACCGCCAAAATCAGTTCTATCAACGCGGTCGCGGTTGCCAAAAATGGCCTCACCGTCTATTTCGGAGACAACAATCTAGTGCGGGTTGCAACGATTCCGTCCTACCTTGATCCTCTCGATGCAGGAAACTGGACGATCAACACCCTCAATAGTTCCAACACTGCTGGCAATACCAACGGCGTCCTGACGGGAGCGAGTTTCAACACAATTGAAGACATGGCTCTTGACAGTGCGGGCAACCTGTACCTTTCGGAGTTTTTTGGCAACCGAGTCAGGAAACTCACCTACAAAGGCGATGATGTTAGGGTCGGCACAAACTGGCAAGCCTCGACGCTTGCTGGCGATGACAGCGCAATTAGTGGCTCCAGCGGCAGCACTGATGGGACAGGAACCGGAGCGAGGCTCTTCAATCCTCGCGGTATCGACGTCGACCGAGATGGCAACGTCTATGTTGCCGACGAATCCAACTTCCTGATTAGAAAGATCACGCCAACCCAGGTGGTCACCACGATTGCCGGCGATGGCACTCAGGGCTACCTTGATGGAACAGGTCTCACCACGAAGTTCAGCTTGGTCTACGGTATCTGCGTAGATTCGGCCGGCTTCATTTACGTCAGCGACATCGGCAACTTCACCGTCCGCAGAATCTCCCCCAGTCGAGTCGTTTCGACGGTTGCCGGCATCAATAGCTTCCCTGGCGGAGCCGATGGTGGTGGAAACAATGCCACCTTCGTTCGGCCCGCTGGGCTCGCTGTTGACCAAGGCGGAAACCTGTACGTCAGTGATCAGTCCAGCCTGCGATCGATTCAGCGATCCATCAAGACAGGCACCAAGTAGCCACTCGGTTACTTGCCATGGCGGGCCGAGCATCTGCTCGGCCCGTTTCTTTTTTGAACTTCGCTCGCGCATCCTAACATCGATGGTGTTGCCCCACTTCTATTACACGCCGAAGATCCTCGACTACGATTTCGGGCCGCAGCATCCCCTCAAACCCGAACGTCTTCGCCGCACCATCGAATTACTCGAGCGCTGGGGACTGAGTGAGGTTCTCGATCCGGGTCCTGGCGATCCGTACGACCTTCTGAGGGTGCATGGCGAGGCGTATGTTCGGGGCGTGGACACGATCAGCACGTTCCTCGAAAACGGCATAACGAGTGAAGAGCTTCGCGGGCTGCGAGAGGTGTTTGGTTTTGGGAGCATGGACAATCCTCCGTTCGCCGGCATGTACGATGCGGCTCTTGCCTACACAGCCTGCTCGGCGGCGGCGGCTCGCGCAGTCTCCGCGGGCGCTTCTTTGGCCTTCGGTATTGGGGGAGGGCTTCACCATGCGGTGAGGGAGAGAGCCAGCGGATTCTGCATCTTTGACGATCCGGCAGTGGCTTGCCACATCCTGCTGGAGAAGTTCGAGCGAGTGGCTTACGTGGACATCGACGTGCATCACGGGGATGGCGTCCAGTGGATCTTCTATAACGAGCCTCGCGTGCTAACCTGCTCGATTCACGAAGAGGGCCGCACCCTCTTTCCGGGTACTGGCTGGACCGATGAGACGGGCACCGATTTCTCTAGCTTCAATGTGCCCATAGAGGCGCGAACCACCGGTGACGTATGGCTTCATGCCTTTGAGCGGACGATCATCCCCGCTTTGGAGCGGTACCGGCCGGGCGACATCGTCCTCCAGCTTGGGACAGATGCCCATGTCGAGGATCCGCTGGGTCACCTTCGGTGCACTCAGGGGGAATGGCTTGGGGCTGTGCGGCGGGTGAAGGCGTTGGGCATCCCAATCGTGGCGATTGGTGGGGGCGGATATAACCTGACGACCGTTCCCCGCATGTGGATTTCGGCCTGTTTGACCCTCGCGGACCAGCCGTATCCGGACGAGGTTCCCGAAGACTTGGCTCAGGCGTGGCAGATGCCGACGATCTCCGATCACGAGGAGCCCCGTCCACGGCTATCGGGCGCCGACTACGCGGATGGGGTGGTGGAATGGCTGCAAAAGAACCACTTGCCCAACATTCCGGCAGGCTAAAACAACGGAAAGTTCGGGAAACACGTATCCTCTATCCGAATGCCGACTGATCCAGAACCTATTTACATCAATCGCCCCGACCCTCAGGCGATTCGTAAGGCCTTGCGATTTGGTGGATGCCTCGGCCTTCTCATCTTGTTTGCCGCCATTGCGATGGCGACCCTGGTGCCCTACACCGAGTATCTGTGGTACTCCCACGATGCCCGGCATCCGGAAGTCTTTGACATCGCCTACAAGACGCGAGGCACGCTTTTCCTTGGCGCGTTCTTGGTGAGTTGGACGGTTCTGTACTTCAGCATGCGGAGGGCCCTGAGCCTCAGCCTTATCTATCTTAGGGCCCCGGAATCGCTTGGTCAGCGGCTGATTTCGAACGCGATGTCGTGGGTCCAGGTGCGTGGATCGGACGTGGTGCGAATTGCGGCACCGATCATCGCGTTCCTCAACGCTCTCGGTTTCTCCACCGAGTGGAACACCTATCTACTCTTCACTCATCGCCAGGCCTTTGGCGTCAAAGACCCGACATACGGCCTGGACCTCAGTTTCTTCGTGTTCACGTTGCCTTGGATGCGGGCGATCACGAGCTATGCGCTGGCGCTTTGCGTGCTCACTACGCTGCTGACGATTGGCATTTACGTCGGATTGCAGGCCCTTGCGATGCTGGCCAAGATCGAGCTGAGCCGCCCCCACATTCGATTCCATGTGAGCCTCCTGATTGGCATCGGTTTGATTGCGTATGGCGTCCAGTTCTATCTGAAGACGTACGAGGTCGGCCTCGTGCCGAACAGCCAGTTCACGGGCGGTGGTTATGCCGCGATGCAGCAGGTGGCTACCGAGCGCATTTTGGCGTTCCTCTTGGTGATCACTGCCCTCGTCACCTTATTCGGACAGAGATTTGGAAAGCCGTACGAAGTACCGATGAAGGCAGGCATTGGGTTGGTCGTTTACTACGCGATCGCGGTAGTCGGCTGGCCCACCATCGCCCAGAAGTTCATCGTCGACCCGAACCGATTGGCTAAGGAAGCGCCCTACGCTGAGCACGCGATCTCGATGACCCGATTTGGCTATGACCTCAACCGGGTTGAAGTTCGAGACGTGGATGTTCGGCCGCAACCGACCAAAGAGGAGGTTTCGCTCGCCTCTCCGACCCTGGACAACATGCGTCTGTGGGATCCGGCGGTGCTGCGGTCTTCGCTGGAGAACCTGCAGGGTATTCGACCTTACTACAAGTTCACCGACGTCGACATCGACCGATATCAGATCGGCGGCAAACAGACGATGGTGATGCTCGCGCCGCGTGATTTAGACCTCAATGGCCTCGACTCGGGTGCCCGCAACTGGACGAACGAGCGCCTCCGGTATACCCACGGATACGGCCTCACCCTATCGCTTGTCAACACCTCGACCCCCGACGGCCAGCCCGACTTCCTCGCTCGCGATATCCCGCAAACTGCGCCGCCCGACATCAAAATCGATCAGCCTCGAATCTATTTCAGCGACGCTCGCGACCAGATGGGCGATGCCTCTGACGAATATGCACTGGTGGATACCGACGTCGCAGAGTTCGACTACCCTACGACCACGGGGTCGGAGAATCACCGGTGGAAGGGCGACCGCGGCATTCCTCTCGGCTTCCTCGCGAAGCTCGCTTTCAGTGCCGTTCTTGCCGACGGCAACTTGCTGGTTTCTGGCAACGTGACCTCGCAGACTCGACTGTTGATGCACCGAAACATCCACGAGCGAGCAAAGCGCATCTATCCGTTCCTCGAGTTCGATCGAGACCCGTACCTGGTGGTGTTGGGCGGCAAATTGCTATGGCTGATGGACGGATACACCTCCACCGGACAAGTGCCTTATTCGAATCAGATCGGTTATACGAACGGCGCAATCAACTACATTCGGAATTCGGTGAAGGTCGTGGTGGACGCCTATACAGGCGAAACCCATGCCTATGCGGTTCTGCCAGATGACCCGCTTTTGAAGGCGTACCGAGCGATTTATCCCACCTTGGTTGAGGATGCAGCCGCAATTCCGAAGGGACTTGTCGAGCACTTTCGATACCCGGAGGACCTCTTCCAGGTGCAGTGCCTGCAGTGGGCCTCTTTTCATGTGACCGACCCGACGATGTTTCTGAGCAACGGCGATGCGTGGGAGATTGCCAAGGAGCGAGGTTTGACGGGGGCCACGGAAATGATTCGGCCCTACTACGTGGAGATGCAGCTTCCCGATGAGCCCAAGGCGGGCTTCTTGCAAATCCTCCCATTCACGCCCCTTCGCAAGGTGAACATGAGCGGGTGGCTCGCGGCGCACTGCGATCCGGGTGACTATGGCCGGCTGACCCTCTATCGATTTACAAAGGGCTCGCCGGTTGGCGGTCCTGAGCTGCTCGAAGGCAACTTCAGCAGCACCCCGGACATCAGCAACATCAACCGGCAGTTCAACAATGACCAGAGCAGCATCACGGTGGGCAACTTGCTGGTCATCCCGATTGGGCGGAGCGTGATGTACGCGGAGCCGCTGTTCCTGAAGAGCAACACGTCGGGGATCCAGGCGGTCCCTCGGCTTTTCAGGGTGATCCTCGCCTTGAACGACAAGATCGTGGTCGCGCCGACTTACAAGGAAGCATTGACTCAGCTCTTCGGTGACCAAACGGCGCCCGCGCCAACGACGCCAACCATCCCGGGGACTACTCCGCAGGTGGTGAGTAAGGCGCCACCGATTGAGCAGGCGAAAGCGGCACTAAAGCTGTTGGACGATGCGGAACTGGCCTTGAAGAATGGCGACTTCGCCAAGTACGGAGAATTGCAGAAAGCGGCCAAGAAGCGGTTGCAGCAGTTGGTCGGAGCCAAGTAGCGCGTGTCAGAATAGTAAGCAATGTCCGAACAGCGTTTCCCCGATGGCTTTCTTTGGGGAGCGGCTACTGCCGCGTATCAGATTGAGGGAGCGGTAACTGAAGACGGCAGGGGCGCCAGCGTTTGGGACACGTTTAGCCACACACCTGGGAAGGTGGCCAAGGGCGAGAATGGCGACGTCGCTTGCGACCACTACCACCGCTATGCCGAGGATGCCAAGCTCATTGCGGGTCTCGGCTTCAAGAATTATCGACTCAGCATTTCCTGGACTCGCCTCTTCCCCAACGGGGACGGCGAGCGCAATGAGAAAGGCTTCGAGTTCTACAACAACCTGATTGATGCGTTGATTGCGAACGGCGTCGAGCCCGCAATCACCCTCTTCCACTGGGATTACCCGCAAGCCCTGGAAGATCGAGGCGGCTGGGCTCACCCGGACGCTTCTAAGTGGTTTGGTGACTATGCCGATGCTTGCTTCAAGGCGTTTGGCGACCGATGCAAGCGCTGGATCACCCTCAACGAGCCGTGGTGCTTCGCCTATCTCGGCAACATGGTGGGCGTTCACGCGCCAGGCAATACTGATTTTGACCTCGGTTGGAAGGTCGGCCACGGCCTGCTCCTCGGTCACGGCGAGGCGGTCGCTCGGTACCGAGCCCTCGGCCAGACCGGCGAGATCGGCATAACGACGAACCACCACTACGGCGTCCCCAAGACGGCCGAAGACGAGGGAGCCACCGTGCGGCACGACGCCTTCATGTCGGGCTGGTTCCTCGACCCGATCTACACGGGCGACTATCCGGCGTACCTGAAGGAGAACTTCAACATGCCCGAGTTCACGCCCGAGCAGAGCAAGCTGGTCTCGGCGAAGACCGACTTCATGGGTCTGAACTTCTACGTGGGCAACACGATCATGAATGCGGACAAACCGCCGTTCAACTACGACTACTTTGAGCTGCCTGACGCCGATCGGACCCAGATGGGCTGGCTGATCAAGCCCGAGACGCTGACGTTTACGTTGACCGAGTCCCAGCGGCGCTATTCCCCGCCCAAGATCATCATCACGGAGAACGGATGCGCTTTCGATGATGTGCTCATCGATGGACGAGTTCATGATGCCAAGCGCGTGGAGTTCATTCGCACCTACCTTCAGGCGGCGCACGCCTCAATCGCTCAGGGCGTGAACTTGCAGGGCTACTTCGTTTGGAGTCTGATGGACAACTTCGAGTGGGCGGAGGGCTACCGGCCGACATTCGGAATCGTCCACGTCGACTACTCGACGCAGGTTCGAACGCCGAAGGATTCGGCGCTGTTCATGGGTCAGGTCGCGAAGTCCAACGCGGTTTGAGTCTTCAGAACTCCGCGCCCTTCCGGGAGGGATACGCCGACAAGCCGTCGTCATTATCCACGCGAAGCGTGTAGCCGTCGGCTACGCCCGACGCCAGCGCCCTGCAGCTTTCCGCACATTTGGAAAGATAGGTTCGCGTCGCACGTAGGCGACGGCTACACGCTACGCGAGGACTACGGTGACGGGCTGGCGGTTGGCGCCCCTACTTCCCTTTCTTGAACAGCTTCTCGGCGTCCTTGTTCCCGGTCAGCTTGGCCATCTTGGCGAAAACCTTCGCCATCGCCTTGGCTTCTTTCGGATCTTGCTCTGACCCTGCCTTCAGCTCCGCACTCCATCGCTCGTATTTCTCGGCCGCTTCCTGGTCTCCTTAAAGACGGGCGATGATTGCGAGCTTGGTGTAAAACCCGGCTTCAGACACGGGGCTCAAGCCTGCTTGGGCGTCTTTCACGGCGTCTTCAAAGAAAGTCTTGTATTGGGGGAGGTCACTGTCTTTTGAGTACAGGCCTACGAGTGTAGCGGTCTTGTAGGCTTGCTTGGGATCACCCAGTTCTCGATAGAGTGCGGTTGCTCGAAAGGCGACTTCCACCACCTCCATTTTGTCCCTGAGCTGGATCGCCAAGCTGAAAAGGCACCACGCTGCGCCGTGTTTATCTCCAAGCCTTTCGAAGGCGGCTAGTGCCTTACGGGAAAGCTCGATGGCACGATTAGGGTCGGCCATTCCGGCCTTGGCGGCCCGGGTGTTCCACACGGTTGCCAGTTCCTCCGCATCGCCGAGTTCCGTCGCGAGTAGCTCCGCCTCGTCAAGCATGGCGGTGCCGGTTTGGGGGTCGGTGAGGGCGGAGGCGGCACGCAGAGCGCGACACATCAGCTGCTTCTCTCCCAGCTCACGAAATATGGCGAGTGCTTCGGTGGACAGGGCATGCGAGCGGAAGAAGGGAGACTCGTTGGTGTCGGAGCGGACCCACTTGACGAGGTAGCTCAGTCTCAGGAGCCCTTTACCGAGTTCGAGATTATCGCCGGTTCGCCGGCAGTCCTCGATTTGGGCGAGCACCTTTCTGCAGCCCCTCTTCGGTCTCGGGCACATCCCATTGGCGGTTCGGCATGATCGGATGTTATCCCCTTCGATGGGCTGGGCGCAAACAAAAAAGGGCTCGCCGGTCTGGGGACACAGGCGAGCCGATTATAGAGATTGCTGGATGATGGCGCCGCCATCTTCGTGGCGGTCTAAGTGGTTATACGACCGAATACTTACTAGGGTTCAGTGATTCACCAAATCTACGACAAGAATAGGTTTCGAAACGTTTAAGTGTACATTTCGGGCAAGGGCTCTGCTTAAAGTCCCGGGATCGATTTGACCCGTGTCAGACTCTCCTTCGTCGTTCGCGAGCCGGACGTGTTGGGTTATCGACAAATAATCGGGTGGGCGCTGGTTCGAGTCCAGCCGGACCTTCGGGTCCGTAGCTCAGTGGATAGAGCACCAAAACATCCAGCGTACTCATTTGCTCGCGGCGGCATCCTACCGGTGCCGAGGAAGCACCGCTACAATGGGGCATGTTTGTTGCCTTGCTTGCACTTTCCTTCTCCGCGTTTCAGGGCGAACGAGCCGTTCGCACCGAAGTCGTCACCCCGATCCATATCGAGAACTTCAGTCAGGGTGGTCAAGCTCACAATCGGAAGCAAGACGGAAACCCGCGGATGGGGGGCGGCAACCTTGTCTTTGACGGAGCGAGCGACGGCAATCGGCAAATTGATCCCCAAATCGCGGTGGGTGGCGGATACGTCCTAAACGGTACCAACTTGGGCCTTCTTCTCTTCGACAAGGAGGGCCACTACGTGGATGGAATCGCCCAGAGCGCCCTCATCGATGGCATCGATCCCAAGCTATTCTTCGACCCAAATAACCGGGTCTTTGGCTTTGACGTTTGGAAGTATTACGACAAGGAGAAGCTAAAGCCGGTCAACTTCTCGATCTCCGAAACCGCCGATCCTCGCGGCCCTTGGAATCGGTACTCCATCTCAGAAACCGCAGAGGTCGATGGGGGCGGGATCGGCTTTAGCCGAAAGTGGATCGGCTACTCCTTTCCCGGGGGTAGCGAGAACACGTTCGTGATGAAGATGGCAGACGTGAAGGCAGGAAAACCGGCGACCGTGTACCATTTCGCGGGCGACCTTGGTCAGCCAGTGTTCACTCAGGACAAAACGGACGACCTTCGGTTTGTTCAATTCACGGACACCGAGATTGTAATCACTATGGTCGGCGACGGACCCAAAGACGAGCCAGTGGTGAAGTCGGTCATAAAGTCGCCTCACAATTTTCGCTACTTCGGCTGGCCTCCCCAATCGCCGATGAAGGGCACCGACAAGAGGACCGCGTCTGGCGACCGAAACCCGAAGAACCTGGTTGTGCAGAGCGGCTTTCTTTGGTTTTCCCACACCGTGAACGTCAATGGACGGGCGGGGGTTGAGTGGCACCAGGTCTCGCTGCACGGCGATTTCATCCAAAACGGGCTCCTTGGGGATCCGGTGAACAGCTTCATCCAGACGACCCTCGCGGTCAACAAGCGAAACGACGTGCTCGTCGGCTTTCAAGAGACGGGCCCCGACATGTTCATCTCGGCGCGGGCTGCGTGGCGACGAGCCAACGCCAAACCAGGATTTCTCGGTCCTATCATCCATTTCTCCGAGGGGATCGCAGCCACCGAGGGCGGTGCCTGGGGTGACTACAGCGGATCTGTGATCGACGGAGATAACCTTATCGACCTCTGGACGATTCAGAGCGTTGCCAACGCCACCGGCCGGGGCAGCACGGCGATCATGAGAGTGAAGCTCTAGCATAATCATCCCAATGAAGATTGCCGCTATCCGCGCCTACCAAGTCGACCTCCCGCTGTTCGAAGGCACCTACAACTGGTCGGGCGGCAAGTCGGTCTCAGTGTTCGACAGCACGGTGGTGGAAGTCATCACCGACACCGGAGAATCTGGCTTTGGCGAGGTCTGTCCCCTCGGTCCATTCTATCTTCCTGCCTACGCGGCGGGCGTTCGTGCGGGGATCAAGGAACTTGGGCCGCATCTGATCGGGCTCGACCCTCGCGAGCTTGGTGTACTCAACGACCGTATGGACGCGGCCCTTCAGGGTCATCCTTACGTGAAGTCGGGCATCGATATGGCCTGCTGGGATCTTCTCGGCAAGGCGGCCGGACTGCCGGTGTGCCAGCTACTCGGCGGTCGGTTTGGCGATGCCGTCACGCTCTACCGGGCGATCTCTCAAGAGGACCCGGAGAAGATGGCGGCGAAGGTGGCGGGCTATCGGGCCGACGGATATCGGCGATTTCAGCTGAAGGTCGGCGGAGATCCGGATGTGGACATCCAGCGTATATTCGCGGTTTCCGCCCAGCTTCAGCCAGGAGATCGCCTTGTGGCGGACGCGAACACGGGATGGCTAAAGCATGAGGCGATGCGGGTGGTTCGGGCGGTTCGTGATGTCGATGTTTACATCGAGCAGCCGTGCCGCACTTACGAAGAGTGTCTCAGCGTGCGCCAGCACACCGATCACCCCTTCATTCTCGACGAGAATATTGACTCGATCGACATGGTCCTGCGGGGCCATCAGGATCATGCGATGGATGCGGTGAATATCAAGATCAGCAAGCTTGGCGGGATCACCAAGGCGCGCCAGGTTCGGGATCTGTGCGTCACCCTGGGTATCGGCCTGACCATTGAGGACTCTTGGGGTGGGGACATCGTCACGGCGGCGATCGCCCACCTAGCCCACAGTACGCCGGAGGCGAATCGGTTTACTTCGACCGACTTCAACAGCTATGTCACGGTCAGCATCGCGGACGGGGCTCCGCAGCGGGTGGATGGTATGATGGCGGCTTCGCGTGAGCCGGGTCTGGGGGTCACACCGAAGATGGATGTGCTTGGGGCGGCGGTTTTGGAAGTCAGTTAGTCGAAGGCTTCTGCCTCCTGTTCCTTCCTTAGCGATCTGCTTGCCGAATTACAACGGGTACATAGCCGACCTCGAGGCCCTTCGGTGGGGTGACGAACATCGCCGAATCGAGAGCGGCGATCGTTCCCGCCTTTGGTGGTGGCAAGTATTGCTTGCTGGGAGTCCACTGGCGGTGGATTTTCTCCACGATCGCCTGCAGGCGATTCTTTTCCTCAACCGAAAGGTCCGCCGATTGAAGCGACGGTTGGTCGACGAAGCGGTACCAGGAGTAGGTCACCACGCTGCCATCTGTGAGCGTCACTTGGAAGGGCCCGATTCCCGAGGAACGCGGGGATGAACTGTACGATTGGTGAGTGACCGCCGGCGGAAACGAGGCGGATTGCAAGCCTGTCTCCTTCGGGACTTCTTCCGCGCGGATCGCCTCGAGCTTCCCGCCTTCCGCCCGACAGTATTCCAGGAATGTCCCTTTCCGCTGATTCCCCGCCCACTTGCTGACGGCGGCCGGATTCCACTGAAGACCAAAGGTTGACCCGTTCCATGCGGTCGTCTCGACCCAGGGGGCGGTGCCGGTGATCGAGGCGTTCTTCTCGCCTTGGCTGACCCTCAATGGGCCAGCCGTCACCGTCGGAGTGCTTGCTCCACGAGCGTCGAACTGACCCGAAGGCATATCTCCGCCCGCGAGCCATTTCTCGACCTGCGTGTAAAGGGCATCCTTCGAATAGTGGGTGAGGTTGTGGATGAGGACGGTGCGGCCGTCTTTGTCCACGGGGAACTGCAGGGCGGGAATCTTGGTGAACGTCTTGCCGGTTGCATCCTTGGCCACATAGCGCGGGACGGTGTTGATCTCAATTGCCCCGCCGGTGACGAGGCCGGGGCGGGCGTCGAGGCCGCGGGCGATCGCGGGGGGATGGATTCGGGAGATCCGGCTCCAGGTGGCCGGGGTGTAGAAGGCGACGGGGCCTCGGAAGTTCTTTGCGTTTAGGAACAGAGTCCAGCACTGATTTCCGGTTGGCACGGGGAGCGTCTTCGGCGCAACGATGGGGAGAGCCATCCAGGCGTAGCCGAGGAGGTCGCCGATCGTGCCTTCTCTGAAAGTCATGCCGTCGGGAGGGACGAGGATGCGGTTGCTAAGCTGGGCGATGCCCATTTGCTCGGGGGTCAGCGCCTTGGTGTCACCAAAGCCCCAACCGGGGGACGATATCTCGTGGTTGTAGCCGTTCGGGGTGCCGTTCATTCGGAACTTGGCGGTGGTTGACCCGAAACGGGTGCTCGCCCAGAAGCCGAGTCCGCCTTCGATGGTTTGAAAGACGTCTCGATAGCTAGGTCCGCGCTCCGGCCAGTTGTCCCGTGCAACCGTCCCTTTCGGAAGCAAGGGCTCGTTGATTTTGAGGTTTTCGGGGACGATCCAGATTGATGCGAGGCCGATCTGGAAGTCGCGGATCGGGCGCTTGACCAGGGGCCATGCCGCGGCGTACAAACTCACGCCGTAGCCGAACCCTTCGGGTGGTGCGGGCACCGACATGCTCACGTAACCGGCGAGGCCCTGCGAGGTCAATTGAGGACCCTGAAGCAACAAAGCGAGAGCGGCGATCATTGGGTTGGCCGGATCGACACGGATCGCAGGTTGAACGGCTGCCAACCTTTGGAGACCGCCCGCAGCGTCACCGACGTGCCTCCGGGGATATCGATTGACCCGACCTCGACCACCTTGAAGTTCGTATAGCTGCCCGTGTTCGGAACGTGAACGCCCAGCTTCTTCCCGTCGACCGACAGTTCGAGTTCGGTCGTGGTTGGTGCGGCGAGGTCAAAGGAAACGGAGTATTTGCCTGGACGCAACCCCTTGAGCTGCCACTCGACCCAATCGGCCGGGTTCGTCCAGAAACCGATATTTGTCTTGTCGCCACTTCCCTCGGTCTGGATGTCACCACCGTGCAAAACCGCGTCACCCGCATTCAGCTTCAGCGATCCATCTGCGTTCTGCGATATCAACGGCTCTTCGACAATGAGGGGGCCATTCACTTTGAGCACGATCGTCGACGAGACCTTATCTGGTGCGGCACCAGGCACGTCGATAACCACGCCGTCACTCGTGTTTCGAACGCCAAGCTTGCCTCCGCTTGCCAAGAGCGTCGCGCCCGAAACGTTGTTCTTCAGCCCGGGTACGACCAGTTTGCCGTCGGTGGGCCAGTCAAACACATGCAGGTAGAGAGTGGCGCCGGACTTGTTGACCACCTTGGTACATCGACCCCAGGAGAGCTTTTTGAATGGGCTCGCGCTGGTCGCATAGATCGCCTTCGAGTTCTGGCTCATCCAGGCGCCGACTGTCTTGAGTCGCTCAACCGAAGGACCGGGAATTTCTCCCAAGTTGGTGGGTCCGACGTTCAGCAGGTAGTTCCCACCCTTCGAGGCGATGTCTACGAGGTTCCGGATGATGGTGGTGCTCGACTTCCAGTTCTGGTCGTAGCTCTTGTAGCCCCAGGTGTCGTTCATCGTCATGCATGTCTCCCAGTCTCGGCCGGGAAATCCGGTGGCCGGGATGTACTGCTCGGGGGTCTCGGTGTCGCCTTTGTAGCCACCACCAAGGCGATTGTTGTAGATGATTCCCGGCTGGAGCTTGAGGACGGGCAAAAGCAGGTCCGCGCGCTCTTTCGTCATGTCATAAGGGGTATCCCACCAAAGGCAGGCGACGGGACCGTAGTTGCTGAGAATCTCCTTCAATTGGGGGACCGCGACTCGCTTGATGTACTCGGTCATGTCGCCGTTCTGCGCGGGGTCCCAATGGCCGCCCGCGGCCGCGCCGCCTGGGTTGTTCCAGTCTTGGGCTTGGGAGTAGTAGAAGCCGAGCCGGATACCGTACTTCCTGCACGCCGCCGACAGCTCTTTCAGCGGGTCTCGACCGAAGGGCGATGCCTTGACGATGTTCCAAGGGGAGGCTTTTGAGTCGAACATTGCGAAGCCGTCGTGGTGCTTCGAGGTGATCACGATGTACTTCATCCCCGCCTCCTTGGCCACCTTTACCCACTTGTCGGCGTCGTAGTTGACCGGGTTGAACTCCTTTGCGTACTGCTGATACCGCGCGGTCGGGATCTTGCCTTCGTGCATGATCCACTCGCCGATGCTAGGAATTCGAGTGCCATCGTAGGTCCCCGCCGGCACCGAGTAAACGCCCCAGTGGATGAACATCCCAAACCGCGCCTCGCGGAACCACTTCATGCGAACGTCGCGCTGGGCCACCGTCTCGTTGGCATATGGGTCGGCGCTTTCCTGGTGGGTGGTGGTCGCGAGCGTCAGACTGAGGGCAAGCAGAGGAAGCATGGAAAGACGTTACCCGCGCTGGCAGGCATCGCCAGCGTTCAGGAGAGAACTGACTTCGGGGTCGGGAGGTTTGGGGGCTTCGACCACGGGCCAACGTTTTGGTTTTGCTTGGGGCGCGATTTCCAGTCCGAAAGTCCCGAGCCGAATTGGCAGGGTGCCATCATCTCCAAGCCGCAGCGAGCCGGACGCGTTGGGTTATCGCTTAAGATGCGGGAGTTTGCTGGTTCAAATCCAGCCAGAACCTTCGGGTTTTGTGGCCGAATTGGTAGAGGCGCCCCCCAATAACCAGTGCAAAACAATTTGTTCGCAGCGGCATCCGCTTAGCATCAATCTTGTAAAGCGAGGAACTCGGGGATCCAGGGTTCGAATCGCTTCCACCGTTCTACCGATGTCTTGTAGATCGGCTGGCGGACTTGCCAAAGGCTGGGCGTACGAACTGCCCTTTGATTGGTCTCGTGACTAAGGCAGGCGTCGTCCCATTCGAGGCCGCTGAAGTCGATCAGTTTCCGAGTCCAATACTCACGATCAGAGACCAAGTCCTCGTATTGCACTTCAATAAAACGGTCAGCGGGGAGCACGGCTCGCCAATGCGCGATGATTCGCTCGTATTCGCGATAGGCGAAGACGATGTTGTCTCGATCGTGGGCGAAGACGGGAGGGCGCTGGTAGGCGGTCGTGTAGATCGAAAGGCAGTTGTCGACCGGGTTTCGCTTTACGTGGACGATCTTGGCGTTCGGGAGAGCGCCATGGATCAAACCCAACATCGCGTAGTTGTGGGGCAGCTTGTCGGTCACGCGCTTAGCGTTCGGCCCTAGCGTCCTCAAACGCTCCGTGTAGCGTTCGCCTAGCGCACGGATCTTCGTGCCATTCGGGATTGGGTCGCCATCGTAGGCCTCATCTTCATTGTCGTGCCAGAACGGTAGCTCTCCTGCGCCCACAACGTCGGGATGGCTAGAAAGAATCTGCTCGAGCAACGAAGTGCCCGACCTCATCATCCCAACGATGATGAGGGGCAGATCGGTGTCCAATCCGTCCTTCGCCAGGTTCGCTAGCCGATTCTTGTCGAACACCTCGATCGTTCGGCTGAATCGATTGTGATAGTCCTCGCGTTCCCACGGCCGCTTCGAGAGCCATATTTCATAGGCGCAACGGTTGCCCTCGGTGTAGAAGCGCATTGCCGCTTCGTACTCCCTCAGGTCTTCGTGTGCCTTACCGAGCGCGTAGTGCATGTAACCTCGGTCTCGAACGGGAAGACCTGAGTTCTGGACCCGGGTCTTGAGCGCCTCGATGAAGCTAGGTTCAACCTCGGTCGCCTTCTTCGCTCGGAAGAAATTGTAGTACGCGAATCCGTGGTCGGGGAGCAGTCCGATCGCCTCTTCGATAATCTGAAGCGACTCGGGGAATCGCCCCTCCTCTTGGAACCAGTAGCCGAGGGCAGCCTTCGCGAGGCCGTCTTTGGGATTTAGCTTTACGGCGCGGCGCAGGTGGGGCTCTGCTTCGGACCCCTGGGCGTTTTCGGAGAGCGCTAACGCTCTGAGGAGGTGGGCAGGTTGGCTAATTCGATCCAGGTCAAGTGCTCGGTCGGCTGCCTTGATGGACTCGGGAAACCTTCCGTGCATGAGGAGAATGCGAGCGAGACTGATCCACGCGCCGATGTTTCGCGGATTGAGCTTCGTTGCATCTTGGTATGCCTCGATCGCCTCGTGCTCGTGGCCTGCGTCGGCAAGAGCGGTGGCGAGATTTTGAACTGCGACCGGGTTTCGAGGGTCAAGGATGCGTGCCCTACTAAACGCTTCCACGGCCTCGGCGAAAGCCCCTTGGCGCGCCAAAATCAAGCCAAAATGCCCCCACAAATCCGCGTCGTCTGGAAAAACGGTGACCGCGTGGTGGGCAACCGAAATCGCCTCCGGATGTCGCTTCGTCGTCTCAAGGAGCTTGCTCAAGACGATCAATCCCTCTTTGTTGTCGGGGTCGGCTTCGAGGGCCCGGCGAAGATAAGACTCGGACAACCCGAGGTCCCTCTGTTGGGAAGCGATCATGCTCGCGAGCACGAGAACCTGAGAGTCTGCGGGTGTTCGCTCTAGAGCGAGGAGAACCTGCTTTGACGCTTCACCCAGCCGATTCTGCTGCAGGGCTCGCATCGCAAGCTCTGCATGGGGCATCTCGGTTGGCGAGGACATAACGGTGAAGATTGTAACCGCAGCCCGACCCCTATCTCAGGGGTCGAACTGCAGTTCATGTCGCGACTAGCGCTTCCCATGCGTAGGACTTCCCGAGTCCCGCATGGTATTCGCCTTGTTCCTTTCGTTTGCTGGCACCGTGCTGTTCACGATGGCGTCGTACTCTTTGCCCTTAAGCGTCTTGTCGTTCGGTCCGGCTTGCGAACTGCAACCAGCGCAAGAAGCGCCGATGACAACCACGCAAGCCCAAACCTTCAGCTTTAGTTCTGGCGCCAAGGAGCTCCCCAGAAGTTCCAGAGCTGGCGCGAATCCATCGCCGAACAGTAGCCTGCACTCGAACCGTCGTACTCGTTTCTGGAAGGGGTATCCGCATAGCGCTTGACGAATTTCTCGTATCCGTACTTGCCCGCGTGACCATCTGCAAATGCTCCGATGAACTTCTGGCCGTACGTCCTTCGGGCATCGAACACGAGTGCGTTCCAGGAGAAGGTATCCGTATAGCGGTCAGCGATTGGCTGAGACGCCTGGGGAAGGATGAATCGCAGCCAAGACCAGTTTCCAATGCTTCCGTAGCGAGTCGGCGTAACCGCCATTCGGCCGGCGATGTCCTCGAACGAGGTCAAGGATCTCTGCGAGTATCCGGTCGCGTCGGTTCCTGGCGTACAGGGGTTGTCACTCGCACCCATCTGGGTGTAGCCGTCGACGTTGATCGAGAAGGTCGTGATCCAAGCCCAGGTGTAGGTGTAAGGCTCGTAGGGGTAGTACGGATCGAGATACCGCTTGTTGTAGTCGGTGATCTCGGGGTAGGTCTTGTCGAAGAAGATCGGCTGGCTCTTCACGTACGGATAGATTCGCCCAACCCACGTGTTGTTGTAGTGGTATTGGTCGGGGTCGACCGCCGGATTCTCGGCATAGCCGTAGTTCGGAACTGCGACATCGTCGCTATCGCCCGAGTACATCTGCAAGCCGAGCGCAATCTGCTTAAGCCCGGAGAGCGAAGAAGTGACCTTGGCCGCCTGCTTCGCCTGCGCGAAGACGGGGAAGAGAATCGCAGCAAGAATCGCGATGATGGCGATAACCACTAGGAGTTCAATTAATGTAAATGCGCCGCGCTTGCGTTTCATAACAAGCTGACTATAAGCAGCAAAGGTTAAGGATTTGTGGTGAGCCTCTTGTTTGTTAAGGCATCTTAATATCCAAGGCCATATCGAGGAAGCACTTGTCACCAAAGGTGCTTGTTGGCAAAGGCGCGTCCGGATCCCGACTTTAGGTATCGCTCAAATTGATAGGCTTTCTCGTCGTCTTCAAACCGAAGGAAAGTCACGAGTTCCCATGGGGTGAACTTGGAGGTGTGTGGCGAGCACCCATTATTGTGCGCGGTAAGTCGGTCTTTGATGTCAGCAGTGCAACCTACGTACCTTTGCTCTGGGGCCGATTGGCTGCGAATTAAGTAGACATACCGCATTCGACTACCCAGGGGCCCAGTGCCCTCCTTCGCTCTCGAGAGCTTCGGCGGGCAGCCTTCGCAACAATTCCCTCATGGCTTACCAGCCATAGCAACTTGTTGCGAAGGCTGGTGGAGGCTAGGGGATTCGAACCCCTGACCCTCTGCTTGCAAAGCAGATGCTCTCCCAGCTGAGCTAAGCCCCCACGTGCGGAAGAAACGAGATTATACCTCTGGGGAATTGAGGATTTTTGATTTTGGGTTTTGGATTGACCGGATGGGGCTGTCGGTGTTCGCAAATCCCCCTCCCCCACGTTTCCCCCTCACTGGCGTTAAGATAGGGTTCGACCGAGGCTCTCTGATCGAGACAGGCGTCGGACCCCCACCCTGCCCTCCCATTGGCGTTAAAATAGGGTTCGAAAAGGGCTCTCTGCTCGCGTCACGCGTCGAACCCCCACCCTGCCCTCCCCTTGCCAAGGCACGACCCATCCTTGGCAAGGGGAGGCACCGGACGCTTATTTTAACGCCTATGCGGCTCCCACTTCGGAAAGGGGAACCATCGTTGGCAAGGGGAGGCAAATCTAGGACTACCCTAAGGCTTCCAATCCCGACTGGATCGCTTGATCCGTGCTTTGGGTTCTTCCTTCTTCGAACGCTGCGTCGAAGCCGTCCCCGAAAGCCTCCCGACCTCGCGCGACAATCTGGTCGGGCTCGGGGCTGTGGGCGTGGTCTCCTCGGTCTAAGTTGGAGCCGGGGTTGAGCATGGCGGTGCCCCAGATCTTGGCGGCGACGAGGGGGGCCCGATGGAAGACGGCCCTGCCGAGGGCCATGAGGCACCAGAAGAGGGCTTGGCTCACGCCCAACTCTTGCATTGTTGCGCAGCAGATCCGCAGATGGGACCCGGCGGCCTCAAAATCCCCGCGATCGAGCTTCACATGCGCAATCGAGGCGTGGACCTCGGTCACTTCGACGGTACCTCCGATGCTTCCAAAAGCCTCGATAGATCTCGACAGATAGGCTTCGGCAAGGTCCAGGTCGCCCTGTAGACGGGCTACGGAGCCCAGACGGCCGGTGGTGTAGGCAATACCCCTGACGCGGCCCTGCTCGGTGAGCCGGCTCAGGGCTTCTTCAAGGGTTGCCCTGGCCATCTCCAACTCGCCCGTCGACTCATAGAAGGCGCCAAGGTTCACGAGGCCGGTCACCATCCCATGCTCGTGTCCAATTCGGCGGTACACGGACAGGCTTTCCTCTAGCAATTCTCGAACCAACCCAAGTTGACCCCGAGATCGTGCGGCTGGCGAGAGTAGAGCAAGTGAACGCCCTTCTTGCAATAAATATCCGAACCGCTGGGCGATCTCTAGCGACTCTTGGGCATATGCCTCAACCGCCTCGAAGTCCATTCTCATTTCGGCCATCCACCCGGCGGAAAGCAGGACCCGGCAGCGCGTTTCGGGCGCGCGCTCTAGGGGGACGGTGTCTAGGAACCGTTGAAACCAATCCATGGCCTCTCGCCAATAGCCGCGAACTCGCCAAAAGAGGCCGAGATCGCTCGCGAGGGCATAGCCGATGTCGATACCGTTTTCGCCTTCAAGTGACCAGGAAAGGGCGGTGCGGTAGTTCGAGAGGTCCCGCTCAATGAGCGGAAAAACCTCCGGCATCTCGCTGAGCATCCGGGGCTCCATCGCGGCGGCGACGCGAGCGAAGTAAGCCAGGTGGCGGTCTCGAATGGACTCCGCTTCCCCACTCTCGATCATCCGATCTCGCGAATACTGCCGCACCGTCTCCAGCAGGTGGAAGCGTGTCGTTCCGTTTCGCCCTTCGGCAACTACCAAAGATTTGTCGGCAAGTGAGGTGAGGTGGTCGATGATCTCCCACTCCTCCAAGCTCTCGGCGGCGCAAACCTGCTCGGCGGCTTCCAGGGTCCAACCGCCGGCGAACACGGAGAGCCGGCAGAGGAGGGATTTCTCGACATCGGTGAGCAGGTTGTAGCTCCAATCGATGAGCGATCTGAGGGTTTGCTGCCTGGGCAAAGCGGTGCGGCTGCCACCGGTGAGCAAGCGGAACCGTTGGTCCAATCGCTCGTTCACTTCCTCCACCGACATCGACCGCAGACGCGCGGCGGCGAGCTCGATGGCGAGCGGAATACCGTCCAGCCGTTGGCAAACCGACGCCACTGCCGGCGCATTCTGGTTCGTCACTTGAAAGGTCGGGCTGTTTGCGAGGGCGCGGTCAACGAATAGGCGCACCGCCTCGTATTGGCCCAGGCTCTCTGGAGTTTCAGTCAGCTTCCCGGTCGGGAGTGAAAGCGAAGGCACCCGATAAGTAACTTCGCCCGCGATCCCCAGCCCCTCTCGACTGCTTGCAAAAATCGTGATGTCGGAGCAGTGCTTCAGGATTTCGTTGGCGAGGTGAGCGCAAGCGTCCAACAGGTGCTCGCAGTTATCGAGGACGATGAGGAGCTTCCGCGACTTCAAGAATTCCTTCAATCCTTGGATCGCAGAGGTCCCCTCTTGCTCTTTCATGCCGAGCACACCGGCGACTGCCCGTGCCACGAGTTCGGGGTCCGAGAGGGGCGCCAACTCGACGAGCCACGCTCCATCCGGGTAGGTGTCGAGCACTTCGGCAGCCACCTGAAGGGAGAGTCGAGTCTTACCGCATCCGCCAGATCCGGTTAGGGTCAAGAGGCGGCCTTTCGAGACGAGGCCCTTCACTTTTTCCACTTCGCTCTCTCGGCCGATGAAGCTCGTGAGCTGTCGAGGCAGGTTGTGGGGCAAGGTCTCGAGCGACCTTAACTTCGAGAACTCGGAGACGAGATCTGGGTGGCAGACCTGATATACCGACTCGGGCCGTCCAAGGTCTTTTAGTCGGTGCTCGCCCAGTGCCCGAAGAGTAACGCTTTCCGGGAGGACGTCTCGACATAAGTCGTGGGTGACGTCGGAGAGGATCGCCTGCCCTCCATGTGCAATGGCCAGCAACCTAGCCACTCGGTTGAGCGAAGGTCCAAAGTAGTCGTCGTCTCGAACTTCTGCCGACCCGGTGTTTAGGGCCATCCTTACCTTGAGACTCAAACCAGATGGCCACGTCTCGGCGTGGATTGCGAGTTGGGCTTCCACAACGGCCAGAAGGGCTTGGGGGGCGGTGTGGAAGGCGGCGCAAAAGGCGTCTCCCACCGTTTTGAAGACGTAGCCATCATGGCGCTCGATCGCCTCCCGAACCAGGGCGTCATGGCGGGCCAAGGAGGCTCCCATCTCAGCGGGAAACTCCTCCCACAGCTTCGTGCTGCCTTCGATATCGGTGAAGAGGAACGTCACCGTCCCGGTCGGAATTCTCATCGTCAGTGCTGGTTGCAATTGTGACGCAATGATGAGATTGGTTTGTGGTTGCGATGTCTCCGGAGATGTTTCCCCCTGAAAGGGGGAACCGTGGCAGAGGGTTTCGGCGCCTGACGGGATCAGCAGGCTCAAAATTGAGTTGTCGGGTAATCGGATGGCGAAGAGGCGCGAGGTTGTCGCGCCCCCTCCCAGATGGTTCCCCCGGAGGGGAACCATCTCCGGAGGCCTACTGCGGCATCACGAACGCTGATGCCGAGATTACTTTCAAGTTGTGTTTCGACAGCACCGCGTTGAACGCAGGCAGATCCTTCGCCACGAGCGCGTTCCATGAGGCAACCGTGGCTAACAGCTCCTTGTTCGCGATCTCGAACGACTTGACGGTCGGCTCGCTGGGGGACATATCGCCGGAGTCTAGGTTGTTGAGTTGGCGGACGAGGGCGGAGTTCACGCTGGCGAAGGTTGGGGCGGCGGCGGGGCCGCCGCCTCTGCCTCCACCGAAGCCTCGGCGGCCTCCACCGTTTGAGCCAGCGATGGCGGTGATTTTGGCTTGGAAGTCGGTGACCGCCTTATCCAAATCGTCGGCGGGAGACTTGCCGATCTCGTCGGTGATCGTCTTTTTCAGGGCGACGGCAGCTTGGTAGGCGTCCCAAGATCGCTGGATGCCGCGGTACAGGCGAAGCTGCATCGCGCTCTGAGCGCGAAGGGCTCCGCCGTTCGCGGGGGAGCGGGGGTCGTTGCGGACGGTTACCTTCTCGGAGTAGCTCTTCCCGTTCACGGTGAGGACGACGGTGTAGTCGCCTGGCAACACCAGCGGTCCCTCGGGAGAGGGCGGGGTCTGGCCGGGGTTGGCGTTGATTTCGTAGCTGTGGGAGAAGGTGGGCGGGTTATCGTAGCGGAGGTTCCAGTTGACCCGGTTCGTGCCGATTTCGGTGGGCAGGGGGTGAAGCTTTTCCAGCCAGAAGTCGGGCACCGGCGCAGCGGGCTCGTCGGTCGGGGCGATCGGGTCGCTGGTCATGTGGTGCACGAGGTTTCCGGCCGAGTCTTTTACGTCCAGCGAGATGGAAGCCGAGGGCTTGGCACCTAAGTAGTAGTAGAGGATCGCGCCGTCGGGCGGGTTCAGGGCGTGGGGGATTTCGGGCGGGAACGGGGTGTCGCCGTTGATGTTTCGGCGCACTCTAATGGCCGATCCCGGCTTGAACAGGTGAGCCGGTTCGCTGGCAACCGATGCGGTCAAGTCTCGCAAAGGCGAGATGTCGTCGAGAACCCAGAAGCCGCGACCGTAGGTGCCGACCACGAGATCGTTGTCCTTGATCACAATGTCCCGATAGGACGTGTTCGGAAGGTTTTGGGCAAGGGACTGCCATTCGTCGCCATCGTTGAACGACACGTACATGTAGCTCTCGGTGCCCGCGAAAAGGAGGCCGGGGCGCTTGGTGTCGGCCCGAATCACTCGAGAAAAGCAGCCGCTGGGAAGGTCGGTGGGAAGGCCTTTCACGATCTCTTTCCAGGTCTTTCCGAAGTCGTGAGTGCGATAAAAGTGGGGCGTCAAGTCGCCCGTCCCGTGAGTGTCGATCGCCACGTAGGCGGTCGCGGGGTCTTGGTGAGAGGCGTCGATTGCCGACATGTCCGCCCGAGTCGGGTTCTTAAGGCCGGGGATCGTCACATCCTCCCAAGTTTTGGCGTGGTCCTTGGTGAGCTTGATAAGGCCGTTGCTCGTGCCCACCCAGATGACATTGGCGTCGATGCTGGAAGGCGAGATGGATTCGATGGAGCCGCCTTGCGGGCCGGGCTGCTGCTCTCGGTCTTCGCTGTCCATGTTGTCATCATCGTCGTCGACCTCGTCGGCGTCCTTCGAGGTCTGGGCGAGGGAACCGCCGGGAGGCGGGGTGATGCCGCCGGGGCGGGCCGGGGTCTTCGGTGGCTCGGGCGGCTTCACCCCCTTCGGGTAGCCGAGGTCGGGGCTGAGCTCTTTCCAATGCGCGCCACCGTCGGTGGTTGACATCAGGAACTGGAATCCGGTCATCAACTCTTTTGAGTTGGTGGGATTCCAGATGAGCGGCTGGTTGCTCACCTTTCGGAGGCGTAGTGAGGAGTTCAGATTTGGGCTCACGTTGATCCACTGGCCGCTTGGGTAGGTGATCTTCACGATTCCGCCGGCGGGTCCACCCGAGTAGACGATGCGAGGATCGCGTGGGTCGGCCACAATGGATCCGAACTCGTACCCAGGGGTGGGGAGCCAGTCGAGCGGGGTGATTTCGCCGAGGTCGCCTCGGCTGCGAGTTGCCACCGCGCCCGAGTCCTGCTGGGTGGCATAGACCCAATAGGGGAAAGAGTTGTCGACCGAGATGTGATAGACCTGGGCGGTCGACTGGTTGTACCAAGAGCTCCACGAGAGACCGCCGTCCAGGCTCACGGTTGCGCCTTGGTCGGAGCCGAGGAAGATGCGGTTGTGGTCAGTCGGGTCGAACCAGAACTGCTGCGGGTCGTCGCCTCCGGGGGCACCTTTGAATCCGGTAAAGCTTTTGCCGCCATCGGTCGATTTGTAGGAGCAGGTGTTCACCACGAACACGGTGTCGGGGTCTTTGCTATCGACATAGACGCCGCAATTGTATCCGCCCTGGCCGTTCGAAACGCGTCGGTCGGTGGCATCCATCTGCCGCCAGTTCTCACCGCCATCGTCGGATCGATAGAGGCCAAAGTTGCCCACGATGAACATCCGCTGGGAGTTGGTGTTCATGGCGATCGCCGCGCCGGTTCGCCCGGAAAGGCGAGGCAGACCGGTTCCCTTCACTTCCTTCCAGGTCACGCCCTCGTCGGTAGATTTGAAGAGAATCGTGCCGGTCGGACCGTCGGTGGGGGCGCCGAATCCTCCTCGCCCGCCGCCTCCCGCGTTATAGTGGCGAACGGTGGTGGCGAGCATCACATTCGGGTGATCGAAGGCCCAGGTGATCTTTTGGACGCCGGTCTGCTTGTCGACGAACAGGGTCTTCTTCCACGTCTTGCCGCCGTCGGTGCTTCGGTAGAGGCCGCGATTGTCCGATTCCTGCCGCACATTGCCCTGGGCGGCGACCATCACGATGTTCGGATCGTGGGGATCGACGAGGATGGATGGGATTTGCTTCGTCTCGTCAAGCCCCAGGTGCTCCCAGGTCTTCCCTGCGTCAGTGGATTTGTAGACGCCGTTGCCTTCGTTGATCCCGCCACCACTGATCATGTCCCCCATGCCGACATAGATCACGTTGGGGTCCGACGGTGCGACTTCGACCGCGCCGACCGAGGAGGCCTCCTTGATCGAGTCGAAGATCGGGGTCCAGGTTACGCCTGCGCTGGTCGTCTTCCACACGCCGCCTAACGGTAGGCCCGCGTAGAACACGCCTGGCTGACCGATTGCTCCGGAGACAGCGGCGATCCGCCCGCCTCGGAACGGACCAAGGTTCCTCCACTGCAATCCGGCGTAGAGGCTGGGATCAATGGGACCGGAGGATTGAGGCTTTGGAGATAGTGTAGCGAGAAGTAAAACGGCGGCGGCAATCACGTTCGAATTCTAATCCCAAATGGGCAGAATGGGGGAGTGATTTTCTCCTCCCGGAACAATCGGTGATTCCATAGGCAGGCTGGCGAGCCCCCTCCCCCACGGTTCCCCCGGGAGGGGCACCATCTCCGGAACCGGTCAGGGCCAGGTGAAGCTGGCACAGACGTTGGGCTGACCTGGTTGAGCGCTGGTCGAAGTAACGGACGGGGGGTTGGGCCCGGAGAAGGGGAAGGAGTAGATGAGTTGGCAGCCACTCAGGTCCTTGCTAGCCCGGATCGCCGAGCCGGTCTTGGAGCGTGCGTGGCTATCGAAGAAGACCGCGTTCATCTGGTTCGAGTGCCGGTCGGCCGCCTTGTAGGCGCGCGAGACGTCGTGGGAGTCGATCGAGAAGTCTCCGTTGTACGGCTCGATCCACGAGTCGGTGATGGGGCCTAGGGAGTCTTTGCC
The DNA here is from genome assembly GCA_038321975.1 of Fimbriimonadales bacterium. Taxonomy (GTDB): domain Bacteria; phylum Armatimonadota; class Fimbriimonadia; order Fimbriimonadales; family Fimbriimonadaceae; genus Fimbriimonas. Next base: position 94,797 of record JBBQFM010000003.1, on the reverse strand, counting down.
CCACTTCTCGGTGATCACGATGGTGTCCACCGGTGCTTCGATTGCAGTCGCAATCAGACTCTCGGCGGGGAAGATTGCGATGTAGGAACGGAGGATCGAGAGGGCGCCGGTAACGTCTTTGCTCGGGGTTGGCACTTCGTCGGAAGGGCAGCGGTAGATGTCCTTGTTCTTCACATAGGGCATGAGCAGGTTCCACCAGCGGTTGTTGTTATTGGTGGGGATCAGCCCGGATCGGGAGTTGGCGGAACCCAAGCGGTACAGCATTCGGTCGTCAGAATCGCCCAAATAGAGTTGGACGCCCAGCCCAAGTTGCTTCATGTTGGAGATGCACGCGGTCTTCTTGGCGGCCTGCTTTGCCTGGGCGAAGACCGGGAAGAGGATCGCCGCCAGGATGGCGATGATTGCAATCACAACAAGTAGCTCGATGAGCGTAAACGCAGACCTTCTCATGTCATTTCCATTCTAGGCCCGGCCAGCTCAAGAACTTGCCCAATATGGGTAAGTCTTAATCAATCCTTTCCCAGCGGGACATACTCTTGCCCTACAGCTAATCTGGGGCCGAGGCTGGAGCGAGTAAACTTGCCCTCATGTCGCCCCGACTCGAGTTCGCGCTAGATGCGGCTTTCCGAGCCGGCAGGTCCACTCTCGCCCATTTCCAAACTCAGATAGAGGTGGAGTCGAAGAAGGACAACTCTCCGGTAACCGTCGCGGACAAGGGAGCCGAGCGGATGATCCGCGAGCTTATCGAGAAGAAGTATCCGGGCGAGAATATTTTGGGCGAAGAGGAAGGGGGCGAGGACACCCCCGACCGCTGGATCATCGACCCCATTGACGGAACCAAGTCTTTTATTAGCGGAGTGCCACTCTACGCAACCCTGCTCAGCTATGAGCGGGATGGAGAACCGATTCTAGGAGTCTGCTACTTCCCTGCCCTGGACGAGATGCACTATGCCGAAGTGGGCCAAGGCGCAGTTTGGAACGGGCGCCCGTCCCACGTGAGCGTTCGACCTCAAGTGAAAGGTGCGCTCATGGCCTGTGGCTCCCACGTTTCGATGACAAAGTACGGGCGAATCAAGGGCTTCAGCAAGCTATCCGAGAAAACGCTCGCCACCCGGACTTGGGGCGATGCGTACGGCCACATGCTTGTGGCCTCCGGTCGGGTCGAGGCGATGATTGACCCGGTGGTGAACCGATGGGACATTTCTGCAGTTAGTCTTATCGTGCGCGAAGCGGGCGGCAAGTTTACGGATTTCAAAGGGCAGGATGCCCTTGCTAACGAGGCGATCAGCTCCAACGGCATCGTGCACGCCGAGATTCTCGAGGCGTTCCGCGGATGAGGCTGCTGGGGATCGACTTCGGCTTCAAACGCATCGGCGTGGCGATCGCGGAAACTGCGATTCCGGTGATCACGCCCAGGCCCACCATGTCGGCTTCCGGAACCCTCAAGACCGATGCCCTGGCCATCGTTGCCTTCGCCAAGAAGGAGGAGGTCGATGCGATCGTCCTTGGGCTACCAATCGAGGAAACTGGCGAAGAAGGACGGATGGCCCGAATTTGCCGAAATCTGGCTCAACACCTGGTGGATCAGGGTCAAACTGTGTACTTGGTCGACGAGTCGATGAGCAGCGTGCAGGCCGACATGAGCCTACGTGAGGAGGGCCTGAAGGCCAGCGAAAGACGAAAGAGGCGTGACGGCGAGGCGGCGAGCGTGATCCTGGAGCGGTATCTCAATGAACAAAAAACGCACTAGGTCGCTTATCGCCATTGGGATCATTGCGGGCATGGCCGCGAGCTCGGTGATTTGGCTTCGCAATGGGATTCAGCCGATGCCATCGGGCAACTCGGTTTATGTTCGCTACGATAAGTCGATGAAACTCGGGCCCGTTTTGCTCGATCTCAAGCACAAGAACATCGTGCGGAATCCGAACGCGCTACGGATCTACTCTTGGCTTGGTAGGCACGAGAATAGCGTGCCCATTGGCACCTACCTCATGCATCCAGGAATGGATGGGGACGAGATTTTGCGCAGCTTGCAGAGACCGATATCCCAGATGGTGCGATTGCCCGAAACGAACTGGGCGCGCCGAAGCGCCAACCTACTGCAGAAGTACAACGTAAGCGACGCGGTCGACTACCTCGACCTCGTAAGCAAGCCCGCGGAGTTCGCGAAGGATGTCTCTTTCCCGCTTCCGACGACTTCCTTAGAAGGCTATCTTTATCCGGACACCTACGATCTTCCTCCGTTGGTCGGGGCTCACAACGTGATCGATCGGCAGTTGAAGGCGTTCGAACGGAAAATCTATAAGCCGCTTAACGAGCCGAAGGATATTCAGCGACTGATCACCATCGCCTCGCTTGTCGAGATGGAAGTGAAGTACGACGATGAGCGGCCGATCGTGGCGGGCATCATCGAGAACCGACTTAAGAAGGGGATGCCGCTTCAAATTGATGCGGCGATCAATTACGGGCTGCAGAAGTGGAGACCCTTGAAGAGGTCGGAATACAAGACGGTCAATTCGCCCTATAACCTCTACACTCACAAGGGCTTGCCGCCGGGGCCGATCTGTTCGCCCACTCTTAAGAGCGTAGAAGCCGCGCTTCATCCGGCAAAACACGAGTACCTTTATTACGTGGCCCTCCCAAGTGGGCACAGCGTCTTTGCGAAGACGATGGAAGAGCACGTGAAAAACATCGAAAAGCGGAAGCATCTGCTTCGCCTGGAGGCAAAAAAGCCTTGAGTGATTGGCGTTCTGGCCGGTTCGATCGCTCGCTGATTTCGAGCATGTACCACCCCTTCACGCCTGCCCATGCGGCCGATTCGCTGCATCAGGTGGACCTTCAGAAGCTTTGGGATGAAGGCAAAAGGCTTCTGCTTGTGGATGTCGATAACACGCTCGTGCAGTGGCGCGGCGAAGACTTCTCCCCCGAAGTGATGGGATGGCTGGATCAGGCGAAGGCACTTGGTTTCGACATCTGCATCCTCAGCAACACCAAGAACGTCGAGCGCCTCGCGCGTATTTCGCAATTGCTGGGCGTGGAAACGGTTCGCGGCACGTTCAAGCCGAGCCGAGCGATGTATCGCCTGGCCTGTATCAAGTTCAAACGCAAGCCTTCGGAAGCGGTGATGATTGGCGATCAGTTGATGACCGACATCTTGGGTGCCAACCGAAGCGGGATTGAGGCGATTTGGGTTCGGAAAATGGCCTCGAAGGAGTTTGGTCCCACCGCGATCAATCGGATGATCGAGCGGTTCTTAACCGGCGGGATCTATCAGGCGCTTCTGGTTCCAGTTGACGAGACGCCCGGTACGCTAGCCGACGAGCAGGCTAAGCCGGTGGCGCAGAAGACGTTGGTGCACCAGCTAGTGAAATTCTGCGTGGTCGGCGGCACGTCGTTCGTTATCGATACCGGTCTGACCTTGATCCTGATGGATGTCATTCACATTAATGGCCAGAAGTTGAGCCAAGTGGTTGGGCAGCCGCTCATGCAGTATCCATTGGTCGCGAATTACGCTAACAGCCCTGAGAATGCGTCGGCCTTCATTTTGGGCGGTATCGCGTCTCTCGTTGCGATGTTCAACAGCTTTGTTTGGAATCGCCGTTGGACTTTCGAGGTTCGGGGTAAAGCAGAGCGGGCCGCTCAGCTCAGGCGGTTCTATGCCATCTCCTTGGTGGGCCTGCTCATTAACGACGCGATTTTCACGCACATTTACAACGGTTTGGACAGTTCATCGCGGAGCAAGGTGCTTGCCAAAGTCGTAGCCGCCGCAGTGGTGGCCGTTTGGAACTTCGGTGGCCAGCGCATGTACGCCTTTCGAAACAAACCGGCATGAACGTTTACGAGTGGCGCGACGCGACCGCTGCGGATTTTGCGGTCATCGGCGACCCGGTGAGTCACAGCCTTTCTCCGCGCATGCACCAAGCGGCGTATGACGCGCTCGGGCTTTCGTTCCGCTACGTGGCGGTTCGGGTTCCCGCCGGTGAGGTTCACCTCGCGCTCGATCACTTGGCATTGATGGGCTACCAAGGTGCCAACGTGACGGTGCCTCACAAGGCGGAAGCGTTGGCGTGGTGCTCCACGGTCGAGCCGTTTGCCCGGTCGGTTGATGCCGTGAATACGGTTCGACTAGCAAGCCGCGAGGGGATCAATACGGATGGTCCGGGGTTTCTGGACACCTTGGCGGTCCTGGGGCCGATGCACGGGGACGTGCTGATGCTGGGTGCCGGTGGCTCCGCTCGCGCGTTGGCGCGGGCATTGGTAGAGGCGCATTGCTCATTGCGCATTTACAATCGAACTCATTCACGGGCGGTCGAGTTGGCAGAGTCGGTTGGGGAGAAGGCGGTTGAGTTTCCTGATCCGATGGGGGCTTCACTGATCTTGAATACGACTTCCTCTGGTCTTGGGGGCGAGACGCTCTCGGTGGATTGGTCGAGGGCTTCCGTGTCCGCGGTTGCGTACGATTTGATGTATATGGAGGGGCTGACGCCCTTTCTTAAAGGTGCGGCAGACGCCGGCATGAAAGTGGTGGATGGCCGGGAGCTTTTGGTAGCGCAAGGCGCGCGGTCTTTTGAGTGGTGGACCGGACAGTCGGCTCCACGTCGCGCAATGCGCGAGGCACTCGGGTGAGGATCGAACCGGCGGTTGAGGAACGTATTCAGGAAGCAGGGGAGATACTGCGGTCGAGTGGGCTGGTGGGCATGCCGACGGAAACGGTTTATGGGATCGCGGCTCTGGCATCCTCCGTTTCTGCAGTCCGCGAGACGTTTCGGGTGAAAGGGCGACCTGCAGACAATCCTCTGATCGTTCATTTGGCGTCTTTGTCTCAGGTCGAGGAAGTGGTTTCGTCATTTTCTTCGGTTGCGCAGAAGCTCGCGGCCGCGTTTTGGCCAGGACCGTTGACGCTGGTTCTGCCTAAATTGGCGTCGGTTCCGGATGAGGTGACAGCTGGCTTGGCAACAGTTGCGGTTCGAGTCCCGGCTCACCCGGTCGCACTTCGGTTGATTCATGCGGCAGGCGGTCCGTTGTCGGCTCCAAGCGCGAACCGTTTTATGTCCTTGTCTCCCACTCGGGCCGAAGATATTGATCCTTTGGTCGGTGATTTGTTAAGTTTAGTTTTGGATGGTGGTCCATGCTCGGTGGGAATTGAGTCGACGGTCGCCGATTGTTCGGAGGAAGGGGTTGCGATCCTTCGCCCGGGTGGAGTGCCTCGCGAGGCGATTGAGGCGATAGTTGGGGGTTTGCGACCTTCTGAGTCGGTCGAACGTCGTTCTCCGGGGCTGTATGTTCGCCACTACGCGCCGAGGACGCCGATTCGGCTGGTAGAAGGCGAATTCTCCGGGCCGGGCTTGCACCTTGGCAGTTCAGAACCGGTTGAATACGCGGTTCGCTTGTATGCCGAACTCCATCGTCTTGACGAGTTGGGATTGGCCGAGATTCTCGTGCAGTCGCCGCCGGATGGCCCCGACTGGGAGGCCGTTTGGGATCGTCTACAGAAAGCCACCTCCGGCCACCGGCAGGTGTAGTCGGCGATCACATCGACGTTGTCCTCCCGCTGGTGGTTCCTTAGGGAGCCTATCAATAGACGAGGATTCCACGTCGATGTGATCGCCGACTACACCTGCCGGTGGCCGGAAGGGGCAGCCCTTCGGTTCCTTAGGTAGCCTATCAATAGCGTGATGTCGCTCTGCCTCACCCCGGGGATGCGAGAGGCCTGGCCGACGGTCAGCGGGCGCACGCGATTCAGCTTCTCTCGGCTTTCATAACTAAGACCGGACATCGCCTCATAATCGTAGGTCAGCGGAATTTTGAGGTCCTCCAGTCGCTTCGCTTGAGCGACCAGCTTTCCTTGTCGCTTCAGGAAGCCGTCGTAAATTCCGGCGAGTTCAATCTGTTCTCGCACGTCTTTCTGGACTGAAAGGTTGAGCGGTCGACCACAAGCGATCGCGACCTGCTCCGCATTCACCAACGAAATCTCGGCGCGCTTCAGAAGATCGAACAGCGACATGCGTTCGGCGACCGCGACGGAGCCGACCGCCTCCAGGGGCGCATTCTCAAGCGGGTTCACGTAGGCTTCGGAAAGCTGCGCCAAGCCATCATTGATCGCATCACGTTTCGCCGAATACCGTGCCCATCGCTCTTCGGAACACAGGCCGATCTCCCGGGAAATTGGCGTTAGCCTGGTGTCCGCATTGTCGTGGCGCAGCAGCAACCGATGCTCGGAGCGGGCGGTGAGCATTCGGTACGGATCATCGACACCCTTGGTAACCAAATCATCTACCATCACGCCAATGAAGGAATTATCCCGGGGAAAATCAACTGCCGGTTCCTCTTGTGCCCATCGGGCCGCGTTGATGCCCGCGACGATTCCCTGCCCGGCCGCCTCTTCGTAACCGCTGGTGCCGTTCAACTGGCCGGCAAGGAAGAGGCCGTCGAGCAGCTTCGACATGAGGTGTGGGGTGAGTTGCAGCGGGTCGGCCATGTCGTATTCGACCGCGTATCCAGGGCGCATCATCTCAACGTTCTCGAGGCCTGGAATGGTGCGTAGGAGTTCGATCTGAACGGAGGCGGGCAGCGAGGTGGAGACGCCCTGTACGTACATCGATTCGCCCTCCCACTCCTCCTGCTCTAGGAAGATCGGGTGGCTGTCCTTATCTGCAAACCGCACAACTTTGTCCTCGATGCTCGGGCAGTAACGCGGCCCGATGCCCTCAATTTGCCCCGAGTACATCGCGCTTTCGGTGAGGTTCTCCTGGATGATTTCGTGGGTCCGCGCGTTGGTCCGCGTCTGCCAGCAAGGCAACAAAGGCCTCTCCGGGAACGTGCGGTCATGAAGAAAACTCATCGGACCGGCGTCGACTTCGCTATCCATCTCGGGTGTCAGCGAAAAGTCGATGCTCGACTTCGCAACGCGCGGAGTCGTCCCTGTCTTGAACCGTCGCATATGAACCCCAAGCTCCCGCAGGTAGGCGGAAAGGCCGATCGAGGCGTGGTCACCGTGGCGGGCCGCCACCGTCATCTTCTTCCCCTCATGGCAAAGGCCGTTGAGGAAGGTGCCGGTGGTGAGCACCACTGCTTTCGAGGCGATGAATGTGTCGTCGGCCAAGTAGATGCCATTGACTCGTCCATTCGACGCGGATGCGCGATCCACCATGCCTTCGACAAGCGTCAGGTTTTCTTCCCGGGTAAAAACTTCTTGCATCAGGCGCGGGTAGAGCGATTTGCAAACGTGGGCACGTACGGTCTGCACAGCGGGTCCCTTGCTGGTACCCACTCGACGGATGTGGGTGAGGGCGAAGTCGGTGGTGATCCCCATCTGACCGCCCAATGCATCTACCTCGCGAGCCATATGGCCCTTTGCGGGTCCTCCGATCGAGCAGTTGCAAGGCAAGTGGCCGATGCGGTCAAGGCGCATCGTGATGCAGGCGGTCCGAAGCCCCATCCTTGCGCTGGAGAGGGCGGCTTCGATCCCGGCATGCCCAGCCCCCACCACAATCACATCGAACGTGCTCACCTCACCAGTCTACTTCGGCTAAATTGGGGTCATGGCTCAATGGGATGTCCTGATGTTCGCGTACCTACGCGACCGCCACGGTCCCGTGGTGACTGTCGAGGCGTCGCCGCTGACTTCATCGGTGTTGCAAGCGCTTCGCGACGCAGGCATCGACACGACGTCTTGCCGGTTGGCGGCCGACGACGAATTCGTTTCCGAGTCTGATGCCATTGAGGCAGGTGCCGAGTTGGCCCTTATCCCGCCCGTTAGCGGCGGGTGATTTCCGTTTGCCTTTTCGTTCACGGCGCAACGGACAACTGCCAACGGAGAACGGAATTAGTCCCATCGCTCTGCCAATACGCCAGCGACGTGCTCGAGAAAGACCTCGTCGGCCATGTCGAACGCTCCGATGGTGTGCCCGTCGATATCGATCTGCCCGAGAATCTCGTCACCTCGGCGGATGAGCACCACGATCTCGCTTCGGGTTTGGGTGGAACAGGCGAGGTAGTTGGTGAGTTCTCGCACGTCGTCGATCACCTGATTGCTGTTCTCAGCAACTGCCGTTCCGCACACGCCCACGCCGACTTTGATCTGGGTGTGGTCGGTCGCGGCGCCGACGTATTCGTCGAGCATCAATGTGTCGCCTTCGAGGCGGTAGATGCCGGACCAGTTGTAGCTGGGCAGTTCACTCAGCAACTGCATCGCCTCCTGGCGAAGGACCGCTCCGGTTGCGCGAGACGACTTCAGTGCGTCGACGATCTCAATCTGCCTCTCCTCGGAAACCATGGGCAGATTATGTATCGGAGACGGATCGTCGGTGCGATCTATTGGCTACGCTAGCAATCGCTTGTAGACAACCACTACTGACAAAGCGACGTTCGTCGCGGAGGAAGTCAGCTCGAGGTATTCCCATCCTCCCCTTTGCATTCCTGCTATGTGAGCATCGACAGCCTCCAATGGGGTGCCATCCCTATTGATCGAGAGGAGGAATGATGCGGTCTGGTATTCGTAGGTCACGTCGGATTGTGGCATCGCGGAAATAAGGCGCTCGGAATTCGCCCCACTGGCGTTAGAATTCAATCATGTCGATGCTGACCCTCGCCGCGCTGATCGTCCTGACGCCCCAAGGCGGCGGAGTGCCCAACAACGTTCTCAACCGACTCAACCGAGGCGTGAACGTCACTCGCTGGTTCTGCTACCTCGCCAACGCGAAGGACACGAAGCACTACGAGACCTACTTCAAGCAAGAGGACATCGACAACCTTAAGCGACTGCACGTGAACTTTGTCCGACTTTGCGTCTCGCCCGAGGCGATCTACGACAACGGCAAGCCGAACGCCGTCACCCTTCCCTATCTCGACAAGGCTCTGCAAACGCTGCACCAAGCCGGAATGATGGTCTTCCTTGACCTCCACGACAACGGCCAGCTCAAGCTAGACACTCCGGACCACGACAACTCTGGACTCGTCTCCTTCTGGAAGTCAATGGCCGAACACTATCGCGGCCGAGCGCTCGGGAGCACCGTCTTCGAGATCGTCAACGAGCCGGTATTTCAAAAGAACGCCCCGGTCTGGTGGGCGCTGCAGCAAAAGACGGTGGAGGCAATCCGAGCTATCGACCCCAAACGTACGATCGTGGTCTCCGGTACGGGATGGGGCGGAATTGACGGCCTCACCGAGATGAAGCCCCTGGCCCAGACGAACCTCATCTACTCCTATCACTGTTACGACCCGTTCATCTTCACCCACCAAGGAGCGACCTGGACCGGCCCCGAGCAGCAGGCGATGAAGAATATTCCCTTCCCCAGCAGCCCGGAGGCAGTGGCGAAGGTGATCGACCAAATTCCCGAGCAATACCGAGGATCGGTGCGCAGCTACGGAGAGCAGCGCCTAGGCAAGGACTATCTCAGGAGCCGAATCGCAAAGGCGGCCGACTGGGGCAGGGCAAACGGCCTCTCCACCGTGCTCGGCGAGTTCGGTGCCTACCCACCCGTCTCACCCCCCGATTCGCGCGCTCGCTGGTTCACCGCGATGGCCGAAATCGTCGAAGACCTGAGGGCGCCCAACGCCATCTGGGGTTACGACGACGGGCTGGGTTTGGGAAGGAGCGTTGCCGCGGATGGGTCAGTAAAGCTGGATCCGGTCACGCTCAGATCGTTCTACAAGGATAAATAGATCGCCACGGCCGGTGGGGGTCTCTCGCCGTTGTTTTCACTCGACCACGGAGGTCGAGACTACAGTTTCGCTTAGGCGAAACTAATTCCGGACTAGATCGCTCCGGCGATTTGTAGCCGCGGCCGAAGTGTCGCGCGGGGGCCAAAGCCCACTGACGCACGGTCACGTACGGGCAAAGGCGCTTCGCAAAACGATCCGGTCTGGCTGCCACCTACGTCCGTCCCAAAGCCCGCAAACTCCCCCGAAACTGATCGTAGGGAGAACAAATAAATGCCGCCGATATCTCTTCGGGAGCGCCTGCAACCGCTGTCCGCTTCATCGATGCCATCTAGAATCAATGAATGGGCACCGTTTGTCAAACCATCCTCACTGACCAACCCATCGAACTGTCCGTTCTTGAGCGAGCGGTCGCTGATCCGCGTCTCGGCGGCATCGTCACATTCTGCGGCGTCGTCCGTGCGGTCACTGGCGATGAGCAAACGAGCAGACTCGAATACCAAGCCCACGAGTCCATGGCGCTCGCCCAAATGAACGCCATCGCGAAAACTGCGAGCGAGAAATGGGAAGCAAATGTTGCGATCGCCCATCGAATCGGCGTTCTCGAACCCGGTGACATTGCGGTGATTTGCGTGGCCGCTTGCGCGCACCGTAACGCGGCTTTTGAGGCTTGCCGCTACCTGATCGACACGATCAAACAAGACGTCCCGATCTGGAAGAAGGAGTTTGGACCGGAAGGAGAGATTTGGGTAAGTGGATCCGAAAAGGTAAAATAGATTGTTAACGAAACGCTCACCGTCGAGCGTGCGAGGCACGTATTAAGATGAGCATGAACGTTGTAGACGTGACGGTGATTGGCGGCGGTCCGGTGGGCCTCTTCGCCAGCTTTTACGCGGGACTCCGCGGTATGTCGGTGCGGATCATCGACTCCCTCCCCGAGCTTGGAGGGCAGCTCACTGCTCTCTATCCGGAGAAATACGTCTACGACATGCCCGGATTCCCCAAGGTGCTGGCCAAGGACCTTGCGCGCGAAATGATCCTGCAGGGGACTCAGTTCAACCCCGAACTCGTCCTAGAAGACACTGCGAATGAGCTAGTCAAGACGGACGACGGCTACATTATCAAGACGGCGGGAGGCAAAGAGCTGCCGACCAAGACGGTGATCATCTCGGCGGGCGCGGGGGCGTTCCAGCCGACCCGGATTGGTGTGGAACGGGAAGAAGAGTTTCAGGGCACGGGAATCTTCTACGGCGTGAAGGACAAAGCAACCTTTGCTGGCAAGAAGCTTGCCATCGTCGGTGGCGGCGACAGCGCGTTTGACTGGGCTCTCAACCTCGAAGACGTGGCGGGACCGATGTCCCTCATCCACCGACGAGACGTCTTCAAGGCTCATGAGGACAGCATCGAGAAAGTAAGGGCGAGCCGAGTCGAGATGAAGCTCTGGCACACCGTGAAGGCGCTGCACGGCAACGGCCGCATCACCGGCATCACCCTTGAGAATGTGCAAACCAAGGAATGCCACATGCACGAGTGCGATGCGGTGATTGTCAACATCGGATTCAAATCCTCCCTGGGCCCGATCAAGGAATGGGGCATCGAGATCGAGAAAAACCAGGTCAAGGTGGACGATCGATACGAAACCAACCTGCCCGGCGTGTTCGCGGTTGGCGACGTCTGCAACTTCCCCGGGAAACTTAAGCTGATTGCGACGGGAGTTGGCGAGGCAGCGACCGCGGTTTGTTTTGCGAAGACGTATATCGACCCAGCCGCGAAGTTGTTCCCCGGCCACAGTTCGGACATGGATCTGTAGGTTTCCTTTTTCCGTTTTCCGTTTTCCGTTTTCCGTTTTCCGTTTTCCGTTTTCCGTGAGGAATTGTCACGCAGAACGGCGTAAGCACATTCCTCTCCGGAAAGGTCAACCAATTCCCTCTGAGGGCCTTGCCTTCGCATGAGCGAACCGAAGCCCGAATCGGGGGACGCACTGTTTGAACGAATTGAGTTTGCGTCCCTCGGGCTTCCGTGAGCGAATACTCAGCGAAGGCACGACCGAACGAGGGAATGGCCACAGCAGAGCGCCTAGCGGCGAAAGCCGCGTCCCCGGCGCGAAGCGGCGTCCCAGAGCGCGAAGCGCTCTCCTAAAGGCCGCGAAGCGGCGAGGGAATCCTGATGAGGGCGTCGATGGTGGGCCTTTCAGCCTACGGTGCTGACAATTGAAAGCCCTACATGTTCCTTCCCTTAACGGAGATGGAACATGGACCAAACCAAGCAGATCGATCTCGCGACTAGGGCGCTCGTGGCCTGCGTGATTCTCGGAATCGTCGGTAACTTACTCCTCAGAGACGCCCCTTGGGGGGTTGGGTTCACTCTGTACGGACTTTCGATCCTCGGTGGATGCAGCTACTTGTTCCGCTATCGGAGCCAACCCGTCTCCCGTGAGATCACCCGGCTCGTCGCACCGGCGATCCTGTTTTTAGGATTGTTTTCCTGGCGAGACGCGGACGCTCTCAAGTTCCTGAACGCCCTCGCGCTGTTCCTTGTTGTTGGCCTCGCAACCCTCCGGGCACGTACAGGGCGAATCGCTTTTGGCTCCGTATTGGACTACCCTTTCCGCCTGGTTGGCAGCCTTTTCTCCTTCATTCCCGACTTTGTGATGCTGGCCCGACTCGAGGGGCGCTGGCATCAGTTTGGGGAGAAGATGTCTAATGCGAAAGCGATCGTGCGCGGCATCTTCATCGCCGCCCCGATCGTGCTGATTTTTGCGGGCCTTCTCGCCAGCGCGGACTCTCGATTCGAAAACCTACTTTCCGGTCCCGCGCATGCTGATCCCAATGCGATGTGGTCGAACATTTGCATCAGCGTAGTCTGCACGTGGCTAGTGGGCGGTCTCTTCCGGCGACTGTTCCTCGCCCAAGATCACGTGTTTTACGGACCGCCGAAGGCGAATGACAACGCCTTGGGCATTACCGAAGTGGCGATCATTCTCGGCTCGATCAATGCCCTCTTCGCCGTCTTCGTGGTGCTCCAGATCCCGTACCTGTTCGGTGGCGTTCATCTCGTCCAGGTCACCGCCCACTTAAGCTTTGGCGACTACGCACGGCGCGGCTTCTTCGAACTCGTTTCGGTCGGAGTCTTGGCCCTCTCCCTCCTCCTGGCCCTCCACTCGGCGGTTCGCAAAGAGACCCGTGCTCAGGAGCGAATTTACAATTGGATGGCGACGGCCACCGTCATCCTCCTCTTCGTGATGCTTGCCTCCGCAATGCAGAGGATGGCGATCTATGTCGATTCGTACGGGATGTCCCAGCTTCGGCTCTACGTGAGTGCCGCCCTCGCGTGGATCACTCTCGTCTTCGGATGGTTTCTCGCGACAGTGGTCCGAGGCCGTCACCCGAGGTTCGCTTTCGGCGCGCTTACTCTCTTTCTGATCGGGGTTGTCACCCTCAACATTGCCAATCCGGACGCGATGGTGGCCCGAATCAACACGGGACGCGCACCGAACAAGATTGACACCGAAACCTTGGTCGACCTCAGTGCGGACGCGACACCCGCTCTCGTCGCCGCTCTTCCAAACCTCACTCCCGAGGCACGGCGCAAGATTGAGGCGGGCCTTTCCCGAGAGAAGGACTCCCTCGACCACGCGGATTGGCGAAGCTGGAATCTCGGGGTCGAAAACGCCTCTCTAGCCCTCAAAACGGTGCTCCTACCGCCGGTGGTGGCATCGAATGCGGAACCTCTGCCGACCGGCCCTTAAGCTGAAGTAAACTCTCACCCGCGCGGGCGTTGAGCTTGCGCGGCACGGAGGATTCAGGAAACAGTGGCAAGCGCATATACACCCGGACTCACAGTCAGCGGCGACATCGTGGTGAGACGGGTTCGACGACTCCCGATCAAGGGCACTGTTTTGGTGAAAGAGGGCGACCACGTGACACCCGATCAGGTCGTCGCTCAGGCGATGCTCCCCGGTCCGCTTCAAACGATCAAGCTCGCCCTCAAAATGGGGATCGAGCCCGCCGACATCGGCAGCGTCCTCAAGGTGAAGGAAGGCGACAAGATCGCCAAAGGCGACGTCGTTGCGGAGGGCAAGAAACTGTTCGGCTTCTTCAAAGCGCCGATGGAAACCTCTGAATATGAGGGAACGGTTGAGTCGACCAGCGAAGTCACGGGCAACATCCTCGTCCGCGAGTCCTCGATCCCGGTAGACGTGAAGGCGTACATCCAGGGCAAGATCGCTCAGGTTTTGCCGGAAGAAGGCGCAATCGTCGAGACTCGCTGCGCGATGATCCAAGGAATCTTCGGAGTGGGTGGCGAACGGATGGGCAAGATTCGCATCGCGGTAAGCGATCCATCTAAGGTTTTGGACGCCTCCGACATCCTTGACTCTGACAAAGGCAACATCCTCGTTGGTGGCGCAGGACTCACTTTGGACGCGATCAAGCGAGCGGGTGATGTGGGGGCGATTGGTCTCATCGCAGGCGGCATCAAGGACAGCGACCTCACGAATTATCTGGGCTATGACATCGGGGTTGCGATCACCGGTCAGGAGCAGATCCCAATCACCATGTTGGTGACCGAAGGGTTCGGCTTCCTCGCGATGGCGCAGCGCACGTTCGACCTTTTGAAGTCGCTCGAGGGCAAGGACGCCTCGATCAACGGCGCCACTCAGATTCGGGCAGGCGTCATTCGACCGGAGATCATCGTTCCCATCCCTGCGGACTCCGCGGCGTCGAAGGGTGGAGGCGACTCTTTCGAGCTGAAGATTGGCACCCCGATTCGAGTGATCCGCGAGCCTTACTTCGGCGAACTGGGATCCGTCACGGGCTTGCCCGCGCAGTTGGTTGTCGTAGATTCGGGCACCGAGGTTCGCGTGCTTAACGCGAAGCTTCAGGGCCGCGACGGCGAGGTGACGGTGCCTCGTGCGAATGTCGAAATAATGGCCACAAGTTAAGGTTCTCACCCTTCCATCTCCCCTTAACGCCTGATTAAAGTCGGGGCGCTAGGCTCGTACAAATCCCGGCAGAACAATGCGTCGGGAGGGAGATGGTCTCAATGAAAGCAATCGTAACCACAATCACACTCGCCTTCGTCGCAGTCTCAATGGCAGATTCCCTCGTCGCATCCGACGTTGCCACCGTTAAGCCCGCAGGTCCTCGATCGGGTGCCAGCGGCAAGACCTTCCTCAATGCGGAAGGCTCGGACAACAATGCCAACGCTTCCTTTGGCGTCGTTGAGTTCACGCCCGCCGCGATCGGCGCTGGCCTCACTCTCACCGGCATCACGCTGAGCCTCACCGAATCGAACGCCGCATTCAGCGCCCCAGGCATGATCGACGTTCTGCTCGTGACGGACACAGCAACAAGCATTCAACCGGCGAACACCGCTCTGAAGTTTGACGCTTCGGTCCCCGGCGGCTACATCACCCAGCTTGGTGCACCCACCCTGCTCGGTAAGATCAACTTCACGACCACGGGCAACGTGAACAGCGGCCAGATCGACAATGCTTCGCTTACAGGCGCGGGCATTGCCACCCTGATCGGTGATGTTCAGACGGGCACCAAGTTCCGACTCGTACTCGCCGGTGAGACGGCTGGCACCGCAGGTACCTTCGCGGGCATCGGCAACAACCTCCCGAGCAGTGCTCCGGTTCTTACCTACCGAACGACCGCCGTTCCCGAGCCGTCGTCCTTCCTCGCCATCGGCGCTGGAATGGTCGGCCTCCTCGGCCTTCGACGACGACGAGCCTAAGACTCCATACTCCTGGCCGGCCCAAGGTTGCGTGTTCACGCTACCTTGGGTTGGCCCTTTCCGCTTTCACTGCCTAACACGGCGACAAGCGTTCGCAAAGTATCATGTTCTAAGGTGAACGGTTTTACACAACCTTAACTTAGGTGCGCTACAACCTCTCGGAGAGTGGAAGTTTGGCACTTACGGAACCTTTGCTACGAGAGCCGGGACATGCCCAGATGAAACTGTTAATCATCGATGACGAACCCGCCATCGTGGAAACCGTTGAAAATCGATTTAGGAAAGAAGGCTTCTCAACATTTACTGCAGACTCAGCGGAAGAAGGCATGCGGCTGTTCCGACGGGTGAAGCCGGATCTCATCATTCTCGATATCATGCTGCCGCAGCGGTCAGGCTACGACTTCTGCAAGGCGGTCCGCAAGGACAGCTCGACCCCCATCATCTTCGTGTCAGCACGCGCCGATGAGACCGACCGGGTTAAGGGCCTCGAACTTGGAGCGGACGACTATGTCGTCAAGCCGTTCAACCTTTCGGAACTCACCGCACGCGTGAAGGCGATTCTGCGACGAGCGACCGGCGAGCCGGTTAAGGAGATCATTGAAAGGGGCAACCTCAAGATCGATCCACGAAGCCACGAGGCTTGGCTGGACGAAAAGCCGCTTCCGCTGTCTCCCAAAGAATTTGCTCTGCTTTACTTCCTGTCTCGCAACAGCGGTCAGGTGTTCAGTCGAGAGACGCTGCTTGATCGAGTCTGGGGTCGAGACGCTTTTGTATCGGCTCGAACGGTCGATGTACACATTCGGTGGCTTCGAACGCGAATCGAAGTGGACGCAAATAATCCAATTCGGTTAATAACCGTCAGAGGCGTGGGATACAAGTTCGTGCAATAGTCGTCAAAGAACGGCAATGCTCGCGGCTTTACTACTAACAAACTATCTTCAGAGTTCGACTCTGTATGTCTCGGAGACGGGGAACGACTCGAATAGCGGTCGTACGTCAGGAGCCGCGTTCCGGACTCTGGGGCGCGCAGACGCCGAATTGAAGCAGGCGGCCGGCAACGGGATCACGTCGGTTGTTCTGAACGGGGAGTTCGGGCTGCCGGCAACCTTGCGGCTTGGCGCCGAGGCGAATGGGGTCACGTTCAAATCTGCGCCGGGAACCCATGCGATCATCGAGGGTTCCCAGAAGCTCACTGGCTGGAAGGCTGACAACTTTAACGGACACAGAGTCTGGTCGATTGCCGCGCCTGCGGGCTTTTTCTCCACCCAACTCTTTGTCGGCCACCAAAGCGAGCGAGCGCCGCGCCCCCAACTCCCCGAGAGCGGGGTGTATCACTTCGCCGGACTCCTCAACGGCGGCGAGAAAGCCAACTATCGGACGCCGATGGATTCGGTGATCTACGCCGGTTCCGACTTCAAGAGTAGTTGGAAGAACCTGGAAGATATCGACGTTACGGCTTACGGTTTTTGGGCGGAATCACACTTGCCTTTGAAGAGCGTGGATGATTCCAGCCATGTGGTGACCTTTCAGAACCCGAGCATCTTCAAGCTCACCGAGAACCACACCACCAACGGCGGCCCCTACATCATCCAGAACGTGGGTGAGGCCCTGAATCAGCCTGGGCAGTGGTATTTCGACCGCGGAGCCGACAAGATTTATTACATGCCGCAGAGCGGCGAATCGGCCAATTCCTTCGTGGCGTATGCACCGAAGATGCCTCGACTGGTTTGGGTCCAGAAGGCTCAAAACGTGAAGTTCGACGGCATTGAGTTCCGCCATACCGAATACCGATTGCGCAAGGGTTATCCGGGTGACTCGCAAGGTTCCTGGAGCGTGCCCGGCGCCGTTCTGTTTGAGGCGACCCAGGGCAGTGGCCTCGAAAACTGCGTGGTGCGAAACACGGGTGGATACGCGGTCGAATTTATCGGCCCAGATGCCGAGAACAACTTCGTAAAGCGCACCGAGATGTTCGATCTCGGAGCAGGCGGCGTGAAGGTCGGGGCTAAGTCGGAAAAGACAACCATCTCCGATTCGGTCGTTCGCGATGGCGGTAAGTTCTTCACCAGCGCGGAAGGGATCTGGATCGGCGACACCGGCAATAACCTCGTCACCCACAACTTGGTCGAGAACATGCCGTACTCCGGCATCAACGTCGGTTGGGTCTGGGGGTATGGACCATCCAAGGGCTCCCACAATATCGTCGAGTACAACGACATCCGCAACATCGGCTCTGGCCTGCTCAGCGACCTCGCCGGCATCTATACGCTCGGCGTCTCGCCCGGCACCATCATCCGCAACAATCGAGTGCAGGATGTACAGACCTCGCCCAATGGAATTGGCGCGTGGGGCATCTACTTGGATGCGGGAAGCTCCAACATCCTGGTCGAAAACAATTTGGTCGAGAATGCGGCAAGCGGCAGCTTCCTCCTCGACTATGGTGCGGACAACTCGATCCGCAACAACATCTTCGCGTTTGCAAAGAGCGCTGGCCAGATCGTGAGAGCCAAGGCGGAAGACCACAACAGCTTCTCGTTCGATCACAACATCGTGATCTGGAAGGGCACGAATCTATTGAGCGGCGCTTGGACCGACAACAAGGTTCAGCTTGCGAACAACATTTATTGGCGCACTGACGGCGGCAGTATCGAGCCTCTAGCCAAGACCCGAGATCCGCAGGCACAACTGAAGGACCCGCAATTCGTGAATGCTTCAGCCGGAGACTTTACGCTACGGCCGAACTCGCCGGCGCGATCGATGGGCTTCGAGCCATTCGACATCTCGACGGTCGGGCCGAAAGCCTACGATTTTCGCTACACTCATGGTCCCAGCAAATAGCTAGGAAGAGAAATCTATTGAGCGACCTAGCATCGAAGCCACCCAAACGCGCCGTCCTGCTCGTCAACATCGGATCTAGACGGGGCGCTGAATGGTTCGAGGAGTCTCAAGTCAAACTTCGCGAGTCGGGCGTCGAACTCGTAGAAGCGACCTCGTTCAAGGACGTTCGCGCGCTCATTTCTCGAACGAAGGCGGCAGTAAAGGAGGAAGTCCCACTTGTAATAGTGGGCGGCGGGGACGGGACTCTCAGCGCGGTGGCACCGTTCTTCGTGAACTGCAAATCGGTGCTCGGCGTGCTTCCTCTCGGTACCGGTAACGCGTTCGCGAGAGACCTGGGAATTCCCGCAGAGCTCGAAGCAGCCAGCCAAGTCATTGCAACCGGCAACGTCTGCGGCGTCGATCTGGGCAAGATCGGGGACCGTCACTTCATCAACGTGGCCACCGTTGGGCTGACCACCCTGATCGCAAAGAACCTGACCGACCCGATGAAGAAGAAGCTTGGCCGCTTCGTCTACGCCGTCGCGACCACCCGGGCACTCGCGATGGAAAAGCCGTTCGTTGCACGCATCGAGACCGAGCATGGTACGAAGGAGTTCGCAACGATGCAGGTGGTCATCGGTAACGGCCGCTTCCATGCCGGCCCCTTCCCTCTCTCTCCGGACGCGATGATCACGTCGGGGAAACTAGTGCTGTACGCTTTGGCGTCGACGAAGAAGTCCGACTTTCTGAAGCTTGCTCTCCTGTTACCCACCGGTTACCAGGGCATCCTGCCCGAGGTCTATTCGATTAAAACAGACGGCGGAAAGCTCACTACCTTCCCGAGTCACGGCGTGACCGTTGACGGCGAGATTTGCATGAGGACACCGGCGGAATTCTCGATCGCACCGCTCGCGGTGCGGGTAATGACTCCGTTGGATTTTAAGGGCTGATTTGGGAGTGCGGTCGCTTGAGCGACCGCACTCCCAAATTTCAGAGCTTCAGCTTGATCGTGATGATCTCGAATGGCTTATAGTCGAAACCGACCAGTCCGTCGTTGATCTCCAACTCGCTGATCTCGTTCTCTTCCAGATCGCAGAGGAATGCCGACTTCGGCGTCCTCGCGGCGGACAGCTCGGCGCGACCGCGGCCGTTGTGGCACTCATAGAGGCGGACGATGAGATCGTCCGAGTCTTCGGCCTTCTTTACTGCTTCGATAATGACGTTTCGGTCTTCACACGCTATCAGGGGCGGCAGCGAACCTTCGGTGCCGTCGTGGGACTGCAAAAACGCGTGTCGAACGGGGGCGTTGAAGGCGTAGGCGGCTTGCACAATGCCTGCGTAGTTGTAGGGGCCGTAGTGGGGGACGATGCTGTACGAGAAGCGGTGGATGCCCATGTCGCACAGTGGATCGGGTGCCTTTGGGCTTCTGAGCAACGTTAACCGCATCAGGTTGCCGCGAATGTCGTGGCCGTACTTGCAGTCGTTGAGCAGCGCAACGCCTTGGTCTCCTTCGCTGACGTCCACCCACTTCTGGGCGCAGACTTCGAACTTTGCCATGTCCCAACTCGTGTTCACGTGGGTAGCACGCTCCACGTTTCCGAACTGAATCTCATAGGTTGCACGTGCCGCGTTGACGTTAATCGGGAACGCTACCTTCAGCATCTTGTCCTCTTCCTGCCAATCGATCTCCGTATCAAATCGGATGCCGGGAGTCGGACCGAGGGAGATGCGTTGCTTGATAGTGGACTTGCCGAATCGCTTCACGATCTCGGCGGCCACGCGAACGGGGCCCTTCTCCACGATCTCGAAGCTCTCGCTTCGCAAAAGGTCTTGGCCTGTCTCCAGGGCGAAAGCGTCGACGTCCCAGGCACTCCAGAAGAGGGGTTTGTCCTCGAAGATTTGGAAGACGTTGCCAAGCTTGCCGGGCTCGAGGAATTCGGTGCCATCGTCAAGCGACAGGATCGAGGCGATGTTGCCGTTGTTGTCGAAACGAACGCTGAGCTCGGTGTTCTCGATGCGGCGATTGCTGCTTTTCAGCTTCATCTTCGATGGGGCACTGGCATCGCTCAGGTCGCCGACAACCACGGTTGAAAGCGCTCCGGACGGAGTCGGAAAGATGAGCTTCCGCTCGCCAAACTCTTCGACAAGTTGCACCGGAACGACCTCTTCAGCGGTGACGATTGAGTTGGGAGCCGTCTCCTCGGCCCAAGGGATTTCGCCCTGAGAGACCATGGTGGAGTTCTGGAAGAGCGCGACTGGCCGGCTCATTCCCTTCGTGTCCAGAGCGTTGCCAATCTTCTCAAGGGTATTCGCGACAACCTTGTTGCCGACCTCGGCGATAGCCGCGTAGTCTCGGTCGCTATCGACGTAGACTTCCCGCACCGACGAACCCGGGATGATGTCGTGGAACTGGTTAAGAAGCACGAGCTTCCAGGCCGCTTCCAACTCGGCCGCCGGATAGTCCTCGGGGAATTCGGGAGTGAAGCAGGAGAGGAGCTCGGCGTCTCGCAGCAGGAATTCGCTGACCCGGTTGCCCTTCTTGTTGGCCGCCTGCGAGGTGTACGTGCCCCGGTGGAGCTCAAGATAGAGCTCACCGACCCAGGTCATCAGGTCCTTGCTCTTCGCCTTCGCGTCTCGGAAGAAGTCGATCGCCTTGCGGCCGCTGGCCACCTCGGGATAGTTGGGTGCCTGGCGTCCGCGGCGAAGAAATTCCAGGTGTCGCTCTGTCGGTCCGCCACCGCCATCGCCGAATCCGAAGACATAGAGCGACTGATCGGATCGGGCATGGTCTTTATAGTTCTTAACCGCGTAGATGACTTCCTTGGGCTCGCAGCTCGAGTTGTAAGTATCAGCCGGCGGGAAGTGGGTCCAGACGCGGGTGCCGTCGATTCCCTGCCACCAGAACGTGTGGTGAGGAAACTTATTGAACTGGTTCCACGAGATCTTCTGGGTGAGGAAGTACTTGATGTTGAACTTCGCCAAGATCTGCGGTAACGCAGCCGAATATCCGAACACGTCGGGCAGCCACATGTCGTGGGTTTCGAAATTAAACTTCTCCCGAAAATAGCGCTTGCCATAGAGGAACTGTCGAACAAGTGACTCGGAGCCGGTAAGGTTGCAGTCTGCCTCGACCCACATCGAGCCGATCGGCTCCCACTGTCCGCGGGCAACCGCTTCCTTGATGCGCTCGAAGAGGGCTGGGTATTCGTTCTCGACCCACTCATATTGCGACGCCTGGCTGTGGGCAAAGACGTACTCCGGATAACGCTCTAACAGGCCCAACTGGATGGCCGTGGTGTGGGCCATCTTTTTGTGGGTGATATCGAGCGGCCAGAGCCATGCGGTGTCGAGGTGGGCGTGTCCGATGGGCACAAGCGTGTGCTTGATCTGCCCGTCCAAGCTCGCCAACGCGTCCTTTACGATCTTGCGACATCTCGGGATCGACTCTAAGTTCTCGCCATCGAACGTGTTGGCCACGTCGTTTAGGGCACGCAGGATGGTGGTATGGGAGGGGTCCTGCTGGTCGATGGTCTGGAGCAGATTGTGGGCAAAGTCGACGTCGTAGGCCAGATCTTTGATCTCGGGGTTGACGATGACGAGCTCGGCTCGGTCAACCGTTTCGGTGGTCGCCGATCGAGGCTTCTCTTTCCCGTGAACCGTGGTCTCCGAGTTACGGGTGTAGGCCTGGATGTAGTAGACGACTTCCTGGCCCGCCTTGCCGGGCGCGCCCGCCCCGGCAATTGCCGATCCCTCGATCCAGCCGAAATCGCTGTGCTCGACATCCACGCCGCACCACGGCGAGTTGTCCTTCCAGACCGTGCGTTCGCCGCCTACTTCGGCAACAACGGAAACTGGCTTTCCTTCGAAGCTATCCGGCACCTTGCCACTGAGTCGGAACCAAAAAATCTTGTAGGCAGGGCCGTAGGCGTGACCTTTTTTGACTTCTTTCCACGGGCCCTTCTCAGCGTCCACCTGATACTCACAGGGGTTCTCGTTGATCTCGATTTTGAGCGGGGCGGATTCGCCGAAGATGAGAGGTCGAAGTTGGTGCTCGAGAAACGAGGCAATTCGGCGGTTGGTCAGTTCGGTGTGCTTGAGCATGGCCGTTAAAGGGAGCGGCTAGTTTACTCCCCCTTTCCGCCGCCCGCTGCCCGTGATGTATAGTCCGTTCGAAGTGATTGCCGATCTTCGCACAACGCAGATGGTCTTGGCGGCACTCTATCTTCGTGGAGCGCCGCGTTCGGTCTCGTTGCCCAAGCGCAATTGGCCCCGCGTGGCCAGCACCCTTCGTTTGTTTCCCTGCTCGCTTTCAGAGGCCTCGGAGGCGCTGCACGAAGCAGGGCTATACGACGAGGCAACCGCTCTTAACGAACCTGGCTTGCTGGACTTCGTCATCCGCTTGGCCGACGAAGGTCGGTTTCTGACGGCGGCATCCGACGGCTATCCGAAGCGTTGGCTCGAAGTCTTGGGCGATCTTGCACCCCCTGCTCTCTGGTTTTCGGGCGCCGAGCTGTTTCCCATTTCCTTTATTGGGATTGTTGGGAGCCGGAAGATTTCGCGGAAAGTCCACAAGTTTGCGAGCGACGTCGGCGCGGAGGCCGCGCGACTCGGCTACGGTGTGGTCTCGGGGGGCGCGGTGGGTTGCGACACGGCCGGAGTGCAAGGAGCTTTTCGTTCGGGCGGCTCGGTTTTGCAGCTTCTGCCCGTTGGCTTGAAGTACGCAGACTCCCTTCCGGGCACGATCCTCACCGCTTGTGCGACGGACGAGGCGTTTACGACCGGTTCAGCAATGGAGCGCAACGCGCTCATCTACGCGGCCTCCGATCTGGCGGTGGTCGCGCAGGCCCGGTTTCGGGTGGGCGGGACTTGGGTCGGCGCGACGGAGGCGATCCGTAGGCGGCTATGCCCGCTCGCGGTACGCGAGTCGGACGAAGAGGCGCACCGGGCGTTGGTTGGCCTCGGGGCACGGCCGCTTGCGGCTCCTGATGGATTGGGGGCATTGTTGGAAGAGCAGGTTGGGCAGCTCAGGCTGCCCTCGTAGCCCCGCCGCTCCTTTTTGTTTGCGCCGCTCCGCGCGGAAGAGGGGGGCGCTTTGCGCCCTGTGCGCTCCGCTTGGCCATTCCCTCTTCGGGCGGTGCCTTCGCTGCGTATTCGCTCACGGAATCCCGAGGGACGCAAACTCACTTCGTTCAAACAGTGCGTCCCCCAATTCGGGCTTCTGTTCGCTCATGCGAAGGCAAGGCCCTCAGAGGGAATTGGTTGTGTTCTATTTCCGGAGTAGAGCGAGCTTACGCCGCTCAGAATCGTTCCTCTAGGTCGCGCTCTGCTCCCAAAAACTACAAACCAATTCCGTCTTCGGGTCCTAGACTTCGCCCGTGAGCGAATCCTCGATACTCAGGGACGCCTTGTTTGAGCGCAGCGAGTTTGGCGTCCCATCGAGGGTTCTCGAAACGGAATCAAGCGAAGGCTGAGACCGAAGATGGAATGGCCTCAGCGGAGCGTACAGAGCGCGAAGCGCCCATCCCCACCGCGCGAAGCGGCGTTATGAAGTTATGCCGTTCGATACGAACGGCCCTGTGACTTGGCGTGCTCGATCATGATGAACTCGCTCAAGTTCTCCACCGTGAGCATCCCGACCAGCATTCCCTCGTCAATCGCCAGAATCGGGCTCGAGTCGGCCTGACTGAACATCTCGACGACCCGCTCCAGGTGCATGTACGGACTCGCCGACTTGAAGTTTCGGTGCATGTGACCCGCCACATATCCCGTCGGCCCCTCTGTGGCGAGGCCGTGTGCGATATCGTTGCGAAGCAGAATTCCGAGCACCTCGGTCCCGTTCACCACCGGAAAGTCGTGCTGCGACCCCTCCAGAAGCATCTCGGCAGCCGCCTGAAGGCTCTTCCCGCTCTCGATCGTTCGGAACCGAACCTGCATCGCGTCGGCGAGGTTATGACCATGGAGGAACGACCGGGTTACGGTGGCCGATACTTCCTGGCCCGCGCCGAGGTACACGAACACGCCGATCAAAAGCAGCCCTGTCTCGCCGGTCAATATCCCGACCAGGAAGAAGACGATCGCCAACGCTTGACCGACTCCGCCCGCAATCTGGGTTGCTTTGGCCTCTGGGAGGGCCAAGCCTAGGAGAGCACGCAACACTCGACCACCGTCCATGGGAAACGCGGGGATCAAGTTGAATATCGCAAGCATAAGGTTCGCAACGATCACGTCTTGAAGCATCGAAACGTTCTTGATCGGGCCAAAGGCGATCGGCGCAGCCCCTTGGGTCACCAGAAAGACAACTGTCAGAATGGCGACAATCGCCAAGTTGACCAGCGGTCCCGCGAGCGCGATCCAAATCTCCTGCTTCGGCTTTGGCTGCCCTTCGAGAGCGGCAACTCCACCGATGGGATAGAGGGTGATATCTCGGGTGCGGATGCTGTATCGCTTGGCTACCAAAGCGTGACCCAACTCGTGGAGTAGCACGCAGAAGAAGATTGCTAATACGAGCACAGGGCCGATGAAGCCGTTGTCCTTGCCAAGCAAGGCAACCCAGGCGAAGAAAAGAATGAACGTGAAGTGGATCCGAATCGGTATGCCTGCGACCTTGGCAACCATGATCGACCACGGCGATGACGCCGCGGGGCGCGGATTCTCAATTGGCTCAGGAATCGAACTCATGTCTCCGTCGTTAGACTTCATTCTCACACACCGGTTCTAAAGGGCGACCGGGGAAAGGTAAAACTGAGGCGCGAATGTCTGAGTTGCGTTTCCACCCCTTCCTCGATCAGTGGGTCATTACTGCTACGCACCGGCAGGACCGAACCTTTCTCCCTCCGGACGATTACTGCCCCCTTTGCCCTACTCAACCCGGCGGATTCCCAACCGAAATCCCGTTCAGCGAGTACGACATCGTCGTCTTTGAGAACAAGTTCCCGTCCTTGAGCGCAACCCCGCCTGAGCCTGCAGTTCCCGGCTCCGAGATCTGCCCGGTTCGGCCAAGCGCAGGCGTCTGTGAGGTGATCTGCTACTCCCAGGTTCACGACAGCACGTTTGCCACCATGCCCCTTTCCCAAGCCCGCAAGCTGGCCCGGGTTTGGCGCGAGCGCTATGTCTCTCTCGGAGAGCGCAGCGATGTCGACTACGTTTTTATTTTTGAGAACAAAGGCAAGGAGATTGGGGTCACCCTGTCGCACCCGCATGGCCAGATCTACGCCTACCCCTTCATCCCGCCCGTGCTGAAGATCGAGCTCGAAGCCGAGAAGCGGCACTATCGGGAGACGGGGCGACCGCTGATGCAGGATTGGCTCGCGATGGAGTTGGGCGGCGACTACGCCCACGAAGTGCGGCGGCACGGGGCGGAGCGGGAGACGATCGACCGCCATCCACACTCATCAAAGGAGGAGCTTCCGACTGCGCCAAGGAAGATGCCGTGGACGGGGCACGAACAGGCGAACGGAGAACGTTTGATCTGGGAGAACGAAACCTTCGTCGCCCTCATCCCCTTCTTCGCCCGCTATCCCTACGAGACCTATGTGACGTCGAAGCGCCACATCCGGTCATTGGCCGAGATGTCGGATCGCGATCTAGATGATTTGGCCGAGATCCTACTCCAGGTAACCCGCCGCTTTGATCGCCTCTTCGGCATCTCGATGCCGTACATCATGGCGATGCATCAAGAGCCAACGACCGCCGGCTTTGACTACAACTGGTTCCACATCGAGTTCTATCCGCCGTATCGAACCGCGAAGAAGCTGAAGTACCTCGCGGGCAGCGAGGCCGGTGCGGGGGCATTTATCAACGACACTTTGCCCGAGGCAACCGCGAAGACGATGCGAGAAATCGAGTTCTGATGTAGCGTTGGCGTCCCCGCCGGCGTTTCCGGATCGTCGGCGAGGACGCCAGCGCTACATCAGACTTCCGAACGAACCAGGACCCTGAAGCGGTTCTCCCGAGCGTCGCTACGCTCCAGCAGAATCGCCTCTGGACTCAGCGCGTCCAGAAGATCCTCGTCGGGTTGTTGGCCCTCCGGATTCATTCCACTCAGCCAAATCTCTCGCAGTTGGTCGATCGCTTGATCGGGTTTGGTGTCGGATTTGATCCCGGCCAGCTTCCCCCGCAGGCGATCCGTCATCTCGGCTTCACCGGCGATGACGCCGTAGCCACGACTGATCGAGTAGTCGCCGTCGTAGTCGACCAGATAAAAAATGTCCTTCTCGGGGGTTTCGTTGACTTCGGCGAAGAGCGACCTTGCCACCAAGGGTGCGGACCCGAAGTCGCCGAACGCCTTCTTGATCGATGCGCTCAGTGCGGTGACCACTCGCTGAATCGTCACATCCTCGTCGCTTCGGTTGTAACCTTCGCGACTCGTGAACTCAAGGGCGGCCATGCGCAACGCCTCGACATCCGACTGCTGCCCAACGGCAGCGAAAATCAGCCGGTCGTAAATCTCGTAAATCTTTTGCGCCTGTCGTCGGTAGGTGAAGTAGAGGATTCCCTCATCGAGCGAGAGCGCCAGCACGGGTGAACCCTGGGCCAACTTTCCTTCGATGTATGCAGCGCGGTTGCCGATGCCTTCTTGCCAGTCATAAGGCGTGAACATTAGATTTATATACTCCGGGGAGACGCCGACAAGCGGCAACTTTCAGGGTGCAGGGCGCAAGGCACCGTGGAGAAACGGCCCTGCGCCGAGGGCCAGTTCCTCGGATCAAATCTTCTTCGCCGGAGCGAAGGCTGGCTTCTTCAGCAACCAAGTCTCCAAGAACGTCCCCACTTTCCCCAGCGACTCCGCCGAAC
The DNA here is from genome assembly GCA_038321975.1 of Fimbriimonadales bacterium. Classification (GTDB taxonomy): domain Bacteria; phylum Armatimonadota; class Fimbriimonadia; order Fimbriimonadales; family Fimbriimonadaceae; genus Fimbriimonas. The sequence continues at coordinate 67,791 of JBBQFM010000003.1, read as the reverse complement.
ACTTGTCCGGCGTGTCCGAAAGGGTGTGCCACGACGGGTAGCTGAAGTCGATAAAGTCGACGGTGGGCAGACCGGCGAGATTCAAAGGAATATGGTCATCCTCAATCTCCGGTCCAATGGCGTTCGGGAAGGTGCCCGAGAGGCCGACTTCTCTTGCGTGCCTGTAAAGTGCGTTCGAGACGTCTCGCGCATAGTGCATGCTGTTCGGCTCCATCGGAATGGAGAGGTCTTTGTCGCCGATCATATCGAGCAGGATTCCGTAGTTCGGCTTCGGAGTCGGCATCGCCTTTGCATAAGCGTCGGCACCGAGGAACATTTCGCTTAAGTCGGGGCCGAGGTCCTCGCCGTCGACGAGGACGTATTGAATCCCAACTTCCGGATGAGTGTCTTTCATCACGCGCATCAGCTCGAGCAGAACCGCTACTCCGCTCGCGCCATCGTTGGCCCCGGGGATCGGCTTGTCCTGATTCTCAGGAGAGAACTCTTGATCGGCGGTGGGGCGGGTGTCCCAGTGGGCGAAGAGGGCGACGCGAATTTTGGCGTCCTTCCAGTTCTGCTCGCCGATCACGTTCCACATCTGGATCGGCTGCCCAGTTCTAGACCACGTGTGAGTAAACGTTTGAAGGCGACCGCTGTCGCAATACTTGTTGACTTCGGCCAGGATGTAATCGCGGCACTGGATGTGAGGCGAAGTGCCGGGCTTTCGAGGGCCGAAGGCGACCTGCTTCTCAAGCGAGGCCCAAGCCTTGGCCTTGTCGAACTTGACGGCGGGAATCTTTACCGGCGGCGGGGCAGTGGTCTGACCTCGGAACATCGGCGAGAAGCCGACGCTACGTCCGGCGGCAAGAACTAGTCCTGCGAGGACCAGCGCGGAGATGTTTCGGCGTACTTCTTGTCCTTGAGCACGCTTTCGAGCGTTCCCTTCGGCGGGTTCTTTGTAGGTTTGGCCTTTTCCCATATCTTAAAATAGCCTAGCGCACCGTGACCCAAAAGGCTAGGCATCGCGACTGTGTAGGTTTTGCCATCTTCGAGCTTTGCACCGTTGACGGTAACGCTGACGATTCGAGAATTTGGGGCGGCGCTCTTTTTGAACGTCACTTCAAAACCCGAGATCTGCAGGAAGCTGGAGTTGGACTCAGGATACAGAGAAACCGAACGCTCGAAGGCTTGCTTGATCTGCGCTCCGGTCAGGTTGAGAACGGTGATCTCGTCCGTTGGATACTTCAGGATGCTCGCCAGATTGTCCTTCTTATAGGTTTCCTTGAGCTGCTCGGCAGCCAAGAAAGCGCCATCGGAGCTGGCAAATGCTTTGAGGGCGTCCGCAGCCGCTTGGCCACCAAGGTTGGCGCCAAGACCTGCCTTTTCATCCGCGCCAGCAAAGACAGTGGCCGAGGCGATCAAAAGGACTAAACCAAATGCGAGGCGAAGCTTAGCAATCATTTTAGGAACGTTCGTTCTCATCTATTCTGACTCCGGAGCGCACCAATCGTTTCGGTGAGGTGGGCCTACTGGGGCCAACATGCAACATTTCGGCCAAAGATGGCTCAGGCTTCCATTTCTTGAAGCGAAAACCGGATCGTGACGCCCTCGCCCAGGATCCCCACCGCGGAGATCGATCCGCCATGTCGGGTAACGATTCGGTGGCAGGTGGCAAGACCGATGCCGTCGCCCGGGAATTCGGCGTTGGAATGAAGCCGCTCAAACGCCTGAAAGAGGCGCGAGGAGAATGCGGGATCGAATCCTACGCCGTTGTCCCGGACGAAGAACGAATCTTCGTCACGGCCAAATTCGATGATGGTGTGCTCTCGAGGGGATGAAAATTTCCAGGCGTTGCCAAAGAGGTTCTCCAGCATCACCTGCAGGAGGCGAGGATCTCCATAGGCGGGCAGCGAGTGTGCGATCTGGAACTCGACTGATCGTTCCGGCGCGCCGACCTGCAGATGAAGAGCAACTTCGCGAGCGACCTCGCCGAGGTCGACATGGTTTCGCGCCAGCTCTTGTCGCGTGAGGCGAGTGAGGCGGAGGAGCGAATCGATGAGATCGGAGAGGCGCTGGCTCGCACTTCTGACACGAGAAAGATAGGACCTTCCGACATCGCCGATGACGTCGCCGTAGTCTTCGATGACCGCGCGGCTGAAACCGTCGATAGCGCGGAGCGGAGTTCGAATGTCGTGGGAAACCGAGAAGCAGAATGCTTCCAGTTCTTGGTTGGCGGCTTGCAGTTCCGATGTCCGCTCCGATACCCGCTGCTCGAGTTTGCGGTTGAGCTGCTTGAGCTGCCGCTCGAACGCGTTTCGGTCAGTGACATCGTCGCAAGCGAGGACGACCGAACCGAGAATCGTGGAGGCGGAAACGCTGAGGTCGACCCTCGTCTCTCCACGCTTGATGGTTACGGGAAGATCGTTGATCTCATCGCCCGAAAGCACGCGAGAGAGAACCTTCTCGATCTCTTTGGGCAGTTCGCCGCCAAACAAGCGACGAGCCTGGTTGTTCCAAATTCGAGTCGTGCCGTCGGAGTCGAGGACGGCGATTGCGACGGGCGCATTTGACACGATAGCCTGGAGGGTGGAGAGGGTCTTCTCAACCTCGTCTTCCTGGGCGAGCACGAAGTGGTTGTAGACGTGGCCATCACCCGGCTCGTGGGCGCTCCAAACGACTTGCTGGTAGCTGCCATCTGGACGCTTGATTCGTGCCGAGCGGCTCTTCGGCGGACCGAACTGTTGCTTTAGTGCCGCGACATCTTCTGGGTGGATAAGGTCCGCAAGCGCACCTTTGGGGCGGCATCCAAAAACTTCTTCCCAAGCCGCGCTCACTTGGAGAATCGTTCCGTCGACGTGGCACACGCAAAGAACGAGACCCGGCACTGCAAGGAATGCGGTGGGGTCAATCCATTTTCCATCCGACGGAGTTGATGCGGACTCTAAAACGCTGCTCTTTTCTCGGGACACGTACACCTATCGTTGTACACCTGCGGCCAAGTCGTTCTTGACGGACGCTTGTTAATTGCGAATGAACCCGCAACGCGAACTTTCAGGGAGTATTTCAAAAATAAAAATCCCGTCCAGCGAAGCTGAACGGGATATCAAAGTTACAGGAGTAAACCTTTACTCTTCGATGCGAACGCCCATCGATCGAGCGGCACCAGCAACGATTCGCATTGCCATGTCCTCGTCGGTTGTGTTCAGGTCATCCATCTTAAGCTTGGCCACATCTCGCAGCTTCGCCTTGGTAAGAACGCCCGCCTTGTCAGTCTTGGGGTTCGCGGCACCTTTTTCGATGCCCGCTGCTCGCTTGATCAGGTCCGTGGTCAACGGCTGCTTGATCTTGAAGTTGTAGGATCGGTCCTCGAAAACGGTGATCTCCACCGGCATGACGAAGCCCATCTGAGGCGCGGTCTGTTCGTTGAATTTCTTCAAGAACTCCATCATGTTGATGCCAGCCTGACCGAGTGCGGGGCCGACTGGAGGAGCGGGAGTTCCCTTCCCTGCGGGGATGTTCAGCTTAATGTTGTGCGTTATCTTCTTCGCCATGGCAAATCTCTTTTCTTAGGTTGTCCCGGCGCGAGAGGGAAGCTTCACACGGGCTCGCAGATTATACCTCTGGGAAATGATGACCGATGAATGATTGGTGATGAACGGGGAGGGAGAGGAGGACAATGGGCATGCCGGGACTTGTCCTTAATCACTCATCGCTCATCGTTTCCCCTGTCCCTTGCTCATCACTCTTCGTCCGGCACTACGTGGTAGTTGAGTTGAACCAGGCCGCCGTCGTAAACCTTCGTGTCCTTCAACATCAGCATCGTCCGCTGAAAGCCGCCGGGGAAGAGGGGGACGCCGTGGCCCAGGAGGATGGGGTGCATCGAGACGGTGATCTCGTCCAAGAGGCCCTGCTTCAGGAACGACTTTACGAGTTCTCCACCACCGACGAGCCAAACTCGCTCTGCGCCATCGGAGCTCAATTTGTCGACCAAAGACTGCAGGTCTTCGCTGTATAGCTCGGTGTCAGGGGTGTCGATGTCGACCTCGGCGCTTCGGCTCACCACGATCGCCCGCTTGCCTGGGTAGGGCCAATCGATGTAGCCGCTCACGACCTCATAGGTTCCGCGACCCATCACGAGGGTGTCGACATCGGAATAGAAATCGGTAAAGCCAAAGTCTTCGTCGGTGAAGAGCCAGGAGAGGTCGTCGTCCGGGCCGGCGATGTAGCCGTCCAGACTGGCGGCGATGAAGAGAATGACCGTCACTGTGTGAAGTTACCGCTTTTGGGTCTCTTGGCTGTTCCCGATCGCGGCAGTCTCGCGTCATTGGTCACATGCAGCGATTCTGGAGAAGTTTCACTTTTGCGATGATCGGCGCGAGCATCGCGTCGGGCGGTTTCTACGTTGGTCTGGCCCATGCCCAAACCGGGCCTGTTCAAACGAGCGGGACGGCGAGGCCAAATTTTGACAAGGTCCCTCGATTGCTGCCTTTCCTGCTGCTCCCGAAGGTGGCGAAAGGGCTGGGCTTGGGCCCTGCGGTCCTACAGAAAGTGCAGGCGATTCGTTCGGAGCTTCTTCCCCTGTACATCGAGGCAAGAAAAAGGTCTTGGGAGACGAACTTGAGCTTTGCTGAGAAGGAAGAGCGAGGCGAAGCTATTCGGGTGGAGATGATCGCTTACTCGCGGATACCCATTGAAGCCGAGGGGCACCCCACGCTCGGTGAAGTGGAACATCAGGCTAACAAACGGGTGGATGACCTCCTCACCTCAGATCAGAAGCACCGATTCCACTTAATTGCCTCAGAAATGCGCGTGAAGGATCAGACCTTGGCGGTGCGGCTTCTTGGCGGCGGAGGTCTGAAAGGTTCTCTTGAACTGACGCCCAAACAAAACCAGCAAATGTCGCTCGTCCTCGCGGCATACGCCTTTGCGAAGTCGCACAAGACAATGCCGAGAGTCATCAGCACCGAGACGATGGGTGAACTCGACGATGCAAAGAATCTGGAGTCGCTACTCTCAGATAAGGAGTTCTCACGCGTCTTCGCCTACTATCAAATGCAAGCATTCTTGAGTCCTTTGCAGCAGATCAAGTTCCAAGCTATCCTGGACAACCAAGTGAATGCCCGACCATAGCGATGAAGACCGGCGACTTCTGGCCAGGTGTTCGAAGGGAGACCAAGACGCGTTACGCGTCTTGGTCGATCGCTATCAGTCGCCCGTCTTCAACTACACTCGCCGCATTCTTGGACGGCGCGAGGATGCCGAGGAAGTGGCAATCGAGTCGTTCACACGGCTGTGGAAATCCTCGGCTTCGTTTCGGGGCCAGTGCTCGGTTAAAAGTCATCTGTTTCGGATCGCGATCAACTTGTGTCGAGATCGACTCCGGCGTCAGCCGGGTCCGCCACCGATGCCGCAGGCAGGCTCTAGTTCGGCCGAAGACTTGTATTGTGCGATGGCCAATTTGCCGTCGGACGATCGGGAGCTCTTGACGTTGCACTACTTAGACGGCCTGGAATACTTGGAGATATGCGATGCCTTGGGGGTGAGCTACGACGTGGTTCGCACGCGACTCGTGCGGGCAAGGGCGCGCTTGCGGGCGCTGATGGGGGTGACCGATGAAGCCTGATTCATTCGACAACTCAGCGCGATCTGTACTCGCTGAGGACGTAGCGGAGGTGGACTTGTGGTCGCGCATCGCGCCTCGCTTGGATCGGGGACCAACGATTCTTGATGCCTTTGTGCCTTTGGTTGCGGCGGCTGCTGCGTTATTCTTCCTCGCCCATATCACACCAACTTCCCGGCTCGGTGGGAAGCCCCCGGAGCCCGTGGCCGTCTTGCGAATGCCGAACTCGACGACTCTCGCCGAAGTCCGTGTCCGACCTTAGGGCCTTCGCGTGAAGTCGATGAGGCGCGCTTTTGAAACCCACGAGGGCACAAAGCGAACCTGGTAGGACACCGTCGACTGCTGGACCATGCACTCGTTGCCAAGGAAGGGGGCGCCCTCGGCCGTCCGCACTCGGCGGATCGAACCCTCCCTTGGAAGCCCCTCAAAGACTTCGTCGGCAAATCGAGGAATATCAAATGACCCTGCCTTCATCATAGGACGGCCATCTACGATGGGGAAAATGCTTCTCGCGTTGCTCCTCAATGCGGATTCCAATCCAGCAAACTGGGTGCTCGAAAGCCCATCCAAATCCAAGGTTTCGCCACCGTCAAGAATTCGGACCTGACCCGAATTCAAGAGGCCGTGCCAGCGAATCCAATCGTAGGTTGATTGACTGAATCCAGGCGAACTCATGAGGCAACCGATGGTGGCATTTGGCAACTCGTTCTGATTGATTTTCAGCTTCGGGTACTGCAGGAGGAACGCCGATACAGAATCGAGAGAGACGGCTCCTAAGGCAAATGAGGTTTGAATCAAGCGCGCAAGCGAAGACCGATCGACTCTTGTTCGCCGGGTGAATTCGGCTTCGTTGGGACCAAAGGCGAGCCATCCATCGGATTCCTTCACGCTCATCATCGCCGAGTGTCTTAACCGCGCGAGAAAGGAAGGCACACCTTGTTTGTCGCTTGACGCCAACACGGTCGTGAATGCCTGATCGGGGATGCACGCGACCATGTTCTCGTGGCGAACTCTGGCCATGGCTAAGAGCATCGGACCGGCAACGATGTCGAGAGGATCGACATGCTCGGGGTCTTGCAGAAGCTGCTGGATCGTTCCACTATCAGGAATCGGGCCGCTGCGAAACGCCCTTATGGAAGATGAGAATGAGACAACGTCGTCCGAAACCGGGAAGACCGGCTTGTCCTCTTTGGCTTCGGGTTCTTCGTCGAATTCCCTGATGTAGCAGTCTTCGGATGTGTACGGCCGGCCATCGGCGGCGGCAATTTGCAGAAAGAAAGATACGTGCCCAACACGCCCGCCAATGCCGGGGTTTCGCGTGATTCGGAGGAGGATTCGGGCATCCTTTGGGGTTGTCTCGCCACGTTCATAGGGCTCAAGAAGCGGGATGCCCCGTGTGGCGTTGCTTGTCGTAACCTTTGAGATAATTCCTCTGAGAGACCCGACTGACTTGTCTTCTTGCGAGATACCGTCGCTGAGGAGGCCACGCCAATTCGAAGGGAAGCGAGCTTCGCCCTTTAGAGGCTGGTTTGAATAGAATTGGTCCTGATCGAGCGGGATCTTAGCCAGGTCTTCGGGTGCGATTGACAGCGCGATTTTTGACAGGGATTGAGTTAAGGGCAAACCGGGGCGGAGCTCTTGGGCTTTCGTACTTGGATATGCGGAGAACGGATCGTTCGATAACTGCTTTGAAACGGCTCGAATCTTGGCGGCAGTGACTTCGAGCGTTTCTTCGTGCTTGGCACTGGTTGCCCTTAGCTCCTCTTGCCCACGTCGAAACGCCTCGCTTCGAGATGCGAGCTCGGCCCTCGCCTCCCTCAACTCATCAGCCGAAGACCTGACAAGGCGGTATCCGCCTTCGATCGGCTGCCAGGAAGCTCCCTGGGCCTCCGCAATCCGCTCCAAGACCTGGGAAAGGGGCGCTCCCTCGATATGCATACAGACCACGTCCTTCTCGGTACGAGGCGTGGCTTCGAGCCTGACTTGGGCGATCGAGCTGAGCTTCTTCAGAAACTCGCTAGACCGCATCGCGTGAATGTCGGCGGTGACGGTTTGGAGTGGGACGGTGAGGCAAAGAAGTAGAGGCAACATAGATGCATCCCGATTAAGTCTTCTTAACCGGGACGATCTCTAAGGCTTGAATCGTTGCTTCTTTATCGTCGGGACCTTGCAAATGGATACGAATGAGCCCGTGTTCAGCCGAGATCCGGGGGAAGACTTTGTCGACCGCCTTGAACAAACCGCCCGCCGCGTCGGCGATGCTCATGTTCGGGATGACCTCGCTACCGTTGATCGAGACCTGCACGCTTCGGGTGATGCGCGTCCAGTTTGGACCGCGTTCCATCCATGGGGTCACTGCGGTGTCGGCAAACTTGAGATGGACATCGTAGAGGCCGGGGGCGACGGTGACGTTGATCCAGAACTCCTTGCCGTGAGCGCCGTATCGGTAGAGCTCCTGGTCGGTGGTATTGCCGATGTACATGCTGCGACGGGTCGTCCACCATGCTTTCTCGACGGTGTCCATGCTGAACCCGGAGCGGATCACCCATTCGGTTGCCGGACGCCAAAGATTGCCCTTCGAGTCCTCGATGTCCTTGCGGCCGGTGTAGCCGAAAACCATCCGCTGCGCCTCGACGGGTCCTCCTCCGGTGCCGAAGCCCGCATCGCCGGTGGCGTCCGAGATCTGGGCACCTTCGATGTGGACCACCGCACCTTTCGAAATGGTGTTGCCCGAGCCCCTCACCACGATCCTAAGCTCATGCAGGCCAGTCGCCAGACCCTTCTTGATGTAAATCGGCTGGCGCTTCCGCTCGTGGGGGTTCCAACACTCGACCACGGTTAGCTGCTTTTCTCCGTCCACGTAGACGTCCGCCCACCCGCCATCCGGACCCACGGTTCCGAGGAGGCGGACCTGGTTGCCGGTGAACCTGTAGTTCACCTCCGACCCGGCGGTAGAAGATGCGCCATCGTGCCATGTGCCGGTGAATTTCATGGCGGACGCATCCACGTTCTTGGCTTGGTCTTTGCCCTCGACGACAATGTTGCGGATGCGGTCGTGCCGAATCGACACAATGGCGTCCCCGTTGGATAACTTCTCGACCATATAGCCGTTGCCATCCAAATCCTTGCGCTCCTCAAGATCCTTCACTGAAGCCGGCACGAAGGATAGCCTCAACACATCGATTGCTGGCGACTGGGCGTCGAAGGTCGAATACACGATCTTGCCCGGTTCGTACTGGACCGCGTTGACCACCGAGGATGACCGCATGATGTGGTTTTCTCGGTTCGGGCCAAGTTCCTTGGGCAGCCAACCCATCGCGTCCATCGATTGGCAAAGTGGCCACGGATGGGCGAGGTTCGACCATTCGCCGGTCGCCACCGATTGACCCAGTAGCCCGTCTTTCACCACCCCGTTTTCCTCACTGTCGTAGGTGGCCATCAACATCATGCGGCGACCGATTTCCTTCGCCCATGGGTCGTTGGCGAGAACTCCATATCGTATGAAGGAAGGCGCGGCGGTGTACTGGCAGTAGCTCAGTGAGGTTTGGCAGCAAACGCTGGACTCGGGAAATGCCCAGGCCCCGCTGTAGGCGTCGCCCATCGAATTGGCGTCCGCACCGTTGCGGTTGATGATCAGCGACATGACGTTCCGCAGGTCGCTCTTCCACATCGGATACCCCTTGGGGTTCTTCATGATGTGGTCGGCTACCGGAAACATCCCTCCGCACATCGTCGGGTTATCCCAGTCCCAATAGGTACGGCCCCAGGTGTCGTTCAGGATCCAGGCGGGAAAGAGGTTGGTGTTGATGAAGGCTCGACCTTTGTCCCGGGCCTTCACGATGGCGTTGTCCCTTCCCTTGTAGCCGACCCGAATCAGGTCGTCGAGGAACTCGACGATGATGCCGACGCCGCTGGTCGTCACATCCGACCAATCGACCACCGACGGGTCTGAGTAGCGGCTCCATGGTGCGAGATCGGTTTTGAGGTCGCACTTATCGGCGAACACATCGCCCCAATGCTTCACCGCCTCGAGGTAGCGGGGGTTACCGGTGAGTTTGTAGGCGCGCAGCACCTCGGTGCCCGTGATCGCGCAGAGGTCTAGCTGGTTTCGGCCGGTGGGGTCGCACTTGCCGTAGGCTTTGCCTTTCGTGGGAGTTGCGATCGGGAAGCGCGGCCAGGGGTTCTCGTCGTCGGTCTGGGCGTAATCCAGGATATAGTCGACGGTGAGCGGGATGTAGAGGAACGCGATCGGATCGCCGCTGTAGGCATAGTAGGCGGTAAGGCCTCGAACGATACTCCAAGCTCGCTGGCTAAGGTCGCCGCACATCCAGTCGGTGGTCGGCGGGATCGAGACCTCGCCTTCTGGGCTGATGCTCCAGTGGGAATTGTAGACGAAGTCGGGGGCGGCCATTACCGCCTTCTTGGTGTCGACCCACGGGTACCGCTTGTAGACATTGACCGCGATTGCTACTCGCTCGTCCACCTGCCCGTTCAGCCCCTTGTACCAGGGAGCAATGACGCCGTAGGCGTCTTCGTTAATCGGGTGGGCATAGTAGCTAGTCATCGGCGGTTTGGTTTGGCCGAACGACAGCAAAGGTAGCCCCATCGCCACGCCTGCCACAAGCATAGATCGCATTGGGGAGACGTTACCTTGCTTACCGTGAGGGTTCCCCTTTTAAAGAGGAACCCCTTTTTTGGCGAGTCTTATTTCGCCGTGATGATGTAGCGACCGTTCTCGACTCGGCAACCGACGTTCCCCGAGGCGACAAGAACCTTGAGCGCAATTTCAAAGCTCAAGTTGTGGCCCGCGGCAGTCAATGTGCCGTGAATCTTAGGGTCCAACGTGTACTGGCGTTGGCACTGAATGAAGAGGAGTTGGAGGGCTGATTTGGTATCAAACCCATCGAACTGGAACCCAACCTTGCCGTCCTTGCTCGTGCTGACCGACGCTTTGGTGTTTACGGGAGCAGTTCGGGCGGACAACGGATCTCCACTGCTATTCCGAGTCGCTCTGGCGACGCGGTTGCCTCCGCCTCCCATTCTAGCCACCGGCCCGGTTTGGACACCGCTCACAGACCCGCCGAAGCCACGGCCGCGACCAGCAGTCGTCACTCCATTTACGCCGCCTCCGAGCCCACCAGCTTGGACACCAGCGACAGCTATTCCACCGCCACCACCAAAGCCGCCACCCTGAGCGCCTGCACTTGCTACTCCACCACCGCCTCCGAAGCCACCACTCTGGGCACCCGCGCCAGCTACTCCACCGCCACCTCCGAACCCGCCACCACCTGCGCCGGCTACTCCGCCACCGCCCCCGAAACCGCCACTCTGGGCACCTGCGCTGGCTACTCCGCCACCGCCACCGCCGCCGAAGCCACCACTCTGCGCTCCTGCGCTGGCTACTCCACCGCCGCCTCCGAATCCGCCTCGTTGGGCGCCATCGGTAGCCACTCCGCCGGCGAGTCCGCCGCCACCGTTAGTCGTCTGCCCATCGCGAGCGACTCCTCGGCCACCGGCACTGGCCGCCTGGCTAGCGATGACCCCATGTCGGCCACCTGCCCGGGCAGCGTTCTGGGATGAGAATCCGGCCACTGCGGCGGTCGCCGTTACGCCGGCTCGATCGATGCGGTTGGAGCTGGCGGCGACCGAATTGCCAATCACTACCGCGTGCGCAGCGTGCACACCGTTCACTCTAGCGACGGTGTGAACTGCCGTCTTCTTCTTGGCCGTTTTCTTCACATGCTTCGCGCTGCGATGGGCGGGCTGGGCCACCCTGACAGGAGTCCCATCGGGCTTCATCGGCGCTGCTTCCGCGAGTTGATACATCGGGATCATGCCGACGGTGGTCAGAGCGAGGGCTCCAAGCGCGAAGCTGCGCATGCGAGACGGTTTGTAGTTAAAGTGTTTCATAGCCTCCAATCTCCGGTGGATCGTTCGATACGACTCGGCCATCGGAAGGAATCCGGGGGCGAGAGGGGTGCGCGCAACCACCGTGGCGCGCAAAAGCATGTCCGCATAGATTTGGACCGGCACGTTCGCGAGCTGCGATGCGTACCGATCGGTTGCCGATTCATGGTCGAGCCGCGACGCGTGCGCCGCCAGCCAAACCATCGGGTTGAAGAAGAAGATGGCCTGGCTCAGCCAGCTCGCACCGAACCAAACGAGGTCTCGCCTCGCGATATGGGCGACCTCGTGGGCGAGCATCAGCCGCATGTCCGATGAGTCTTCGGCGACTGTCTCCGGGAGAACAATCGTCATCTTGAAGCCGCCGACAAGCATCGGGCTCGATACGCTTGAGGAGCGAACCAATCGAACGGGGGTGTCGATCTCGGCCAAATGCCTTAGGTCGAGCAACATCTTTCGAAGGGTGGGATCCTCCACCGGCTGTGCGTGCCTTACGATGCGAGAAGCCCTCAGCCAGCCCAGGAGTCCGTATCCGAGCACTCCCGCCGCACCGCTTAGCCATATCACTAGCAGCGGATCGATTCGAGGGGGCTCCTCTGGTGCGGCCACGAAAACGGTCGTCGCCTCACTGATCGACGCGGGGGCGGCAACAACGATTTCGGGGGCCGAGACTTCGACGTGTGGTGCGGGCAGCACATGCAATGGCACGACGGCAAACGGAAGCAAGCTCAGCACGGGTTTGAGAAAAGCCAATCTCCAAACCCAAGCCTTGGCGTTTACCGGAATGGCGGGCACCAGCCGGAAAAGGAGCCAAACGGCAAGGAATAGGGCACCGCTTTGAATAGCCGCTATCAAGAGGGTGTCACGCATCTTGTCGCTCCTCCAGGTTCTTGACCAGAGCCTTCAGCTGTCGAAGTTGATCCTCGTCGACCTCTGCCCTTCGGCCCAAGTAGGCCACCAGCGGGGATGTCGAGCCACCCAAAATCTTGTCGACAAAGTCGTCCACAAACCCATCCAGCACTCTTCCCTTCGAGGCGGTTGGCGAGTACAGATAGATGCCGTCCACCTTCTTCCGGTCGAGAAAGCCCTTCGTGCGAAGCCGCTCCATCATGTTGAGAGCCGTGCTCCGCGTTTGCCCCTTGGTCTCCGCGAGGTGATCCCCCACCTGGGTGACCGAAGCTCCTCCCGCCTCCGCGATGAACCTGAGAGCCTCGCTCTCCGCGCGTCCGATGCTTGGTTTGTTTTTCATCTGCTTTAGCGACAATTGTCGTTAGAAGCACTATACGACAAGAAACGACATTTGTCGCTAGAGGTTTTCATCAATTGTTAAGTCCACGCGCGGCGTGTAACCGTCGGCTACGCTCGACACAGGCGCTTGCCAACTTCTATAGAGTTTGGGAAACGATAGGTTTGCGTCGGGCGTAGCCGACGGTTACTCGCTTCGCGTGGATAGGCGACCGACCCCAACTCCAATCGCCCATTCATCATTCATCACTCATCGTTCATCATTCCCTCTATGTGTGTGCGCTACCTCCACCAAGACGAGCGGGTAGTGCGGTGGGCGCGGAATCGGCAGGCGCAACTTCCCGACGAGGATTGGCGGCGCTTCGACAACGAAAGCTTCCCCGGCTCGATCGCGCCGATCCTCATCGACAAGCAACTCGTGATGGCCAAGTGGGGGCTCATTCCGCCTTGGGCCCAGGATGAGCAGTTCGGAAAGAAGAACGCCTACAACGCTCGCGCGGAGACGGTCGCCGAGAAGCCGACATTCGCCGCTGCTTTTCGGCTACGCCGATGCCTGGTCCCGGCGACTGCGTTCTTCGAACGCAATTCGGGCCGGTGGATCGAGTTCACGGGGCCGGATGAGGTGATGGCATTCGCAGGACTTTACGAGCCGCCGAACCATCTCTCCTCCGGTCCGAGTTTTGCCTTTGTGACTACCGAGCCGAACGACTTCGTCGCCGAAATCCACGACCGGATGCCCGTCATCCTGTCGCCCGAGGAGGGCGACATGTGGATGGATCAGCACGCCTTGGCTGCTGACCTACGGGCGTTGCTCACGCCCTGCCCGGTGGAGTGGCTAACTGCCGTAGACGCGGGGCCGATTGGGGTTAAGCGGAATTCGGGGCAGGATTCGTTGTTCGAAATGTAGCCGACAAAAGGGTCCCCTCCCCTTGGGGAGGGTTAGGGTGTGGTTCCGGAAGCCGCCAAACTTTCGGCAACCGGACCCCCACCCAGCCTCCCCAAGGGGGAGGAGTTCATCACTTGGTGAGCGCTACTTGCCGCCTTTGTTCGGGCCGAACGCCTTGTCCTTGCTCGGTGGGTCGATTCGCTTCGGCCACTTCGGCGGATCCTTTCGGATCGCTTCCTTTAGGAGCTCGAGCGCCTTGTCCATCTGAGCATCGCGGCCCATGGCGAAGGCGTTCGGGTCTTCGGGGACTTCGAAGTCGGGGGTGAAGCCGGTGCCGTCCGGGAGCCACGTCCCGTTGGGAGCAAACGAACCCTGAACGGGGGTTGAGACGGAGCCACCGTCGATCATCGGGAACCCGTTGACCGCCATAAAGCCGCCCCACGTTCGCATACCAACCGTCTGTCCCAGCCCCATCATCTTGAAGCCCGTGCAGAAGTATTCGCCGTCGGAACCGGTGTTCTCGTTGCAGAGAACCACGAACTTCGACAGGATGCCGTTGCGGTGGTAGGGCTGCGGCTCGCCGTAGCGAGGCTGGTCGTACTCGAAGATGATTCGGCGCAGTCGTTCGAGAATCATGCCGGAGACGATGCCGCCCCCGTTGTAGCGAACGTCGAGCACGATTCCGTCCTTATCCAGGTTCGCATAGAACTGCTTACTGAACTCGGTAATCCCGCCGGCGCCCATATCGGGGATGTGGATGTAGGCAATGTTCGGTCCGCCGTTCTTCGCGACGTATTCTCTCTGCTTCGCTACCCAATCGAAGTAGCGACCGCGCCGATCTGTGCGCATCGTCTTGACCCGAATCGTTCGCGCTCCAGTGGCGCTCGGGGTGTCATTTATCTGCAACGCGACCGTAGTGCCAGATTGGCCAACGAGGAGCGCATTGGGGTCTTGATCGGGCTTCAGGGGCTGGCCATCAATCGCGAGAAGGTACGTTCCGTCTTTGATATTCAGACCAGGCGTGAGCAGCGGGGATCGAGCGGTCGACTCGAAGCCATCACCCTTCAAAATGTGCGTGATCTTGTACGCTTTCGATGCCGCATCGAACTCAAGGTCGGCGCCGAGGAAGCCGATGGGAGGAACGCTCTCGAGGTGGACTCGGCTGTAGCCGCCGCCCACGAACTCGTGGGACACGTTCATCTCACCGATCAACTCGCCCAGGATTTCGTTCAGTTCGCTTCGCGATCCGACAGCGGGAAGGAGCGCCTCGTAGCGCTTTCTCAAGACATCCATATCCTGGCCGTGGTGGTTCGGATCGTAGAACTTGTCTCGCTGATTTCGCCAAGCCTGCATGAATATCTCGTGCCACTCAGATACCGGGTCGATCGGGACAGTGAATCCGCTGGTATCGACCGCGGCTCCGCCGGACAGGGGCGCACCCGCGTCGCCGATCTGGACCCCTCCACCGCCAACAACCGCGATCTTCTTCAGGTCGGCCGAGAGGTCGAACGCGAATGACGGCGAAATGTCGGTGACCTTTCCGGTGTCCAGGGTGAGCATCTTGATGCCCCGGCTGGTGCCGGTCGAAGAAACGAACAGGAGCTTGCCGGGCAGGCCGCGGAGGTTGCCGTAACTGCCACCTCGCAGCGGAAGCTCGATTAAGCGATCCTGGATGCCGTCGAGGTCGATCTTGGTTTCGGTTGCCGCTTGCTTGACCTCTTCCTTCTTAGCCGCCGCACCCTCCGGCTCCTCGTCGCTATCCACCGACTGGGGCGCAGGCGTGTCTTTTGCGAGGGTGAAAAGGTAGAGCTTTCCCGTGTCGATGATGTTCATCTGGAAGTCAAAGCCGTCGTATGACGGCGCGACTGCCCGTTGGGAAACGAAATAAAGATACTTCCCGGCCGGGTCGAAAACGGGGTCACCGTCTCGGAAGGGTGGCTGGGTGAGACGAGTCGACTTCTTGTCAGCAAGGTTGTACAAGTACAGCGAAGAGACAAAGATGTTCTCAGGCTTCGAGAGGGCGATCCATTTGCTGTCGGGCGAGAAGCTGTACTCAGAGCCGCCGTATCCAGAGCGGGAGACGAGGGTCTTCACCTTGGTCTCGATGTCAAGCAGATAGACCGCGTCGGTGAAGTCGGTAAAGATCAGCTTCTTACTGTCGGGCGACCAAAGAAGGCCATCGAGGGGCATCTTCGATTCGTTGGTGAGCACCTTCGGCTCGCCGACTCCGCTCGCGGGGGCGATATAAATGTTCTCCTCACCCGTTCGGTCGCTCACAAACGCGATCCACTTCCCGTCAGGTGACCAAGTCGAAGCCTTCGAGAGGGACCCGAGCTGATTGAAGATCGGGCGAACCTCGCCCTTCTCGGCACCGAGGGTGAATAGCTGGCCGCGGTCCTCAACTACGACGCGCTTACCGGTCGGGCCGATCGCAAATGTGCCGATGCCACCCTGAACGTAGTGGGGCCGCGTGTGGATTCGATCGCCATTCATCGCGAGGCTGACCATCGCCTCTTTGCCGCTGGCGATGTCGTAAGTCCACAACTCGTTTCCAAACGAGTAGATCACTTTCTGGCCGTCGGTCGACGGGGCCTTCACGTCGACTCCGATATGATTCGTCAATCGCTTGGATTGACCATTAGTGGTGTCGTACTTCCAGAGGTTGGCGGAACCGTCTTTCTCCGAAATGTAGAAGATATCGTTACCCGCCCAGGTCGGGTACTGCTCGTTGACGACTTCCTTGTTGATGCGGCGGAACTTGTTGTTAGGAAGATCGGCGATGAAGATGTTGTTCGCCTCACCACCGTGGTAGCGCTTCCAACGATGGCTCTCCATCGCGAGCCGCACGTAGGCTAGCTTCTTGCCATCGGGGGAATAATCCGCCTGCGCTGCCTTCTCCATCGGAAGAACCTTTGGTGGGCCACCTTTGATGCTCACCGAGTAGAGCCGAACACCAAAGGCGGATCCGCGACCTGATCGGAACAGGATGGATTCGCCATCGGGCGCCCAGCAAACCATCGTCGCGCCGGTGGGGTCGTAGGTGAGACGCTTGGGAGCCCCGCCATCAACGGGCATCACGTATACGTCTGCGGCACCGTCGTATTGAGCGGTGAACGCGATGGTTTCGCCGTCTGGTGAGAACCGCGGGTTCGACTCATTGCCTTCGTGGGTGGTGATTCGTTGAGACGTATGGTTTCCCAGCGAACCGAGCCACAGGTCTCCCTCAGCGCAATACACCACTTGGTCTCCGTGGATATCCGGCTGGCGCACCATGTGCGGCGGCGTGATTTGGGCCGTCGCGAGCACGGGCAGGCTGAAGAGGGCAAAGAGATATCGTTTCATTTGTGAGCCGCAGACATATTGCCGGAGAAGAAGACGAAAGGGCAACCCGGGGGCGAGGAGGTGTTGGGTATTCGGTGTTGGGTGTTAGGCCGGACGGGATTGGCAGCAACCCTCTCGAACCGAACACCCAACACCTCCCTCCCCCGGACATGCCAAACTAATCGCACTAGCAAAGGAGCTAAAAGGGGCGTAGATGGCAGTTGTTTCGGTTCGAATTCCGCAGATTGGCGAAGGTCTTCAGGAGGCGCGACTAGTGGGCGTCCTTAAGCAACCCGGGGAGAAGGTTCGGCGAGATGAGCCGATCTATCAGATGGAGACGGACAAGGCGGTCATGGACGTGGAGTCGCCTTATGAGGGCACGCTCGTCGAGTGGCTTGCCCAGCCAGATGAGATTCTCGCGATCGGTGCCGAAGTCGCGCGCATGGACGTCGAGGGCGACGTTCAGGAAATGACGGTGCATGGCGCACCCCCATCGGTCACTGCCGAAGTGCACACGGTGGGCGGCCATCAAGAGTCGTTAGCCGGATCCCGGAACGCGAACATTCCGCCCCGCACCCGAGCTTACGCAAAAGAGAAAGGCATCTCCGACGATGATCTTGCGAAGATCCCGGCTGCTAGTTCGAAGCTCATGCCGACCGATATCGACGCCTTCCTCGCAGGTGGCGCGACAAAGGCAGCGGGCGGTAACTACGTCGACGCAGCTGTCCCTTCGAAGCAGCGAGTTCTGAACTCGAGAATGGTCCGAGGGACTGCGCTCGTCGTGCCCGGCACCATCATGGTGGCGGTGGCTTGGGACGGCATCGACTCCCTCCGCGAGCGCTCGAAGGCTTCCGGAGCAGAGTTTCAGCCCAGCGCCTTCACGATGTTCTCATACGCGGTCGCCCTGACCCTAAGGGACTTCCCTGCTCTGCGAACGTCGATCGTGGGCGATGAGACATTCCGCACCTACAACCACGCCCAACTCGGCGTCGCGGTGGGACTTCCCGGAGACGAGCTGGTACTCGCGGTTGTCGAAGATGCGGACAGCCTCAGCTGGACCGACTTCGCAGCCCGAATGCGGGAGAAGATCGAACTCGCCCGAGGCGGCAAGGACCAGGCGAACGAGTCGGTGACCTTGTCGCTGACCAACATGCAATCCTTCGGCCTGCGTGACGCGGTGCCCGTGGTCGTTCCGCCGAGCTGCGCGACCTTGTTCTTGGGTGAGGTCTACAACGGTCTGGATCAGACGTCGACTGAAGTCAAGATTCGGCGATACGCGAACATCGCACTGACGTTCGACCATCGAGTTCTGAATGGAGTCGGGGCATCGAACTTCGTGAACGCGATTAAGACGAAGGTGGAGACGATTGGAACGGTCATTGGAAGCTAGCACTCCGGATCTGGGAGTGCGCGGGCCTGACAGCGCTTTTCACGCCCGCGAAGGGGGCTCCAGAAGAGCTCTCGGTACGCGAGACCCCCTCCCCCACGGTTCCCCCTTCGGAAAGGGGAACCATCTCGAATTCCCCTCCTCAAAGTCATGAACCTGAAGAAGCTGATTATCGACTCAATGTTCACCTTCGGGGAGGGCACTCGGCCCGTCATCGGAATCACCGTCGACTGTAAGCAGGACCCTGACGACCCTCGAAGCGGCGGCAAGCTGACCCTAAACTGGAACTATGCCGAAGCAGTGACTCTCGCTGGCGGCGTGCCCATCCTGATCCCGCCTACTGCAGATATGGAGGTCATCTCCAAGATCATCCACGGCCTTCTGATTCCCGGTGGAGATGACATCGACGCGTGCCGATTCGGCGAGCAAAACCACTCGAAAGTCGAGCTTCAGGACCCGGCTCGGTTTGAGGCGGAGTCGAGGCTCTTCGCGAAGCTACCGGAAGACCTACCTATCTTCGGTATCTGCTATGGCGCCCAGTTCATCAACGTCGTCCGCGGCGGGACGCTCATTCAGCACCTCCCGGACGTGGTGGGACACGAGGCGCACACGGGCGGCACCCTTCAGTCGTATGCCGTAGACCCTCGCTCAAAGCTATCCAAGGCCATCGAGTGCACCGAGATGAGCGGCAAGAGCTATCACCACCAGGCGGTCAAGGACCTCGGGACGGGCCTCAAGGTGGTCGCGACGAACGAAGACGGGACGATTGAGGCGATCGAGGCGACCGACCGGCCTTGGATGGTGGGCGTACAATGGCATCCGGAACGCACCCTCGAAGACGAGGCGACAAAGAAACTATTCCAGGACTTCATCAAGGCTGCCCATAGGTTCGCCAACGTACATGAAAAGGTTTGTTAACGACGAGGAGCTGGACCTTCCGGAACTGCCGTTCCCGGTGACTCGTCTTGCCGACCGCATCCTTGTCCACACCCCAACTGGCACTTTCTCGGCGGTCGCCATCTCCCAGGGTGACGCCACCCTCATCTCCTACAAGGGCAAACAGTATCGTGTGGAGCGGTCTCGACCTCGCGGAAAGGGGGGCTCAGCGATCGGTTCGGGAGAGATGCGAGCGCCTATGCCGGGCCTGATTGTGGATGTAAAGGCGAATGTGGGCCAAGTAGTCCTAACTGGTGATACTCTCTTAGTGCTCGAAGCAATGAAGACGCAACAGCCCTTTGTGGCCCCTTTTGAAGGAATCGTTAAGGAACTTCCTGTCAAAAAAGGTGATCAAGTTGCAGAAGGGGATCTGCTCGCCCTTATTGAACGAGCAAATGCGCCGATAATTGAGGGACGTTGAGTAAGCGCTGTAATCTGGCCGAGCTTGATAAAGTTAAGGAGCAATGGGGTCGCGCGTACCAGCCTGCTTCCATTCGCGAACAACAAGCGTGGGAGCACGACTTCGCCAACGCTTACGGCGACGTCTCCTACTTACAGGTGAGCACGACCTCCTCGGGAAACAACATCCACAACATGCTGACGGTTCGGGTGATGATGGGGGTCGAGGGATCGAATTTCGAAGGGATCCAGATGGACATCGAAAAGGTTTGGTCCAGCGATCTCGCTCAGGGCCTTAGCGCACATCATGCGTTCCTCAATACGCGAGAGGGTTTCGATTTTCAGTTTCTGGCCCTCAACGCCCTCAACGTATACATTAGCGGCACCGTGACGGTGCAAAAGAAGTCGCGATGAGCGACATTCGCATCATCGAAGTTGGACCCCGCGACGGACTCCAAAACGAGAAGGTGCCAATCTCCACGGCGGAGAAACTTGCCTTCATCCGAAATTTGGCTGACGCCGGTCTGCACGAGATCGAGGCCACGAGCTTTGTCTCTCAAAAGTGGGTGCCCCAACTGGGAGACGCGGCGGATCTGTGGTCCGACCTACCTTCGGGGCCACTGTACTCGGCCCTGGTGCCAAATCCCAAGGGACTTGAGAGGGCGCTCGAAGTCGGCGTAAAGCGTATTGCCGTTTTCACCGCAGCCAGCGAGGCGTTCACCGTGAAGAACATCAACATGACGATCGAGCAGTCGCTTGAGGCGTTTCGGTCGGTTATCGAGACCTTTCGAGCGGCGGTGCCCGACGGTTGGGTGCGGGGCTATGTGAGCACGGCCTTTGAGTGCCCGTATGCCGGCCGTATCGAGCCGGAGGCGGTGCTTAGCGTTGCCGAGAAGTTGCTTGCGATGGGAGTCGACGAATTGAGCATCGGCGACACGATCGGCGTGGCGGCCCCGTTGGAAGTTGTGACGCTTACACGGACGCTGGTCAAGTCGGTGCCGCTCGACAAGGTGGTCTATCACTTCCACGACACTCGCGGAACCGCGATTGCGAACGTGGCGGCGGCTCTAGAATCGGGAGTCAAAGCGTTCGATTCGAGCGCAGGCGGACTGGGCGGATGTCCTTACGCTCCGGGAGCAGGCGGAAACCTGGCTACTGAGGATCTAGTTTATTTTGCCCACCGGAGCGGCCTGAAGACGGGGATCGATTTGGATTCCCTGGCCGGGGCGAGCCTTTCGGTGCTGAAGACCCTTGGCCGTTCACCGACGGCGAAGGCTCAGGTTGCGGCTCTGGCGGCGGCTTCTGCATCATGCCCCACGTAAGAAGGGCGACTCCTAACGCGGTGACCACCCAGGTTGACGCGGCTTCGTCTTTCGAGAGCTTGAACTCGCGGAAATTCACCGCTAACACGACGATGCCGATGGGGACCATCGCGGGCAAGGCATTCAGCTGAATCGGTCCCAGTTTCACGTTCCCGAACAGAAGGACCACCAGCAGGTAGGCGATCATCGTGGGGATCAGGGCGATAAGCGTCTCGCGGGTGCGCAGCTTGAATCGGAACATCGCGACGAAGAACATCGCCATGAACACGAGGTCCGCCGGTCCCACGTACGCCATCGGCCGAGCGAATCCACCGGTGGCCTGATGCTGGACTTGAGGCACCACATAGGCCATCGTTTTCAGGATTCTCTGGTCCGTACTGCGGGCGATCTTACCGACGGTGCCGACGGGAGCGAGGACCAAGAATGCGTCCACCAATCCGAGAAAGATGGTGATTGGCAGCACCATGTTCTTTTCGCGCAGCAGCGATGCCAGAAGAGCTCCTAAGCCAGTAGACCAACACACAAGGGCAGCCTGGCTGACCGCCATGAGGAGACCACCAAGCAACGGCGACTTCACCGAGTTCGCGGCAAGGGCAAACCCAACCTGCGCGACCACTCCCCCCACCAAGAAAACGGCGGCAAGTTTGGGTGTCCAACGGTGTCGACCGGCGAAGTACAGGGAGATGATCGGCAGCCCAACAAACGCCACCGAGACAACGATGTTCGCCGTGATGAGCATGGAGACGGGCAACGGGATGAAGCTTATAAGCATCCGCAACGCGGCCAAAGCGAATAGGATGCCAAAGAAGATGGGAAACCCACTCTTCACGGGCGCGAGTTCAGATCCAGGCGAAATCGGCTCTGGTTGCTCGCTCATGCTTGTCACTCATTACATTTCGGTAGACCGAGACGACATCCTCCGCCATCTGGGCAAATCCGCCCGTCCGATCCGTTCTCGCCGCACCTTCTGAGAGGCGAGCGTACAGGTTTTCTTCGTGTAAGACGTTCAACACTTTTCGGGCAAAAGCGTTCGCGTCGTTCCTCACCACAAACCCGTTCTCGCCATCGACGATACTCGAGCTTGCCCCGCCACCGACCACAGCCACCGCAGGGAGCCCGTAGGTCATCGCCTCTTGGACGACGAGTCCCTGGGTTTCGGTGATGGAGGAGAAGACGAAGAGGTCGGCGGCCGCGTAAAACTTGTCCACCTCGTTCCGGGGAACGAAGCCGACGAAGCGCACCTTGTCTCCAATGCCCAACTCCCGGGCCATCGCGGCGCAGTCGGCGCGGTAAGGGCCATCGCCTACCAGCCAGAGCCGCAAAGTTGGATCGGCACTGAACGCGGTCGCCGCCATGTCGAACAGCACCTGAAGGTTCTTCTCGCGGGCCAAGCGACCGACATAGAGCAGCATCTTGGTGTCCGGCGAGATCCCGAGAGAATGCCTCACTTCGCTCCGGTCGAAGAAGGCGCGGGCGGGGGCACCAGTTGGGATGACGCTGACTCTAGTGGAAACACTATGGCGACGCAGCCATTTGAGCGAGGCATCGGTGGGGGTGATGACGTGCCGAACTTGGTTGTAATAGAAGTTCGTGTGCTTCGCGATACGGAACCGAACGTAACGCCGAGGGAGGCCGGGGGGATAGTGGGCGTATCGATCGTAGAGGGTGTGATAGGTCGTCACGATCGGTATCTCGTGCGCCTCCGCCCACCGCAGTCCGACCATTCCCAGCATGAATGGGGTGTGAGTGTGGATGATGTCGAACTCGTGCCGACGAAATTTGTGAAGCATCCGATAGAACGGCGGTATTGCGACCGGGTAGCCGCGCGACCATGGGGTTTCCAGTGACCTGAACCGATAGGTGTTGGGCAACGGGTCCTTGTAACCGGAGATCCGTGGAGCGAAGAGGTGGACGGAGTGACCCTGGTTTCGAAGCTCGGCGACGAGCGCATCGACGCTCACGCTGACCCCATTGAGCACGGGAAGCGCACTATCGGAAAACATTGCAATCCTTAGCTTCTCCATGCTGCCTTAAGTTTAGACGGATGAAGGAAGAAGTTTGGAGTTCGTGCCGGCGAAGCCGTGTTGGCTTCCCGGCAATCGACCCCTCACCCCCTGCCCCCTCTCCCCCGGAAGGGGCGAGGGGGTTCTGATGGGGCAAAATCTCTTGTGCGTCTTTTCGCTCTCCTATTCCTCCTCGCCGCATCGGCCCTCTGCCTTGGTCAGATTGAGCAGGCGAGTCAGAAGCCGTTTGTTCCGAACAACCGATGGGCGCTGGTGGTTGGGGTGTCGAACTACTCGGACCAGATCGGTGCGCTAAAGTACACCGCCAAGGAAGCGAGGGAGCTTTCCGAAGTTCTTACCGGCGAACTGCAGTTCGATCGCGAGAACGTGAAGCTGCTTGCCGATGGCGGGGAGGCGAGCGAGGCACCAACTTCGGCGAACATTCTTGGGGCACTTGATTCGCTGCTATTGGACAAGCGGCTCGACAAAGCAAACCTCTTCGTCTTCTATTTCTCGGGCCACGGGGTTGGGACCGCGAACGGGGACTTCTTGCTGCCCGCGGACACCACGAAGGACAAGATTGAGCAGATGGGCGTTCCGGTTCGGGACGTCATCGGGCGGATCGTCAAGGCGGGTTTGAAGAATGTGCTGTTCATCGCGGACGCTTGTCGGGCGGGCGAAAAGAACGACTTTGGCGCGGACCTGACGAATCTCTGTCACCAGGCGAACATCGCGGTGATTCTCGGCTGCTCGCCCGGCAAGCGCTCTTACGAATATCCCGCCCTGAAGCAGGGCGCATTCACCCACTTCCTGCTCGAGGGTCTCAAGAACCGCGAGCTCCGCGACGCTTCGGGCGCACTTTGGGCATCGAAGCTTGGCGTAGACGTGCAGACCCGGGTGCATGACTACACCGAGCCAGACCACGGAAAGTTTGCCCAGGTACCCGCGCTATGGGGCGAGCAGACGACGCTCGACGTGTTGCTCGCGGCGTATCCGACGCCGCCCGTTTCGGACTCCGCGATCGCGACCTTTAAGAAGTCGGCGCAGAAGTTGGACAAAGCGGACTACGCGGTGGCGATGATCAACTACGCATCCGCGCTGTACGAGAAAGATCGATATGACGAGACCGTGGACATCCTGAAGACGGTCGACCAACTCGGAGAGATGACCCCGGAGTCCCGCCTGATCATGGCGGTCGCTCTGGACACCCTTGGGCGCACCGGCGAGGCGGAGCGAACGTACAGGGCCTTCATAGACATGCCCTCGGGCTACTGGAGAGACCTTGGCGTGGCGACGTCCTCTTCACGCGACCTCGATCCTGCAGTGAGACTGAAGGCAGCAATGGATCTGTTCGGGGAGACCACCTCTTGGCAGATTAGAATGGTCGCATTCGGGGTTATCAACTCGTGGGGTTCGTATCAGCAGAAGCTGGAGTACGCGAAGCGGTTAGCTGCTTCACCCACCGAATTCGAGAGGCAAAAGCTCTACGGCGCGGGGCAGGTTGCCAACATCGAAGGGCGCTGGAGGGATGCACTGAGCGCATTTCAAAAGGCGAGAAAGGCTCCCGGAGATTTTCCCACCGACCACATTTTCTATCTCGTTCAGCTCGAGCCCAGTCTGGCCTCGGGTCAGAAGGACTTGATTGCCTCATACCTCGCCGAAGGCAAGGGCATTGATCGGAATGCAGGATTCGCCCATCTAGAACTCGCCCAACTCGCCAAGAACAGCGGAGACCTGAGTGGCCGGCTTACCAACCTTCGAGCCGCATTGGCAACGGATCTCTCGCCCAATCTGGTCTTCTTGGCAGCCAAGATAGCCGGACCCTATCTGGGATCGATGACCGACGAATTCAGGGCAGCCGCGATCAAGCATCCTTATTCCTGGCGCGCCCGCATCGTTCTCTACTTCATCAAGAAGATCAAGGGTGAGGTGAATATCGAGGAGGATGCGCTCGCCGCGGACCGGTACATGGACGATCCGCTGACTTTCAATGCCAAGCTCTTCGACTTCATGGAGTCTTTCATGGCGGAGGCGGTGGGCTTGGGGACGCTGACGCCAGAGACCTATCGAGCGCAGCTCGACTTCTACTTCTTAACGCTAAGAGACTTCAACGAACGCTTCGGCTACGACGCCGATCTGTGGATGAACTTCATCAAGTTCGGCCTCTTCAACGAGCGGACGGCGCAGGTGGGGCAGGTTGCGGCGAATCGGTTGAAGTTCGAGCCGGCCAAAGCGCCCAAAGATCTCAAGCCGGTGCTCCTCCTAATCGCCACGAACCGGGGCGACTCGGCCACGGCGCGAAAACTCGTCTCGAATACTTTTGAGCCGACTGAGAAGGGGGATCCACAGTGGTTCTACGCCTTCTACCAACTCACGATTGGGGAGACCGAGCAGGCGGCAAAATCTATCGCATCCCTGCCCGCGCCCAGCCCGGAATTGCTTCCCAGAGTTGCTGCGTTGAAAACCTACTTCTTGGCTCTGGGTGGCAAGGCCGCTGAGGCGAAGGCGAGGCTCGCCAAGCCGAGCGAAGACATCATCGCCAGAGCCCTCGAGGGCCTGACCTGGGCAGCGCTTGGCGACTGGAAACATGCAGAGCCTCTTCTGCTTGCACAATCCGTTCAGCGCGACTGGACATTTCTCTTCCTCCAGGAATACGCGTTGCGCAAGCTCGACGCCCGATATCGAGCAACCCAGCGTCTCGCCCTTGCTCAGGATCTCGCCTACGCCGCTTCGATCTCCCAGCCAGGGAATCCGCTGTTCGACGAGTTCAGGTTTGTCGCTCAGCCGGGAGTCGCCCAGTTTGCGGGGAATACCACTCTTCTGTGCTCGACGATCGATGACAAGAATCCGAACGTGCAGGGCACCCTGTC
The DNA here is from genome assembly GCA_038321975.1 of Fimbriimonadales bacterium. Classification (GTDB taxonomy): domain Bacteria; phylum Armatimonadota; class Fimbriimonadia; order Fimbriimonadales; family Fimbriimonadaceae; genus Fimbriimonas. The sequence goes on along the minus strand of JBBQFM010000003.1, from coordinate 41,919 downwards.
GATGGCGGTGGATGCGAAGGGGGTGTTCACGGCATCGTTTGGGGAGTTCAAGCTGCTGGGCGCCGTGGATGGCTCAGGCAACCTTCACGGGGGCGCCGCCATGGGTGGCAAGAAGTACGCCCTTATGGGGAAGATTGCTCCGGCCGCGATGTACAAAACCTATCCGAAGTTCAAGGACGTCGGACAGGTCTTGCAGTTGGTGGACGAAGAAGGGTTTCGGGTGATTCTGCTCGGAAAGGTGGGAAGAGCGAAATGATGAATGCGGTCCGGGTTCCTCCCCTTGCCGAGGATGGCTCGTGCCTCGGCAAGGGGGGAGGCACGCCTGACTACTCTTCTTGCTGAACCGGGGACACGGTGATCGCGACGACTTTGTCGTTCTCGATGAGGACACCCATGTTCAGGCCAGGGAAGTAGTTCCAGTTTTTGACTTTGCCACCATCGGCCATGTCCTTCATGATCGAGGCCTTCTCGTTGAGGATTGCGAAGAGCTCGGCCTTGGTCATTCCCACCTTGATTTGGTAAGCGTCTTGGGACGTGGCGTCTTTGGGCTTGAGAGAGAGGTAGGCGCCGTCTTCGTAGCTGGTGATGCGCATCACTCTTCCTCGCTCGGTGAGGACGGTGAGCTTCCCATCGTGCCATCGCACCTCGGTGAGGTCGGGCCACTTGTCGGCGAAGACGAGTTCCTTGTCGGGCGCTCCGAGGAGCTGCTTGAGGCCGCTGACCGGGAGGAAGAGGCCCAGGTTCTTGTTTGAGGTCACCAGGGTGACGACCTTGCACAGATAGCCGGGAGCGGGCTTGATCTCCTTCGCCTGGAGTCCCGACTTGGTGCAGATATCTTCGAACGTCTTTTTCACCGTCTTGTAGCGCGGGCTGTCGTCGGGCGTGTTGTTGAGCCAGGTGAAGAGGACGTTGGCGGCGAGCAGGTCATCGTCCTTCGATCGGCCGTTGACGACCACGAGCCCGAGGTTCTCACCGAGGGCCGAGTTGAACTTGGTGGTGCCTTTCTGGGCGGTCATGATCGTCGAGTAGGCGGTGTCGAGGTCTCCCATTCGCTGGTAGCCGACGCCCGCGTTATTCGCATAGCGTAGAGTCACGACCGAATCAGTGGACTTGTGGGACTTGAACCAATCGATGCCTTCTTGCACGACATCCTTCTTTACGTCGGGTTCCATCACCTTGACCAGTGCCATCAGCTCTGCGGCATCCTCGGAATCAGGGTTTTTCGCAACCGCGATCTTCGTAGCTTCCAGGGCGTCTTTCCAAGCTTGTCGGTCTTCGTCGCTGACGACGGTCGCCTGAGGCGGCGGGGCATGAACTTCGGTAATGAGGCCGCCGAAGTCTGGTCGCCACCAAGAATTCCTCACCGCAATTGGAAGGTTGTCGTAGTAGTACAGCAACGAGCACTTCGCTGAATTGATGTGCGCCTCGGTAAGGGCCGGCCATTGGGCGGCGGCGGCATCGAAAAGCTTCTTGGCATAGAGGTGGCTTCGAGCGTCTTCGTAGGCGAGGGCGAGATCGAAGGTCACCAGCGCCTTGAGCGCATCTGGGTTGTCCGAGACCTCCGCTGCTCTCGCTTTGGGGTCCGCGTGGTCGGCGGAGAGTCGCTCTAACCATCCGCCGTCTCGGCTGCGCAGGCTGTCGAGCAGCATCAAGAGGTTGACCATGTCCTTGCGCGGATGACCGGTCTTGACCAGCGCCTCCGCGCCGAATTTGTCCGCCTCGAACTCCTGCTGCCGGGTCCAAAGGTTTCGTAGGTCGCGAGCCGCTGGATCCAGGTCGGTCATGTGGCCCTTTGAAAGGTGGGAAAGCTCGTGAGCGACGCAGGCTCGAATCAAGGTCTCGTCGTCATGTGCGGCCTTCACGAATCCCGTGAAAACAACCATGGTGGCGCGCAAATCGGTGCCCTCTTTGGTGACCGTCGCGTAGGCGTTGACTTCGTCTTTGGCGACGATGGAGCACTTGATTGGATATTTGAAGTGCTCGTTGTGGGGGATTGCCGGGTCGAGTTCGCTTACGATCTTCTCGAGGTCGGCTTGGCTGAAGTCTTTGGCTAGGGTCGTTGCGGCTAGTGACAGCAGCGACAATAAAAGGAAAGCTCTCTTGAATCTCATTAAAATCCGTCTACCCTGACTGGTTATTCGTCAGGTTCGACGCTTATTATGAGGGTCCGCTACGGACATCTTCAAAATACCGGCATTTAGTCCACTTAAAGTAGGACATAGGCGGCCGCGATGTTGGGCCCGGGCTCGGAAAGACAGTCCGAAACGAACATTGGGTGCCAAGCCATCCGGCCTAGCACCCAACACTCAATACCTAACACCCTCCCGGCTAGTCTTCCGGGAATCGGCCGTGCTCGTTCACAAACGTAACGATGTCACTGAGGCGAAAACGGCGCTGACCGCCGGTGGTCCGATGGTGGGCCAACCAGTTTCGGTTCGTGTAGCGACGGACCGTAGCCGGACACACTCCGAGAAGTCGGCTGGTCTCTTCGAGCGAAAGCTCGGGATCCAGGAGTCGCTTGATGAGCTCCTGTCGAGACTCCTTAAACTCCCCTCGGTAGTAGTTGGCGGTCACCGAGTCGTCGTAGAAGCTGCAAAGGAATTCAACGTTTTTGGGAAGGGCCAACCAGGTCTGCTGGAGATCGGGATCGATCACCGTTTCCGGGGTTGCGTTTCCTTTTGCCCGGCGAGGGCGAGGGGCACTCATCACCGTCTTGCGGAAGCGAGCTCGCTTCCCATCGTCGTCGAGGTCCTTTGTTAGGGTGGTTCCCCCGTTGATATATTCCTTGATGCTTGGAATGGCGACGCTGACGCTAGTCCGTTCCTTGGGCGCTCCCTCCGCCTCTTTGGTGTCTAAGAAGGCGTTTTCTATATAAGTTAGCGGGTCAAAGTCGTTCGTTCTCAATCGTTCCCTCAATGTACGGAGGCATTTTACTTAATCAGTTCGCCTTTGACACTCGCGGCAAGGAAGCAAAAAACCGCAGGATTCTGAGCATCAAAGTATCAACATCGAATCGCCGAAGCTAAGAAATCGGTAATTGCGTTGAATTGCGTTTGTGTAGGCCTTAAAGATAGTTTCACGGTTTGCTAAAGCCGAGATCATCGTCAGCATAGTCGTTTTCGGCAGATGAAAGTTTGTAAACATGCCATCGACGATTTGAAATTGGAAGCCGGGACGGATGAAGAGGGTAGACGTCTTCTCTCCCGCTTCCACGATTCGTCGGCCGATCGCCATGGTTTCGAGAGTCCTCACGGTGGTGGTTCCGACGGCGATGATTCGGCCCTTGCATTGGCCGACTTTTTCGGCAGTCTGAACCGGAACGATGCACGTTTCCCCATGCATTCGGTGCTCGGCGAGGTTCTCGGCTTGCACCGGACGAAAGGTGTCGAGCCCGACGTTAAGGGTCACCGTCGCGAGGTCGACGCCTTTATTTTGGAGCGCTTCCAAAATCTCGGTGGTGAAATGAAGGCCAGCAGTTGGGGCGGCCGCGCTGCCTTCTGCTCGCGCGTAAACAGTTTGGTATCGCTCAGCATTCGCAAGGTGCTCGTGGATGTACGGCGGGAGTGGAACCGTGCCGACTTGGGCCAATCGATGCCGGAGGTTTTGGGTCGGTTCGAATCGAATGGTTTTCCTGCCCTCATCGAGCTCTTGTACAACTTTGGCCGCCAAATCATTCTCAAAGATGATCTCGGCGCCCGCCTTCAGTCGGCGGCCGGGTTTGAGTAGCGCCTCGTATTCGCCTTCGGCGATCTCTTTGAGGAGCAGCGCCTCGACTTCCCCACCGGTCGGCTTGTGGCCCCTTAACCTCACCGCGGAGACGCGAGTGTCGTTGGTGACCAGCAAGTCGCCCGGTTGGAGGATTTCGGTGACGTCTCGGAATGTTCGGTGCTCCGTTTCGCCAGTGTCTCGATGGAGGTAGAGGAGCTTTGAGGCGGCCCGGTCTTCGAGAGGGGTCTGCGCGATCCGATCTTCCGGCAAGTGGTAGTCGTAGTCGCTCAAGCGGTCCAAGCGAAGGCCTCCGGGATGTCGGTAAGGGTGCCTAGGGCGCCGGGGGTTTGGCCGGTACGGTCGATAAGAAGTCCCCGGACTCCTGCCGCTTGGGCACCCTGGATGTCGTCGATCTGGTTGTCCCCCACGTGGAGGGTTTGTTCTGGGGCTACGCCCATCTGCTGGAGGCAGATTTCGAAGAGACGGGGATCCGGCTTTTCGACACCTTCTTCGAGGGAGGCGAGGACGACTTCGAAGTAGTCTTCTATGCCGAGCATCTCCACGACGCGGTGCAGTGAGTAGTCCCAGTTCGAGATGATCGCCATCCCTATTCCTCGTTCCTTGATGAGATCAAGGCAGGGGATCACGTCATCGTACAGCTGGAAGACCTTGGAGTCCTTTCCAAACGCGAGCCGATCGGCAGTGTCCTGTAACTCGCCGATGCAATCGCGCGGAAGGCCGAGGGTCGCCAGCCACTCTTCGCCGAGCCGCCTCCACCACGCGCGGCCCTTTTCGGGGTCGCGGAGTCGGTTGATCTCGAGGAACGCCGCGATGTTCTGGTGATACATACGGGTGTAGAGTTCCGCCGCCGACTCGGGGACGTGGAGGCCCATTTCGGTCGCGCACTTGTAAGCGAAGGACCCGATCTCCCAGTCGACTTCGACGAGCGTGGATGCGCAGTCGAAGGTGATGAGGGTCGGGGTCATCTTTGGATTATGTAAGGAAGGGACTCTCTTCAGCCTGAGAGCTATGGGACCCCTGCCGGGGTCCGGATGCGGAGACGGCACACCTGGGGTCTTCGACCCCAGGCCAAGAATATGTGACCGCTCCGCGGTCGGAGAGAGGGATGATCCGCTTGCCAGGGTCCGGATACGTGGATGGGTTCCATGGGGAGTCTTCGACCCGGGTCAAAGAATGTGTGACTGCTCCGCGGTCTGAGAGGGGATGAACGTCCTGGATCGAAATAGACCCTGTCGGTGTATTCAATGCGACGACGCCTATCTAGGGTTACCGCGCTGGTCCAAAGGATAAGTAGCCGCTTCGCGGTCTGATAGATGGAGCTTGTAGCACCGAAGGCTTTATGGGACCCCGACCGCGGAGCGGTCACATATTCTTTGCCTGGGGTCGAAGACCCCAGGTGGGCCGTCTCCGCATCCGGACCCCGGCAGGGGTCCCATAACCCTCCCACCTAGCAAGTCTCTTTAGTCAAAGAAACGCGAATTGAATACGACGCAATGCTCACCCAGAATCGCCTTCAACTCGTCCTCCGCCGAAACATGCCGATGGTGCTCCTCTTGCCCACCGATATAGTCCACGATACGAGTGACGTCCGATTGGCTGACACTTAGGGCCGTGTAACCGCGCTGCCAGGAGAAGTCTCGTTTGCCAACAGACTCGCGCATCCAAGCATTCGAAGCCTTCTTGATCTCCCTTACCAAATCAGCCGGGCATTGGTCGCCGCGCAGCTTTAGGAGCATGTGAACATGATCTGCGACACCGCCAACTTTCATCGGACCAGCCCCAAGTCCGCGGGCAGTTCCACCGAGATAAGCATGCAACTCGCCAATCACCTCCGGCTCAATGAGAGGAGCCCGATCCTTGGTCGCAAAGATCACGTGCACGTTCAAACAGAGGTACGACGTCGGCATGAAGGAATTCTAGCTCTCCAAGTAAACTATCTCCTTGCTTAGAAACGACCTCCACCGACAGATCGAAGCCGCCGTTATCTCCCTCATCGCCGACGGGCGTTTGCCGGAGGCGGTGCGTGATGTGGCGGTGGAGATTTCGGATACGAAAAGCCCGGAGCATGGGGATTTTGCTTGCAACTTTGCCCTCGTTTCGAACAAGAAAGCGGGCATGCCGCCGCGAGCGATCGCGGAGTTGCTAAGGGACACTCTTCTTCAGCAATCGAAGAGCTTTCAGGACATCGACATCGCTGGGCCGGGCTTTCTCAACCTTCGGTTGAAGTCGGAAATCGTCGCCAACTACGTCCAAACCGTGCTCGACCTTGGCACCGCGATCTCCCACGTTGCGAACCCAAGCCCGAGGAAGCTGAACATCGAATTCGTCAGCGTGAATCCGAATGGGCCGATCACGGTGGGGTCGGGGCGAGGGGCTGCGTTTGGGGATGCCCTGGTTCGTGTCATCCGCGCTGCCGGAGACCAAGTATCCCCCGAATACTACATCAATGATGGTGTGAACTCACAGCAGATGAGGTTGTTTGCAGAATCGGTTAAGTCGTATGTAACTGATGGCCCCTTTCCTGAGAATGGATACAAAGGCGACTACGTGAAGGATGTGGCGCATTCTGTGCTGAATCCATCATCCTCAGATCCTGAAATAGCTGCCAAGCAGGAGGCAGCCGGATTCATGATTGAAAGCCCGGAAGTGATTGAAGCCGGGGTCTTACCAGGTGTCGAAGGTGGGAGACGCCTGCGCGCGGGCCTGATCGGCCTGGTTGCGGAGCTCCGGCGCGCGATAAATGGCGACCTAGCCGAGCAAACTGACCCATTCATCCTCGGGGCAATGTCCTACATAAGGCGCGTTCACTCAAAGGACCGAAGTCCAAATCAAATCGCCTTCGACGCAGTCATCTTTGCCTTGGTAGCCATCATAAGGCAGGGGGCCACTGGAATCGAGCCATCGGACGCGGAAGTTCTTGCCGCCGCAAATGAAATTGTCGGAATTTTCTTTGACCCGTCGGCTCAGGCGATTTCCACCGCGGCAGACATTCAGGTGGTCGCGAGCTCGGTCGCGACCGAGCTTGAGCAACTCTATGGAGACATCTCTTCAAAAGGTGTCGACTGGTACCAGCAAAAGTCGCAAGAGTTGATGATCGAGAGGCAGCGGAGCGACCTCGCGCTGTTCGGCGTCAAGTTCGACACCTGGTTCAGCGAACAGTCACTCCACGACACCGGCAAAGTCGCCACTGCCCTCGACAAACTGAAGGCAAACGGATCAGCAGATAGCGAGCCCCACAGCTATGAGATCGAGCGAAACGGGAAGGAAGAGAAGCTGGTTGAGAAGGCGGAGGAGCCGGGGCCCCTCTGGCTTCGCGCGACCAAGTACGGCGACGACAAGGACCGGGTCCTCATGCGAACCGATGGCCGACCCGCCTACATCGCGGCCGATGTCGCCTACATGGAGAACAAGCTCGGCGAGCGCGGGTTTGACAAGGCGTACATCATCCTCGGGCCCGACCACCACGGCTACATCGCGCGAATGAATGCGGTGTGCGAAGCCTTGGGTTACCCATTGAGCAGGTTCGAGATCGTCATCTTCCAACTCGTGAGGTTCGTTAAGGACGGCCAGCCTGCCCCGATGCGAAAGCGAGACGGCAATATTTACGAGCTCAGCGACCTCATCGAGGAGTTGGGACAGGCAACTGCTCCAAAGGCTGCGAAAGAAGAACAACTGCGAATTGGGCGGGACGTTGCCCGCTTCTTCTATCTAATGCGGAGCCACGACAGCCACATGGATTTCGACATCGACCTTGCGACTAAGCAGAGCGACGAGAACCCCGTCTTCTATGTGCAGTACGCCCACGCCCGAATCTGTAGCGTGATCGCAAAGGCAGAAGCGGCGGGCATCAAGGCGGAGAACGTCGATCTCAGCCAACTCACGGACCCACGCGAGATGGCGTTGATTAAGAAGATTGTCGACCTCTCGTGGGAAGTGAAGCGGTGCGCGGAGGACTATGGAGTCCACCGAATCGCCACCTACGCGATCGAGCTGGCGCGGACCTACCACCACTTCTACGACGGCTGCCGGGTGGTCCAGACCGACCAGATGGAGCTAAGCAAGGCGCGAGTGGCGCTTTGCCAAGCGGCCCGGATTGGCCTGCAGGCCTCCCTCGACCTGCTCGGCGTGAGTGCGCCAGAGCGGATGGAGCGGGAAGAACAGAACGAAATCCCAAGCTAAGGACTCAATCAAGTATGTGGGCTCTTTTGGTGCTCTCGCCGTCGATGCAGATTCGGGACATCCCTCAGCCAATCTATGCACCCGCGTTTGCCGGCTGCCAGCGGGAGATCATCTGCGGCTTGCTGGAACAGCGGGACGTCGTGATGTCGCAGGTGTACAGCCGCCAGTACGGACCGATGCAGGTCGGTGCGACGATCTTCACCCCCGACTGGGTGGAGTACGCGTTTGGAAGCACCCAGTGGTCGGTGAAGAAGAGCACCCTGGCCGATCACGAGTGCATGGTGCTGACTCTCCAGTCCATCACGAGGCACGACGAAAAGCGGAACCATGAATACTGGGCGTCAGACAACCTCGTCTGGTGGGTCGGTATGGACGGCAAGATCTTGCGGCAGTGGGAGGTTCGGTCGATGCCCGACGGCATTCTCGTCGCAGATGCACTATATGGTGCCGATTCGATTACCGTCACGGTGGGTGACCCAACCCAGCTCAATGCCAAGTCACGCGAATACTTCCCGACCTCGATGGAGAAGCTGAACGACCAGTTCAAGCCGATGATCGACGATAAGAAAGTCTTGCTGCAGGAGAAGGATTACGACGTTTTCAATCCCTTCGAGGGCACGTTTGAGCACCACAAGGCGAAGATCGATGGGCTCTTTGCCGGGACCTACATGAACATCAAGTTCAAGGGCAGGGTCGCCTCGATCATCCATCCGAAATACACGGAGCGGTCGTACATCAGTGATGAGCGCGAGCTGATTCGGTCCGACTTGGCGCCCTACCGATACCTCTTGCTGATGACCGCGCCAGAAAGCAAAAAAGACGGACATTGGGAAATCCGAAACTTGTCAGAGGCTCCCAAGCGTAATCTACCTAGGCCAACTGATATCTCGCACCTTCCTCCACGATAGGAGTTCCACCATATGATGGTCGCCATTGCTCTACTTGCCATTGCTAAAACGCAAGACCCCAGGATCGAAGGCTTCCCGAAGCTCAAGCTCGAGATCCCCACGAGCGGGGGGCAGCGGGAGATCGTTCTCGGGGTCCAAATGCACGGGCAATCTCAGCTCGCCTATTTCTATGAGCACGAGGTGCTGGCGTCTTACGCCACCAAGAACAACACCGGCGGCGCGTGGGTCCCTTCGGTGATACCGGGTGGTTACATCGACAAGGGACTGGGTTACATGAACTACGCGGTACACAATACCGACTTGTTCAACAAGCCGTGCAAGTCGCTCTCCACCGAATCGGTTGCTAGGACTGAGATTGACGTCAACAAGCTCAAGACCAAGTTCGAATGCTCCTCTCGTATGCAGTATTGGATCGACGCGGATGGGAACATCATCCGGCAATTCTATCGCCTCCAAACACCGGCCAGCATCAGCTCGGGAGATGCCCTCTTTAAGAAGGACAGTATCGAGTTGAACGTGACGATCAACGGCAAGACCTCCTACCGCGAGCTATTTCCTGCTAACGGTATCGAGCCACTCAACGCCCAGTTCAAGCCGATGATCGTGGATGGAAAGGTCGTGATGCCGACGAAGGATTATGAGGTTCTGAATCCGATTACGGGAACCTGCGACAAGTATAAGGCGACGGTTGGCGGCCACTTCCACAGCAACTTTATGAACATGTGGTTCAAGGGCTGGCACATCGAGATCGAGAGCGCCGACAAGCTGACTCAGACCGCGTTCGTCAGCGAAGAGGGAGACCTCATCAAGGTCGGCCTGCCGAACGAGAAACAGTGGATCATCAGCGCCGTCCCGGATAGCCGAATGACCGCAACGGGTCAGGTGATCCGCGGCACCGGGCCGAACGGGAAGGGGTAGACGTAGCGTCGGCGCCCTCGCCGATGAGCGATGCACGATCACATTTTGGCTACGAAGGGTGAGCCTCCTCGCAGATACATGCTCGCTTGTACGGCACCCATCGGCGGGGGCGCCGACGCTACGTTTGGCCGCCTCCTTTTGTAAGGTTGAACCTAACTTCCACCTTCTGGGGCCTCGGTCGACTCTGGAATCGAAGCCAGAGCAGGTGGTGGGCTGCGTCGTATTGCTGATCGGTGATCGGCGAACCGTCGAGAGTTGCCAGGGTTGGCTTTGCCGGGACTCGGAGTAGCAGGATGGACGGCGTTTCTGCGATTCCTTCAATCGTGCCCGACCACTCGTGGGCGTTCGACACGGACTGGACAACTTCACCTGCACTCGCCACGATTTGGCCCTTGTACTTCGACAGATCGATAAGGAAGTGGCGCGAGCCGGGGGAGATGGTGGCGCCGGCGTTCAGTTGTAACGTCGGGTCGAAGAGGTCGATGTACTCCCCGGTGAGTGATGTCGCCGGCAAGCTGGTCTCGTCAAGACCGGAGGCGACCACGTAGGGACCCCGGCGCAGCACGAGGGCTCCGGTCTCTTTCCACTGGAGGTTAGTCGCGGCGGCTCTCACCCTGTTCACCAACCAATCGGAGCCCTGCTTGTCGTGGGCGATTTCGGTGGGGCTGCGGCGGAGGAAGAGAACCCTTCCCTTCCCGACCTTGCTCAATTCATCCGCAGGCTCGGAGGGCAGACCGAGTAGCCTGAACAGGTGCTCGCGCGGGGTAGCGAGCGACATGCCGCCAGTGTTCCACCATTCACGTGCCTTCAAGAACGGATCGCTATCGGCGTCAACGAACACGAGGGTGCCACCCGCCCGAACCCAAGCAGCGATTGGTTGATGCACCTCGGGGGTCAGAGGCTTCATGCCCTCGTAGGTCATCAGGATGACCTTGAGCGCAGCCAAATAGTGAGGGATGCCCACGTTCTCAAGCTGCACGGGCTGAACCGGGATTCCCCGCTTGACCAATGGCATCGCGAGGCCGTAGAAGTGGCTCATGTCTCCATCGCTGGCGTCGGGGCCGCCTCGCTGAAACATGAGTGAGTCGCTAACCACTAGGCCGATTCCGTGGGAGCCGCTTTCCCACTGGTTGGACTTCTGCTTCATGTCCTTCAGGGCGTTGATCACGACCTGCAACTCGGTCTCGTAGGCCGGGGGAATTGGAACCCGCTTCGACTTATCGGTCTCCGAGGGGTAGGTGCCATTGAAGATGCGCTCGGGCCAGGGCATGACCTCGTATTGGGAGACGTCGGGCTGCAGAAGGGAGGCGGTGAGCGTCGATTCGTAATTGCGCTTGTAGTCGCCCCAATCGTGACTTGCATCGTCCTCGATGGGATCTGCCAAGTACCACACGGCCCGCCCGGTTGCTCGGACAAGGTTCTGCATGGAACCGTACTCGAGGAACGCGGTTTCGAAGGTGCGCTCTTTCTTCACGCCTTGATACACGTTGGGGGTGCGGGCGGTGCCCGTCCAGACTTGGGCGATGTAGCCATCGCAGCCGTTGAGTCTGGCAAGGCTCGATTCGGGACTCACGATGCCCCAGTGGGCGTAGTTGATGAGGCTGTGAGTCGGAACATAGCAGCGCACGTGGGTGCCGTGATGCTTGTTGTAGTCCTGGATGCTGTCGAACACCTGCTGCAGCGCTCGTCGGTACAGGAAGTACATCAACTTCGCTGCCCGCCAGCGGGCGTCGGGCGAGCTTTCGGGGTCTTGCCAATCCTCGTTGTAGTACGAATTCCACTCGCGCTTGAAGCTCGCGCCGTAGCCGCCGAAGGTCCAGAACTCGGGCTCTTCGAGGTGCACTGCTTCGACTCCCGCATCGAGGGCGCGCCTCACTCCCTCGGCGAGATATTGTCCATATTTTGGGCCGGGAGACATGTAGTAAACGTCATCTCCGTGGCCGACCCGCTCTCCGTTTTTGCGAGCCTGGGCTTCGTCTAAGTGCTCGGTCCCATCCCACTGGCCGTGGTAGTAGTCGTGATACTCGCCCCATGCGACCCCGGTCATGAGGTGAATCCGGTAGCCCTTGCTCCGCCAAGCCTTCACTCGGTCGGGCATCGTCTTGTCGATGCCGTAAACGATCGCGACGTCGGCCCGGAGGTTGATTCGATCTTTATAGGTGCTCCCCGTTTGCAAGACGGTCCTCTCCTGGGCTTGGAGGTTTGGCGTTTGGGACATTGCGAGAGCGGCGAGAAAGGGGATCAACATGGGTCTTCAAACTCAGATTACGGATTTCGGCCCCAGATTGCCGGATGTGGGCCGAAATTTGGCCACCCGTCAAGGCTTAATCGACCGCTTCCAAGAGCTCGTTCGGGGCGCCTTTCGATGCGCTTGGCGCGAGGCGAATCGCCTCGTAGACCAAGGCGGCGCTAACCGCGCCGAGGCACGGCGCCACCACATATAGCCAAATGTGAGCCAGTGCTCCCGGCACGAAGAATGCTGGTCCAAGGGACCGCGCCGGGTTCATCGACGCACCAGTGACTGGCCCCCCGACGAGGATTGCAAACACGACGGTCATGCCAATCGCGACGGCGGGCGTTGTCGAGGAAACTCTCTTGTCCGTGGCAACCGCGATGATCACGAGCATGAGGAAGAAGGTTAGGATCGATTCGGTTCCGACGTTTCGAAGGAGGGCAGTGGAGTCGGCGGGGATGTGCGCACCACCGGCTTTGCCGAACAGCACCAGAGAGAACGTTGCGGCAGTCACGCCACCGAGCAACTGGCTGATCCAATAGGGCAACACGAACTTCCATGGAAATCGTTTGGCCACTGCAAAGCCAAGGGTCACTGCCGGATTGAAATGAGCAGCCGAAACGGGGCCGAGGGCGAAGATCATCGCGAGGACGGCGAGGCCCGATACGACCGCGACGGCAAAAAGACTCGCGTCTGTCGAATGAAAAGACGAGCTAGCGGAGAGAGCTACCGGCGCAAAGACAATTCCAAAGGTGCCGATGAACTCGGCGATGTAACGCCTAATCATCGCGGTGCCTCGCCGAGAAGGATCTGGGCGCGAGAGCGTATCTTGTCCCGTATCGCCCGGACGGTCTCGGCGGGTTGCCCGGCCGGATCGTCGAGTCCCCAGTCTTCGGTGAGGATGAACTTCGTGGGGCAGGCTTCAGCATCGACTCCACAGCCCATGGAGATCACTCGATCGGCCCGACCGACCATCTCTTTGGTGATCAGCTTTGGTCGCTGACCTTCCATGGAGACTCCATCTTCAGCCATCGCCTCAAGCGCAATTGGATTGAGGTCCTTCCCGCCAACCGTCCCGGCGGACTCGGCTTGAACATCCATCCCGCCCAATCGGGCGAGATGGTTTGTGTATGCTTCGGCCATCTGCGAGCGTCCTGAGTTATGCACGCACACAAATAGCACTCGCATCATCAGCCTTTGCCGCAGCAGCTACCGCAACAATCGTCGCAGCAGCATTGACCTTGGCAGGTACATGTTGTAGTTGAGTTATTCATCGCTTGTGTCCTCAGCAGCAGGTGCTGCTCGGTTCCGATTCAGTGAAGAAAGCCGCGAGCCAGGCCACGGCGTCGCGGTTTACGGCACAAACCATGTTCTTTCCTCGCTTCTCCATCGAAATGAGACCCGCGGTGCGGAGCTCTTTGAGATGGAAGCTGACGGTCGAGGTGATCTTCTCTGCGCCAGTAACCTGGCAGCAGACTTCACCGACCGTCGGACCTTCGATTGGGCTAACTTCGCCTTCCTCGCCGACCGCCACTGGACAGCAGCAGCCGCGAAGGAATTCGAAGATGCGCAAGCGCGTGGGGTCACCTAGCGCCTTGAACATGTCGGCCGTAGCGTTGTGAGTCACACTCTCAATCTACCATACATTTCTATACTTCTAGAAATGTACTACCGATAGAGGTCACCGACCCAGGGATTGTCCTTGACCTCGCCGTTCCATTCCCTTAACGGATGCCGTTCCTTCTTGAGGTCTCGCTCCTTGTCCCACGGCTCGAAGGCGTTCTTGATATTCGCCAATCCCGAATCGGCAAGCTCCGGATAGTGCCGGAGGATCACCGTCTTTAGGTCGGAATCGTCGATCCAGTCGAGGCCTTCTTGAGTGTAGTGCTCGGCGTCATAGTCGTCCGTATAGAACCGGTCCGCCTGCAGTCGCCGGGTGGCATTGAGGATGAAGATTTGGAACATGGTCTCGCCGAAACCGAAGCCGGTGGGGCGAGTCCCTTCGCCAAGGGTGCCGACAAGGAGGTCGAGCTTTTCGACATCGTTGTCGTACAGGGCTTTGAGTTTTGCAACCATTGCCGGGTCGTCGGTCAGATCCTCGAAGGTCGCAATCGGGTTGAGGCCGAGCTGTCGCCGGAACTCGTTGTAGCGAGGCACTCCACGCTCGCGAGCTCGCAGGATATCGACCGCGCCCATGTCGAACACCGGATTGCCAGGGATGCTGAGCTGACGCATGAAGTGCGGATAGTTGTTCAGCACAAGCTGACCCGGATGCTGATTTCCGAACGAGTAAAACAGGTCGGTCATCGACATCTCTTGCGAGAGCTTGGCAGCTCCTAGCTGGCGGGTGCTAACGAACGGGCGCTCTTCAACTTGATCTTGGTTTAGCCTCTTGAGCTGCAGGACCTCGGGCAGGAAGGAGTGCAGGCGGTACACCTCCACGAACTCCTCGGCGAGGCCGTAATGGCATCCGTGCTTGTCGATCGGGTTGCCGACGACACCACCAAGCTCGGCGTTGCGGATGTTCACATCCGCCACCGTCTTGCGGTTCTTGCCTTTCTTGAACAGGTTGGTGAGGATGCCAAACCAGTTCGCGTTCAGCCCCATGTCGAGGCCCGGATTGGGGAGGACGGCGGGAGTCCATTCGACGGTGTGGACCTTCGCCATCACCGCCGCATTGATGAGCCGGGCGACGTTGAACAGTCGATTGTCATCCCAATCGGGATACGTCTGGGCGAGGCGGTCGCAGATTGCGTTGTGCTCGCGGACGAACAGGGTGTGAAGCATTGAGAGGCCGATCCACCAGTTGCGGACCATGCCCGACTCCTCCATTCCTCGCTCGTCTCGGGGGAGAGTGCCATCCACGTTCATGCGCATCTTGCCGCTTTCATGGCTTCGAAGGTAGTCCTGGGTTTTCTGATCGCTACCGTAAAGCTGAGAGCCGTCCCACCAGTGGGTGACCTCATTGATAAACGTCGCCGCCGCGGGCTCGCTGCCCTCCATTCGGGTGGGGTCAGACTGGGTTTTGCCTACCTTCAGGGAAGTCTGGCCGTACTTGACGCGAGCAGGATCGTGCTCTGCGAATGGGATCTCGTGAAAGTCCTCGAGGAGCCGCTCGCCGTGGTTCACCCAGTCGTCGTTTTGGAATTGGATCCAAGACGCGGCGAACATGTTTAGGAACGGGACCTCCTTCATCGTGTCTCCCCGCTGAAGGAGAGCCTCGCTGATCTCGCGAGGATTCGGGGTCATGAGCGTCTCGCCTGTCTCCGGCTTCACGTCGCTCAATTCGATGTTTCGGGGGAACCGCGTGCCTGCGGCTCCCTCCATCGGGTTGGCAAAATTGTTCCAACTGCCGTCCGCAGTTCGGAAGTGAGTGGCGCCCTGGGGTGGCTGGAGGTTTGGCGGTTGGAATGCGGTGAGAACGCTCGTTGGGTAGGTGTCTTTCAGGTTGAACTTGTTGAGCCGGTTGCGCATGTAGGCGAGCGTCAGGACTCCCAAGGTCGTCGGCCGCTTGTACCAGTTGGTCCAAACCCGATCTCTGTATCCGGCGAGCCCGCCATAGGCTTCGGTGACGCCCTCCATGACCGCCGTGCAGACAACTCCCAGGCCGTTTCCGAGCACGATCTCGAACTCTCTGAAACCGGTTGGCGCGGGTGGCTTGGGACCGGGAGTTGGTAGGGTTCCTGGGTTGGGACCGGCAAGGAGAGCGTCCTTGTTGAATGTCCGATAAGGGGGGATCGTGAGGTGGGCTCCAGCGGCGACGTTCTCGTCGGCGAGGCTGGCCATGTCCTCCCAATCGGCGTTGTTCGGCTCTAGCTCGAGCGCCTGTTGGTAGAAGGTGGACGCGTTCGCGTAATCTTCCTGATGGAAATAGGCCAGCGCCAAGAGGGCCTTTTGTTCGGCGCCATCCGCTCCCGATAAGAGCGAGATCGCTCCCTGATAGTCCCCATTTCGAACGAGCTCCAGGCTCTGTTCGGTGACGTCACTTCCGATATACATGCAACCCTCCCTTAATCAAATCAAACTAACGATCCTAGTATATCGCACAGGTATTTGAACCTGAAGCGCTGTTGACTTAAGCGTATCCTTGCAACATGACTCGTGACGAATTCCTTCAAGCCGCGATAGCATGCGCCGAGTCGCTGGGCGACCATCATCGTCGAACTCCGAAGCAGCGGCTTCAGGAGATAGCGGACAGTCCGTATGCCGAACATGCGCGCGATCACTACGGAAGCGGTGGTTTCGTCACCGTATTGGAGGCGGAGATCGCCGAGCTGTTTGGCAAGGAGGCCGCAGTGGTCATGCCAAGTGGAACGATGGCCCAGCAGATCGCCCTTCGGATCTGGGCCGATCGGGCGGGCAACCGGACGGTCGCCTTTCATCCAACTTGCCACCTGGAGAAGCACGAGCACATGGCTTACCGGGAGCTCCACGGGTTAGAGGCGATCTTGCTGGGTGAGTCGGATCGCTTGTTTACACTCGCTGAGCTTGAGGCGACCAAAAGCTATTCTTCCCTTCTCGTGGAGCTTCCTCAGCGGGAAATTGGCGGGCAATTGCCGTCCTGGGAGGAGCTAAGCGCGATCCTTTCCTTGGCCCACAAGAGCGGCGCCAAAACGCATGTGGACGGCGCACGGCTCTGGGAGTGCCAGCCGTTTTACGCCAAGCCCTACCGGGAGATCGTGGCGGACTTCGACTCCGTTTACGTGTCGTTTTACAAGGTGCTCGGCGGACTGCCAGGAGCGGCCCTGGCAGGGCCGGCGGACTTCATCGCGGAAGCCAGGATCTGGATGCGGCGGCATGGCGGGAATTTGGCGAACATGTTTCCTATCGCAATCTCGGCCAAAGCAGGGATGGATTCGAAGTTGCCGCGGATATCCAAGTACGTGGCGAAGGCCTCTGAGGTCGCTCGCTTGTTGAATGCTTTGCCGGGCATCCGAACTGTGCCCGTGGAGCCGCCGACGAACATGATGCATGTTTATTTTGATGCCTCTGCTGCCGCGATGATGGATGCGGTCGGAGATGTCGCGGCAAGGGAGAAGTGTCTCCTCTTCTCTTGGTTCGCGGAGGCGCCCAGTGGGTGCAGGACCGAGTTGTGGATCGGGGATGCGGGGTTGGATTTGTCAACGGAACGGGTTGGAAAGCTTTTGTCGCAGATGAGGATTGTGCCGTAGACAGAAGGTTCAATCACAAGCTCTCGGGCGTGACGTGGATGGATTCGCTGACTACTGGGCACTTAGCATTCCTTGGCGGCGGCAGAAGTTAGCTTCTGAGTCTGGTTGCTGCCTCCCTCCCCCACGGTTCCCCTCGCAGACGAGGGGCACCATCTCCGGCGGTCAATGATGTGGGTAAGGACGAGGCTTGGGCCCACCGCTCCATGGGATCTATCGCCTCCGTGGGGCCGGTAGGATTTCATCCCTTCGGCCGGCGACCACTCAGGGTCGGATACGTGCTTCAACTCGCCGAGGAGCTCTTCTCGAACTTGGCGGAGGTCGTGGATCAAACGAACGCTTATGGGACGGGCCATCGCTGCAGATTACCGAGGCATACTTGCCTCATGGGATTTCCCTCTATCGCACTGATGCTGTTGATCGCCCTCCCGATCCAACCCAAAACGGCCGACCCGGCCGACGTGAAGTCGGAAGATGCGATCATGCACGCGTTGTACGACGTGATTTCAGGACCGATTGGGAAGCAGCGTGATTGGGATCGAATGCGATCCCTGTTCGTCGATAAGGCGCGAATGGGAGCGGCGGTAAGGACCAAGAACGGGGTGCGGTTCTACGGGTTCGATGTGGAGGAGTACATCAAGGCTGACGACAAGCTGATGACCGAGAAAGGCTTCTTTGAGAAGGAGTTGCATCGGCACACAGACAGCTACGGCGGGATCACCCAGGTGTTCAGCACTTACGAGTCGCGCTGGAAGCTGGAAGACAAGAACCCATTTGAGCGAGGGATCAACAGCATCCAGCTGATCAACGACGGCAAGCGATGGTGGATCGCCTCAATCGTTTGGCAAGGCGAAGACTCGGAGTTGCCCTTGCCTGCGAAATGGCTAAAGGGCAAATAAAAATGGGCGGACGCAAAGCGTCCGCCCACCTTGACGACGTGCCTAGATCGGCTTGCCGCCCTTGACGTCCCAACCCGCTGTTTGCGGATGAACAGAGCCGTCGCCGTTCTGCACATAGATCGTGAAGAGAATCTTCGCGAAGTTAAATGAGAGACTTTCGGTCGGCCGATCGCCGCCACCATCCCCTCCGTTTAAGAAGCTGCTGATGAGCACGTTTTCGAGTTCGACTTTGTAGAAAGGCCTAGTCTGATCGTGGTCCACAACCGTCATCACGAACTGAACGGCAGGCAAAAGTTTGCCCGATGCACAGTCGAGGAAGAGGAGCGGAGAGCCTTTGCCGGCAGACCGGGTGACACTCAGATCTTGAAAATGCGCCTTCCCGACGCCGGCCCCTGGACTTCCACCTCCCATGAGGTTGGTGAGTCCCCAGCCAAACGAATGGAGCTCAATCCACCTCTCATATCCTTTCGCGGTGACATCGCCGTCAACGCCGTCGATTTTCATGTAAATTGGCATTTTTCTTTCCTCTCTAGGCCGGTTGATTGTTGTAAAGGGCGACGGGTCGAATAGCTTCGACTCCGCTCAGCATGCCTTGGGAGGTTCCTCCCACGGCGTAAATGTAGTAGCCGTCAAAGGCGGCGCAATGATCGTATCGTGGCTGGCTCAGCGGCTCGCCCGCCTGCCATGTGTTGGTTCGGGGATCGTAAATCTCCACGCTCGACGTGGGGTTCATCCCGATGCCTCCGAGAACGGCCACTCGGCCATCGCTCAGGGTGACCGAAGCGTGTCGGGCACGGGCGACGTTCATGGGCGCGGCAACTGAATAGCCCCCCGAATTGGGATCGTAGATGACGGCCGATGTCATGGCCGGAGGCGACCAATCATCGGTCCACGGTTGGCCATATCCGCCCGTGATCAGTACACGGCCATCTCCCATGAGGGAGGCGGAGGCCATGTACCTACGCACCGGCATGTTCGTGCCTACCGGCCTTTGACCTGGAACCTGCGCTTTGCGGGTCGCGGCCATCACGCTTGGAGCACCTACTACCAGCGCAGTGGCAGCCGCTCCCGCGATCATGTCTCTTCGACTAAGTTTCAAGCCTTCGCTATCTTCTTCTCTTTTCTTTTGCATATTTGGGAAACCTCCCGAGGCAGGTATATCACAAAACCTGCTCATTCGCAAACGGCCAAAAAGGGACCGCTTACTAACGCAAGTATAAGGCACAACATCTTCCCGGGCCCTGTTAGTTTTGCCAGGTATGTGGCAACCCCGCATGTCTAGGTCAAACTGGCGAAGCATATGTCCGATCTTTCACCTCCACCTCAATATGCCGAGTATCCGCGCGCCAACTCGGTCATTTATTACGGCTCGGCGGATCGACTTGAGGCGCTCGGCGACGGCTATTTTCGGACGTACTATGCCTTTGCGGTGAACTCATTCTTCGGCTTCGGCTACTTCTTGGGGGCGATGAACGACCGCTTCATACCCGCCTACGGGTTCACCCTTTTCGCGGTCGGCACGCTGCTCAACTTCCCAATTGTCAAGAAGATTGGCGATGCTAGAGGAGCAAATCGGTTCTTCACTTATCTGATGGCCGGCTTTATCGGAATCAATGCCGCTTTCTGTTGCGGAAGCATCGGCTACCTGGTCTTGCTGGATTCTTGCAACAAAGAGTTCAGGAAGTACGGCTTGCGATATGGGTTTTACGGCGTGAGAAAGGCGGCGATTCAGGCGGAGGTGGACCGCAAAAGAACGATGGAAGGAAACATGAATGGATAACCGAGACCTTCTCCCGCACAAGCCGCCTTATGTCGCTGGTCCTGCGTCACGAGCCGCAAAAGATTGGGGTCAAGAGGCTTGAGCCAGGCGGCTTTGTCGGAGTCGATCAGCTCTTGGCTGGGCTGGCCCGCAATGGCTTTCAAGTCACCCTCACCGACTTGGAAAGAATCGGCAGGGAGAGCGACAAGCAGCGATTCTCCTTCGACGAATCGGGCAAGCGCATCAGGTGCAATCAGGGCCACTCGGTGCCCGTCGATCTAGAGCTTGAAGCAGCCGTGCCGCCCGAGATCCTCTATCACGGCACGGTTGCGGTCGCCCTCGAAGCGATCCGGAAGGATGGCCTCCACAAGATGAAACGACATGCCGTTCACCTGTCGCTCGATCACGAGACGGCGACCAAGGTGGGGAGCGGGCGGGGCAAGCCCATCATCCTCGCCATTCGAGCGTCCGAGATGCAGCAAGCCGGGCACGTCTTCTATCGATCGGAGAACGGAGTTTGGCTGGTGGACGAAGTCCCTCCGTCGTTCATCGACTTCTGAGACCTTGCATATCTTAGAAAGCTGAAGAGCCCCGCGAACTTGAACGACGGATCGACATAGTGCTCGATCACATAGAAGATGAAGTAGTACCAGCGGCAGAACGCCCAGAGGGCGATTGCGATGAGCGCCCCATTTTCTATCGAAGGGTTAAGGGCCAGTAAGGCACCAGCCGCGATGAGACCAAGGAGAAGGAACAGCCAACCCTTCGCGAGGATTGCTTTTGGATTAGTGAGGTCATCGGTGAGGCGCACGTGATGCGATGACGGTTTACAAACCCTATTCGTGCAATAAGTCCTTCCGTTTGGGACTGCGCGAAGCTCTTCGCGCTCTTAAATTCGCCCAGCTCTTGGCGCCTCGGTAAACCGAGGCAACAGCACTAACGGGTTAGTGCAGACAAGGGCGCGAAGAACTTCGCGCAGTCCCAAGGGGTTTACTTACTGACGGCTAGCCGTAGACCGAGCCCCACGAAAAGTGCACCGGCGGCCTTGTTCACGACCTGCGCAAAGCTCTCGCTCCCTCGAAGCTTATCACCCAAGAACGAGGCGAACAGGACAAGACAGCAGCACCAAATCGTGCCCGTCGTTATGAAGCAGAGCCCGAGGGTGAGGAATGCAGCGAACTTGGCATGGCTGTCGGCCGAAATGAATTGGGGCATCAGTGCGAGAAAGAAGAGAGCCACCTTAGGATTCAAAACATTCGTGATCATTCCTTGGCGAAAGATGCTAAACGTTTGGTTCGATGGGAAAGCTGTCGGGATCGAGTCGCTCGACGATTTGGCCAAAAGCATCTTGACCCCGAGATAGATGAGGTACGCACCGCCTGCGAGTTTGACCAACATAAACGCAGCGGCTGAGGCGGCGAGGAGGGCGGAGAGTCCGCAGGCCGCGGCTAGCGTGTGGACGAGCGAGCCGGCGGCGATTCCTAGAGCGGAGGCAAAGCCCGCGTTTCGGCCCTGAGCGATGCTTCGACCAAGTATGTACAGCGAATCCGGACCGGGGGTTAGGTTGAGCAGGAATCCGGTGAGGACGAACAGGCCGAGGTCGTGAATACCAAACATGGGACGCGTGATTCTACGCGATGGAGAGTAGGTTTCGCGCCCGATTTTGGACTGAGCCCGAGCATCGGTTTACAAAAGTGACAGCTTAAGATGTAGCGTCGGCACCCCCACCGACGCGTGCCGTACGACCCACCAGGTATCGAAAAGAATCGCCTCCTCACGAAGAGATGATCCGTCGTACGGCGCTCATCGGCGGGACGCCGACGCTACATTTTAGGCCGCCTGTTTCCTACTCAGCTACTTCAGAACCGCGACCCCGTAAGCCGAAAGCGTCAAAGATCGGGACACGAGCTTCCTCGAGATCAAGTCGGTGAAAGAACCAGACGGCAGGACCACTTCGACGGGTACCGGGTTATGGTTGAGGACGTAGTGAACTGTCTTGTCACCCGCCGTTCTCGTCGTGACTTCCACTCCGTCCGGCGGGGCGATCCCGAACACGGGCGATAGCGCAGCGGCGTCGGCGACTAGACCGTAGAAGTGGCGAGCCCCTTCTCGATCGAGTCGGGTCCCGCAGTAAAATGCTTTGCCCGAACCATAGCTGTTCTCCGTGACACAAGGCGATCCCGCATAGAACTCTTTCACATACGTCGCCAGCCGAGAGGCGCCCTCCAGGCGGATGAGGTCGCAGAGCATGCCGCACTCGAAGCGGAGGTCTCCAAATTGGGCCGCATTCTTTTCGCCCGGAGCGAGGGCATCGGTTTCCTCGATCCAAACGCCCAAAATGTCCTGAAGCGGTCCCGGGTAGCCGTTGCTGAAGGACCTATCGGTCTCGTCGGTGATGCCGCTGAAGTAGGACGAGACAAATACGCCGCCGTTTTTCACGTACGAGCCAATCTTCTCGCTGAAGCCAGGCTTCACCATCTTGAGAGTGGGTGCGATGACTGCCTTGTACTGGTTGAGGTCAGCGTCCACCGACACGATGTCGCACGTGATCCCCAGGCTCATCAACGCTCGAAAAGCGTCGAGGCAGCCGTCCACATACTGCAACTCGACGGTGGGACCGCTGGAGAACTCGACCGCCCACCAGGCGTCCCAATCGAAGACGATCGCCGCCTCCGCCTTAACTCGACCGCCGAGGGTATCCGGTCCAAGTCGGGCCAATTCAGCCCCAAGCCCCGCGACCTCTTGAAACACTCGCACATCGCTTCGCCCTGCATGCTCCACGACCGCGCCATGAAACATCTCCTGGGCGCCCGGCGACCGACGCCACTGGAAGTACATGACCGCGTCGGCCCCGTGAGCCATCGCCTGATACGACCAGAGGCGCATGACACCCGGGCGTTTCAGCGAGTTGTAGGCCTGCCAGTTCTGCTGCGAAGGCGTCTGCTCCATGAGCATCCACGGCTGGCCGTCCTTTAGGCCGCGCATGAGGGTGTGGCGGAAGGCCATTTCGGCAGGTTCGGCGGATCGGCTCGGATAGGAGTCCCACGAGATGATGTCGAGCTCTTTCGCCCACGAGTGGTAGTCCAGCGGTTTGAACGTTCCCATCATGTTCGTCGTGATTGGCACATCTGGCGTGATCTCGCGCAAGACTTCGATTTCCGCCTTGCAACAACCGAGGATGCTTTCTGACTGGAAGCGGTTGTAGTCGATGAGCAGGCCTTGGAAGTTTCGCTGGGCAAGGTCCTGAGGTGCTTCGACTTGAGACCAGTCGGTGTAGGTTTGGCCCCAGAACGACATGTTGTACCGGTGGTTTAGCTCCTTCAGCGTGCCGTACTTAGCCTTGAGCCAGGTTCGGAATGCAACCGAACATGTCTCGCAATAGCAGTAGTTTCCGTACTCGTTGGAAACGTGCCAGAGCAGGAGCGCGGGGTGCTTGCCGTACCGCTCGGCCATCTTCCGGGTAAGCCCGGTCGAAAGTCGCTTGAAGTTCTCGGAGTTGGGGCAGAACGTGTGGCGCGAGCCGTGCTTCCGTTTTCGGCCGTCCCTCTCGACCACCAAGATGTCGGGATACTTGGCGTCGAGCCACGGTGGGGTTGCTGCGGTGGCAGTTGCAAGGCAAAGACGGATGCCGCCTGCATGGAGCTTCTCGATCACTCGATCGAGCCAGCCAAAATCCCATGTGTCCTCCGAAGTCTGCAGGTTCCCCCAGCCGAAAACGGGCACGGTCGCGACGTTGACGCCCGAGAGGTTCATGAGCCGAACGTCTTCGTCCCAAACTTCCTCTGGCCACTGGTCGGGGTTATAGTCTCCGCCGTGGAGAATGAACGGGAATTTCAAGTCGATGGGCATCGCTGGAAAGCTTACTTCGCTACGATTCCGAACTCATCGAGAAATTGCGCCAGGTCTGGCGCTGACTGGGTCGCGGAGATGAATGCCGCGTACCCATCGGGACGAACAAGGTATGCCGCGCGGTCAGTAAAGCCGGCGGCACGGGCTTCGTCATTGTTGGCGAAATCTCGGCGAGGGAGTCGTCGACTACGGCAGAGATCCATCAAGGGCTGCGAAGCGACGCCGCAGACGTGGACCTGCCAATCCAAGGTACTGAGCCCACCAAAGTTGTCGATCTCTTTTATGAATGGCAGGCGGTCGCCTGCTTGGATGTCTCCGAGCTCTCCTCGACTCAGGGCACTCTCATGATAGTTGACCCGCACCTGAGAGATCAGTTTGAATGCGGCCTTTCGAACGCCGGAGAAGCCGAGGGCAAAAGGACCGAGATGGGGGATCAGGAGGGTGCGCATCATCTCGCCGCCGAACCCAGGGTCGATGATCGCACGAAAGGCTCGGTCGGTGGTGGCCACGAGGGCTCTGGCAAAGGCGATCCGCTCCGGCTCGTATGTGGAGAGCAAGGCTTCGTTGCCACGACCCTGCAGGACCGCCGCCACCTTCCAGCCCAGATTCACGGCGTCGCCGATACCCGTGTTCATTCCCTGGCCGCCAGCCGGGCTGTGGATGTGGCCGGCATCACCGGCGATGAATACCCTGCCCGCGGCAAACTTCTCGGCCACCCGATGGTGGACCCGGTAGCTCGAGAACCAATCGACTTTTGTGACCTGGATGCCAAGCACGTCCTCGATCGAGGCGCGAACGTCCTCAAAGGTCAGCGTGTCGTGGTCGTCCAAGCTGTCGGGAACGACGCCGATCAGGCGGTTGTGTCCGCTGCTTCGGATTGGGAATGACAGGCCAAACGTTTTGGCCTGAAGGCACATGTTGAGATCTTGGTTTGCAGCGTTGCCAGTGGCTTCCACATCGGCGACGAAGAACGATTGCTTGTAGGTGCCGCCCGAAAACTCTAGCTTCAGTCCCTGCCTCACTCGGCTATGGGCGCCGTCGCAGCCGCACAGGTATTTGACCTCAAGCGTCTCCTGGGTACCGTCTTTGGTGAGGTTCACGGTGACGCCGTCTCCGTGGTCCACAAACTCGGTTAGCTCTGTCCGCCACTCGACGGTTACACCCGCCTCGCTTAGCTTCTTCCCGAGCAGCTTCTCGTGGTCGTCTTGGGGCAGTGTGAGGACGAACGGGAACGGGCTGAGGCCCTCGCCGAAGTCGTGGATATCGAACGAGGCGATCTCGTGGCGAGCCTCCCACATTCGGATGTGGCTCATTACGATGCCCGCATCAATCACCTCGTCTGCGAAGCCGAGTTGTCGGTAGTACTCCAACGTCCTCGCCTGGACGGCCATAGCTCGAGAGGTCTGGCCAGGACCGTCGTTCTTCTCGACGATTCGGATACTCACCCCAAGCCGGGCGAGCCAGATGGCTAGCACGAGTCCGGTCGGGCCGGCTCCAACGATCAGAACATCACAACTCATCTTCTGATTTGACCACCCCACGTCTGCTCGGGGCAAGTCGCTAGCCGAATTTTCCAAGGATTCCTCGTAGACCTTAGAAACCTCACAGCGCACGAATAAAACGCCGAAGCTTCTTGGGCGTAGAACCGTCGTTTGAGTAGAGTTGCAATAGAAGCAACTATCGAAGGAGATTGGGTTGAAGCTAAACGTCGCACTCATTAGCACCGCCCTGTTGGTATCAAGCGTTGCAGTCGCCCAGGAAAAGGACTGCGAGCGCAAGATTCAGCAGAGCTACGAGCACTTGGCAAAGTTGCCATCGATCCGGTTCCGAATGCAGGGCACCGAAGGCGGTGGTGTGATTTCGGCCAACAGCACCTTTGCGGAAGCGATCTTTTCGATCCGGAACGAGGACGGTCGCCCCGTTTATCGATTCGAATCCAAAGAATACGCGGGAGGCGATCTCGCCCACATCAACCCGATTCGCCGAATCGTAGCCGACGGCGGCAACTTCTACATTTACAACGTCGCCGACAACACGTACAGCGTGTCCCGATACCGAGGGCGTCGCGGCCTCTCGCAGCTTGTCCAGATGATCGACGACGCGGCAGATGACGGCCCCCTCATGCTGCTGGGAAAGTTGATGGTCCAGATCTACGGGGACGGCTTCCCTGTCTTCAAGAATTGGCTCCCCGGTGGCTTCCCCGTGTCGGATCGCACCAGCGTCGTCTACTCCCGAGGCTCGGCACCTTTGACCACAACCACGATTGCCTTCACCACCGTGCCGATGCTCGGGATCAGTTACGTCGAGCAAGCAGGCAACGCGATTTCGCCCCGCACGGTGCGCTATAAGCTCATGACGGAGAGCATCGTGCTTTCGGATAGCGTCGGAGGTGCCAACTTCACCTTCGTTCCGCCAAACGGCTCGAAAGAAATAAGAGACTAGTTCAGGGAGCCGGGAGGAAGATACTCCTGTTCCCTGTTCCCTGTTCCCTGTTCCCTGTTCCCTGTTCCCTGTTCCCTGTTCCCTGTTCCCTGCAAAAGCGAACCAAAAGCCCAAACGCGCAGTCAAAGATCCGGGAGAGCAGACGGCAGTCCATACTGCGTCTGGGAGTTTGATTTAAATCGTGAGACCTATCCTAAGTGCACTCGCCCTCGTATCCGTTGCTTATGCTCAGGTGAATCCGAGCGAGCAGCGGATTTTCAATGCGTTCCAGGATATTCGATCGAATCCGGCTGTCTTTATGCGACTGCAGGGAACGGTGACGATCGGCAATAAGGTCGACAACATCACGGCCGACCTGTTCTGGAAGACCTCAACGGTGAACGCGCGGAACATCACTCAGGTCGAGCTCCTCGAGTATCGAAACAACGTTCTCGAAAGCCGATCGGTAGCGGACAGCGACACGCTGTGGTCTTACAACCTGATCAACAAGGAGTATTCCGCGACCGCGTACGGTACCTACAAAACGGTCAACGTGGTTAACCCCACCGACTATCAGCGAGACTTACTGGCCTACCTCAATGTCTCGTCCAAGGGTTTCGGCACCAGCCTAACCAAACTTCTCCGCCAGATTTTCGATGGAGACGTCCCCAATTATCAGAGTTGGATCCCGGTCGCGCCCGCCGTCGAAGTAGACGCCCCTGACGACAACCAGATCAGCTACACGTACGGCAATCCCATTCAGAAGAAGATCATATTCGACGTGGACGACGCCGACAAGCTGAACTGGATGACCTTCTACGACAAGCGAAAAGTTGGCCGCCAAGATCGAGAAACGATCTGGACTCTCACCGTGTTGGCGAGCGGGCTCCTTCCTTCCAACGTCAATTTCACCCCGTACACATCTGCCCAGATTCGCGGCTGGCGCCCGGTAGTCGCTCCGAAGCCGGTTAGGTTCTAGCCAGCTTTTCGAACACCTCCCAAATTTCTTCGGTAGGGGTCCCGGCCACAAATATGTCAGCACGTCCGTGCCGACCGATGAGCGCAAAGCTTCGCTCTTCGCGGTCCGGTTCAAGCCATGGCTTTGCGTCGGAAGCAACCGTTCTGCCCCACTCGCTTTTGGGCACGGCGGCGTTCAGTTCTCGCTTTCGGACGGGCGTCCAATCTGCGGTGATGTAGACGGTTGTGAAATCTGCGACCGAGGTGAGCAATCGACGCCAAACGCCTATCTCGGCCAGCGCCTTCGGGCTCCATCCTCCCAAGACGACGCCTTCACTCCATGTCCACGGCTCTCCATCGAGCGCAGTCCCGCTGAGGGCGGGAAGAGCTATGTCATAGGCGACTTGCGGCTCGTATTGCGGTCGCCAAAGCACTTAGTCGAGGGCCTTGGAAACGGCGGCGTCCAGAGCCTCGGGGTCGACGCCCACGCTGAAGTAGAGCACCTTCCCTTCTCGATCTGCGAGTAGGACGGTCGGATAGCTATCAATACCGTAGTTGATACCGGCGATCTTGTCCTTGTCCAAATACAGCGGATAGGTGACGTTCATGCTCTTCTGGAAGTCGGCGACCGTCGCCGGGTCTTCGTTCGAGATCCCCATGACCTCCAATCCCTTCGACTTGTATTTGGCGTTCAGATCCTGAAGATGCGGGATGAGCTGTCGACAAGGGCCGCACCAGGTCGCCCAAAAGTCCATGAGCACGACCTTGCCGTGCATGTCGTTCAGCGTCACCTTGCGCGTGGTATCGGAGACCGGCACGAACTCGGCATCGGGCGCGTGACTTCCCACAGAAGTGCCGCCGCTGCTGCAACCGAATACGAGCAGGAGGACAACAAGGGCAAGAATGAATGGCAGATTTCGTTTCATGACTCAGATGGAATGAAGTTGGAGATATAAGAGCCGAAGGCGTGTGGCGATCTTGTTTGAATATAGACGATGCCCGGACCCGTAAACTCTGCTACGACTCCCTCGCCCGAAGTGATTGAGCCGAGCCAGGTTCTTGCGGCCTTCCTCACTTTAAATTCCATAGTCTCGGTGAAGGCCACCACATGCCCGGAATCTACGAGATACACCTGCCCCGCGGCTAGCTCGACCGGGTGAATCGCGCCGAAGGTGCTGATCAGCAACATTCCGTTGCCCGAGATTCGCATGAGGAACAGCCCTTCCCCCGCGAAGAACGCCTTGACGTTCGTTCTCGTAGAGATGTCCAAGTCGATATCGCCGGCGAGATAAGCGCCACTGGAAACCATATAGCCTTGCTCGCGGACCGGCAATGCGGCGATGTCGCCCATTGAACGCGGCGCCAGTAGCACTTCGCCTGAACCATGGGTCGCGGTGAACGTCGACTGAAAGGCGCTTTCGCCCCCGAGGAGACGGCCGACGACTTTCATGATTCCACCGGTGGCAGCGGCGGTAAGGGTGACGGTCTGCGACATGCTGATCATCGCGCCGCTTTCCGCCCTTACGCTATCGCCCGGATCCAGAAGGATTCGGGCCGTGGCAAACGCCGGTCCATAAAGAATTTCGTGCTTCATGAGCGCAGACCGTTCAACGGTCGAAAGTCGTCATGCGGTTCCAGGGTCCTCTCCTCGCCCCGGTGAGGAATCAGGTGCGCGACTGATCCGGGTTGGGTCGCGAGGACTCGGTAGGTGTCCCCGACCACGTGAAGGGCGCAGTTGTCATCCACTCCGATACCGACGCCGGGAGTCTCCGACATCATTTTGCGGAAGTCGCCAAGCCGGAACTCCTCGTTTCGAGTGTGGGGGCAGAGGATGAAATCCACGAATCCAAGGCAATCAAGAGGCGCGGTGTTCACGCCCGGGATTCCCTCGTATTGAGGCCAGTCGCTATTCCCAATTCGAAACCAGCAAATCGCGCCCGCGCTGACCCCGCCGACTGGCTTGCCCGCCTCGACGTGCGTTCGCAGCATCCCGTCCATGCCAAGCTCACGCCAGCGCTGGATCATCGCTTTGGTGTTTCCACCACCGACGTAGATAAGGTCTGCCCACTCGATCATCTCGGCGACTACGGCGGGGTCGGTATGGTCTCGCCAGACCAGCAGATTTTGAACCTGGCATCCCAAATCGCCATACGCCTTTTCGATGACTTCGCAGTAGTGGGCCGAGTCATCGCTGGCGGTTGGTACGAAGAGAAGATTGGGGTTCGGTTCCCGGTCTGTTCGACAAATATCCGGTCGATCGCGAGAGTTTCGCCCGTTCCCACATCGCCGCCGCCGATCGCCATGATGTTGCGCACAGTAGATTGTGGCGCTTCAGGCCCTGCCCTGAATGGATGCGACGATCAGATAGATAGCGGCTGGCCCCATGAGGGCAACGGTCAGCCAACCGAAGGCATTCGACCACTTCCCGTTTGCCTGATCGCCAACGATCGTTCGGTTGTTGCAGATGAGGAGAAGCACGATGATGAGCGGAGGGGCCACGATGCCGTTTAGGGCGGCCGAGAAGACCAACGCCTTGATCGGGCTGATGATGTTCGCAAGGTTGAGGACCGCACCAACCACGATGACGGCGGCGATCGTCAGGTAGAAGCCAGGGGCTCGGTCGAACCGACGATAGAGCCCCTCGCGCCAGCCAAACGCCTCGGCAACCGCATACGCTGCCGACCCGGCGAGGGTCGGAATTGCGAGCAGGCCGGTGCCGATAATGCACAGACTGAAAACCCAGGTGGCCGACGGGCCAAGCGGGGCCAACGCGCTTGCCGCTTCTTGAGCCGTATCGATGTGCGTCTTACCTGACGCGTGCAGAGTGCCTGCGGCCGCGATGACGATGAAGAGCGCCACGATCTGCGAAGTGACCATGCCGAACACGGTGTCAGTTCGGATGCGTCGGATCTCAATCTGAGACACCGGTTTCACGCGATGACCCAGGCTGTCAGCGGTTCGCCCTTGGACCTCGTCCTCCACCGTCTCGCCAGCTTGCCAGAAGAAGAGGTAAGGAGAGATAGTGGTGCCTAGGAACGCGACGATGGCCAGGATTGTCGCCGGCGAGAGCGAGATCTGGGGAATCGAGACTCCTCGGCCAATCGCTCCCCAATCGTTCTTCATCCCCGGCATGAACACGACCACGCCGTAACCTGCGAGCGCGATACAAAGCCACTTCAACACCCGCGAGTACGACCTGTACGGAATGATGATCTGACTCGCCACAAGGGCGACGGTGAATCCGAGAACCCAAACCCAGGTCGGCTGCCCAAACAGCATCTGGGCGGAGGCGCTCATCACGTTGATGTCGGCGTAGACGTTGAACACGTTTGCAAACACGAGCAGCCCCATCGCCGAGTAGAGGAGCCACCTCGGGTAATTCTCCTTGATGAGCTCGGCTAGTCCCTTCCCGGTCACCGCAGCCATCCTGCCGCACATCTCTTGCACGGCGATCATGAGCGGAATACAGAACGGGACGAGCCAAAGGAGGCCGTAGCCGAATTGGGCGCCGTTCGCAGAGTAGGTCCCTACGCCGGAGGGATCGTCATCGGCGGCGCCGGTGATGAGACCGGGGCCGATGCCCTTGTACCACGGCTTCTCTCCTTCGCACACTTCCACGGGGTCTTGCGCGCGCTCGAGATCCTCGCGGTCTTCGCGAATCTGCCTGTCTTCAAAGTTTTCTTTGGGCAACGTTTACATCCTAGCCGCCAGCAGGCATTACCCGGGGAAAACAATCTGCCGCAGGTACCATATCTCGACCCCATTGGCCACCATTGCCGAAACCCTGGTTGAACAGGATATAGAGCACGAGAACTCCGCCAGAGTTGTTTGGACGTTAGCGTGGCCCGCAGTCGCACTGAACTCGCTTCAGGTGGTCAACACCCTCCTCGATCGAGGGTTTATCGGCCACTTGCCGGGAGCCGCCCTGACCGCGCATGGCGGTGCCACGAACGTGATGTTCATGATGTTCTCGCTCGCGATGGCGCTGGCGACAGGGGCGACCGCGCTCGTGAGTCGTGCCTTTGGGGCGAACGATCACGAGGAACTTAGGCGCGCAAGTCAGCAGGCTTTGAGGCTCGCAATCATGGGCGGAATTGCGATCGCCGCGATAACGGCAGGCATCGCCCCGATGGTTGCGAATTTCATTTTGCCAAGAAGCGATCAGGACGCCATCCATCTCATGATCGCGTTCCTCGTGCCCTATGCGCTCGGGATGCCAGCTATCTTCATCATCCAAACCTTGGCAGGCGCGCTGCGGGGAATTGGGGATACGAAGAGCCCGATGGTGATCTCCGGGATCCAAATCTTCCTCCATATCACCCTCAACTTCCTCCTCGTCTTCCCCACGCGAACGGTGGTCGGAATCACGGTTCCCGGCGCGGGTTGGGGACTGGTCGGAGGGGCTGCGGCCCTTGCGATCAGTGCAACTATTTCGGCATTTGGCTACATCTATTGGGTGGGTCGAACCCCACTTGGCAACCTCTTCAGTGTGAAGCTCCCCGAGTGGTCATGGACCAAGCGCATCCTCAAGATCGCGATCCCCGCCGGTTTTATGGCGGTTCTTCGGGTGCTCTCGCTCACGATGTTCACCCTGGTCCTGGCGATGGTGCCGAATAGTTCAATCGCCATCGGCGCGATGAGCACCGGCTTCGCGCTCGAGTCGGTCATGTTCATGCCCGCGTTCGGGTTGTCGGCGGCGTCTGGGGCGTTGGTCGGCCAGAGCCTGGGCATGAAGCGGCCGGATCGCGCTGAGCGCCTTGCGTGGACGGCCGGTCACCATGCGGCGATCGTCACCATATGCCTCGCCGGCCCCATATTTTTGGGAGCCCACCATATCGCCGCGATCCTCCTGGAAAACAAGCCAGAGATGATCGATCAGGCCGCTCTGTTGCTACGCTACCTATGCTCCTCCGAGGTTCTCTTCGCCTACGCGATGGTGATGATCGGCGCGATGCAGGGTGCGGGCGACACGGTGCGGCCCATGTGGATATCGATTTTCTCCCTCTGGGGGCTGCGCGTCCCTCTGGCTTTCTTCTTAGCCCTGCCCAAGGGTCAGGTGCTGTTCACGGGCGTTGTCATGCCGCTCGGGCTCGGGCTCGGCGCGGTTGGTGGATGGATGTCGATGTCCTTCACTCAGGGCATCCAAGGGATTCTCGCCCTGATCCTCTTTAAGAAGGGCGACTGGAAGACGAAGAAGGTTTAGCCCTTCACGCTGACCAGAGAATGAGCTCGTCCGGAGAGGACGGTATCCAAAAACTCGCCCACGTCGCCTCCGGTGTAGAACCGGATGGTCACCTTCTTCTGGCCCGCTGAGCCGTAGAACCGAAAGTGCCGAATCGTGCTCTCGCCCGCATGCAGGGTTCCCTCGGTCTCCGGTTCGGGAGGGTTTGCCACCGCTAGTTTGCGTCTGCCATTGAACATCTGCGGGATGTTCGAATCGAAATGGAAGTCCACCCTCTTTGCCTTGTTCTCGATCTTGGCCGTCAATTCGTAGATGGAGGTCGACCCGGCCGGAATTTCTTTGACTGCCAAAGCGGAGAAGGCGAAATCGTCGAACTGGATTGGAGAGGCGACCGGATAGTCGCGATCGCTGGCAAGGATGTAGCGGCCGGCGACGATGCCGAGCATCGTTGCCAAAACCGTTCCAAGCAGAACCACCCTTCTCCTCACAGATTTCAGTGTAAGGCGAGTTCTTTAAGGGTTCAGTCTAATGGCCCAGCTTTCTGGCAATTAATGGGGAAAAGGTGTTCGGTGTTAGGTGTTCGGTTGGATGGGAATTGGGTCACACGCTAGGTCTTCTTTCTCCGCCCCAACACCGAACACCTCCCAAACAAAAGAAGGGCATCCCCAACGGGATGCCCTTCTCAATCAGACTCTCGAAACCCTTAGGCTTCTACGGCAACCGGCGCGTAGACCGCGACTCGGCGCTTCTTGATGGGACCTTCGAACTTCACTTCGCCCGCGACGAGCGCAAACAGGGTGAAGTCGTTGCCGATGCCGACGCCGGGGCCGGGATAGAACTTGGTGCCGCACTGGCGAACGATGATGTTGCCGGCTTTGACGATCTCGCCGCCGTACTTCTTCACGCCTCGATACTTCGGCTTAGAGTCTCGACCGTTGCGCGAAGAACCTTGTCCTTTCTTATGTGCCATATAACTTAGCTCCCCGCCTTCACGTCGGTGATCCGAACATAGGTGTAGGGCTGGCGGTGTCCCCACTGTTTTCGCTCATTCTTCTTGGCCTTATAGTTAAAAGCGTTGATCTTGGGTCCCTTACCCTGTCGAACGATCTCGCCCATAACCATGGCGCCCTTGATGAAGGGAGATCCGACGGTCGTCTTGTCTCCGTCTACGACCATCAAAACTTCGCCGAACTCAAGTGCCGTTCCGGCATCGCCTTCGAGCTTCTCGACGATGAGGACGTCATCCTTGGCCGCTTTGAACTGCTTGCCACCGGTCTTTACAATCGCGTACATATAATGCTCCGCACCCCTAGGGCGCAATTGGAAATGATGGCACATTCGATGCGCCGAGGTCAATGGTTGGATCGGTGCAAGGTTTGATGAGGGCAACAGCCCCTCATCGTTCAAGACTTGCTAGATTCTAACAAGGAAGCACCAGGCTTCGTAACCATAGTCATGAGCGTCAAGCATCCTTTCGGAATTCTTGACTCTTCGATATCGAACACGTACCCACCTGAATCCAGGAGGGGCAAGTTTGTTGTTTGAATTCAAGATAATTGCTCCATAGCACGAGCCTTGCCCAGTAACCATAAGGGCTCGTGGTTCGACGGTTGGTCTTTGGAGCTCAAGGATGGTACAATTAACTTGTTCAGGGCTGATTGTGGGCACCTTAGCTCCAAGCAGTTTAGGCGGGGGTCAGTCATTTATGGTTGCCTCCGCCAATTCGTTTTGGTGATTGATTCATTCTTCGACCACCATCGCTTCACCCATCAATTCCAAATACCGCTTAAGCATTTCAAGTCCTTTGGTAGACAAGGGGTTGGGTACCTGCAGGGTGGCCTGTTTGCCACCAGAGATGGGGATCGTATAAGTTTGTGTCAGCCGCTCGTCAGGGATGCTGGGGTTACCACGCACAATCCGGTCATTCGCGGTTGAAGGCGGGTTGGGACCGCCTGTCGGAGTAACGACAGAGTTGCCAGCCGAGCCTTCCATTGGATCGTCGTGGCTCTCATGAACGTCCACTTCCGGATTCTCGGTTCGAATGGGTCTCGCTAGTTTGGCAAGCTCGTAAGTCGACCGAAAGTCCTTAATCAATTCTGCGATCGCGTCGGGGTTAAAGTTCAGATCGAGTAGCAGGTAGTTGCGTATCGCAGAGTCACTCGGCAATCCGTCCGGCCATAGATCGGTGAGGTCTCGAAAGAGCTTCGGGCTCAGGGCCGCGGCTTGCACGGCCTTAAGCCAGTCGGAATCTTCTCTGTCAAGTACAACGAGCTTGTAACCGCTATCTGTAATGCGCACTTTTCGCGCATTGCCCGAGCCTTCGTCGGAAACGAGACCATAGCTCTTCAAAGCCGCAATCACCCGAGCACCCGAACTACTGCCGGTCTTGTAACCGATGGACTCATAGGCGGCATCGAGATGGACCGTCGCTCGCTTCTGTTCTCCATAGAGACGCATGAGCCTGTCCAGCGCCTCGTCCAAAGCCACAGCTGGGTAGGCGGGACTTCGATGCCTTCTTCCGGTTGATTCTTCTGCCATTTCTATTCCGCGGGCCATGATCTCAAAAATCCTAAAAATCCTGGTCCTGGCTAAATAGACGTTACACAGCGGAAGATGGTTTCATGTTTTAACGATTTTTTTCATTATACATCTTTCACAAGTCGCGGATATAACTTGGATTTGGGCGATATATTGGAGGCCGCGTATCCTCTTGAAGCTGCTGCAGTGTGCCTCATGCCCATATACGTAGCTCTAAATCGCCCCCGTTTCACGCAGGTTCGGTCGTTACACCGCCGGCACTGGGAGGTGATTTACTGGCGCTTTATTGGATTAAAGACGCTATTCGTTCCGCCGCCGCATTGGCGCCTAAAGCCCTCAGTGCGGCTGCGCCGCCCGCCCAATCCGGCGGACCCGACTCGGGCAAAACCACCTCGACCTCGGGTCGCATCGTAGCAACATCTCGAAACATCATCGCCTTCTCGGCGTCGGCGGGCCGATCCCAGGCGGCGAGAACGCCTTCGAGGGTTCCGTACTTGAGAAGCATCGCGGAGGCGGCCATCGGCCCAACTCCCTTGATCCCCGGGATCTTGTCGGAACTGTCACCGGCGAGGGCCTTGAAGTCGGGGACCTGCTCCGGCAGGACGCCGAAGATCTGGACGACCTGGTGAAGTCCGATGCGGTCGAGGATTCTCGTTCCGCGCTTTGGGGATAAGACGGTGACCGACTCTGAGACCAACTGGTAAGAGTCTTTGTCGGTGGTCAGCAGCAGGGCCGTTCCCCCGCGATCGACCTCAGCCAGAGCCGCCGAGGCCATCAGGTCGTCCGCCTCGTAGCCCGCCTTCTTCCCTACTCCAAACCCGAACGCCTCGCAGAAAGAGGGAAGGAGGTTGAGTTGGTCGACGATCTCCTTGTCGAACACCCGGCCACCCTGATATGGGGGCCACAGCTTGTTCCGATAGGTTTCGACGCCAAGCGTATCCCAAGCCACAAACACGCCTCGCGGCTGCTCCTCTCCCCATATCCGGGCGAGCATGCCGATGAAGCCGACGAAGGCGTTGATAGGCGCACCATGCACGCCCAGGACCGTCTTCGGCGTGGAGTGGTACGCGCGGTGGGCGAGGTTATCGCCGTCAACGACAAGGAGGGGGCGGGAGGCGTAGTCGAAGGGCGGCACCTTTCGATGATAACCGGATGGAAGAGGTGTTGGGTGTTAGATGTTGGGTGTGAGGCCGGACCGGAGGCCGCTCCGCGGCGGTGAAAAGCGCTGTCAGGCCAGCGCAGTCCCATAGGGCCTTCCGGCACATCAACACCCTCTCACGCGGCCCGATTCAATTCAGCAACCAACGACACAATCTCCGGATCGTAGCGCGTCGGATCCTGCATTAGATTCCTTCCGCCATCCTTGTCCAACTCCAGCAACACCGCCAGAATCCTGGCCAAGAGAGGGATGCGATTGCCCTCCTCGGCGTCAAACCGATCTGCATAGGATTCCAGACTGGGGGTTAGCAACCGGAAGTGGTCAGTTTGGTCAAGGGCGGCTCGATGCTGTGCATCGGCTCCGGTGTAATACGGGGCGACCAAAAGCAGCGCTTCCAGGATTGACCGCTGACTGTCCGAAAGCTTCAGCGAGGTGCTGAGCGCATCCATATCCAGCGCCAATCGGTGCAGACGGTCTCGCGCCGCAACGACCTCGTCCTCCGGTAGCAGCGCGTAAATCGAGTCGGGCGGCACGCCCTGCGGACGAGCGATAGAAGAGAGTTGACCTTCGAACAAGACGACGCGATCTCGACCGCGATGCTTCGCTTCGTAGAGAGCAACGTCTGCCGCTTTGAGAAGCCCACCCGCGTCCTTGGCGGTGCTAGGGAACACGGCGCAGCCAAAACTTGCGGTGACTCCGCGCTCTCGCCCACTTCGGGTGGTGTAAGGCACACTGCTGATCTTCTTTCGCATCCGCTCGGCGGCGGCGACCACGCCGGAATGGCTGCTGCCCGGCATGACGATGGTGAACTCTTCGCCCCCGTATCGAGCGGCCAAATCGTAAGGGCGGAGGCAGCTTTTGAGCGCCTCGCCGACGAGGCGCAACACGTCGTCACCCGCGTCGTGACCTTCCTCCTCGTTGAAGGAGCGGAAGTGGTCGACGTCGAGCATGATGATGCCAAGCTCCTGCCCGGTTCGCTCCGCTTCCAGCAGTCGCTGATGAAGGAACTCGTGCATCGCCCGGTGATTCGACAGTCCAGTAAGCGGATCGCGCGTCGCGAGCTGCTCGAAGTTCTCGAACATTGCGGCCGAATTCAGAGCAAGTGCAAGGTGCTCCGCGATCGTCTGGAAGAGCTCTTCGTTCTCCTCAAAATACGCGTCGTCTTCGCGGCCAATGATCTCGAGTACGCCGAGAAGGCGATCGGAGATGACAAGCGGATGGACGCTCAGCCCGCCGGGCTTGAGATAGCAAAACTTGGCTTCCAGGTTCGCGGTCAGCACGTTGTCCACCACATTCATCAGGCGGAACGACTGCCTCGTTGAGGCGACGAGCTCGGCGGCGCAACCGGCGCCATTCAGGGTTGAGAGGCGGTTAAGCGCATTGGTGCCGAGTCGGTTTGCGCCGACGCTCGCGGCAAGCTCGAGAGTGCCGTCGTCAGGGTTGTGCGTCCAAAGAAGCACCGAAGCGAGTTCGGCAGTTGAGGCGATCTCGTGGGCGGCGGCGACGCACAGGGGCGCCATCGTCTGGTTCATGGTCAGCGTCTTGCCGAGGCGCTTGAGCGCGTTGGCCATCCGCCAACTCTTGCTCGCCTGCTTCCGAACCTGCCGCTCTTCCTGAGCGTTTACGACGAGTACAAAGACGTCGGTGAGTTCGGTCGACGAAAGGCCGGCGCTGAAGTACCGATAGCCATCCAGGTAAAGGGCGCCTTGCCCCCCTTGGTAGCTTCCTTCCATCAAGCCCGCAATGGGAGATTCGAGGACGCTTTGCCCGGGCTTGAAGGCAGGAACGCGGCGGGCCAAGCCCCAACTCGTGCGAACGTAGCCCAATGGGTCGAGAATGGCTACTCCGAGCGCTTCTGGGTTGAGCGCAGCAAGGAACGCTGGAAACGGCATGTCCAGCACCAGGGAACCGCCGTCGGCAAGCGGAACCGCGACAGGAAATCCGACTTTTCCGTCGATTGTCCTGTCTTCTAGAGTGCGAACTCCGAGTTCGCGCAATAAAGCCACCAAATTGGCGTAAGAAGTGTATTCGCTCAACCCACTGGTCTTATTGGCGAACGAACAGGCCCACGTAATGGGCCTTAGCTAAAGACCAGTATCATTAACGTGACTAACAGGTATCTCCAAAGACTATGCAGCCGCGACTAGCCCTATTTGCCCTGATTTCGTTGATTTTTTCCCTCGCTGGATGCGGCGGAGGCGGTGGACCGGCGATGAGCTCGGGCAGCCTGACATACACTACCGACTGGAGCCTCCGGAATAGCGGACGCGGTGTGACCGGGCAATCCCAGCACATCATGATCCTGAACTCCGCGGGCACGATCACCGATTCGCGAGTGGCCAATCAGGACACCAATGGGTCTGTGACCTACCATTTATCGGGGACGCCAGCTGGCGAATACCTCCTGAAGGTCGAGCTTTTTTCGGGCCGCGACAATACAGGCGTGAAGACGGGCGAGCTCGATGTTCAGGTGACCGATGCAAATGCGACGGTCGATACGATGGTGGGCGAAGATTTGAGTGCGGTCAAAGTAAGCCCCACTCCGACCACCATGTCCGTCGACTCGAGCAAGCAGTTTTACGGTGCGGGGGTGTTCAATGGCACCTACGTATTTACGAAGCAGTCGGATTTCACTTGGAGTCAGACGGGTGACTTTTCAACGATCACGAACTCTGGCGTCGCTACTGGAACCGCGGCGGGAACAGGCTCGGTGAGGGCTCTCCACGTTCCCAGTGGGATTTTGGGTTCTGCTCGAATCACGGTTAACGTTTTCACCGCCACTCAAGGCAAGTGGACGGTGATGATCTTCCTAAACTCGGCGAACAACCTCATCCCGGACGCGTTCCTAAACATGAACCAGATGGAGCACCTCGGTCAAGGCAGCAATGTACGGTTCGTCGTTCAATGGAAGCAGATCAGGCAGGTCGGGGTGAACGAGAGTCCCACTTTCGAAGGGACGCGTCGCTATCTCGTGACCCATGACAGCTCAAATGAAAACGACTTTTCCGGCGTCGTTCGGAGCCAGCTTGTTCAGGACATGGGGGATGGAGTTGACATGGGCAATGCATCGACGCTCAGCGACTTCATTAACTACTCCAAATCTCACTATCCCGCTGATCACTACGCCTTGGTAATTTGGAATCACGGTAATGGGTGGCAGCGCGGCACGAAGCCACCCGCATACCGCGGCATCAGCTACGACGACGAATTCAACTCGGGCATCCAGACGTGGCAGCTCTCGCAAGCACTCGGCTCGACTCACCTCGACATCCTCTCATACGACGCATGCCTGATGCAGATGATTGAAGTGGCGGCTGAGGTTCGGGATCACTGCGACTTCATCGCATGCAGCGAGGAAAACACACCCGCCGCCGGTTATCCGTACAACCTCACATTCGCGAACTTCTTCTCGAATCCGACCGACACGCCGAAAAACCTCTCCAAGGGATTTGTCGATGGTTCGCTGGCGTACTACGCCAGCCCCCACCCAAGCGAAGCGATCACCCAGAGCGTGATCGACACCACGAAGATTGCCTCCCTCGAGACGGCCGTCGACGCCCTTGGCGCCGCGCTGAAGAACAACAAGGTAGCGCTCACTTCCCTCGTGCAACAGATCCGGGCGAAC
Source organism: Fimbriimonadales bacterium (assembly GCA_038321975.1). GTDB lineage: Bacteria > Armatimonadota > Fimbriimonadia > Fimbriimonadales > Fimbriimonadaceae > Fimbriimonas. The sequence continues at coordinate 2,395 of JBBQFM010000003.1, read as the reverse complement.
GCGCACAATTTCGGCGACGACGCGTTCCACACCCGCTTCTACTACGACCTCTACGACGTGGCGACCCGACTGAAGGCGGGCACGAACATCGCCGAGGTCACCGATGCGGCAACCGCAGTGCAGACGGCAGTAACCAACGCCGTCGTGTGGGAGGGACACAATACTCTCTCCTCCAACAGCAAGGGCATCGCGATCGATTTCTCCGCTGCCGACAACTGGCCGCAGATCGACTACGCCCAGCTCCGCTTCGCCCACGAGACGCGTTGGGATGACTGGCTGTCGGTTGCTCCGTAGTGCACTTCGCTGTCATCCAAGCCGATCATAAAAGTTGATGGCAGCGACTCGCACAACGAAACCAAACCAAATGGGCAAATTCGTGTTTGTCCTTGGCTTGTTCTGGCTGGGCTGGATCGTGCTATCAAAGCAAGCTCCCGGCGGCGGGTCGGCACCCACGCTCATCACCCAGGATGATCGCCGACAGGCCGACAACCGCGAGTATCAGGTGATAGGCGGCCAAATGTGGAGGTCGCAAGACCACCGGGGCAAGGTCCTCGTGGTCAACCTGTGGGCAACCTGGTGCGGCCCCTGCGTCGGGGAGATCCCCGACCTCGTGTCCCTGGCCGAAGGCTACAAAGGCAAGGACGTCGAGTTCCTCGGCGTCTCCACCGACACAATTTCCGACACCACGATCCTTGAGTTCGCGAAGGATCATCACATGCCTTACCCCATCGCTCGATACCTGCCGGAGCCCGGCGTCGCCTCCAGCTTCGGCATCCCGGTGACGTTCATTTTCGACAAGCAAGGCCGCCTTGCCGCCAAGACGGACGGGCCTATCGATCTGGGCGCATATCGTAAGACGATTGATCGGTTGTTGGGTGAATAGGCGATTCGGAACGGGTAAACCCTCCGACAAATGGTCACGTCCCTTGTTGCCCTAGCGCTCCTGTCCCAATCTAAGACCGCCGACTGGGTCGTGATTTCCGACAACATCCTCGCCGAATTGGCCAAGACCCACGCCAAATCCAATGACCCGTATGCGGCAATGACCGCGGGAATTTCGGTGGATCGAACGAACGGCGACGTGTACATGCTCGCCAACGACACCGGGATCTGCAAGAGCACGGACCAGGGCAAGACTTTCAATCTGGTCTCGGGCAAGACGGTTGGCGGTCGGTTCGAAACTGGCTGGGGTCTGAACATCGACCCTTCCGGTCGTCGGCTCATGTGCTTCGCCATCTACGGCCCCAGCGCCTACAGCCCGGACGCGGGCAGGTCGTGGATGCCCAGCACGATGAGCCACCTCGATTACGGCGCGGTGGATTGGAGCGACACCAAGAAGACCCTCCTCGCCATCGGCCACGAGAGTGGTGGGAAGCTATTGCTTAGCCCCGATACGGGAGAGAACTGGTCGACACTTGGCACCGGCTACTGGGCGGTCGGCCTATTGGACCGTCACACTTTGCTCGCCAGCACGGCCAAGGAGCCGGGGATCGTGCGGAGCACGGACGATGGCAAGACTTGGACCAAGGTGAGCGACGAGTCAGTCGCCGCGCCGGTCATGGTGGAATTCAAGCATGTCGGCTATTGGCTTGGCCAGAATGGCTTGCTCACCAGCAAGGACAAGGGCGCGACGTGGACTCTGGTCGGTCCTCTTCCGAAGGGCGCCACCCTCGGGCCGATGTTCGGCGCGAATGAGCACCACATGGTCGTCGGAACGCCCGACGGGCTGTTTGAGAGTAAGGACGCGGGCAAGTCCTGGGCGCTTGCGGCTCCATTGGCTCCCGAGATCAAGGTTCTAAGGGGCGGGCTATACGGCACCTACGGTTGGGACCCGATTCACGACATCTTCTATGCGTCACAGATGATGAAGCCAGCGTATCATCTTCGCCGCTCTCATAGATAATGGTCAGTTCGGAATTCACCATTAATATTATGGTGACATCATAGAATCCACCTGAAGTTCGCCACCTCCATCAGCAGCACCAATTGTTCCGGATCACTTCTCCAACGGAATGCGCCATGCTCCGCGACCGTGGGTGCCGATCGTGATCCAGCCGGTCGTCTCGTTGCAGACCATTGAGTAAACAGGCACGTTCGGCAGTCCGTGGCCAAACCGACGCCACCTGCCACCACCTTGATCCGAGACAAACACGCCGATCGTCGTGCCGATGAAGACCCGGTTCGGATGTCGCGGATCTAGGGCGATGCATTGGATCGGCATAGGTGGAAGCTCATCGGAGATGTTCTTCCAGTGGTCTCCGCCATCCGTGCTCTTCCAGATTCGGTGCTCTGACCAACCGTTGAGACCCGCATAGACGGTGCGAGCCGTGCGAGTATCGACGCAGATATCGAGGACGTAAGCCCCGGGAAGGCCCCGAGTGATGTTCCGCCAATC
>JBBQFM010000002.1:0-169714 GCA_038321975.1 Fimbriimonadales bacterium | reverse complement strand
CTATGTTAGGAGGCTTCTTGGGACGCAAATCCGACGGCGAGCCAGGCTGGCAGACAATCTGGCGAGGGTGGAACCGACTTCAAGACATCGCACTTGGCATAGAAATCGCTACCGGGGGAAAATGTGGGTAAGGACAAGGGCAGCGCCCTGGGTGAATTCGACTCACTTTCTGAGCCCTGTAGGGGCGGCCATATTTCGCCCTACGGGGCTTGGAGATAGGGTCGATGCTTTCCTAGGGCGTTGCCCTTGTCCTTACCCACATCTTTAGGTTCAATCGCAAACTTTAGAACGCAACAGGAGATGGCCTAGTGGACTACTTGGCGTTAGCACTGCTCTACCGCGGCATCGGTTGGGGCTTCGAAGCTAGGTTGCTGCCTCCCTTCCCCCACGGTTCCCCTCGCAGACGAGGGGAACCATCGCCGGAACGCAAAGGGATCGGCTTCGCCGATCCCCTTGACCCCATCCAGACGAGAATTACCTGCTGGACTCGAAAAATGTGGGTACGGACAAGGACGTTGCCCTAGGCTACATTATTCTCGACCCTTCGGGCTTGCAAGAGGAGACCCGGCTGGCAAGCCCCATTGTCCTCGCCCGACGCGAACTCGCCCGCCGAGTGCCGTGGCTCAGAATGAAATTGCTCGTTCAACCGGCCATCATCGCCTGCAGCTTCAAAAGCGTATTCCAATTCCGACCTGTGCCCAACAGCGTGATCTTCAGCTTCGAATCCCCGATTCCAATCGGATAGTAAATATAGAGATCCTTCCCCTCGGCATGAATGACCTCGGGGCCGACGCACGTCTCGCGCATCTTCTCCACCTTCTCAAAGTCTGCATTCTCTCGCAAGAACAGAACCAGCAAGTGACTCGGATCTTCCTCTGCCTCCTTCGGAAACGGGTTGCCTGCAACAACCCTATCGATCTCGCGGGAAGACCTGACGATGAAGGCAGGCTGGATATGGAGCTTCTCCTTGGACTGGTCCTCCAAAAACGCCTCAAGCTCGAGAGTCGACCGTTTGGAGTCGTCGCTAAAAACGACGTTCCCGCTCTGCAGCAGAGTGGTCGGTTCGCGAAACCCGATATCCGTGAAGAACTCACGGAGGGCGGCCATGGACACCATGTTCTTCCCCCCGACGTTGATTCCGCGCAACAGCGCCACATTCTTCGGCATCGGGAATTAGACTTGCGGAACGTCAACCTTGATCGGGTTGCTCGGAACTGGACCCTCAAAAACCTGCTTGCCATTCACTAAAACTCGCACCGATCCGTCCATTCGCAATCCGCTCGAACCAAGATCAATGCTCATTTGCTTTATGCCTTTCGCGGTGATCGTCACCACCGAACCGGCAATCTCGCAATCGAAACTCGGCCAAGGCTGCGGGATGTAGCGCCTAATTGGGCCGCCGTCGAACATCGCTTGAATGCCCCAGACGCCGGGGTGGTTCGCCTTGTCGATCGTGAAGTGAAATTTCGCCGGCCGCTTGCGCACATACTTCGTGATCCACTCGGTCTGCTCGTCAAGCCCCGCTTCCGAAAGGGGATAGTGACCAATTCCTTCCAGGATGACCAGCTTAGAGTCGTCGCCCGCCGCGAGAAGGATGCGGTTGGCCTCCTTCATATCGGGAATCCGATAGGGCAAATTGTCGTTCGCCCCGATCAAGAAGTGCACCGGCACATACGTCATGTTCGGGATCAAGCCCCAGTCTGGCGGACCCGAGAGCATACTTCCCGACTGAATCCCCGCCGAGGCCCAAAGATCCGGAGTGTGCTGCAGAATTGCCCAGCAGCCGTCCGCCCCGGAAGAATGGCCGGTGAGATACCAGCGGTCGTGATCGACCTTGGCAAACGTTTGCAACTGGGCGAGGGCCTCAAAGAGATCCCGCTCCGCGTCGTCTCGCCATCCCCGGTTCCCGCGCCCCCAAGGATTGAGGTGAATCATGTCGCCATCCGCCCTGGCCGGACCCGCCTGAGGGGACAATCGACCAAAACCGAAGCTCGGATAGGCAAGCGTGTTGTCCGGTCCCGACCCGTGGAGACCGACATAGAGCGGATAGGCGCGATTCGGATCCCAGCCCTTCGGGAGGCCAACCATCATGTATTGAAGACTTCCATCGGTCTGTGAAGGTCGGGCCAAAACAAGCCCTCGGCGGCCGTTCTTTAAGTAGTCATCCGGATTCGCACAGTCTGTCTCAAGGCCCGTAGCGATCGTGCCCGAGTAGTCCACGAACTCCTTCTCACGCAGCGCCGAATCCCGATTCGGAGCCTCGGCCACGCCAAGCGAGAGCTTTCCATACTCAGACTCCACCAGCACCCGAATCGACTTGAGGTGCCAAGCAAAGAGCGGTGGTTGATTCTTCGCCAAAAGTTCGGCAACCTTGGTGCGAACTCGGGCGAGGCAGGACTCTGGGGTCGGGGCTTGGGCAAAGCTCATCGCGGTAGCGGCCAACATCAGCATCGACGGGAGGGCTCTTATCACCCCTCGATATTACAAGAGTCACCGACCGAGATCGCTAATTCGCCTTCGGGCGCGAAATACATTCCAAAGCAAACCGCCTGACCAAAGAGTCGATACTTCGCCAGCGTCTTCAGTGGCTCGACTCCAACCTCGGCGGTGTCCTGGTTGGTCGTGGTGACGATGCACCGACCGCATTGCTTCAACGCATGAAACCGAAGTCCGTTCAAATGAAAGGCTGGCCACGCGTCTTCCTCAAAAGGCACTTGGCTCTCCACCACGATATTCGGCCGAAACCGATTCATCGGCAATTCGACATCGAGCCGGGAATTCAGATCTCGGAGAGACGCTTCACCGGCGACCAATACGGGAAAGGCGTCGGCGAAGCCGACGATGTCGTCTGGCTCGCTCCAATCCGGATGTGTGTGCCGCATCGTGGAATCCGGCATGTAGACCAACCGGCAGGCCGTCGATAGGGTGTCGGAAAACCACTCATCGACCTCGCGAGAAACGCATTGGGCGACGCAAGCATCATTCCAAATTTGCACGTCCATCTCCGGTCCCTCTGGCTGCAGAGGAATCTCGATGGAGTCGCCGCTTCGCATCCCGACCCGCATTCCGTGCTCGGTAACCTCGGGTCGGAAGAGAGCGAGCAAAGCGTTCTCTCGCTGAGTCATAAATCGACCGTCGGTATTGACGAGCATCCACCGGCGATCGTGTCGCAAGCCACGGCGCTCCACTGTCCAGTCGTGCACGCTCACCCCTCCAAGAGATTTTATTGGATATACGTTCAGGGCCGAAATTCGCATCGAATCATGAGTTTAGCGCCCGATTACTAAGCCCGCGAATTTGGCAGTCATGCAGATGCATGACTATCGTATTTTGCTACCAAGACCGCAAGAAAGTTTCGACCGCTTCGTCCAAAATAGCCGTCATATAACGTGTAAGGTTCGAACAGCGGAATTGCTCTCCCCTTGACCGCTGGGAAAGACCTCACACTTTAAACCCCGCTTCGGCGGGGTTTTCTCATTTCTCCTAGCCTCCCCTTGCGGGATGGTTCGTGCCCGGAGGGGGAGGGCAGGGTGGGGGTCCGACGCCGAACTTCTTCAGAAGGTTTCTGAGGAGCTTGTTCTAAAGCCTAGGGGGAGCATAGGTGACAGCCCCCGCTTCGGATCATTGCCGATCCCATGTCCGGTGCCCGGCTCACGGTGCTCGGAACTAAGCGCTTTCCTTCGCCACGACTTCCCAAAGCCGCACAACCTTATCCTGACCACAAGCCGCGAGTCGTGACCCGTCCGGCGAGAAGGCCACGCAGTTCACGGGACGAGGAGAACACTCAATACGCACGTTGCCGATTCCCTTGTCCGCATTCCACAATCCAACCGTGCCGTCCCGCGATGCGGAGGCGAAGAGCCACCCGTTAGGGTGAAAGGAAAGAGACTCGATCGGCTTGGTGTGGCCGAACATCATCTTCACGAGATTGCCGTCGGCAAGAGAGAAAACCCGGATCGAAAGATCGACACCGGCGACGACCACGTAGCGGTTGTCATCGCTGAACGCCAGCGCGGTCACGGTGGAACGAACTTGTCGGAAGGTGTGAAGCAGAGCGCCGCTATCGGTGTGCCAAAGCTTCACCGTGGCGTCCGCAGAGCCGCTCGCGAGGTACTTGCCGTCAAATGAGTGAGCCACCGCGGTGACTGCTTGCGCGTGCTCCTGCTTTCGGTAGAGGGCATTTCCGTCCAGCGTACTGTTCACGCTCAGAGTTCGGTGCAACGAGCCTGCCGCGAGAGAGTTTCCGTCAGCCGAAATCGAAAGGCAGCTGACCCACTCTTCGTTGCCAGTGCGCCACGCGTCCACCTTCTCGCCCGACAGTCGCCAAAGGCTGATCTGGCTCTCCGCCGAACCAGCCGCGACCAGTTTGTCCAAAGGAAATGCCTTGAGTACGCTGACCGTGCCCGACTCAAGCTTTAGAGATCGGAAGGGGCGCTCGGTCGACTCGTCCCACCAGAGGATCTCGTTGTCGAATCCGCTCGAAATAAGCTTGCCCGTATCGGGCGTAAACGTCACCGCGTAGACCGGAGTCTTGTGGGCCTTCAGTCGCTGGATCAGTCGAACGACGATCGGCTTCTGGGGCGAGGTGTGATTTGCGCTGGGTGCACCCTCGAGTCCGCCGCCGGCAAGCATGGCGTCGTATTCCATGCGCTTGACTTCGTCGATGAGGGTCTCGAACGCCTCATTGATCCGCGCCATGTTCTCATGCGCTTTCGGATCGTTGCTTACGTCGGGGTGATGCTTCCGTGCGAGGACGCGGTAAGCCTTTCTGAGTGTCTCCGCTTCTGCGGTGGGTCCGACGCCAAGGACTTCATAAAACGAGGCAGTTAAGGTGTTCAATGCGGGTGCGCCTAAATTGTGGCAGGAACGTCTATTAGGACGATATGTTTGGGCGAATCATTCGCACAGAAGCCCGCAAATAGGGAAGGTTCCTGATCCTTCCTTGCGAACTTGACGGCTTGTGAACTATTTGTCCAAAGAAGCGGGTCACAATGAAGGAAGAAATCGCTTTCCAAGTTGAATCTAATCCACGATCTACAGCGTAGAAAGCGATGACCCGAGGTTTGTAGTAACAGATGATTACACTGAGCGAAAAAGCAGCAACCGAGCTGCAGGATCTGATCAAGAGCCAGAACAAGGAGAGCGGCGCTCTTCGAGTCTGGGTGGCCGGCGGCGGTTGCTCCGGTTTGTCGTACGGAATGGCGTTGGACGACGCCGAGCCGGAAGAGGGCGATAACGTCTACGAACAAAACGGCATTAAGATCTACGTCGACGCTTTGAGCCTGAACTACATGGACGGCAGCGTGGTCGACTACGTCGACGACGTCCTCGGCGGCGGTTTCAAAGTCGAGAACCCCAACGCCACTTCAAGCTGTGGATGCGGTTCCTCCTTCAAGACGGAAGGATCGGAAGGCGCCGCCGCTGGCGGTTGCGGTTCCTGCGGCTGCAAGTCGTAAGGGATTACAGCGCCTCATTCTGGTCCAGCTTGCGAGGTAAGTTGGACCTTTTGCGTTTGAGCGCGAACCTTTGCAATGACCGGCGTTGACGGAATAGCATCCCAATGTTACAATTTGGTCAGTCGACGCGGCAACTTCTATCGATCGGGTGCTCCCGGCGGTAGTTCTTCCTATCTAAACCTCCTGTTCGTCCTGACGAGAAGCTGGGGGGGTGGTTAGTCGTCCGGCCACAAGGTTTCATGATTCTTAGGCATTTCAGGGCGGTTCGCTTCGAAGGAGTGTTAACCGAAGGAAGGACAAAGCCTCTGATCTTGGGTGTAAGTGGACTAGAACATGGCCCAACTCGCTCTACCGTCGTCAAGGCGATTGGAAGCCCTGAAGTCTATTCAACACGACAATTGGCCGCTGAGACAATGGGGAATGCAGTAGCGAGACGCATCGGGGTTTTGACCCCGGAGCCTTGTGTCGTCGCAATTGACGAGCAGATGGCAAGGATGGCCAACGCAAGTCTGCGAAATGAAGGATTTCAGCATACAATTCAAGCAGGCCCGTCAGCTGGATGTGACTTGATCGTTCCCACTCCAGCCCCGTACACGGTTGGTCAGAGTTTAACGCCGGAGCTTCGGGCGCAGGCGGTTCGCTTATATCTGGCGGACATGCTTTGCCAGAATTCGGATCGGCGAATGGAGAAGGTGAATTGTGCCCTGACGGGTGGTGGATTGTTTGCTTTCGACTTCGAAATGTGTTTTGTGCACCTCTTTCTTCCGATAATTGGGCAGTCCGATCACCAAGGTTGGCAGATTTCAAGATCAATGGTTTATAGTAGACATTTGTTCCACAAAGTGGTCAAGGAGGACCGCCCCAGTAAGGACTTCATTGTGCAAGTCATCTCGACAATCACAGAATCTTGGCTTGGCGATCTGCTAGAGAGCCTCCCGGAAGAGTGGCGTGCCGATGGATCGAGAATCGGAGAAGCGATTGTCGAGATTAGCAACCATTCCGGAGAATTCGCGTCAGAAATCGTAAGGACCCTAAATTGATCGAATATAGCTATGCGGTTCTGAAATATCGCCACGATCTTGTCGCGGGCGAGGTCTTAAATGTGGGCGTCGTATTGTTTGCTGGCAGCGGGCACGTTGGCTTTCTTGCCTCGTCGCGTTACGGTAGGTTGAGCGAGGCATTCGCTGGCTTTGATGGCGAAATGTACAAAAGTGTTGTTTCGCGGATGGAAATAGCCTTTGCGCGATTCTCCATGCCGATGCACGACGGTCTCTATCAACTTGAGGAGAGAGAGAGATTTGGCGATGTAGGAGATCTCGTGCGGATTGCCTGGCCAGATCAGGGCTTGTCATATTTCGCTGGACCAGTTCAGTTCGGCCTAACGAATGACGTCACGGCTGAACTAAAGGAGTTGTACGACCGGTTTGTTTTGAGCCAGTTCGACAGGCGTGACGCCCAGTCTCGCTTCGACGATGATGCACTTTGGAGCGACCTCAAGAGGGTGTTAGCTGAACGAGGCATAACTCGCGTTTTGCACCCGATGGTCCTAGGTCCATCTGAAATTGAGTTCCAACACGCCTACAAAAATGGTAAGTGGCATGTAATTGAGGCGGTTTCCTTAGACTACGCTAACGCAGGTGACATAAAGCAAAGAGCCCTACTAGCCGTCGGGAAAGCGGCCGCAGTGCGAGGCGTAGAGGAGTTTGGGTCGATGACGGTGATCGTAGGGAAGCCAAAGAGGATATCCTCAGAGAAGTCTTACGCGAATGCATTGCGCTTGCTCCGCGACATGCCTGTCAAGAGTCAGATCGTGTTGGAAACTGACGCGGACCAATTTGCTGCTCAACTGGAACAACAGTTGCTTGCATACGGACTGTTATCTGAGGCGGGGCGCGATCTTCTAGATGAGGGCGTCGTGGCGTAAGGCCTGTAGAAATGACTGTTTCGACCAATAACCTGCCTTGCCTAAGCCACCTGCCATCGAATGGGGATTCTAGCTTCCGATCAGTTCGCCAAACTGCTTCGGCTCGACGTTCGCGCCGGTGATCACGCAGCAAACCGTCTTCCCCGCAAACAGCTCGGGCTGAGCCATGAGTGCGCCAATGGGCAGCGCGCCGGTCGGCTCCGTCTTCAGATTCGCTTCACCGAACAGCCGCACGAGTCCCAGTGCAATCAGATCTTCCGGCACCTCGACGATGCCCGTGATGCTTCGCCGAATCCACTCCCAGTTCTCGACGCCCACGCTGTTCGTACGAGCCCCGTCGGCCAAGCTCTTTGGCTCACCTTCGTTGGTCATCAACCGCCCCTCTCGCAACGAGCGTGCCGCGTCGTTCGCCATCAAGGGCTCACAGCCGTAAACCTTCACCGAGGAAGAAGCATCCGAAACCGACTTCAGCAACCCAGCAACCAACCCGCCCCCACCGATTGGCGCGATCCAGGCGTCCACGTCCGGCAAAGAGAGCATCTCGCGCCCTAAGGTCGCGTTCGCCTCGATCACGAGAGGGTCATCGAAAGGGCTCGCCCGATAGGCGTCGGGAAACTCCAACGCAAGCTCCGCTGCCCGAGCCGCCCGGCTTTTCACGTTCACGTCGACCAAGTCAACGGTGCCACCGTACCGCTCCACATTCTCGATCTTAAGCGCGGAGACACCAAGCGGCATCACGACCGTCAGCCTTTTCCCGACCGCCTTACAGGCAAACGCGAGCGCGTGGCCGAAGTTGCCCGAGGACACCGCCAAGATGTGCGCCTGCGGCACCGTCTTGGCCACGTGCAGGGCCGGACGGAACTTGAACGAACCGGTGTGCTGAAAGGTCTCGCTGGCCAAGATGAGATCCAGCCCAAGCATCTCAGAGAGACGCGTGGGTCGGATGAAGGTTGTCGGACGGTGTTCGAGGGTCATCCTTTCTTGTTCAGCAGGAGGTAATCCAAGCCGAACATGCCTGCAGGGTTCGCCTTCGGATTCTTTCCCACGCACTCCACTTCGAGAGTGACGTTTCCTTTGGGAAGTCTGAAGGTACCCAACGTGGACTTCTTCCAACCGAGGTTGCCGTAGAAGTCGATCGGGGTGATCGCCTGGCCATTCAAGGTCATTTTGTGAATGCCGTAGTCGTTCGCGTGGCAGAAGTTGCCGACCACTTCATACGTGCCCGCAGCGGGCACATTGAATTGAACAACCAGCTTGTCGCCGAGGTTCACATCCTGCCACCAGAGTTGCTTTCCGTCGGACAGATCGGCAAAGCCTTCCTGAACCTCAAGCTTGCCACCAGTTCTCGAGATGACCTTCATCTTCTCGCCTTCGATCGCGCCCTTAACCGGCTCGGGACCCGGGATGTAGGGGATCGGGAGGAGTCTATGATCGATCCTCGCAGGCAAGGTCGTGCCCGGCTTGGCGTACCAATAGGCGGTGTGAACGTACGTCGCCACCACGTCCGCCCAGTGCCACATCTCCATGTCGAACTTGAACGACTTCTGGAACGGCATGTTGTCGAAGATGTGATAGCGCATCACCTCGCTGTGGCCAAGGTTGCCCAGCTTCTCCGAGTGGGGCTGCGCATGATAGGGCCGCTGGAAGATCTCGTTGCTGCTCCATGCGTAGCCGTAGTAGTCCTCTGAACCCGTACCGAAGGTGCTCGGGAAGCTCTCACCATCGACGTAAATCTTCTCGTCACCCTCGCCCCACCAACCAGTGCTCGGGTTCGAGATGTGCATGTTGTCGCCAACAAAGATCCCCTCGCCTTTGGCGGTGAGGAAGTTCATGTCCCGCATCGGCCGGGTGCGAGCATGCTCGCCCGTCCACTGGGCGTGGAAGGTGTAGCTGTTCCTCGTCCAATCTCGAGCAGCGCCAGATGCAACAACTGTCACGGGCACTTCAACCTTGCCGACGTTCTCAATGCTCACTTCCGCAGTTCTTTTGAAGGGCATCGGGAAGTCGCATGTCATTGTCCCGTCCTTGTCCACATGGAACGGCAGGGTTCGATAGGGAACTAACCCGGGAACTGACCCGAAGAAGTCGCCAAGGGGCGCGGACACCGTCTTCTCACCGTCGAATTTGATCGAGAGCAGGAGGTTTTCTAGGACATTGTGAGGTTGGTGGGGATCTGTCCAGTCCATCTCGCGGAAGGTCTGCACGATGGGAAAGGGAATCTTCACCTGCAGCCGCGCAATCTGACCTCCGCCCGCATAGTTCAGGCCAACCTTCATGGTGCCCCCGGGCTGGAGACGAGCCTGCCTTCTAGTGGGCATCGCTCTGAGTGGGCTGCCAGACATCAACGCCTTGGCCTGCTTGGCCATCTGCGACTTTGCGGCCACCGCGTCGCCCATCGTAAAGGTCTTCACCTTAGTGCCTGGCGAATAGGTGCGATATCCGACGTGGTAGTAGAGCGCCCACTGGACCTTCTCCGTCTCATCGATCGTGATCTTCAGGCTCTTCTGATACGGGAACGGAAAATACAAATCGTAACCGTGAGCCGCGTAGTAGCCGAACGGATCTCCGAAGGGAGCCACCTTCCCACCGAGAAGGTCCACCAGCTTCTTCTCGATGCGCGGCGTGGTTTCACCGTCGAAGTAGAACCGGACGACGCTCATCGGATTCGCCGACCACAACCGAACAACCGAGCCGGGACCCTTGAGGTCCGCCATCACCCACTCGACCCGATCCCCAACTTTCTCTTGCCGCACAAACCGGCCGTTATCGCCGTTGGCAAACCAGTCCGGATTGCCCGGCTTGATCGACTTTCGATCATAACTGCTGGACTGGGCCGTCTCGTAAAAGGGCTTCGGCCTCTGGGTGAGTTGGCTCAGATCGGTCATCTGGGGAAGGAGCGTTTTCACACTCACTTCTTGGGCTGAAATCGACAGTGATAGGAGCGACAAGAAACAAACGAATCCGGACTTCATAGTTCAAACCCTAACAAGCCGTCGCAGAATTGCGCGGCTTTCATCTAGAATCTTGACTCACCCGATGGCGCAATCTGCAGAAAAAAGGCGAGAATGGCTCGCCATCGCTCAAAGATATCAGGGCCTTGCCGGTCTGTTCCTCTTGTTGATCGTGGCGTTCTTCGTCGCGCCGAAGTCGGACAACCCCGGCAACCTGTTCCACTCGATCTTTTTCAGCACCGGCAACCTGCGGAACGTGCTGAACCAACTCGCCGTTCCCGGCGTGTTGGCGGTTGGCGCGACGTTCGTGATTCTCACCGGCGGCATCGACCTCAGCGCAGGCTCCGCCTTGGCGCTTCTGAATTGCATTGCGGCTACTTGGCTAGTTCACGGCACGTCCGTGCCCGTAACCATCGCTTACGTCCTCGCAGTCGGCACCTTCATCGGGGCGATCCTCGGCTTCTTGGTCGCGGTCACAAAGCTGCAGCCCTTCGTGGTAACCCTTGCTGGCTTAGTCAGCCTCCGCGGCATCGCTTATGTCTACACCAACAACGCGAACGTCGCAGGGCTGCAGGACAAGCTGGACTTCCTGCAGACCATCCACTTCGGGGTGCCCCTAGCCGGTTGGCTACTGATCCTGCTGGTGATCATCGGCACCGTTGTCCTTAAGAAGAGTGTTTTCGGGCGCAGGATCTACGCAATCGGTGGCAACTCGACCGCCGCCGTCTACTCGGGCGTCCCCGTGAATCGGGTGAGAATCAGCGCCTATGCGCTCAACGGTTTCTGCGTGGCCCTCGCCGCGATTTTGTTCACCGCGCGAAACACGAATGGTGAGCCCAGCTCGGGCATGGGATACGAGTTGGACGCCATCACCGCCGCCGTCGTTGGTGGCACATCGCTGATCGGCGGCTTCGGAAATGTCTTCGGCACCTTCGTCGGCGCGTTGTTCATCGTCTGCCTGAACGTCCTTCTCATCTTGCAAGGGGTGAGTTATTACGTCGGACAGGGCTGGAAAGGCGTCATCATCTTAGTTGCGGTATATCTGCAGAACCTCGGGAGGAGGACTTGACAATGAAGTTTCAGCTTTGGCCTGTGATGGCCGCTATAGGATTTGCGTTAGTTGGATGTGGAAGTGGCGACAGCGCCGCCGGCACCACCGGCTCGACCGGCACCCCAACGACCACTGCGAGCAACGGTCCCAAGAGTTTGGTCGAATTCGCCCAAGCGAACAGCGCCGACCCTTGGCGACAGGTATTCGACGCCGAGACAAAGGCCGAAGCGGCCAAGAATGGCAACATCGAATTCGATGAGCAGGCTGCCGAAGACGATCCCGCCAAGCAGAGCAACATCATCGACACGATGATGCTCAAGCAGCCCAAAGTCCTCCTCATCAGCCCGGCAACCGAGGCCGTAAAGCCCGCGATTGACAAGGCGTTCGACGCCAAAGTCCCCGTCATCCTTCTCGACCGCTCGGTCCCGGGTGACAAGTACACCTGCTACATCGGCGGTGACAACGTCGAGATTGGCCGACAGGCTGGCAAGTTCATCGTGGACAAGCTCAAGGGCAAGGGCACCGTCCTCATGATCCAGGGCATCAGCAGCGTTAGCGCCGCCACCGATCGAAAGAACGGCGCGATGGAGGTCTTCGCCAAGAACCCCGGCATCACCGTGATCCTCGGCGACGACTGCAAGTTCCAGCGAAACGCGGCCAAGTCGTACATGGAGAACTTCCTGCAGGGCGGCAAGCCGTTCGACGCCGTTTACGCGCACAACGACGAGATGGCCATCGGCGCCTACCTAGCCTGGGAAGCCTTCCCCGGCGCCAAAGCAGGCAAGCCCCGGCCCCTGTTCGTGGGAATCGATGGCTGCCAAAAGGAAGTCGTCGACATGATCAAAGCCGGCAAGCTCGACGCCACCTTCAAGTACCCCGTCCCAGGTCCGAAGGGAATCGAAATCGCCGCCGAGATCCTCAAGGGCAACATGCCCAAAGACAAAAAGATCATCCTCCCCACCGAGATGGTCACGATGGCAACTGCAGACGCGTATCTGGCCGCGAATCCGAACCTGGCCAAGTAGCTTCGCTACGGCTTCAGAACCCCTCCCTCTGGGGAGGGGCTGAGGTTGGGTGTTGGATAGAGCAAGACGTTCTAGTTGGACCAATAAACCATAATGTATGGGATAGGTGTTCACGGTGGCAGTTCCCAAGGGCTTAGAAAACGTTTTGAAAATCGATCCGATGATCATGCACGGAGCGATCTGTTTTACTGGTACGCGGGTGCCTGTAACCGTCTTTCTCGACAATCTAACTGAGGGGATGGGTATCGACGAGTTTCTCGTCGAATATCCCACCATAATGCGAGAACAAGCTCAAGCCGTCCTGAATTGGGAACACGAAGCGCTGAAAAAAGCGGCAAACTTGCGTTAGATGCGAGTACTCCTCGATGAAAACTTGCCTCCGTTGCTCGCGCAAGATTTTGGGGACCACGACTGTTCGCACGTGAAGGATTTGGGCTGGCAGGGAGTTCAAAACGGTGAGCTCTTAAGAAGAGCCGAAGACGCTGGATTCCAAGTTCTCGTCACTCTCGATTCAAACATTCCTTCGCAAAATGAGCTAAGTGGCCGTAACACTTCGATCTATGTCCTTCAGCCCGAAGGACAGGGGCTTAAGGCTACCAAAGCCCTCGTGGCCGAGATGCTCAATGCCCTTCCGAATTGGAAGCCCGGTCAAGTCGATAGGTTCTCCAATCGACGCCGCCCACGATAGACCCGACCCCGAACCCTGAACCCCGCACCCCGCACCTGATGAAAGGGTAAAACCCCTTCATGCTTCTCGAAGGTAAGAAGGGCCTCGTTCTCAACGTCACTAACAAAAACTCCATCGGCTGGGCCATCGCCGACGCTGCCAACAGCCAAGGTGCGACCGTCGGAGTTGGTGGGCAGAACGAGCGAATGATGGACGGGGTGAACAAGCTCCTCGCCGGTCGAACCGGGCTAGACCCCTTCATGGTCGACTTCAGCGACGACTCCCAGTACGACCGCCTCGCCGAAGAGGTCGCCGCCAAGTACGGCAAGATCGATTTCCTTGTCCACAGCGTCGGCTACGCCCCCCAAGCCGCCCTCCAGAACCGATTCATCGAGACCACCCACGAAGACTTCGTGATCGCGATGACCGCCTCGTGCTACTCGCTCACCCGAGTCTGCAAAGCCCTCGAGCCGCTGATGAACGACGACGGCAGCGTCATCACCCTCAGCTACCTCGGCAGCATGCGAAGCGTGAAGAACTACAACGTGATGGGCGTTTGTAAAGCCGCTCTGGAAGCCTCGGTCCGGTACCTTGCCCTCGACCTGGGTGAGAAGGGAATTCGGGTCAACACGCTGTCACCAGGCCCAATTCGCACGGTCGCGGCTAAAGGAATCGGGGGCATCAGCCAGATGATTGAACATGTTGCGGACGGTGCGCCATTAAAGCGACCGTACGCGGATGAAGTTGCCGGTTCTGCCGTCTATCTTCTGAGCGACCTGAGTAAGGGCGTGACTGGGCAAATCATCTTCATCGACTCTGGATACAACTTCTTGGGCTTTTAGAAATGCGGCTATTGACGGTCCCGAACTGGTCTTTCGGCAGGAACCAAACCCTGCTGCGCCGGTTCGAGCGGACGCTCTCCCGTCCCGACATTCACCTTCACTACTTGCAAGGCGATGTCGACCATAACCGCACCGTCTCCGCGTTCAGCGGAGAAGAAGGCCCCCTCGTGGAAGCTCTCATGGAGCTGTGCGACTTCGCCTTCGAGACGATCGACCTCAACAAGCACGTGGGTGTACATCCTCGCATCGGCGCCCTGGACGTCTGCCCTTTCTTGCCCATGCCGGACAGCGAGTCCGGCCACTCGGCCTTTCTCGCCGCGAACGCGGCGGCTGAGCGAGTGGCCGCCACCATCGCTGGCAAATACCAAATCCCCGTCTTCCTTTACGAAAAGTCCGAGCGTGGTCGCCACGAGGCCGACTTGCCCGCCCTTCGCAAAGGTGGTTTCGGAAGCCTGCTTGAGAAGACACTTCACCCAGATTTCGGTCCGCAGTTTGCCCATCCCCAACTCGGCGTGACCGTTGTAGGAGTACGCGACTTCCTCCTCGCCATCAACGTAAACCTCGACGATGAGAACGCATCCATTGCCCGCGACTTGGCGAAATCCATCCGCGATTTGCGTCAAGAGGGCGACCCCCGTTTCCTCGGCGTCCGAGCCCTCGGCTTGCCCCTCGCCAGCCGCCGACAGACTCAGGTGAGCATGAACCTCACCCTCCCCGACCTCACGCCCGTCGATCCGATCATCGAGTGGATCATCAACGAGGCGGCCAAGCTTTCCATTGGGGCGGCAAGCACTGAGCTGATCGGCGTCATCCGCGAGCGAGACCTTCCCGGCGCGACGCGCCTCACCGTACGAGAAGACCAAGTCGTCGATCTCACCCGCCGCGACGCCTAGAGCGGTACCCTTAACCAATGGCTGAGCTGTTGCATACCGCCGTTGTTGGTCTGCCCCCTCCTCGCGTTGGAAAAGTTCGTGAAGTCTACGACCTCGGCGACGAGATGATGATCATCGCGACCGACCGCATCTCGGCGTTCGACGTGGTGATGGCCAACGGAATCCCCGACAAGGGCCGAATTTTGAACCTGATGAGCGCGTTCTGGTTCGACAAACTCGCCGACGTCTGCCCGAATCACGTGATCTCGGTGGACGACGCCGAGGTCCAAAAGCGATGCAAACAGCCCCAGCCCGAGCTCGCCGGACGAACCACGATCGGCAAGAAAGCCAAGCCCTTGCCCATCGAGTGCGTCGTCCGCGGCTATATCTCCGGCTCGCTCTACAAGGAGTACCTCTCCCATGGCGAGGGCGTTCACGACCTAAACCTGCAAGCGGGCCTGGTCGAGAGTGCCCAACTCGTCAAGCCCATCTTCACCCCGGCAACCAAGGCAGAAGAAGGCCACGACGAAAATATCAGCTTCGCCCGAGCCGTGGATTTGGTGGGCAAAGAGACGGCTGAGCAGGTGCGCGATTGGTCGATCACCCTCTACAAACGAGCCGTCCAGCATGCCGCCACCGTCGGCCTTATCCTCGCCGACACAAAGTTCGAATTCGGCGAGACCGCTGATGGAATCATCTGGATCGACGAAGCCCTCACCCCCGACAGCTCCCGCTTCTGGGACGCCTCTGGCTACGTGCCGGGCAAGGGTCAGCCGAGCTACGACAAGCAGTTCGTCCGGGACTTTCTGCACGCTTTAGACTGGGACAAGACCCCCCCCGGCCCCGAACTGCCTCCCGTCATCGTAGAGAAGACACGGGCCAAGTATCTGGAAGCCTACGAAAGAATTACCGGCAGCCCGCTTCCCAACTGATGTTTCTCCTCTACAACATTCTCCTCACCCTTCTCGCGCCTCTGTGGGCGCCGTACGTCTATCTCAAAGCACGAAGGCGCAAGGAGCAGCCGAACTGGGCGGAGAGGCAAGGGAAGTTCCCGTTCGCCTATGTGAAAGGGAAGCACAGGATCTGGGTCCACGCGGTGTCGGTAGGCGAGGTTGTTGCCGCGATGCCCATCCTGCGAGAGATACGGAAGCGGCTTCCTTCGCACGAGATTGTTCTGAGCGTGACCACAAGCAGTGGCCACCAAACCGCCCGCGACAAAGCAAGCGACCTCTACGACCACCTCATTTATTTCCCCATCGACGTCGCCCGCTTCCAGCTCGCTGCCCTGCAAACCGTCCGTCCGGACGCGGTGGTGGTGATGGAGACCGAGTTGTGGATGAACTTCCTCTGGGCCGCCAAGGTGATGGGTGCCCGAACCATGCTCGTCAACGGCCGCATCAGCGACCGTGCCTATCCCACCTCTCTCAAGGTGAAGTTCTACTACAAGGCTTTGTTTCGGGACCTTGATCGCTGCCTGGTCCAAACCGACCTCGACGCCGAGCGAATGCAAGCCCTAGGCTTCGCCACCCCCGAGGTGCTGGGCAATTGCAAGTTCGACCAAGCGATCGAAGGCTTGGACGCCGACCCCGCTGAGTGGCGGCTGGCTTTGGGGCTGTCGGATAAACCGGTGATTGTAGTCGGCTCGACCCGAGGACGCGAGGAAGAGGACTTGGTACTCGATGCGCTCGGCAAGGTCGGGTTCGACAAAGTGTCGGTCGTCTTCGCTCCGCGCCACATCGAGCGGGCGGGCGAATTGGCGGCTGCCGTGAAGCAGAGAACCGGCGGCGTCGCCCTCCGCTCCGCCGGAGAAACCGGGCCGGTTCTCGTTCTCGACACCTATGGCGAATTGGCCAAGATCTACTCCGTGGCCGACATCGTCATCATCGGCGGCGGCTTCGAGAACCTGGGCGGACAAAACATCATCCAACCCCTAGCCCACGGCAAACCCGTCCTCCACGGCCCCCACATGCAGAACTTCCGAGATGTCAGCGAGCAAGCGTTGCGCGCAGGCGCATCTCTCGCCTGTTCGACCTCTGACGACCTGGCAACCGAAATCTCAAGCCTCATCAATGATCGAGCAAGAAGGGAGAAAATGGGAGCAGCCGCAAAGATGCTGATCAGCGACAATGCCGGAGCGAGTGTTCGCTATGGCGATGCGATCGTCGAAGAAGTCGCGAAAGCGAAGAGTCGAAAATCACCAGGTTGATGGCCAGGGAAGACCATCTCCGGAGCGGCACTTAAAACGCCATCTCGCCCAACCCGTCCCCAACCCGATAGGTCGCCTCGGTCTTCGACCGAATCTCATCTTCGGAGACCCCCGGCGCCAATTCGATCAACGTCATCCCGTCCGGACCGACCGCAAACACACAAAGGTCAGTGATCACCAAATCCACCACTGCCTTCCCGGTCAGAGGCAACCGACACGAGTGCAAAACCTTCGATTCGCCCGCCTTATTCGTGTGCTCCATCACCACCACAACCCGTTTCACCCCCGCGACCAGGTCCATCGCGCCGCCCATCCCCTTCACCATCTTCCCAGGGATCATCCAGTTGGCGAGGTCGCCTTCTTCGCTGACTTCCATCGCGCCAAGAATCGACAGGTCGATGTGCCCGCCGCGGATCATCGCGAACGAATCGGAGCTGGAGAAGTAGCTGGTGCCCGGGATGTCGGTGATCGTCTGCTTGCCCGCATTGATCAAGTCGGCATCTTCCGTTCCCTCGATGGGAAACGGACCCATGCCGAGCATCCCGTTTTCGCTCTGCAGCACCACGTCCATGCCCGACGGAATGTAGTTCGCCACCAAGGTCGGAATGCCGATGCCGAGATTCACATAGAAACCGTCGCGCAGTTCCTTCGCCGCGCGTTGCGCAAGCTGTTCGCGAGTGAGCGCCATTACGCCTTCTCCTCCGCCGAACGCGTCGTCCGCCGCTCGATCCGCTTCTCGTAGTTCGTGCCGAGGATGATTCGGTCCACGTAGATGCTTGGAGTGTGGACGTCGTTCGGGTCGAGCTCGCCGACCTCGACCAACTCCTCCACCTCCGCGACGCAGACCTTGCCCGCCGTCGCCATCATCGGATTGAAGTTCCGCGCAGTCATTCGGTAGACCAAATTCCCACTCTTATCGCCCTTCCAAGCCTTCACTACCGAGAGGTCTGCCTTCAGCCCCGTCTCCATCACATAGGGCTCGCCATCGAACTCGCGGGTCTCTTTCCCTTCCGCGATGAGCGTTCCGAAGCCTGTCTTGGTGAAGAACGCAGGGATCCCCGCGCCTCCCGCTCGAATCCGCTCGGCCAACGTGCCTTGGGGGTTGAATTCTAGTTCGAGCTCGCCGCTCAAGAACTGCCGCTCGAACTCCGCGTTCTCGCCGACGTACGACGAGACCATCTTTCGGATCTGCCGAGTCTGCAACAACAACCCCATCCCGAAGTCGTCGACTCCGCAGTTGTTGCTCACCACCGTCAACCCCTTGACCCCACTATCGCGGAGCGCAGAGATCAAATGCTCAGGAATCCCACAAAGCCCAAACCCCCCGGACATGATGGTCATCCCATCGAAGAGGAGGCCGTCTAGCGCCTTTGCTGCGTCGGCATAAACTTTATTCATTGGAACCTAACCAGTCTACCGAGACTCCGGAGATGGTGCCCCTCCCGGGGGAAACGTGGGGGAGGGGGCGCGACGCCCACCAACCACCCTCCGGAAGCCTCCCCTTGTGGGATGTTTGTGCCCGGAGGGGGAGGGCAGGGTGGGGGTTCCGGTCCGGGGATGTTTGGATTTCAATGTCATCCTGACGGAGCCCAAGCGACCGAAGGTCCCCTACCAACCAAACCGCAAGATTCTCATGCACCACCTGAGCCTGTCGATCGGAGTAGGGGTCCTTCGGTCGCTTGGGCTCCGTCAGGATGACATTCATCAAGAACCCTGTTATAACTAACACCAATGTCGCCCCGACTCCTCCTCATCGCCCTCTGCGCGGTTGCCGCGACCGCCCAAGCCGCGAAACTCGTCGACATCCGACCGGTCGACGACGAGATCGTGATGATCCAGTGGCAGGATGGGTGGGTCACTTACTTCGACCAGGCGACCGGGCCGAAGGCGTACAACGCACCGGAGGGGCTCGGCGGGGACAAGCTGGAGAAATTCGGGCAGCCCGTGGATACCGCCGCGGCGAGCAACCCACTCAGCTACACGGTCGTTTCGCTAGACGATCCCCACTACAAAACTGGTTTCCACCCGACCAAGGTTTCGCGCAAATCCAAAGTCACCGGCACCGCTTGGGCCTGGCCGAACCCCGACCCAACTCTCGAGCACACCGTGTATCTGCAACTGCCGCAGAAGATGCAGCAGGGCAAGCACTACCAGATCAAGATCTCGAGCAAAACCAACTCGGACAGCGCAGAAAGCACGATCAGTTTTGACGTCTACAAGAACGTCAGTGAGGCGGTCCACACCAACATCATCGGCTACGACCCAACCCAGACCGCAGTGAAGTCGGCCGATCTCTACATGTGGATGGGCGATGGGGGCGCTCGCGACTACGCGAGCTACGCGGGGAAGAAGGTGATGCTCTACGAGGTCACGCTGAAGAAGGCCACCGACGTGGGCACGGTCACGTTCTGGAAGCCCAGTGGCCTCGATTGCGGCAAGTGGAACCTCACCCAGTCTGCCGTCTGGAACTGCGACTTCTCGTCTTTCAAGACGCCCGGCACCTACCGATTGGTGGTGGAGGGAGTCGGCTGCAGCCAGGACTTCCAAATTCAAAACGACGTCTACTTCGAGCCGTACAAGCTGTCTGTCCGTGGCTTCTTCTTCATGCGCATCGGCGAGATGCCGCCTGCCCGTCAACCCCGCTACATCCCCAATGTCGATCCCCCCGGGTTCAAGGTTTTCATCACTACCTATGGGCCTATGCACCCAGATTGGGCGAAGGGTGGCGACCAATGGGACAACAAGGACTGGTCGAAGTACAACGAGCCCGGCAACCCCACCAACCCGAACGCCTACGGCGGCCACTCGGACGCCGCCGATTGGGATCGAAACAATGCCCACATCTCCATCATCTGGGACTTGCTGCTTCCGTATCTGCTGAGCAACGGTCGGCTGAACGAGGACAACCTCGGCATCCGCGAGACCGGAAACGGGATTCCCGACATCATCGACGAAGCCCAAAACGAAGTCGACTTCTGGCTCCGCTTGCGAGACACCAAGGGCGGCTACAGCTTCGGCCTTAACAACGCCACCCCCGACGATAAGGCGATGTTCCAAGCCGCCAGCAGTCCCTTCATGGCCTGGGCCAGCGCCGCGAACGCCGCAATGCTCGCCAACGCCTTCAAGGTCGCCGGCAAGCCGGACCTCGCCAACAAGTACCGAGACGCCGCCATCGAGGCGTGGAAGATCGCGGGTGACCAAGGCCTCGATCTCAAGTTCGGCATCGGCAACGGCTCCATCCGAGGTCGAGACCTGAAGATGATGGCCGCCTCCTTCCTCTACAACGTCACCGGCGAGACCAAGTACGAAGAGGTCGTCGCCAGCCTCAGCGAGATCAAAGGGCCAAACGGCAACACCGAGGAAGTCGACAAGTACAACCAGCTCTACGCGGTCGCCGGCTATCTGCTGTGCTCGAACTTCAAGTGGCAGGCTATCCACCACGAGCAGTTGGCCTCGAACATGAAGGCCGCCGTCGTATCCGAGGCGCTCCTCAAGAACGTCGCCCCCTCCACCAAGCGCCCTTCGCGGCGAAGTAGTGACGAGGCGTACGGCTGGTTCCAAACCAGTGAGGAGGTCCAGCGCGTCTGCGTCGCCCACGCCGTCGCCCCGTCCGACGATCTCCTCAAGGCACTCATCTTGGAAGCCGACTACGGCCTGGGAAGAAACGCCCTCAACTCCACCCAAATGACCGGCCTCGGCGCCCGCCACCCCAGCGAGATCTACACCAGCGGCCGCATGGACGGCATCCCCGACATCCACCCCGGCCACACCCCCTACATGAACGCCGACCCCTGGTCCCCCGGCTTCTTCATGGGAGACCCCCAATGGATGGCCTCCCTCGGCTACCCCGCCTGGTCCTCCTGGCCCCAAGGCGAGGCGCTATGGCGGGCGAGGTACTGCTACTGCAACAATGAATTCACCCCTCAGCAGACGATGCGAGGCAAGATGTGCCTGCTGGCCTATCTGTATTCGCTGAGAAAGTAGTGCGAGCGGAGTCCGGAGATGGTTCCCCTTTCCGAAGGGGGAACCGTGGGGGAGGGGGTCACGCCCACCGAAAGCCCTCCGAAACCTTAGGTCGCTCCGGCGATCTGTAGCCACATGCTTTAGCTTGTGCAGGAGCGACTCATTTCCTTGACTTCAATCAAAAGAACTGCCAGTCGCGTACGAATTCGCCCCGGTTGAGCCGGTTGGCGACTAGAATTGCATCGATTAGCGTAAGCGGCCACCACACGACAACCCCGTAACCGCAGGTGAACACACAGACAATGATCCCTCCGAGCAGGCCGAAGAGGAGGCCCTTGGCGACTTGCTTGTTCATGAGCATGCCTGCCCATCCGCCGATGATGATCGACAGGATCACGACGGCAGCCACTGGGTGAGTTCCTGGCTGCACCCATATTCCTCCAGATTGCGCTCCGTAACCTGGCCTTGGATACCCCGCGATATGCATCGGCTGTTGAAACTGGGTCTGGAAGGCATAGCCGCAGGCAGGACAGAACGAGGAATTGATGTCCGCGAGATTCCCGCATTGAGGGCAGGTCTTAAGGCTTGGGTTCCTGGATGCATATGGCGGTCCTTTGTCAGGACTTATGTTGCCGCAGATTTGCAGAGGAAGGCTTCACCTGTTCAATTATTGCTGTGATGCCGCATGATCGCATTCCATTTAATCAGAGCCTGAAAAGCCGAGAAGGATCCATTGGGTGTCTACTGGGTCACCAAACTCGCCACAAACGTAAAACTAACCCGCTCCCCCGTGTCCGAATTCCCGTCCCCCAACCAAGCCATCAACTCCCGAAGCCGAACCCGCAACTCCTCCCGCTTCGTTGGAGTGAGACGGACGGCTGCCCGCCCGACCATTGATTGGTCGAAATGCCCGCCTTCCACCGCCTCCCGATACTCCTTGGTGGCAGACCGCATCAACGAGTCCACGTTCCGGATCACCGCGGCGAGGTTCAAAGGGTCGGACAAATCCAAGTCCGCCTTCAAAGGACCCAAGGCGGAGAACACCGCCTCAGGCTTGGTCGCCGTCGGCCGAGGCACCGACGTCAAGAGGCCGAGCTTCAGGAGGAGCCGCAGGTGATAGTAGAGCCCCACCTCATCCACCCCGAGCCGAGAAGCAAGTTCCCGCGCCGATGCCGGCCCATCTGCCCGCAAGGAACTGTAAAGAGACAGCCGGGTCGGGTTCGAGAGGGCACGGAGCTGATGTCTATTCGCAAGAATCTCTGACATGATTTTGTAAAAATGGAAACTATTTACAAAATTAGTACGTTCCAACTCACATGATCGTCGCCATCGCGCTCGCCCTTCTCGTAAAAACCCAACATCCCCAGCGCAAGCCGGTCGACCACGTCGACTGCCCAACCAAGGTCGTGATGCCGATGCTCGAGACCAAGCGCCAAGCTCCGCTTATCGAGCTGGAGATTGGGGGTGCGAAGTATAAGTTCATGCTGGACACCGGCGCGGTCGGCGGTCGGATCTCGAACGCGATCGTGAAGAAGCTGCACCTCGATCCCATCGGCATCATCCAAACCGGCGACCCGAGCGGGAAGAACACCCAGCAGGCGAGCGTCTATCGCATTCCTCAGATCAAGGCGGGAGGCGCCACTCTGTACGGCGTGGAGATGTTCGCTAGCGATGGACTCATCGCGGGCGAGGCAGATGGCGTCATCGGCTACGCAGTCTTCCAGAGCCTCCTTCTCACCCTCGACTATCCGAAACGAGAAGTCACCCTCACCCCCGGCGGCATGACCGCCGACCAGGCCAAAACCGCGATCAAATACACCCGAGACGACCACGGCCTCATCCAACTTCCGGTGCAAATCGGCGACGTCAAAGTCAGCGGCCACGTCGACTCCGGCTCCGACGGCGGCCTCAGCGTCCCGACGAAGTACAAAGCCCAGCTCCACCTCGATGGCGAGCCCAAGCTAGTCGGCCACGCCAAAACTCTCTTCAACTCCTTCGACATCTATCTAGCCAAGGTGAAGGACCCCATCCTCGTCGGTGGCATGAAGATGCCCATCGACCAAGTCGAACTGCAAGACCTTCTCCCGTTCGCGAACATCGGTGGTCGGCTGCTGAAGAAATTCAAGGTCACGATCGACCAAAAGGACAAGCGAATTCTGTTCGAGTAGACGGAATTGTTGGACAAAACCACGGACCTGAACCCGTGGCAAAACACGGGCGGCGGGTTCGCGGGTAACACTGTCAGCAGTTCATGCTGCCTCTACTTGTTGCTCTCTCGTTCCAAGCGTCCGGCTCCCTGCACCCGACCTTCCTCCGAACCGAATACCTCGTCAATCCCATTGGGCTAGACGAGGTTGCGCCTCGTTTAAGCTGGATCGTCGAGTCCTCGGTCAGAAACGCCAAGCAAACCGCCTACCAAATCCTCGCGTCCAGCACCGACAACGCAAGCGGCGACCTCTGGGACACCGGCAAGGTCGCGGGCGACCAGACCACTCAGATCGAGTACACAGGCAAACCGCTCGCCAGCAGCGAGCGAGTGTATTGGACCGTGCGAAGTTGGGATCAGGACGGGAACGTCTCGAGCTATACAAAGCCGTCCTACTTCGAAACCGGTCTCATGAACCCCA
This sequence comes from Fimbriimonadales bacterium, assembly GCA_038321975.1. Taxonomy (GTDB): domain Bacteria; phylum Armatimonadota; class Fimbriimonadia; order Fimbriimonadales; family Fimbriimonadaceae; genus Fimbriimonas. The sequence continues at coordinate 146,130 of JBBQFM010000002.1, read as the reverse complement.
GCGACTGGAAGGCCCAATGGATCGGCATGCGGAAGTCGGCAGAGGACGCCGTCTCGCTAGACGGAATCAAGTGGATTTGGTACCCCGAAGGCAACCCCTCGGAAGACGCCGAGAAAAACGCGACCCGCCTTTTCCAGCACGACTTCGAAATCCCGGATGGTAAGAAAGTTAAGAAGGCAGTCGTGAAGATCGCCGCCGACGACCACTGGATGGTTGAGCTAAACGGCAAGCCGCCCGTAGCGAGAGGCGACGGCTTCCGCAGCTTCACGCTCGTCGATTTCACCTCCGAGCTAAAGCCAGGCAAGAACACGATTCTCTTGAGCGCAACCAACGACGCCGGCCCCGCGGGAATCGTAGCCGTGGTCTCCGTGATGTACACCGATGGCACCAGCGACCGATTCGTGACCGACGGCTCCTGGACCACAACCAAGGGCCCGAGCCAAAACTGGGTGCAAGCCATGGTCCTCGGCGAACTCGGCTACCGAGCCGCCCCTCGGGACTCCATGATGGGGAGCCCCTCGCCGTTTATGCGAAAGGCGTTCTCGGTCGACAAGCCGGTGAAAAGCGCCCGCATCTACTCCACCGCGCACGGACTCTACGAAGTCTATGTGGATGGCAAAAAGGTGTCGAACGACATCTTCCGACCGGGCTGGACCGACTACCACAAGCGCATTCAATACCAAACCTACGACGTCACCAAGCAGGTCAAGCAAGGCAACCACGCGATCGGAATGGTCGTCGGCGACGGCTGGTACTGCGGAAATGTGGGCTGGAACGGACGCCAGGGATACGGACCCAAGCCCGAAGGCCTTCTCCAACTCGACATCGAGCACACCGACGGCACCCACGAGATCGTGGCTACCGACGCCAGTTGGACAGCGGTCAACGGCCCCATCCTCAACAACGACCTCCTGATGGGCGAGACCTACGACGCCACCAAGGAAATGGGCGGATGGGCGAATTCGACCTACAAGGCAGACCGCTGGCAGCCAGTGGAGACCAACGAAATCGGCACCGTACCGCTCGAGGCACAGCACGCGCAGTCCGTCGAAGTCCTCGACCAGCTCAAGACGAAAGCGATCACCGAGCCCAAGCCGGGAGTCTTCGTGTACGACCTCGGCCAGAACATGGTCGGCTGGGCACGACTCCGCGCCCGAGGCGCGGCGGGAACAAGGATCACGCTCCGCTTCGCCGAGATGTTGAACCCCGACGGCACCGTCTACACCACGAACCTACGCGGCGCGAAAGCAACCGACACCTATACGATGAAGGGCGGCGCAACCGAGACTTGGGAGCCTCGATTCACCTTCCACGGCTTCCGCTACGTGGAGGTCACCGGCTTTCCCGGCAAGCCCGGAAAGGATGCGATCACCGGCATCGTGGTCGGCTCAGACAACCCGCAGACCGGCGATTTCTCGTGCAGCAGCGACCTCGTCAACAAGCTCCACCACAACATCTATTGGGGTCAGCGAGGCAACTACCTGGAGGCTCCAACCGACTGTCCGCAGCGCGATGAGCGACTGGGATGGATGGGCGACGCGCAAATCTTCGTTCGCACCGCCTGCTACAACAACGACGTCGCCGCGTTCATGACCAAGTGGACCCAGGATGTGGAGGATGCTCAGTCCCCCGAAGGCGGCTTCTCCGACGTCTCGCCACGAATCGGTGACCCGAACGATGGCGCACCCGCCTGGGGAGATGCCGGGGTGATCGTGCCTTGGACCATCTACGAGTGCTACGGCGACAAGCGCCTTTTGGCCCGCCGATACGAGTCGATGAAGAAGTGGATCGAGTACATCGATTCGGCGAATCCGAATCACCTGTGGGCCAAGCGAGGCAACAACAACTTCGGCGACTGGCTGAACGTCGGTGACGACACCCCCCGCGACGTGCTCGGAACGTCCTACTTTGCCTACAGCACCTCGCTCGTGGCCAAGTCGGCCGCCGTTCTAGGTCACTCCGCGGAAGCCCAGCACTACGAGAACCTGCTCGCCAAGATCAAGGATGCCTACAGTCAGGCGTACGTCTCGGCGGACGGAAAGATCAAGGGCGACACCCAGACCGCCTACGTCTTGGCGCTCCGCTTCGGCCTTCTGCCCGACGGCAACCGAGCCTATGCGGGCAACCGACTGGTCGAGAAGATCATGGTCGAGCGAAAGGGACACCTTTCCACCGGCTTCGTCGGTGTCGGCTACTTGACCCCAACCCTAACCGCCATCGGTCGGCCGGACGTGGCTTACCATCTCCTGCTCCAAGACACCTACCCGAGTTGGGGTTATTCGATTCGGCAGGGCGCGACCACGATCTGGGAGCGATGGGACGGCTGGACGGATACCAAGGGCTTCCAAGACCCCGGAATGAACTCATTCAACCACTACTCGCTCGGTTCGGTCGGTGAGTGGATGGGCACGAGCGTGGCGGGCATCGACCTTGCGTCACCTGGCTATAAGTCAATCGTCATTCACCCGCTCCCGAGCAAGGAAGTGACCTGGGCCAAAGGCAAGCTTAAGACGATGCACGGCGACATCGCCACCTCGTGGAAGCAGACCAAGGGCCGTTTCGTCCTCGACGTCACGATCCCCGCGAACACCACCGCGGTCGTCGTTTTGCCCGCCGGAACGCTCGTCGAGAATGATAGCGATGAGTCGAGCCGCTCGGTAAGCGGAGGACAATCGATCAGCGTTGGCGGTGGAACGTACCACTTCGCCGTCGCCACGATGGAATGATCGAAGCACGCCAGATCCGGGTTGCCTTCGCCGGAGTGGAGGTGCTGAAAGGGGTGGACATCGTCCTGCATGCGGGCGAGGTCCACGCCATCGTGGGCGAGAACGGCGCGGGCAAATCCACACTCGGCAAGGTGTGCGCGGGCGTGCATCGACCTTCTGCGGGGTCCCTTTCCATCGGCGGCGAGGCGGTCTCGTTCAGCAACCCTCGCGAGGCAATGAATCGCGGCATCGCGCTGATCCACCAAGAGCCCCTGACCTTCCCTGACCTCAGCGTGACCGAGAACATCTTCGTCGGGCGGCTACCCGTCTCCGGCCCTCTGCGCAAGGTGAATTGGGTCGAAGCGTATCGGCGCGCCCAAGAAATCCTCACCTCGATCGGGGTCGCGCTAGATCCACGCTCGAAGGTGCGAGGATTGCCGATCGCGGACCAACAGATGGTGGAACTCGCCGCCGCGCTTTCACAAGATGCGAAAGTCTTGATCTTGGACGAGACGACCGCCGCGCTGACCCCGAAAGAGGTCGAAGACCTCTTCGTTATTGTTCGTCGACTTCGAGACGCAGGATGCGCGATCGCGTTTGTCTCTCACCGGTTGGACGAAGTCTTCGACATCTCGAACCGGATCACGATCCTTCGAGACGGAGAGAAGGTCGGCGAGCGGATGACCAAGGAGACCGATCGCAAAGAGATCGTCAAGCTGATGGTTGGTCGCGAAGTCGAGAGTGTGGGATTCCCGCCCGGCCGAGAGCCCGGCGAGCCCCTTTTGGAACTGAGCCGACTCAGCCGAAAGGGAGAGTTCGAGGATATCAACCTGGTCATAAGGGCGGGCGAGATCGTTGCCCTGGCCGGTTTGGTCGGTGCGGGAAGAACCGAAATCGCCCGGGCGGTGTTTGGAGTCACTCAAGCCGACTCAGGATCGATCACCCTCGACGGGCAACCCTACCAAGCGAAGAACCCGCGTGACGCGATCGCTCGCGGCCTCGCTCTCGTCCCCGAGGATCGGCAGCACGACGGCCTTCTGCTGCCCATCACGATCGAAGGGAACGCGAGCATGGTGGTCCTCAAGCAGCTCGCCAAGTCGGGCTGGGTAAACCGCACCAAGGAGCGTGAGTCCTCCGAGAAGGAACTCGCCAAGATGCGCATCGCAATGCGATCGGTGACCCAACAGGTCCGAGAGCTCAGTGGCGGAAACCAGCAGAAGGTGGTTTTGGCGAAGTGGCTGCTTTCGCAACCCAAAGTTTTGATCCTGGACGAGCCAACCCGAGGCATCGATATCGGCGCCAAGGTCGAGGTGCATCGACTGATGCGCGAGCTTGCCGACGCTGGCATGGGCATCCTCATGATCTCCAGCGACCTGCCCGAGGTCCTTGCGATGAGCGACCGCATTCTCGTGATGAAGCGAGGACGAATCACCGGCGAGTTCGCCCACGACGCGGCAACCGCCGAACTCGTTATGGGAGCCGCGACCGGATGAAGAGGCTGCTTCAAATCCGAGAAGCGGGCACGTTCGCTCTTCTCGTGGTCGTCGTGCTCGCCGCGTATCTCAAGGACCACCGCTTCCTCGAGCCCGCGAGCATCAACAATATCCTGCTCTGGGTGCCCCTGCTCCTCGTTGTCGGTATGGGGCAGATGATGGTCATCGTGACTCGGGGGATTGACGTCTCGGTCGGATCGATGCTCGGCTTTGCGGGGATCGTGGTCGGGATGCTTTTCAAGTCCCATCCCGATCTAAACATCTATCTCGGCCTCGCCATCGGCTGCGGAGTCGGATTGGCCCTCGGGCTGATCAACGGTGGCCTGATCGCATTGGCGAAGGTGCCGCCAATCATTGCGACCCTTGGCACCCTAAGCGCTTATCGTGGGTTCGTTTTTATCGTGAGCAAGGGTGATCAGGTGGATGGGAACTACCTTCCGGATGGGCTGACCGACTGGTCCATGACAGGGCCATTGCACTTGGGCGGAGTGACCGTACCCTGGCTCCTCGTATACGCGGCGGTGGTCGCATTGGCGGTTGGAGCGTTTCTGAAGTACACGGTCACAGGGCGCAACGTCTTCGCCCTCGGAAGCAACCCAGATGCCGCCGCATTGCGCGGCATCCCCGTGAAAAGGGTGCTGATGATCGTCTACGGAGTCACCGGCGCCCTCTCGGGCATCGCGGGCGTGCTCTACGCATCTCGTTACGGCTTCGTCAATCCTGGTTCAGTCGGCCAGGGGTTTGAACTGACTGTCATCGCTGCCGTCGTCATCGGCGGCACCAACGTCTTCGGCGGATCGGGAAGCGTGTTAGGTGTCGTGCTCGGGTCGCTTCTGCTCGCCTGCGTGAGCGTGGCCCTCGCGGTCTTGGGTATCGCGGCGACTTGGCAGCTTTTGGTTTACGGGTTCGTCATTCTCCTCGCCCTCATCTTAGATGGCAGCCTTCAGCGATGGATGGCCTCGCGCACGGAGGCCGCTTGAAGAAGATCTGGTCCCGCCCCGAGATCGTCCCCGCGATCCTTCTGCTCATCGCGTTCTACGCGGGCGCGAAACAGTCGCCGTTCTTCCTCGACGCTCGCTATCTGTTCGACGCGACTTCGCTCTACGTCGAAACCGGCCTGGTTGCCCTTGGCATGACCCTCATCATCATCAGCGGCAATATCGACCTTTCAGTGGGGTCATCGGTGGCGCTGGTCGGCTGCGTGGTGGCCAAATTGATGGCCTCTGGGGTGCCGGTGCCGGTGGCTTGCTTGGCTGGACTGGCCCTCGGCTCTCTTCTCGGTCTTGCTAACGGACTGCTGGTCGCTCGGCTGAGGCTGCCCTCATTCCTCGTGACCCTGTCTACGATGGCCTTATACCGGGGCGTGGCTCAGGTGCTATTGGACACCAGCTCGGTTCCCCTTCCCGAATCCTTCGTGGGAGTCGACAAGTTCCACGTCGCGAAAACACCGATTCCCGCCCCCCTTTTGGTGCTGTTGGTCACCGCGCTGATCGTCGGTTTGGTGTTGCATCGCACCGTGTTTGGGCGGTGGGTGTTTGCGCTCGGGACCAACGAATCGGCGTCGGTATATTCGGGCGTCCCGACCGCACGTGTGAAAGTTTTGATATTCACGATCACCGGCCTGCTTGCGGGGTTCGGCGGCCTTTTCATCGACTCGCGTTTGGCGTATGCGAGGTTCGACTTGGCCAACGGAATGGAGCTCGACGCGATCACCGCCGTGGTACTCGGCGGAGCGAGCATCGCCGGCGGGCAGGGCACCATTGGGGGCACCGTGATCGCGCTGTTCCTTGTCGCCACCGTGAAGACCGGCATGGGCCTCGCGAATGTGAAAGCGGAGTATCAGCTCGCGGTCATCGGCACCTTGCTCATCCTGTCGGTCATCGTCACGAACGTAATCAAGAGCCGATCAAGCCGCCGGGCATAGCCTTGGTGCCGGCATCTCATCACAACTGCAACGATCCCAGTCCCTGGTAGTCAGGGTCGCTTCGCTCCTGCGCACGCTAAAGCATCCGGCCACAGATCGCAGGAGCGATCTATTCATGGGTCGCCCAATAAGCGTAGAATTGGGGCTCGATGCTGAAGCGCTTTCTTTTTATCGCCGCAATCGCCCTCGCCGTCATCGGCTGTGAGAAGAGCGAAACCACGACCACGGCCACGCCGCCGACAACGACGGGTGGATCCGGAACGTTTGGGTCGGCTCTGAAGATCGTGTTCATCCCGAAGAACTCGGGCAATCCGTATTTCAACGACGTGAACAAGGGCTTCGAGAAGGAAGCTGGAGAAATCAAAGCGGAGTTCACGTCGAATGCCCCCGCGAATGGCGACGCCACATCGCAGATCTCGGTGATCAAAGAGCAGACCCAACGTGGAGTCGACGCGATCACGATCTCCGCCAACAGCCCGGACGCCCTTAATAAGGCGCTCGACGAAGCGACCGCGAAGGGCATCACCGTCATCACGGTCGACGCCGACCTCGACAAGAACGAGAGCCACCGCGCGGTGGGCGTCCTGCCCGCCGACTTCAGCCAGATCGGCGCAAGCCAGCTTGAGCTGATGGGTTCCCTGATGGGCTACGAAGGCGACTTCGCCATCCTCAGCGCGACTACCGACGCTCCGAACCAGAACAACTGGATCGCCACTATCAAGGAAAAGCTGAAGGATCCGAAGTATGTGAAGATGAAGCTGGTGGACGTCGTCTATGGCGACGACAAGCCGGAGAAGAGCACCACCGAAGCCCAGGCACTGCTCTCGAAGTATCCGAACCTGCGCGGAATTCTGTCACCAACCAGCGTCGGGCTCGCCGCCGCCGCTCAGACCCTGCAAATCGCGGGCGCCTATCCAGGCGGACCGCAAGCGAAGGGCAAAGGAGTCGAGCTCACTGGGCTCAGCACTCCGAACCAGCTCAAGAAGTTTGTGGAGAAGGGCGTCGTCAAGAGTTTCCAACTCTGGTCACCATCCGACATGGGCGTCCTTGCTACCTACATCGTCCAGCAGATCCGGCAGAAGGGCCTCAAGCCCGCCGAGGGCGTCGAGATCGACGTCCCTGGTCTTGGCAAGCGCAAGTTTGGCAAGAACAACACGATCGCCGCGGGCGAGTTGGTTACTTTCGACAAGAGCAACATCGCCAAATACGACTACTAGGCGCGGGCATAATCTAGCGTGCAAATCCGCGCTGCCGTCTTCCGCCAACCTGGGGTGCCATTCACCGTAGAGACCCTCGAACTCGACCCGCCAAAGGCGGGCGAGGTCTTGGTCAAGGTGGCGGCAACCGGCGTATGCCACAGCGATTGGCACCTGATGACGGGGTCAACGTCGCACCCCGTCCCCTGCGTCCCTGGCCACGAAGGCGCGGGAGTCGTTGAGGCGGTCGGCCCCGAAGTCGCGAGGGTGAAAGTGGGGGACCACGTCGCCCTCAACTGGGCACCGAATTGCGGTGAGTGTTTCTACTGTCAAAACGGTCGCCCGTCGCTCTGCGACACCTACGTCAAGCCGATCTGGGCGGGCACGATGCTCGATGGAACGACGCGTCTGAGCCTGAATGGCCAACCCGTATTCCATTTCAGCGCCCTTGCCTGCTTCGCCGAGAGAGCCGTCGTCCCTGAGCAGTGCTGCGTGCCTTTGCCAGCATCCGTGCCACTAGAAATCGCTGCCGTCATCGGCTGCGCGGTCACCACCGGCGTCGGTTCAGTTCTCAACACCGCCAAGGTCACGCCAGGCTCATCGGTGGTGATTCTCGGCGTCGGCGGAGTCGGGCTGAGCACCGTGATGGGTGCGGTGCTAGCGGGTGCATCGACGATCATCGCCGTCGACATCTCGCCCCGGCGTCTCGAGGTAGCAAAAACGCTCGGCGCGACCCACACCTTCACCTCCGGCCCCCAACTGGCCGATCAGGTGCGAGAGCTCACCGGAGGCCGTGGCGCTGACTACGTCTTCGAAGCCGTCGGCATCCCCGCCCTTCAAGAGCAGTGCCTAGAGATCGCCCGCCTCGGCGGCACCATCGTCTTCAGCGGAATCTCCCCCATGGGCAGCTCCACCAACCTCCCCGGCGCCGTCCTCACCCGCCAGGAAAAGACGGTCATGGGTAGCTACTACGGCACCGCCAACACGGCGGTCGACTTCCCACGCTACGCCGCGATGTACGAGGCTGGCCAGCTAGATCTTAACAAGCTCGTCACCCGCAAGTTCCCCCTGGAAGAGATCAACGAAGCCTACGCCGCCATGCTCTCCGGCGAAATGGCCAGAGGCGTAGTAGTGTTCTAATCTCAGAACCCCTCTCCCCTCCGGGGGAGAGGGGCAGGGGTGAGGGGCACACCTACCTACAAACAAAGGCAAAAAGCGCGGCACCAGCTCGCGTCTGAGCGAAGCCTTGGGACTGCGCGAAGCCCTTCGCGCCCTTTTCCGCCCGCGGAGCGGGCTCCCTGATCACGGACTCTCGGACTAAGGTAAACGGAGAACGGACAACAGAAAAGGGTTCGCCGTCAACATTGACGGCGGTTGGATGTGCTCATCGCACCTCCGCGAGAACGGGCTGGTCGACGAGCTCGGGTTTGAGCACGGTGACGACCTTCTTGAACCGGTTCTTACGGAAGTTCTTGAGCAAGTCTTGGGCTATACGACTGCCCGTGTGAGTGGCGTGGTCTTGGAGCAAGCCCAAAATCTCGGCTTCGTCCTCGTCGGTGAGGGTCAGCGCCTGGACGTACGAACGATTGAGCTTTTGCTCGTCAGGGTCGAGGAGATAGACGGCTCCGCCGGTCATTCCCGATCCAAGATTCGCGCCCGTCGAACCCAGGACGACGGCTACGCCGCCCGTCATGTACTGGAAGGCATTCGCCTCAACGCCTTCGACCACGATGCGCGCACCGCCTCCTTCGTGGTTTTTGCGAAGGCAGATTCCAAATCGGTTGCCCGCGCGACCCGCAATGAACACGTTGCCACCTCGAGCGCCGTAGGCGAATGCGTTACCTGCAAGCGCCACCGCATGCTGGCCCTCCGGAGCTATCAACGCAAGCGTTCCGCCGTAGCTCGCCGTCCAGCACGAGTCGGCCACCGGTCCAACCATTCGGTAGTTCATCCCATGCACCGCGTAGGCGGCATAGAAGTGTCCCGCCGCGCCCTGATGAACAAACGACAGGCTGCCTTCCGACAATCCAAGGTCGCCACGTGACCGGGCGATCACGCCGGCCGAGGTCATCCCCACGCAACGTTTCTCATTCGTTAAAGTCGCTTCTAGTACAACCGCTTCGCCGTTCAGCGCGCGATCAGCCGCTTCAACCTCAAGCTCCGACAGGTCGGGCATGTGGGTTTCCGACTGGCTCAAGTAGTCGCGCTCAACGACATGTCGGTGAGGCGCTCGCAGAACGTTGCCCAGGTCCAGCATCGCTGCCTTACCCTCCAGACCAGCCTTCCGCTTCAGCAGATCCCGTCGACCGATGACATCGGAGAGTCGGCGAATGCCAAGCTTCGCCATCTCCTCGCGAACTTCCTGGGCCGCGAATCGCAGCATTTTCACGATGTGCTTGCTGTCTCCCGCAAAACGGGCGATCCAGTGCGGGTCCTGAGTCGCGATGCCCGGGGTACAGCCGAGACGGCGCTTGCCGGTGGGGTCCGAAGGGTCGGCGCCACTGAGATGACACTTTCGCAGCATCGAGCAGCCGATGGCAATGAGCAAGCTGGTACCGAAGCCAACCTTATCGGCTCCAAGCAAGAACAATTTGAACGCCTGAGTTCCTGTCTGTACTCCACCATCCACGCTCAGTTCGATAAGGTGGCGAAGCCCTTCTTCGACCAGCATGTCCTGCACTGTCGGCAAAACGGCAACCACCGGGACCCCCGCGTGCTTCTGGTCAACCCGCTTGGCCGCACCCGTTCCGCCACACCCGTCCGAGAGGTGCAGGCGGTTGGCCCCGGCGTTAACGCCGCCAACGCAGACCATTTCAACGCCGTGGGTCGCCACGTACTTCAGCGAGCAATTGACGTCTGGATTCAGGAACCGCCAGCTCTCCAGCATCAACTTCACGTCCTCGATGCTGTACAGGTTGTGATTGATGGGCGGGGAAACCAGTTCGTAACCCGGCTCGCAGCCGCGCTGATGAGCGACTTTTCGAGAAACCTTCTTGCCGGGAAGCTGACCCCCCTTTCCGGGTTTCGCACCCTGGGCGAACTTGACCTCGGCTTCCATCGCGGTCGCCGCCGTCATCGGAGTGATCGTGAATCGGCCGCCCGCGTATTGCACGCTGCGGTTGCCGTCGCGAGTCCCGATTCGCGCCTTGTCGAATCCGCCCTCCCCACTATTGGCAATGGGGCCGATGCCGTCGGGAAGAGGCGCGCCGGCGGCACTCAGGCGGATTCGGCAGTAGCGCCGAAGGGTGTTGAACGCGCGAGCAACCGCCTTGTGGGCGGGCTCTGAAAGAGCTCCCTCGCTCATCCCGGGTGCCATGAATCGCCAGAGAATGTACTCCTCGGGCTCAACTTCGTCGATCGAAATCGGGTCGCCCTGCTTCACCTGCAGCAAGTCCAGGACGCTCAGCGGGTTTCGGTCATTGACCAGCCCTGCATAGTCATTGTAAGCCTCCTGCGAGCCCGGCGCAGAGCCATGAATCTTGGTCGTAAAGCCGCTCGCCGTGTGCAATGCACGGACGATGTCTGCGTTGTTCGCATGTCGTCGGCCGTCTTTCGAGTGCCGATATTCGCCGGTATCGATGAGGCTCTCGGCGGCTTCCGCCGCAAAAGCGTTGGCATGGAACGACAACCACTCGCGATTGAGAACGTCGACTCCGATGCCTCCAAGGTGAGAAGGCACGCCGGGAAATTCTCGCTCCAGGAACTTGCGATCGAGGCCGATCGCCTCGACCAGTCGTGCGCCGCAGTAAGCCGAAGCGGGCGTCACGCCCATCATCGACATCACTTCAAGGAACCCGGCGCGGACCCCTTTCAAATAGTAAGGCTCGTGTTCGCCGACCGAGACGATGCCGAGCCACGGGCAGACCGCATCCGCCCCCATCGCGATGAGCAGGGCAACCTGGTTGATATCCCAGACTCCCGCGTCCGCGACGATGCCCACTCGGCTGCGAAGGCCAAGGTCGCTGAGACGGTAGTGAAGTCGGCTAACCAAACGAAGGATCGGAAGGGGTGCAAGGTCGGCGGTCGGATATCGATCGCTGAGCACCAAGACGGCACCCGCTTTTGGATCGTCAGAAAGGCTGTCGACCAAAGCATCAAGCGAAGCCTCGATACCCTCGCTACTTTCCGCGGCCGAGAAGAGAATGTTGATGTTCTCAGTGCAGGTCTGCTGATTGAGCCATGCCAGCTGACCCTGCGAGAGAACCCGATCCTCAAAGCTTATAAGCGCACCCGTGGGTGCCGACCAGAGCCCGGCACGGTCGCCGAGGACAACCCCGCGGTCAAACACCCACTCGTCTCGAATGGGATCAATAGGCGGGCTAGTCTCCTGCGCGAAGCGCAGAGCAAAATAGTCTTCCAGCCGGCGGGGCAGCGAGTCGAGCAAAGCCGAGGGTGACGTATCGTCTCCCATCGACCCAAGCGCGGCTTTGCCCGTCTTGGCCAGCGGCTCTAGGAGGACGTTGATGTCCTCCTTGGTCATGCCGAACGCGGTCTGGACCTTGGTGAGATCTTCTATCTCGATGTGAGATTCGATCTCCTCACCTTCAATCAGACGACCCTCCGGCGACGGGAACGGTTGGCGGGCGACTTCTGCACGCACCTCATCGTCGAACATGATGTTGCCGTTCTGAAGGTTCACGGCGAGAATCTCGCCAGGTCCCATCACGCGCTGCTCTTGAACGGCGCCGAGGTCCTCGGTTCCGGTGAGCTCGCTAGCGGCCAACACGTAGTCTTGGGTCGTCTGAATCCAGAGCGGTCGAAGGCCGTTGCGGTCCAAGTGGGCCACCGCAAAATCTCCGTCACAACCCACGAGGGCCGCGGGGCCATCGCAAGCGCCGAGGTAAACGCTCGCCGCCTTATAGAACCCTCGGAGAGGATCGTCAGGGGCAAGAGTAGAGGTTGCACCGGGCAGCAAGCCAAGCATCGCCTGCGGGAAGGTCATTCCCCCCGCGAGGAGGGCGATCATCATGTCGTCCAAATTGGCGGTGTCCGAACCACCCGAGCAAACGATCGAGGCCGCATGCTCGGCAACATTCGAGAGTGCCGGATAGCGTTCCACGAGGATACGAATCAAGTCCTTGCCGATCGCATTCATCCACGCGACGTTGCCCGCGATGGTCGCGATTTCGCCGTTGTGGGCGATGCTCCAGAACGGTTGGGCGCGCCGCCAAGCGGTCGTGGTGTTCGTACAGTAGCGACTGTGGAACAGGACGTAGCGCGAGGCAACCTGGGGGTCCTGCAGGTCGGGATACAGGTCCCCCACTTTCGAGAGCTCGGCCAGACCTTTGTAAACGACCGTTCGATTGGAGAGAGAGGCGACTGCAAATTGGTCGCCTGCAATCTCTCGTAGGTCATGGTCTAGCGCGAGGCGTAGCAGATAACGACAAGCAAACCAAGCCTGATCGCTCATCCCGGTTGGGCGGCGGAATAGGGCTTGACGAACAACCGGCAACGTCCGCAGAGCGGAACTGTTTGGCGGCAGAGCACGGGAATTCACGGGAACGTCGGCCCACTGAAGAACCTCCGCACCCGCCAGAGCTGCCAACCACTCAACTGCCTCAACGCATCGGCTGCGAAGGGGACCATCGAAGGGAAGGAAGAACATACCAAGCGCCACGTCTCGCTGGGCGATGGCTTTGGCGTGGATGGCGAAACGGTCGATGAGGAGCGGCCAAGGAATGTCGATCTGGATGCCCGCGCCATGGCCCGGCGCACCCCGATGATCAAACTGCTGAGCTACCCGAAGGGCAACTTCCACAAGACGACGTTCGGCAACGCCTTTTCTCGTGGCAAGGAAACCAATGCCGCAGGCATCGCTCTCTAGAATGGTGCGCCCGTCGCGCGTAACCTCGTACATACTGCCTCAATCGTCGCCAGCCGCCATGGCAGGCATTCCGAGAGGCTTCGTCACCTAAGGGGTCTTATCTTATCAGACGTTTGGAAAAAGCCCAAGTGCTTTTTTTGCGAGAAATAGTAAGTGCACTTACTATTTCTTGGCCTTTTTTGCAAGTGTGCTTATTATAAGCACACTTATGATTTGGAGGCGTTTTCGGTGGCGCTTTGTGAATTCCAAGGTTTAGTCAAAACCTTCTCGCCGCAAAAAATCGTCAATCCATTGAATTTTCGAATCCAATGAAGTAATTGGAAGGTGGCAAAGATGTTTCTCGCCCTCACCGTGCTCGCGATCGGACTGCACCAGGCTTCGACCAAGCTCGAGATTCTTGGCAACAACTTTCAAGGCAGGACGCTCTATGCCCACGTGGCGTCGCCGGACGCTAAGAAGATCGTTTGTCGCTTTGGCAACGGCGAGGTTTCTGGCCAGGTGGGGAAGCTAGACGGAGACGATGTGGAGGTTATCGACTTGGTCGATGGATGGGAAACGACCGACTGCGTCGCGGTAAGCAACAAGGGCTCGGTCTTGTTCAATGTTTCTCGGATAGTCTCCGTTCAGTCACGTTCGAAGACGTCGATCCATTCCGCCGGGTGGAGTCTCGTGAGGGCATATACGTACGATGGCGACTCGGTGAATTGGCTCATCGATGATCCGGATCTAGCGCATGGGTTAACCGCCGTTGGCTTTGGCCAGAATGGGCGAATCTGGGCACAAAACGTCCCGCGGATCGCGACCCCTTTGATGGGACCCGTACCTGGGCAAGACCTCGTGGAGTTGGGGTCAGGGGGATTTCGACCGATCTTTCACAACGATGCGTTTTCGATGTCGCTCCCCAGATTTGTTAGTGATCTGGTTCTCGGGGGCAATCCGGGCAGTTTCGTGGGTCGATTCACCTACGATCACGGGCCGGGGTCCGTCATTTCGAAACGGCTTACCCATGCAGCATATTTTCGAGATGGCCGAGCGTTTTTGCTTGAACCGTCAAACCCTATCTTAAACACCGACGCGTATGCGGCAACCTTGGACGGCCGAACCGTTGCTGGCTCCATCGATAAGGCTGCGATGGTCTGGCGCGATGGTGCAGAGCTGCACATACCGCAAAGCGGAGCAAGTCGACGCAACATCATCATTCGTTCGCTCAACGAAGCCGGGACGATTGGCGTTGGAAGCGTAGATTACGTCAATCGTCCGGCGGACGCCCAAATTTGGCGAGAGAAGGAGGGCTTTGGGTCATTGGAAGCATATCTGAGAGAGCAGAAGGTAGAGATTCCAGACGGATGGACATTAATCGATGCCGTCTCTATTTCGGACGATGGCCTCTCAATTGTCGGCTCGGCTACAAACAAGAAGAAGCTTGTGCGTCCGTTTCGAGTGGTGTTTCCCAAGCCGAAGAAGTAGGTTCTGTGGCCGCACCGCAGTCCCCATTGGTTTCCTCGTCTCGAACTGGACCTCGTATTCTCGTGCCACCGAACCCCCATCCTGTGTAAACTCCTAGGGTCGGTGCGTTTCTTAAAAGGAAGGGCGGTGGCAACGAAGCTATGTCTAAAACGCAGATAAAAGTCTTTGCCACGACCAAAACCGTCGAGTTGGGTCGGCGCGTTGAGATGGAAATGGCCCGCCACCTGGAGAACGACAAGGAATTCTGCGTCGAGATGGGGGAGGCGACGGTTAATCGCTTCTCGAATGAGAACCTTGAGGTGCAGGTTGAGAATGTGCGCGACTGCATCGTGGTCGTCCTCCATACTCAGGCTCCTCCGGTCAGCGAGGGGATCGTAGAGCTGATGGCCCTGCTTGATGCGATCAGCAACGCTCACCCGCGGCGCACATTCGTGGCTTTTCCGTATATGCCATATGCGCGATCGGATCGCAAGAATCGGCCCCGCATTTCCGTTTTGGGCCAGCGACTTCCGGAGATTTTGAATACGGTTCTTGGGGTCAAGAGGGTGCTGCTAGTGGAGCCTCACGACCCTCATTTGAAGCAGTATTTCCTGCCGACGGCCGACGAGATTCCGGGCACTCCGCTGCTCGTCGAGCACATCCGAGAAACCCTGGGCGAAGAGTGTCGCGACGGGAAATGTGTGTTGGTATTCGCGGACGCGGGCGCGGCCAAACGGTACGAACAGCTTCCGTTTACGCTGAGGATCGATCAGGCGTACATTCACAAGGCTCGCACCGACCACTCGGAGTCGCCGACGATTCGCGCCCTCACCGGCGACGTTAAGGGGAGGCACTGCCTGCTCATCGATGATGAGATCCTTACCGGCAACACGGTGTTGAAGGACGCGATGCTATTGAAGGAAGCGGGGGCGGCATCCGTTCGGATGTACGCCACTCATGCGGTGTTCGCGGATCAGAACCTCACGACCGAGCAACTCATGAAGAAGCTGACGGAGTCAGGCGCGGTGGATCACTATGTGGTCACCGACACGATTCCGGTGGCGGCGAAGGTTGCGCTGGCGCCAGAGCACTTCACGGTTTTGCCGGTTGCTCCGCTTCTCGGCGAGGCGATCAAACGAATGATCGTCGGCGAGTCGCTGAGTGCGCTTCATCGGATTGAGTAGGCGAATTGTGGTGCCGGCTTCCTAGCCGGCATCTACCGCATTCCACGCGGCGGGTCCCGCTTTGCTGAGATGCCGGCTGGGAAGCCGGCACCGCCCTAAACCATCTCCGGAAGTTACTTCCGACTGATGCCGGAGAGGCCGTAGATTCGGGCTAGCCCGTTAATGTCGCTTCGAACGGTCGACCACTGATCCTTGAAGTTGTAGCGATCGTTGAATCGGCCGCTCATCAGTCGATTGACTTCTTTTGCCTCCTGAATCACGTCCCGAAGCTCTTCCTTTCCGGCCCATGGGTGTCGATCGTCGGCTTCGCCTCGCAGTCGTTCGAAGGCTTCGTCCATGCTCTGGATCGACTTGGTCAGCTCCTCGTGTCGGTGGATGTTCTTCTCAAAGCGGGTTTCGTAGGTGTGGCGGAAGGTGTTGCTGTCGCGCTCGGCAGAGTCTACGAATCGGTGGATTTCCCACTTCTCTCGGCTGATCGGATTGCGACCGGAGTGGCGCTGGGCGTTTGCGGTGATTGGCAAACAGAACGTGGCACACATAGCGGTGGCGGCAATCGCGAATCGCATCTTCTGGTTTTTCATCATTGATCTCCTATTTCTGATTTCAATTTGGTGGGCCGCCAAATGGCGGCTCGTAGGGCTTTGACGATCCAAATGATCCGGGGTTTACTCGCATCAGCGCCATGGGGAACTTAGTCCCGATTGGCGAAGAACCAGTCGGCGATCTTTTCATTACGGGGCTCGACTGAAGCACGGTGCGGTCGCCGCGTTCATCGGTCGCGGCAAATCGTCTCCAGCCTGCGGCTGGCAGGAGTCGCTTCGCGACCGCGAGCATGAAGCATCGCGCCTACAGATCGCGGGAGCGATCTCGGGCTTCGCCCGCATCGATGACACACTCCGCGTGGATTGTTTTCGGGTCTTTGTCGGTGGGCGGTCCCTCACCCCTGCCCCTCTCCCCCGGAGGGGCGAGTGGTTCTGAAGGGGGAATCATGTTCCAAATTCTTGGTCTACGCCGCTAGCGCGGGATGGAGTGAAGTAAACGATCAGATTGAGCCTTGCCGTGACGCACGTACCCGTGTAATATTGCGGACGGTTACCGCCAGTTTTGGCGAACGGTTCGGGGGGTCATGCTTTCTAAAAATTCATTTACGCTTCTTGTCGCTACATGCCTTATCCCTGGCGCTTCTGCCCAATCCAAGGACATCCAGATCTCGGGTGCTCGGATCGAACTCGGGAACGGACAGTCGATTGCGGCGGGGACGATTGTTATTCACGACGGCAAGATCGCCTCGGTGAGCGAGAGGGCGGCTCCGATTTTGGGAGATGTGATCGATGGCAAGGGGTGGGTGATCTATCCCGGCTTTATCGATGCGTATTCCACGCGAGGAGTCAAGATCCCGGACGCCCCCTCGACGGGCACGCCACCCGATACAAAGTCGTCTGCGCCGCCTTATATGTGGCACGGAAACCGGAAGGGGATCCGGTCAGATGTGGTCGCTTCGAAGAATTTGGACATCAAGTCGGGGCTTAGCGATAACTATGCCCAGGGAATCACGACCGCTCTTCTGGCACCAGGTGGCGCGACCATTCGGGGCATCGCGACGGTGGTTGACTATACGGCGACTGGCAATGTTCTCTCCCCGATGGCGGCGGCCGAGATGTCGTTCCGCGGCGGCGGAACCGGCGGCACGGGCGAGGGGTATCCGGGGACGTTGTTTGGAATCATCGCGCTTATGCGGCAGACGTTGGCGGACGCTCAATACTATGCGGCTCAGACCAACCCCAAGAAGGACGACGCACTCGCAAACCTGGGACCACTCTTGAAAGGTCAGATGCCTGCGATCTTCGCGGTGGACTCGGCTCGCGAGATGCTCCGAGCGACGCGGGTAGCCGATGAGTTCTCGTTCAAGCTTATTGTGGGAAGCGGTCGTGACGCCTTCAAGGACATCGACTTGCTGAAGTCGAAATCCATCCCGGTTCTTGTTTCGGTGGATCTCGGTATCGAGCCTACCAAGACCCAGTCCAAGGAACCAGACTCCACTCCCCAGGCGGTTTTGGATGAGCGATATGCGACTTGGGTAGACCGCACCCAGAACGCCAAGAAGCTGAGCGACGCGGGAGTGCCAATTGCTTTTGCAACCTATGGCGCCTCACTTGACGATTATTTGAAGAATATCCGCACGCTCATCAAGGGCGGGCTCTCGAAGGATGTTGCACTCAAGGCGATGACCTCTAGCCCGGCAAGCATCCTCGGGGTGGCCGACAAGGTGGGCACCATCGAGCAGGGCAAGATGGCGAATCTCGTGATCATGACCGGCGACTTTTCAGATACGAAGAGCGAGGTTGAAAGCGTGTATGTCGAAGGCGTGAAGACCCAAGTGAAGAAGGTGGCATCGAAGTGAATTACAAACGATATCTTTGGGCGATCGCCCTTCCCACCCTCGCGGGTGCCCAGACATTTCCGATTGAGACGGAGGCGCTTCGAAAGCCGACGTTGGTTACCCACGGCGATGTCTTCATCAAGAACGGCCGGATTCTGACGGCCACACACGGTTCAATCGAGAATGGATCAATCCTCGTTCGGGGCGGCAAGATCGTCGCAATCGGCAAGAACCTGACGGCACCGGAAGGGGTTCCGGTGATCGATGCAACGAATAAGGTCGTCACTCCGGGAATTGTGGACGCTCACGTTCACCGAGGACTTGACACGACCAACGAGGGCACCGACGCGATTGTCGGCGAGGGTCGCGTCCTTGATGTACTCAATCCGGATGCCAAGACGCTTTGGCAAGCAATTGCAAGCGGCGAGACGAGCGCCCTTTTGCTGCACGGCAGTGCGAATCCGATCGGTGCAGAGAGCCTGGTTGTGAAGCTGAAGTACGCCCACAAGGCGGCTGAATTGCCGATTCCCGACGCGCCCCGAATGATCAAGTTCGCGCTTGGCGAGAACGTCACCCGCACCGGCGGCAACAACGCGACCCGATTCCCCCACACCCGAATGGGTGTGGAAGCAGTTTATCGAAGAGCCTTCACGGAGGCGCGCGAGTATGGCAAGAAGTGGGATGACTACGAGGCCAAGAAGGCTACCGACCCGAAGGCGATGGCGCCGCAGCGCGACTTGCGGCTTGAGACCCTGAACAACATCCTAAGGCGCAAGATCTGGGTCCAGTGCCACTCTTACCGAGCGGACGAGATTCTGATGATGGTTCGGTTGAGCCAGGAGTTTGGGTTCAAGATCGGCGCGATGCAGCATGCGCTTGAGTCGTACAAGATCGCTCCTGAACTGGCGGCCGCCGGCGTGGGGGTTTCGATCTTCGTGGATGACTGGGCGGCAAAGCTTGAGCTTTACGACTGCATTCCGTATGCTGCGTATATCCTCACCGAGGGCGGCGTGAATGTCTCGGTGAACACGGATGGCCTGTCGGGGACGACCGCGATCAACCTCGACGCGGCTAAGGCGATGCGATTCGGTGGATTCACCGAGCAGCAAGCGCTCGACCTGATCACGATCAACCCGGCGAAGGAGCTCGGCATCGATCACCGAACGGGCAGCTTGGACGTGGGCAAGGACGGGGACATCGTCGTTTGGGACGGCAATCCGATGAGCATCTATTCCAAGGTGAGCGCCACGATCATCGAGGGTGAAGTCGTCTTCCAGCGGCGCGATGCGTTCTCGCTGAACTCGATCTCGAAGTCGAAGAACGTGTTGGACCCGATTCATTACGTCGAGCATCCGGCGGTTCCGAAGGCATCGAAGCTGTATGCGATTGTGGGCGGCACCGTTCACCCGGTCGCGAGTCCGGTCATCAAGAATGGCACGGTGATTCTGAAGGACGGCAAGATCCTCGCGGTAGGAGCGAAGCTGAAGGTTCCGGCCGGCGCGGTTGTGGTCGATGCCAAGGGCATGCAGGTCTTCCCGGGATTCATCGATGCGGGAAGCCAGATCGGCTTGACGGAGTTTGGCCAGGTGGGCCAGGCAACGGACGCTCGCGAGAATGGTACGAATCAGCCGGATCTGGTGGCGCTGACGGCAGTGCAGCACCAGAGCGAGCACATTGCGACGACACGCAACCAGGGCATCACGACGGTTCTCACTTCGCCCCGCGGCGGAACGATTGGCGGTCAAGGGTCGGTGATGAACCTCGATGGCTGGACGAATGAGTTGATGGGCATTAAGCCGAAAGCAGCCCTCGCGATGAGTTGGCCGGGCGGAGGCGGATTCGGTGGGTTCGGCCTAGCGGCCGTTCAGGATGACGACGAAATCACCGACGACCTGCTCGGTGGCGCGGTGGCCCAGGGTCGAGGCGCCCAGGGGAACAGCACCCCAAGCGACATCACTTCCTATTTCGACAAGGCGATCAAGTATGGCAAGAGCCATGAGGCGACCGACTTGGCGATGGAGGCGATGCAGCCGTACGTCACCGGCAAATTGCCGATCTTCATCCGGGTTCGCAACGCGGCGACGATCCGCGAAGCGGTGGAGTTTGCCGACAAGTACAAGCTGAAGATCGTCCTCGTAGGCGCTCAGGACGCTTGGAAAGAAGCGGCGCTTCTTGCCAAGTCGAAGACGCCGGTGATCATCGATGCAGCTGGGAAGTCGACGCTCGGGGCAAACAACCCGGCCAACGACTGGGATCCTTACGATTCGCCGTATGCGGCGGCGTTCTTGCTGAAGCGAGCGGGTGTGAAGTTCGCGTTCCAATCCGACGACTACGCGTCCTCGATGACGTTGCCCATGCGGGCGGCGGAGTCTTGTGCGTACGGTTTGGGCTACGACGACATGGTTCGGGCGCTGACGTTGTCTGCGGCCGAGATCCTTGGGGTCGCGGATCAGGTTGGCAGCATCACGGTTGGGAAGATGGGGAACCTCGTGATTAGCGACGGCGATCCGTTCGAGATGACGTCGTGCATTCGGTACGTGTTTATCAACGGGAAGCCGGTGGAGTTGACGAGTAAGTTCACGCGGTTGCGGGATCAGTATCTGCAGCGAGTGCGGTAGCTTTCAGCGGGGTGATACTTCCCGATTTTTGAGGACGGAACCATCGCCCCGCCTTAGGCAAGCCCGTACTATCACCAGCTTTCTCAGCCGGGGCCTTTTTCCGGCAAGTTTCTTGGGTGATAATTTGAGTTAAATCCTTGCTTATGTGAGAAGAATTCTATGAGAAAGTTTGTATTAATCCTCCTCGGTGCGGCGATCGCATCTGCCTCGATGGCGCAGGAAGGCGCTCGAGTTATCGTTTTGGCAGACGGCGACGTCACCGCTACCTTCATCGGTCAGTCTGCTTCCTACAGCAACGACCTGTACCTCGATTCCCCGGCCAACGGCCTCGGCATCATCTTCAACAACCACCTCGCCAACATCGGCGACACGGTTGACCTCGGCAACTTCACCGCGGGCACCGAACTCTTGTTCCGACTTCATGTCAACAACACGGGCGATGACTTCTTCTCTGGCGATGCTGACCGAAACGCGGACAACCATGCCCACGCACTAGTTGACCCCAGCTATTCGGCGAACCAGTCGGCGGTGTACTTCGAGGATTTGCTCGGCGGACCCTACGAATACAACGACCTCGGCTTCGCGTTCACCAACACGAGCGGCGTAGTACCTGAGCCCGCTTCCATCGCGGTTCTTGGCCTCGGCTTAGTCGGCGTCATTCGGCGAAAGCGACGAGCCTAAGTAGGTTTGTGCAGGACTCCACCCGGCAAGTGTTGCGGGTGGATGTCCGGCACAAGCTCCCCTCACTTCACTGATACGGGGTAAGGCGATCCAGTATCTACCCACTCAGGTCCCATTTTCTCTTGCCACTGGTTTGTGAGGCGGTTTCGACGCATGTCGCCTCGATTGGCGTATTTGAAGCTGGTTCTAGGCGCGAGGAAGTATTCCCACTCGGTCGGCCAGACGAACCATCCGAAGAGGGCGATTATCATCCCGACGAGGGGAAGACTCCAGCGTTTCATATTACCGGCACGACCAACGGGAACCAGTCTCCGTCGATCCTTTGCTCCCATTTCCCGGTGAATCGGTTTCTACGCTCTTCGTATCGAGTGTCTTTCATAAGCTTGTGGTCGACGTCTTTGGCGGCGAAGGTTTCCCATTGGGTTGGCCAGGCGAACCAGCCGAATAGGAGGAGGCTGGCAAGGGTTAGGAGGGCGATGAGCCACCGTTTCATCATCGGTTGGTGTCGATTTGTCGTTGGATCGTTCAGGGAGGCGTGGGCGTCCGGGAACTCCTTCCTCTGCGGTGGCGTGGCGGTTGCCGCGATGGGATCGTCGACTCTGGAAAATTCGGTGAGGGAGAGTGAGTCAGATTTGGTACAGGCTTAGTTGCGAGCGACACCCCAACCCTGCCCTCCCCCTCCGGGCACGAACCATCCCGCAAGGGGAGGCACTCGGACGCTACAATAAACGCATGCGGGTTGCTGTCGGTTCTGATCATGCTGGGTTCGAAATGAAGGTCGAGTTGGCCAAGCTCGTGGCCAAATTGGGTCACGAAGTGGTGGATGTCGGTGCCTTCCAGTACGACGCTCTGGATGACTATCCTGACTTCGCCGACGCCCTTGGGCAGGCCGTTGTCGGCGGCAAAGCCGAGGTCGGGTTACTCGTCTGCGGAAGCGGAATCGGCGCGTCAATCGCCGCGAACAAGATCCCCGGCGTGCGGGCCGGGCTTTGCGCCGAAACCTACTCGGCCCACCAAGGGGTGGAGCACGACGACATGAATGTCCTCGTTCTTGGGGCAAGGGTCACCGGCATTGAAGTCGCCAAAGAGGCGACGAACTCGTTCCTGCAAGCAAAATTTTCAGGTGAAGAGCGACATCTTCGCCGCTTGAATAAGGTCATTGCCATTGAGCGGCGGTATCGTGGGGATAAATGAGCGCTCCCCTTGACCCGCAGATGCTAACTCTCGGTGAGTACGAGAACGACGTCCACGCTCGCTACAAAACCCTCGCCGACTTCCCCGCCCTGTTCTGGGCCAAGGATGGAAAGGCGTGGGGCAAGCATGCGGAGGAAACCGCGAAGTGGGTTGGGTGGATCGACGCAGTGGCTAAGATGGAGCCCCGAGCCACCGAGATCGAGACCTTTGCCAAAGAGGTCCGAGCCGCAGGTTTCGAACGTGTGATCCTCGCCGGAATGGGCGGAAGCTCCCTCGCGCCCCTCGTGCTTTCCACCGTCTTCGGCAAGGCAGCTAACGGACTTCCCCTTTCGGTTCTCGACTCGACCGACCCCGACACGGTTCTTCGCATCGAGCGAGAAGGGCCACTCGACAAGGCACTCGTGGTCGTTTCAAGCAAGTCGGGCAGCACGGCCGAGCCAAGCGCCTTCGACGCTTACTTCTTCGATAAGATCGGGAAGCCCGAGAATTTCGTGGCGATCACTGACCCGCATTCGCCATTCGAGGCGTACGCTCGAGAGCGACACTTCCGAAAGATCTTCCTCAACTTCGCGGACATTGGCGGGCGGTATAGCGCCCTCAGCTACTTCGGCCTCGTTCCGGCCGCCCTTATGGGGATCAGCGTTCGGGAGCTTCTCGCTCGAGCCCGAGCGATGCAAGACGGAAACGCGAACGGCGGAGACGCCTTCCTCCTCGGTGCCGCTTTGGGTGAGTTGGCCCTACAGGGACGAAATAAGGTCACCTTCCTCGCGGTCGATCAGCTCGCGACTCTCGGCCTTTGGCTGGAGCAGCTCATCGCGGAGAGCACCGGCAAAGAGGGCAAAGGCATCCTCCCTATCGCCGGTGAAGAAGCGGGGCCGCCCTCGGTTTACGGGAACGACCGAGTGTTCGTCGCTCTGCGTATGAACTCTCCGGACTGCAACTTCCTCGACGTCCGAGTCTCTGCGCTGAGAGACGCGGGCCACCCGATCGTAACGGTGGACCTCCACGACGAAAACGATCTCGCCCAGGAATTTCTGCGGTGGGAGATCGCGACTGCGGTCGTCGGCGCGGTTCTTGAGATCGACCCGTTCAACCAGCCGAACGTGCAGGAAAGCAAGGACATCACCAAGCGGCTCCTCAAGGAGTTGGAAGAGAAGGGCAGCCTTCCTGAAGTCAAACCCGGAGTCGTGGAGGGCAACCTCTCTGTCTTCGGCGAGGCGGCAAACAAGTCGGTTGCGGACAGCCTCGAGACGTTTATGTCGGCCAGCGAGCCTGGGAGCTACGTCTCGATCATGGCCTACCTGCCCGAAAGCAAAGAGCTCAATGTGCAGCTTCACCGCATGCAGGCGGACATTCGAGACGCAACCGAACTCGCGACCACGATGGGCTACGGCCCCCGCTTCCTGCACTCCACCGGCCAGTTCCATAAAGGCGGACCTAACACCGGATTCTTCATTCAGCTCACCGCCGACCCGAAGGAAGATGCCTCGATCCCCGGACAGCGCGCCACGTGGGCGCAGTTCATCGCCGCCCAAGCGGCAGGCGACCTCGAAGCCCTGGCGGCGAAGGGGCGACACACGTTACGAATTCATCTCGGAAAGGACCCGGTTGAGGGAGTGAAGACGCTCTTGCTCGACATTCAAAAAGGATTGGCAGTTCAATGAGCGATTTTGATTTCGGAATGGTGGGGCTTGGGACCATGGGTCGAAGCCTCCTTCTCAACATGGCGGATCACGGCAACAAGGTCGCCGGCTTCGACACCGACCCCAAGAAGGTAGCCGCGCTCAATACTGGCAACCCGAATGTCGAAGGCTTTGGCGACATCGCGGTCTTCGTTAAGTCGATCCGCAAACCCCGTGCGATCATGATGCTCGTCCCCGCTGGCGCACCGGTGGACAGCGTCATCGGCAACCTGAAGCCGCACCTCGAAGAGGGCGACTTCATCATCGATGGCGGAAATAGCTACTTCAAAGACACTGATCGCCGAGCCAAGGAGCTCACCGCCGAGGGCTTTGGATTCATCGGAATGGGCGTCTCGGGAGGCGAGTCGGGAGCCCGGCACGGGCCGAGCATGATGCCCGGAGGCACCGCGGCCAACTACGAGCGAATCCGGCCGATCGTGGAGAGCGTCGCCGCCAAATTCCAAGGCGAGCCCTGCGTTGCCCTCATGGGCAGCGGTTCGGCGGGCCACTACGTGAAGACCGTCCACAACGGCATTGAATACGGTCTCATGCAGCTCATCGCCGAGACGTACGATCTGATGCATCGAGGCCTGGGAATGGACAATGCTGCTATCGCAGACGCGTTCGATTCTTGGAACCAGGGCGAGCTTCAAAGCTTTCTGATAGAAATCAGCACCGTCGTTCTCCGCTATAAGGATGAGAAGACCGGCAAGGACTTGGTCGACCTCATCTCAGATAAGGCCAAGCAGAAAGGTACCGGCAAATGGACGTCGCAAGACGCGATGGACCTCGGCATTCCGATTCCCACGATCGATGCCGCAGTAGGGGCGCGCGAGATGTCCGGCGTGAAGCCGGAGCGAGTGGAAGCGGCCAAGGTCCTTCCCCGCCCCGCGGCTACGGGAGGCAAGCCGAGCGTCGATGCTATCCGAGACGCCCTCCACGCGGCAACGCTCATCACGTACGCCCAGGGCATGGCCCAGTTGAGGGCGGCTTCCGACGAATATGGTTTCGGGACCGACCTTCAGACGGTCGCGAAGGTTTGGCGGGCGGGATGCATCATCCGGTCGAAGTCTCTGGAGAACATCAGAGCTGCATTTGCTAAGTCGCCGCTCCTGAAGAATCTTCTACTCGACGCAGACATGGCGAAGCTCGTGCTTGCCCACGAGAGTTCTCTGCGAGACGTCATCACCTCGTTCATCGGCCAAAGCATTCCGTGCCCCAGCTATGGCGCATCGCTCGCCTATCTAGACGGATTCCGCACCGATCGCCTGCCCGCAAACCTGATTCAGGGCCAGCGCGACCTGTTCGGCGCTCACACCTACGAGCGCCTCGACATCGAAGGATCGTTCCACACCGAATGGGAGCCCGCTTAAGCGCATGGCAGTAAACAATATCACCAAGGCCGTCCCGGTTATCGTGGCCATTTTCGGAGCGAGCGGAGACCTCACCAAGCGCAAGCTGGTGCCCGCCCTCTACAACCTCTTCCTCGACAAGCAGCTCCCGGACCAGTTCGAGTTCATCGGGGTGAGCCGCTTGCTCGATGAGGAGACGTTCCGATCGTCGATGCGCGATTCGGTGAGCCAGTTCTCCCGGCGAGGAGCGGTCGACGAGGCCAAATGGAACGAGTTCGCTCAGCGAATGACGTTCATCACCGGCGAATTCGACGATCCTAAAATCTATTCGATGCTTGCAAAGCGCATCGAAGGTTTCGAGAAGGACTGGGGCACGGAATCCCAGCACGTGTACTACTTCTCCACTCCGCCCACCGTTTTCGGAATGATCGCCGATGGCCTTGGCAAGGCTGGGTTGAGCCACGACCGCAAGCGCGAGCGCATCGTGATCGAGAAGCCCTTCGGCCACGATCTCGCATCTTCGGCCGCCCTGAATAACCAGCTTCTGAATTCCTTCCAGGAGAACCAGATCTTCCGAATTGACCACTACTTGGGCAAGGAAACGGTTCAGAACATCCTCGCCTTCCGGTTCGCAAATACCCTTTACGAACCGGTCTGGAATCGCCGGTATGTCGACCACATCCAGATCACGGTGGCCGAAGATGTTGGCGTCGAAAAGCGCGGCGGCTACTACGAAAACTCGGGTGCTCTACGCGATATGATCCAGAACCACCTGCTACAGCTGCTCTGCATCGTGGGCATGGAGCCCCCCGTCTCGTTCGGAGCAGACGAGGTTCGGAACAAGAAAGTCGAGGTTCTCAAAGCAGTTCGACCGCTGGATCGCCAGCACCCCCACGAGTACGCGGTCCGTGGGCAGTATGGGCCGGGCGAGGTTTGTGGAGTCCGTGTGCCTGGCTACCGAAGCGAGGAGGGCGTCGACCCCCAATCGTCAACTGAGACTTTCGTGGCTTTGAAGACTTATATCGACAACTGGCGGTGGCAAGACGTGCCGTTCTACCTCCGCACTGGCAAGCGCCTCTCACGCAAGCTGTCGCAGATCGTCGTCCAATTCCGCCCCGTCCCCCACCAAATGTTCCCTCAGTCGGTGACCGACAACTTCGAGCCGAACCGACTGATTATCGACATCCAACCGGAAGAGAAGATCCTTCTCAAGTTCATGGCCAAGGAGCCGGGAAGCGGAATGCGCCTGCGCACCGTCCCAATGGACTTCACCTATGCAGAGGCCTTCCAGACGTCCTCGCGAGAGGCGTACGAAACGTTGCTTCAGGAAGTCATTGCAGGGGATACCACGCTCTTTATGCGAGACGACCAGGAGCATGTCGCTTGGACCATCGTGGAGCCCCTCCTCGAAGTCTGGCAAGACGCCCCCTCCAGCAGCTTCCCCAACTACGCCAGCGGTACGTGGGGGCCGGAGGCGGCGGATATGCTGATTGCTAGAGATGGACGAAGTTGGTACAACCCGACTCCGGACTTTTCGAAGTGACAGTCAAGGTCTTTGACGATTTGGAAAGCCTCAGCCGCGCGGCGGCGGACGAATTCGTCCGCCTCTCCGGCGAACATCATCCCTTCAACGTCGCCCTCAGCGGAGGCAGCACGCCGAAGAAGATGCTTGAGCTTCTCGCAGGGCCCGACTATCAGGGCAAGGTTGACTGGTCGAACCTGCACGTCTACTGGAGCGATGAGCGCTACGTCCCCTACACCGATCCAGCCAGCAACGAAGGGATGGCACGAAAAGCTCTCTTGGATTCGGTCCCCATTCCCGCCGGCCAGATTCACGGTATGTATCGCGAGGGCGGTGCCTCGGAAGCTGCCGAAACCTACGAGAAGATCATCCCGGCTCGCTTTGATCTGATGCTCCTCGGACTCGGCCCCGACGGACACACCGCTTCCCTCTTTCCCGGCGATCCCTCGGTACACGAGACCGAGCGAAAGGTCGTCGCCTCAAAGGGCGCGGCCGGAGTACCTGAGCGCATCACGATGACGCCCGACTACCTTGCAGCATCCAAAGAGGTTCTCTTCCTAGCCGCCGGCCCCGACAAGACCGAGCCTCTTTGGCGGGCTATCGAAGGCCCCCTCCATATCGACCAAACCCCCAGCCAAACGGTCGCCCGAAGGGCGAAGAATGCCATTTGGTACGTCGACAAAGTCGCGGCCTCGAAACTAGGATCTGTAACTCCGGCAAGCGGCACGCTGTAGCCGGGACCTCCGTGGTCGCGCGGGCAAAGCCCGAGAACGCTCAGGCAGGAGCGAATCGACAGGAATCAGAACCCACCGACCCGGATCTTGTTTCGCCCGCGCGACCACGGAGGTCTCGGCTACAGCGTGCCGCTACACCGATGCGCTGTAGAACGCGGCGATGTCTCGCTTCAACTTTTTCAACGACTCGTCGTGCACGTACATCATGTGCCCCGCGTCGTACTCGGCGGTGCGGATGTTGTCTCGCAACGACGCGTCCAGCCCAAGGTGGTCGAGGGTGTACTCGGTCGCGAAGTAGGGCGTGGCCAAATCGTACTTGCCTGACGCCACGAATATCTTCATGTACGGGTTTCGGCTCATCGCTTTGCGAAGCGCTTCACTGGTGTCGGGGTAGCCCTGACCGGCGGACCCCCAATCCCACTGTTGCCAGAGGGGTGGTTCGGCGGCGGCGAAGACGCTGTACGGAATGTCCGTCTTGTATCCGAGATCCTTTCGCAGGTAGTCGTTGATCATCGCGGTGTAGGGCGGCAGAATCTGGACGGCGGGATCCCAATCCGGATTCTCGGTAACCGCGAGTTCATCGATGCCTTTGTAGCGACTATCCAACCGACCCACGGTGCGCTTCTCCGAGCGCAGCAGTTCCTTGCAGAAGCGGTGGATGTTGATCCGGAGATCGCTATTCTCGACATATTCCTCGCTCAGGCCGGTGAACGAGGCGAGCTTGCTCACCACCTCTGCCCGCTCCTTGCCGGTCAGCGATGAACCTTTGGCGAGTGCCAGGGTGTATTCGTTCGCGGCCCACTTTTCAACCATCGCAAGGGTCTTGTCGCGGTCCTTCATCAGCTCTTTCGAGAGCTTCTTGTGGTACCAAGCGGTCGCCGTATAGGTCGGCAGAAACAAGACGCAAGGAAGGTCGTTGCCTTTGACGAACCGC
Organism: Fimbriimonadales bacterium; assembly: GCA_038321975.1. Taxonomy (GTDB): domain Bacteria; phylum Armatimonadota; class Fimbriimonadia; order Fimbriimonadales; family Fimbriimonadaceae; genus Fimbriimonas. Next base: position 117,261 of record JBBQFM010000002.1, on the reverse strand, counting down.
GCCGTTTGGAAGTTGAGGATCGAGGAAACCATCGAGATGCCGTTGAAGCTGATTCCCTGGTCCATCAGGTACCCCGCCAAGCCCGCAGCCCTGGTGGTGCCGTAGCTCTCGCCGACCAAGAACAACGGTGAAGCCCAGCGCTCATTCCGCGTCAGGTAAAGCCGAATGAACTCACCGATCGCCTCAATGTCGCCCTTCAAGCCCCAATACTTTTTGTCCAGCTCTTTTCGGGCGGCGCGGCTGTAGCCGGTGCCCACCGGGTCAATGAATACGAGGTCGGTGTGCTCGAGCCAGGATTCCTTGTTCTCGACCAGCTTGTACGGCGGCTTCGGCATTCCACCGTCGGCGAGCAACTCCACGCGTCGGGGGCCGATCGTGCCAAGGTGAAGCCAAACTGAAGATGAGCCGGGGCCGCCGTTGAACGAGAACGTGATCGGCCTCTGCTCGCCGCTTTTCACGTTCTTCTTAGTGTAGGCGACGTGGAAGATTCCCGCCTCCACCTCACCAAAAGCGTTCTTGAGCGGGAGCATCCCGGCGCTGGCGGTGTACTCAAGTTTGCCGAGCGAGTGCTCGGTGACAACCGGCGGGGTCTCGACATCGATCGGATAGCTCTCTTTCTTCTGCTCTTCGGTGGGTTTCGGATCTTCGGCCATTTCGATTGAGCATAGCGCAAGCATGGGCGCGCAAGAAAGGAGACAAAGTGGCGGTTGGGGTAAAAGCTGGACATGCCCTCGGCGTTGCTCTCATTGCTTCTCTTTTCGGCCACCGCCCCTCCCCAAACCCCCGGTCTCGAGCTCGAACCGTTCGTGCGTAGGTTCGAGACGGACAATGGATCGCTGCAGAGCTTCTACGATCTGCGGATGTCGGAGAACGGTCTGAAGCGGCGAGAAACCTTCCTGAACGACTGGCAAAAGCAGCTCGGGCAGGCTGATTTCGCAAAACTCAGCCAAGAGGGAAAAGTCGATTATCTTCTACTGAAAACCCACCTCAATCACGAACGCAGTCAAGTTAGCTTCCGCCGAAAGCGAGACGCCGAGACGGCTGCCCTCGCACTGTTCGCGGCGACGATCGACAACCTCGAAGAGACGAGGTGGAAAGTTGAGCCAGTCGACCCCGAGAAAGCAGCCGCAACGCTTACCCAACTCGCGACCGATATCAAGGAAGTACGCAAGCGTGTTCAGGCCGGTCTGGACAAGAAAACGGATCCCGCGCCGATCCCAGTTTCCCAGGAGCTGGCGTATCGGGGCGCCGGCTCGGTGAGCAACTTGAGGGGCACGCTCAATCGCTGGTTCAAGCACTACGATGGCTTCAAGCCTCTGTTCAGCTGGTGGAATCGCAAACCTTACGAAGTCGCCGACAAAGAACTCGGCGACTACGCCGACTTTCTACGGAAGACGGTCGCCGGAGTGAAAGATGGCGACGATGACCCGCTGATTGGCGACCCCATCGGTCGTGAGGCGATCCTCGACGACCTCAAGAACGAGATGATCCCCTACTCGCCTGAGGAACTGGTCGGCATCGCCGAGAAAGAGTACGCGTGGTGCGAAACCGAGATGAAGAAGGCATCCCACGAGATGGGGTTTGGCGACGACTGGAAGAAGGCGCTCGACAAAGTAAAGGCAGACCACGTGCAGCCCGGCGAACAAGACGATCTCGTTGCAAAGCAGGCCAAAGATGCCATCGACTTCGTCGACAAGCGAGACCTCGTGACCATCGAACCTCTCTGCCGAGAGACTTGGCGGGTGGACATGCTGGATGCGCGAGGTCAGAAATACCTCCCCTTCGCCGCCTATGGCGGCCAGAAGATGCTCGTCTCCTACCCGCTGGAATCGATGGACCACGAGACCAAGGAGATGAGCCTTCGCGGGAACAACATCCATTTCACCCGTATCGTCACGCCCCACGAGCTCATTCCGGGCCACCATCTCCAGGGCTACATGGCCCAGCGCTATCGCGACTACCGTGGCCTATTCACTACGCCTTTCCTCATCGAGGGTTGGTCGCTGTATTGGGAGATGCAGCTTTGGGACTTGAACTATTAACGCAACGCCGAGGACCGAGTGGGCATGCTCTTCTGGCGCATGCACCGTTGCGCCCGCATCATCGTCTCGCTTAACTACCACCTAGGCAAGATGAAGCCCCAGGAGATGATTGACTACCTGGTGGACAAGGTCGGCCACGAGCGGTTTACCGCCACGAGCGAGGTCCGGCGCTTCATCGGCGGCGGCTATTCGCCTTTGTATCAGTGTGCCTACATGATTGGCGGACTCCAGCTTCGCGCGCTGTACAAGGATTTGGTTGGGTCGGGCAAGATGACGCCGAAGGCGTTCCACGACGCCGTCCTGCACCAGGGCGCGATCCCGATTGAGATGATTCGGGCGGCCCTGACGAATGCGCCGTTGACGAAGGACTGGACTCCAACGTGGAGGTTCACGGGCTAACCAGTGTGGGATCGCGCGGCACCGGCTCGGAGGCTTGTCCGAACCATCTCTGGAACTCGCGTACTCCCACCTAGCTTAGGCTATCATTGCTATCCGATATGGAGCCTGAACTTCGCGATCGAATCATTTACGCCTGCGTCGTAGGCTCGCGCGCTTTCGGCTTGGATACCGACACGAGCGACACTGATCGACGCGGTTGCTTCTTGCCTTCGGCGAACCGACACTGGTCCATGCGGGCCATGCCCGAACAGCTTGTTGATGACCAGGAGCAGGAGTGCTACTGGGAGTTGGAGAAGTTTCTTCGGCTCGCCCTGCGGGCGAATCCGAATGTCCTGGAATGCCTCAATTCACCCATCATTGAGAAGACAACGCCACTCGCTGAAGAGATGCTCTCAATGCGCCAGGCGTTTGTCTCTCGTCGAGCATACGAGACCTATCTGGGCTATGCCGATGGCCAGTTTCGCAAGCTTGAAAACGCGATGCGGTCAACCGGCGAGATGACTTGGCCTCATGCTATGCACCTCCTCCGCCTCCTATACTCAGGAACGCGACTCATGAAGGAGGGACAGGTGTTTGTGGATGTCAGCGAGAAGCGAGAGTTCTTCCTCGGCGTCAAGCGCGGTGAGATGAGTTGGGAAGATCTTCAGCGACACCGTCAACAGATGACCCAGGACTTTGAAGCGGCCTTGGACTCTACCTCGCTGCCCAACGAGCCTGACTTCGATCAAGTCGATGAATTCCTCATTCGCGCCCGTAGGAGTGTGATTGATGATTGAGTTTCCGCCCACCATCCACCGAGTAGTCGGCGAACATCCACTCCCACTCTTGTTCGCAACGATCAGCGGTGCCCACCTTTATGGGTTCGCTTCACCGGACAGCGATTTCGACATCCGAGGTGCCCACATCTTGCCGGCGCGGGACGTGCTGAGTCTTGCCGCTCGGCAAGACACGATTGATTCGACAAAGATGATCGATGGGCTCGAAATCGACGTCGTCACTCACGACGTCGAGAAGGTATTTGGGCTCATGTTGAAGCCGAACGGGTACGTGTTGGAGCAACTTTACTCTCCGCTTGTGGTCTTCACGTGCCCCGAGCACGAGGAGCTCAAGTTGATCGGCCGAGGCTGTGTCACTCGCCACCATATCCACCACTACCTCGGTTTCTCGCTCAACCAGTGGACCCTCTTCGCCAAGGAAGACCCACCTCGGCTAAAGCTGCTCCTCTACGTGTACCGGGTCTTGCTCACCGGCATTCACCTGATGCGAACCGGCGAGATTGAGGCCAACCTGGTCACTCTGGCTAACGAATACGACGAAAAATGGATCCTGCCGTTTGTCGAGCGGAAGATCCACGGTCGGGAGAAGGAGGCAATCGATAGCGGTGACCTTGCCTTTCACCAGGGCCAAGTACAGCGGTTGGAGGCACAGATGCGTGCCGAGGGAGAGACCAGTAGCCTGCCGAGTGAGTTCACGGCGAAGCAGGAATTGAGCGACTTACTCGTCCGGCTGCGGTTGCGGTCGCTGATGAATAAAAAGCCCTGAGCGTCGAGAATCTCGTGATCTCGACCCTTAGGGCGCGCTCGCAGTAAAGCCGGACTACTTCTTCGCGGCGATCAGCTTCTTAACCGCCGAATCCATGATCGGCACCATCTGGTCGCCCCAACCGACGAAGGTTTTGCTGACGTTGCCTTTCTTGTCGATGATCACGAATGCGGGGATGCTCTGGATGCCGAGGTCGCCAGCCAGCTTGTCGTTTTTAGAAGTAAACGTGTAGCTGTACTTGTGCTCCTTCTTGTATTCGGGAGCGGCGGTCGTGCTGCCTCGATCGCCCATGTTGGCACCGATGACCACGAGATCCTTCTTGTACTTCTTCTGAAGGGCGTCCATCGCCGGCGATGCCGCCTTGCACGGGCCGCACCAGGTTGCCCAGAAGTCCAGGATGATGACCTTGCCCTTGAGCGACTTATTGGTGAGCACCTTGCCGTTCGTGTCCGTCATCTTGAATTTGGGCGCGGACTTGCCTTCCAGCTTCTCGAGTTGGGCGAAAGAAACTGAGGCAAGGGCGATGACTGCGGCGGTCAAAAGGGTTCGAAGTTTCATGGCTTGTACATAGTCTAACGTGCGCAAGCGCGAATAGTGCCCCGAGAGGACATAATCGGCGGGTGAAACGCTGGAGCATCGCCTTTGTGTTGGTCGTGCTCGCGTGCATCCCCATTTTCCTCTCACGGTCGACGACGCCGCTACTTCTCAAGGACTCTGACACCAAGGTTCTTCTCGTAGCGGTTCGTGCTCGAAATGCGCCGATGAGCTGGTTTGCGGGTGACTGGCCCCTTGAAAACCATTTCTACCGGCCAATGCCGACCCTCGCATTTGAGGCGGACAACCGGCTTTACGGAGATAACCCAGTCGGATACGGGCTCACCAATTGCCTCCTTTGTATCTCATGTGTCCTGCTCCTCTTTTGGTTCTTCCGAGAGTTGACAAACTCGCCAATCCTCACTGGTGCCTCGACCCTCCTCTTCGCTCTGTGGAATATCGGCATCCTTCCCCTCTACGGCACCATCCTCACTTGGCTCGCCCTCTCCGCCCTTCTCGTAGGGTTGGTGAGGCATGGGAAGTCGATCAAGAGCTACCTGCCTGCCTACTTCATCCTTCTATACGCATCGAACGAGATCACGGGCCTGCAGCCTCTGTATCAGCGGATGATCGACTGGCTTCCCGGCCGCACCGCGTCGGTGATGACCGTCTTCGCTCTGATCTCGCTTGCCGCTTACGCACGCTACGAGAGACTTGGGGCAAACCGCCTGCCTGCCCCTCCGCCGGGGCCACTCGATCCCCCCGCGACTCGCAATACGATCGCTGAGGCACCACCAAGGAGAGCGGCTGTGGTTTGGGCTCTGGTGAGCGTTGTGGCTCTCTGCCTCGCGCTGGCCAGCTACGAGCAGGCGGTGATGATCCCTGCGACCTTGCTCGGGGTCGCGCTCACCATGCGGTTCCAGAGGTATCAGGTGCGCTGGCTTTGGCAGGCGCCGTTCTGGCTCGCCCTGGTGGGATATCTCGTGCTGCGACACAAGCTCGTGCCCTCGGCTCCCTCGCACTATCAGCTTCAGCAGTTCCGAAGCGGCCCGGGCGTTTTGCTCTCGCTCAGCCAATACGGGCTTCCCGTTCTGGGCTGGGTCCAGCCGTTCCTGAACTCGATCGACGTCGGACCCTTGATCTTCCTCACCTGGGGGCCGTGGATAAACATCCAATTCGCGGTATCGAACGTCACCGCGTTCGTGTACCTACGCCGCAAGTGGGTTTTTGCCCTTGCCGGGTACGCCCTCTCATTCATCGCCTACCTACCGATGGCGTGGATGAAGCAGTTTGAGCACTACCACTATTGGCCGATGGCGATGAGATCGCTGTTTGTCACGATTCTGATCTGGATCGGATTGGAACAACTGCTTATCGCGTGGTCGCCCCGACTTGCGAAAGCGCCGCCACGACCTTCTCCCGCACCAGGTTCGCTTCTTCGTCCGTGAAGTTCTCGCCGAACTTGCGGAGTTGAAGGGCCACGTTCAGTGAGTGCTTCCCTTCCGGAATTCCCTTGCCATCGTAGACCTCGAACAGCCAATGGCGTTCGAGCACGTCGCCTGCTGCCTGTTCAAGAATGGTGGCGATCTGCTCGTAGGGCACGCTCTTGTCGACCAAGATGGCCATGTCCCGACGCACCGATGGATTTCGGCTGATCGACTTTATCTCGATATTGGTCGAGCGGAGGCTGTAGACCGGTTCGAGCATGAGCTCGGCAACGACGGTGTCCGCCGGAAGTCCGACTTCGTCGGCGATGTCCGGATGAAGCTGACCAATGTTGCCGATCACCCGATCCCCCACCCAAATCAGCGCTTGGCGAGTGGGGTGGAGTCGGGCGTCCATTCGCTTCTCGGGCGGAATCTGGAATTCGGCTTGGATCGAGCCGGCGGCAAGCACCGATTCCACCGCGCCTTTGAGGCTGAAGAAGTCGGCGCTCTCCCCTGCCTTCACGACCTGGTCGGTCGGTACGAGCGAGCCCTGGCTCATCGCGCTCAAACGGGCGAACTCTTCGTACTTGCCGTCCTCACCAAAAAAGACTTTGCCGGTCTCGAAGAGGTGGATGTTTCGTCCCCCGTTTCGCTTGGCTGCATCCGCCAAAGAGGGCCAAAGGGAGTTTCTTAGGTAGGCGTTCTCGGGCGATCCCGGGTTGCGCGGGCCGATCCTCGTGAATCCGCGGTCGTCGAGGGGATGAAGGTCTCGCAGCGAGTGGCTTACGATCTGGACGAATCCCGCATTTACGGTCGCCAGTCGAACCTGGTCTTGCCACAGCTCGAATCCGTGAGGTCCTCCTACCGGTGTCGAGCCTTGCGGTAGCAGCTCAGGAATCTTCTCGTACCCGTGAACCCGGCCAAGCTCCTCAACCAGGTCCTCTTCTCGTACCACGTCAGGTCGCCAAGTGGGGGGAGTGACGTCGAGCAGCCCTTCGAACAGTTCGACGTCGAAGCCCAGGCGGGAGAGATAGCCCTCCGCCTGCTCAGGCTCAATTGACATCCCCAAAAGCATGTCGGACCGCTCGATTCGCAGGCGAATCGGCGGCCGATCTTCCTTGCCAGGATAAGAGTCCACGATGTTGGAAACCTTGATTTCTGGTGCAGACTCGTAGAGGAGTTCGGTGAATCGGCGAATTGCGCCCGCAACTCCAGCGGGGTCAACACTCCGCTCGAATCGGTAGGAAGCCTCGGTGCTGAGCCCCAAACTCTTTCGGATCTTCCGCACTGCGGTGTTCACGAAGTGAGCCGACTCCAGGAGCATTCGTTCGGTGGTCGGGGTGACCTCGGTGTCCAATCCACCCATCGTGCCCGGAGCGCCGACCGGCTTCTCGGCATCGCAAATCATCATCAGCCCCGGCTTGAGCTCATGCTCTTCCCCGTTTAAGGTCGTCAACTTCTCGCCCAGGATCGCATCGCGGACGACGATTCGGTGCTCCGCGAGCTTGTCGTAGTCGAATGCGTGAAGCGGCTGCCCGACCTCTAGCATCACGTAGTTTGTCAGGTCGACGAGCAGGCTAATTGGCCGCACCCCCGCCTGTCTCAGCCTCTTTTGGATCGCGGTTGGTGCCTGGGCGTTTGGAACGTTCTCGATGAGCCGGCACGCGTACCGAGTGCAGTTGCTCGATTCGATCGTGACCTTGCTTTGATCGATGTCCAACTTTTGGGCGACCGCCACTTCCCCTTCGACGGAGAACCGGCTCACTGCTCGGAAGTACAGCTCAGTCGCTTCCGCTTGGCCGTCCTTGGCAAGGACCTCGCGCGCAAGGCCGAAGACAGATAGTCCGTCGCCACGGTTGCTCACGACTTTGATGTCGAGCACTGGCTCGCCCTCGACAACCTCAATCCCCTCGAGCTCAAATCCCGCCATCGTCAGCAGGTCGCCCACCTGCTCGGCGTCTAGCTTGGTCTGCACAAAGTCGAGCAGCATCGAGTACGGGAACTTCATTGAGAGAGAGTTTACTTGCGTGGATGCAAGAGGTGTTGGGTGTTCGGTGTTGGGCGTTAGGTCGCAAGGAACGTGGCCGCTTTGGCCCTAACACCGAACACCCAACACCGAACACCTCTCTACAGCGCCTTGAACTGTTCCAAGAACCTCAGGTCGTTCTCTAGGAACAGACGGAGGTCGTCGACCCCGTAAGCCATCATCGGGATGCGCTCGACGCCGAGGCCGAAGGCGAAGCCGCTGTACTTCTCGGTGTCGATACCGAAGTTCTCCAGGATGTTCGGGTGGATCAGCCCGGCGCCGCCGAGCTCGACCCAGCGACCGTCGAACAGTTTTGGCGATGAAATCGCGTAGTCGACCCCGGGCTCGACGAATGGGAAGAAGTCGGGGCGGAAGCGGATTTTGACTTCGTCACCGAACATCGCACTCGCGAATGCGCCCAGGGTCCCCTTCAGGTGGGCCATCGAGACGCCTTCGTCGATCATGAAGCAGTCGACTTGGTGGAAGGTATGTCCGTGCGTTCGATCGACGGCTTCATTCCGATAGGTTCGGGCGACTGTGAAGCACCGCAGCGGAGGCTGCATCTTCTCGAAAACTCGCCCCTGGAGGGCGGTCCCTTGGGTGCGCAAAAGATGAGTGTCGTCGATGTAGAACGTATCCTGATCGTCCATCGCGGGATGGTCGGGTGGGTAGTTCAGGGAATCGAAATTGTAGCGAAATTCTTCGAGGTCCGGCCCTTCCATGTACACGAATCCCAACCCGCCGAGAACCTGTTTGATCTTGTTCGTGGTTTTCTGCAGGATGTGCTCATAGCCGGTTCGACCACTGCGACCAGGCATCGTGACATCGATGCGATCAGCCTCGAAGGCGGACGCACTCTCGTTCACCTTTAGCCGGGCAATCTTTGAGTCGATCGTCTCCTGAAGAGACTTCTTGACCTCGTTGACCAACTGCCCAAATGCCGGCCGCTCCTCTTTCGAAAGCGAGCCGAGTTGGCGCATGAGAGCGCCTACCTCGGCGTTCTTGCCGGAAAGGTACTTACTCTCGATGTCGCGCAACGTGGCGGTCGTTGTGGCGGCTTCGATGTCGGCGAGTGCCGCCTCCTGAACTTCTTGAACATTGGGCATCCCCCATTGGTATGGCTGAGTTGCCTCGTACAAATCAACTACAGGCAGGTTTATAGGACAATCCGATCAGCTTTGATTCCGATATAGTCGTAGGGACGCTCCTTGCCTGGTGGTGTTACACTATGAATGGAGCGAGAAACTCTGATAAACACGCGAACGTAGTTTTATCAGGCGTCTAGGTTAGAGACGAGCCGCACATATGCCAAACCGGTTTATTTATGTCTTGTTGGGGGAGAAGAAGGATCTTTCTCGATGGCTGCTGCTCTTTAGAAAGCCTTCCGGCGAGCTCGTGATCCACATCACCGATCTCTGCCAGCCCGGACGTATCAGCAGCCTTGAGCAGTGCATGTGTCCGCTCGAATACTTTAGCAGCGTCACGAACGGCGGAGCCGTTCAGATTACGACCAGCACCGGCTACTTCCTCGCTCGACCGATCGACGAGACGCTTCACATCGAGTTCCGCGGCCTGGATGAAAGCGCGCCGAACCGGGTCGTTGTCGATCTGGATGAAGTTCGGGCGAGGTTGGATTTGCTGCGGAAAGAGCCTGTCGCCTCTTAGCGCGGGCCCGCTACGGTGAAGGATCCTTGAGGAAATACCTTCCTCCAGGATTTCCTGGACCCTGAGAGCTAAGGTCGCGATGTCGGCCAACCTAATAAACAGGCTGTTGAGAATTATGATGCCGATTCTCCTTCCGACTAGGGTCTGCTGATACTGCATTCCTTTGTCCGCCGTGATCAAGACCTCAAAGCCCTCGAACTCGGCAGCTCCAACGAGCGCGCCGTTTTCGAGTTCTTCCCAGTGCATCGCTCGTGCATGAACGACTTCGTGACCGACAATTAGCTGGCCAAACCGATGATTGACGTTGTTATCGAGGTGGACTCGCATCAGCCCGCAAGGTCGAGACCGAACGTCAGGCGAGCCTGATTCTGCTCCCAACGAACGAAAGCCTCGGCTTGTTCGCGAGTCACGTCCGGCCAACCGTCCAAGAACTCTTCGATCGTTCCCCCGTCAAGGGTGTCGATCAGGGCCTGGACTGGGACGCGAGTGCCCTTGAAACGAACCGCGCCGATGATAATCTTAAGATCGGCGTCAAGTACGTCTTTCAGTTCTGGGGGGATATTCACAGGCTCGCTCCTAGACTAACCATTTTGGCTCCGAACCCATGCCACCGGTAGACTGGGACCCATGGTCTCGGAACGGCTTAGCCTCACTGGCGATCTGCTGGACAAGAACACGCTCAGCAAGGTCCTCGACGTCCTGAACTTCCACGGTGTCAGCTTCCGAATCCGAAAGTTCCGGGTCGGCGAATTCACAGACAGCCCGTCAATCATCGAGCTGCACCTCCGCGCACCCGACCTTAACACCATGCGAACGGCCCTTCGGGCCTGCGAGGAGTACGGCGCCAGCTTCAGCATGGAAGAAGTCGAACTCGCGGTCGCCGATATGGACGGCGTCCTCCCCGAGAACTTCCACTCGACCACCAACTTCAGCACGAACATCCTTATCGAGGGCGAATCGGTTAATGTTGAGAACCTCGAGATGGATTGCGGCATCCGCGTTTGGAAGGATGACGGCCACTGGCGAGCGGAGACGTGTGCCATGCACCGAGTGCGAAAAGGCGACCAATTCGTGGTCGGGTTCAACGGCGTCCGCATCACGCCCCAAGAAGAGGAGCAGAGGGACGACAACGAGTTCCGCTTCATGAGCAACGAGATCAGCAGTGAGCGGCCGAAGCGCCGAATGATCGCCCACGCCGCCGACGCGATGAAGCGCGCCAAGGAAGAAGGCAAGAAGGTTCTCTTTGTGGGCGGCCCCGCCATCGTCCACAGCGGCAGCGCACCCCTGCTTGCCCAGCTCATAGCGGGTGGATGGATCGACATCCTCTTTGCCGGCAATGCCCTCGCCGCCCACGATATAGAAGCTAACATGCTCGGAACCTCCCTTGGCGTCGACCTCGCGACAGGAGGCGGAAGCGCCCACGGCCACACCCACCACCTTCGGGCGATCAACCGAATTCGGAGGGCAGGCAGCATCAAGAACGCAGTGGATCAAGGAATCATCACGGACGGCGTGATGTTCACCGCCGTCAAAATGGGCATCCCATTCGTCCTTTGTGGCTCAATCCGAGACGACGGCCCGCTTCCCGATGTGATCACTGACAACGTGGTCGCCCAGGACACGATGCGCCAGTACATTGGCGGCGTCGGCGTCTGCCTCATGGTGGCTACCACCCTGCATAGCGTCGCCACTGGGAACATCCTCCCAGCGTCGGTGAAGACCTACTGCGTGGACAGCGATGCGGACACGGTGATCAAGCTAACGGACCGCGGAACCCACCAGGCGGTCGGCTTGGTTACGGACTGCGAATTCTTCCTAAAAGACCTCGTTAGTTGTTTGGAATAGCGCTTTTTTCCCCTGTTAGAAACGCCGTCCCGCGTGGAATAAGAAATGTGCGCAGGGAATGCGCGGGGGATTTCAGATGTCAGAAGAGGCTAAGGACGCGCCAAAGAAAAAGGGCAAGATGCCCATCATTATCGTACTTGCACTATTGCTGGCCGGTGGGGGCTTCTTCATGATGAAGTCCAAGGGCGGAGCACCCAAGAAGCCTAAGATCGAACTCGCCGAGAAGGAGAGCGAACTCGAAGAGTTTCTGGTCAACATGAAAGGCGGCACGACGTACCTTCGCACTAAGCTCGCGGTCAAGCTTCGAAAGGACTACACCGAAGAGAAGCTTAAAGACAACATCGGTGCAGTGGAAGATGCCGTCATCACGGTGCTCCGCGACACAAGTCCGGACCAGATCCGGAGCGGCGACGATTTCGCCAAGCTCAAAAAGCGACTCGCCGAGGCGATCAATACTAAGCTCGAGGGTCCTGTAGTAGAAGACAAGCCCAAGGCGGGCGACAAGGGCGAAGCCGGAGACGACACCCCCAAGAGAAGCGGCAAGGTCACCGAAATCGAGAAATCAGCAGAGGGCGAGCCAGCGGTTAAGAAGAAGCCGGAAATGGACTGGGATTCCAAATCGGGACCGGTTCTGCAGATCTTCTTTAAGAGCTTCGCGACCCAGACCTAAAACTTCACAATTCTCTTCAGGTTTTTTGCTCCTGACCCTGAAGAGATTGCCTGATCTTCCGATTACTGAACTGATAGGCCGGCAATCGCCCGGCAATCAGGACTCAATCAGTGTCGGAGATACTTTCACAGGCAGAAATCGAAGCTCTACTCAATTCGTTGGGTAGCGATGACGCGGCGGCGACCTCGTCTGCCCCTTCGGTTGCCACCGCCGGTGAACCCGCAGCAGCACCCCGCCCGGGAGCCCCCGCACCTCGATACGGCAAGACCGGCAGCCGAACCGCGATCGCATACGAAGTCTACGACTTCCGTCGCCCCGACAAGCTCAGCAAGGACCAGCTCCGAACCTTGCAGATGCTTCACGAGACTTTTGCACGACTCGGCAGCTCCACCCTCTCCGCCTACCTCAGAGCGCCGGTCACGATCGACCTGATCTCGCTTGAGCAGGTTCCCTACGAAGAGTATCTGCGAAGTATCAACCAGTCGGTCTTTACGATCCTGTCGCTGCCGCCGCTTTCCGGTCAGGCAGTGCTCGAAATCGAGTTCGGCCTCGTGTTCACGATGATCGACCGAATGCTCGGCGGCCCTGGCAAGTCGATCAACCGAACGAACCTCACCGACATCGAGCGACCTCTGGTCCGCCAGATCATCGAACGCATGTTCCACGCGCTTAAGAACGCTTGGGAAGGCGTAGTCATCGTCAACCCCGGCATCGAGGGCATGGAGACTTCTTCGCAGTTCGTGCAAATCGCACCTCCCAGCGATGTGGTCGTCACCATCCTCTTCGAGGTCAAGGTTGGCAATCAGCGAAGCGCGATGAGTCTCTGTATTCCGTACCTGGTGCTCAAGCCAATCACCACGAAGCTAAGCGCCCAGAAGTGGTTCGTGAACTCGAACCGTAAGCACAGCCCGGCCAGCAAGCGCCTCCTCAGCTACCAGGTCAACCAGTCGTCCGTACGGTGTTCGGTCCGACTCGGCAACGCTGAGGTAACCGTCGACGAATTCCAAAACCTCAAGGCAGGAGATGTCCTGCGTCTTGATCAAAAGACCCAGGACGATCTCACCTTCCTAGTGGGCGATGTCCCCAAGTTTTACGGCAAGCCAGCCCTCCAGGGCAAGAAGCTTGTCTTCTCTGTCACCGACGCCATTTCAAACGATTAAGCCATGTCAATGATCCCTCAAGAAATCATCACCAAGATCTCGAACGTCCAGACTCAAATCTGGCAGACGGTTTCTCTTACCGTTAGCGAGGCTTGTGGGCAAACCGTTTCCTTCGAAACGCCCCTCACCGTCGGTGCCCGACCCAGCGAAATGTACGGCGAGATGAACGCGCCGATGATGGTGATCCAGTTCGCATTCGCCTCGATGCCCGAGAACACCCAGATCGTGCTCCTGTCTCAGGAGACGGTCACTTCTCTTGCCACCCTGATTCAGGGAAGCGAAGTCGAAGAGATCGACGAGAACATCGTCTCCGACCTTCGATCAGTGTTGGAAGGGATCGTACAGGGCCTCTGCCTCTCGGTAGGCAACATCCTGAACAACGCGATGGTCGCCAGCGGACTCAACGTCCGGTTTCAGATTTTCAGCTTCCCGCCGAACCTTCAGCAGTCGGATGAGATCGTGCGAACGCAGATCGCCCTCTCTGGCGAGGACCTGAACGGAACCGCGATTTGGCTCATCGACGCCGAGACCGCACACATGATTCTGGGAGAGACGATGGTCGAGTCCGATCCGTCGCCATTCCCACAGGCAGCCAGCTTCGAGCAGCAGCGCGAAGTCCGCGCGCCTCACCCTCTCGAGGACCACAACGCCCTCGAGCTCCTTCTCGACATCCCCCTCGAGATCTCGGTGGAGCTGGGACGTGTGAAGATGATGGTCCGCGACGTGGTAGAACTCGGCACCGGCTCGATCGTTGAGATCGACAAGGCAGCTGGCGAGCCCGTCGATGTGATGGTCAACGGTCGCCTTGTTGCTCGTGGTGAGGTCGTCGTTATCGAAGACAATTTCGGCGTGCGAATCACCGAAGTTCTCAACCCGCACGAGCGAAACGGTCGAGGCGAAGCAGCTTGAAGCGAGCGCTTCTAGCCCTCATATTCTTCCCGGCCGCCGCACTGGCCAACGACGGAATCCTCGGCACCCGTGCCGGTGGTGGAATCAGCGCCAGCTCGAACCAAGGCTCCCCGGTCGGCGCGATGCCCCTCGTCCAGATGGTGATCGCCCTTGCGATCGTCGGCTTTCTGGTTCGCTGGGCCCTTCCTAAAGTTCTCACCAAGGTGAACAAGAAGATTGTCACCAACATGGGAAGCGCCATTCGAATTGAAGAGTCCGCCGCGTTCGCGGGCGGCAACCTCTACGTCGTCCAGGCCAAGTCGAAGACCCTGCTGCTCAGTGTGAGCACGGCGGGAGTCTCCTGCCTGGCCGACATCACCGACTCGACCCCGAATCCTCTCGACAACCTGCCCACCTTCCATGAGATGGTGGAGAGCGCCCCCGGAACTCCTCCGATGGCGGTCGTGGAAGTCGAAGTGCCTACCAAGGCACCCAATGAAATTGAAGAGGCGCTCGCTCGCCTTCGTCGCCTATCCGGCTGATTTCCTTTGCAATGAAGAACCTTCAAAGATCTCGGTATGCACGCTTAGCCCTGGTACTTCTACTGATGGCAGTTGTGGCTTTCGCAGCCGCGCAGACCACCACCATCCCCAAAGTGTCGGTTGATTTTGGCGCTGGAAAGGGCGCAGGAGACGTCAATTCGACCCTTCAGATCCTTGCCCTCCTCACCATCCTCAGTATCGCCCCAGCGATCCTTATCCTCACGACCGCGTTCACCCGCATCGTCATCATTTTCAGCTTCCTTCGAAGCGCCCTCGGTACCCCCACCATTCCGCCGAACCAGGTCATCGTTGGCCTCAGCCTGTTCCTAACCTTCTTCGTCATGGGTCCGACCTACACGAAAATCAACGACCAAGCGATTCAGCCTTACATGTCGGCAAAGGGAGATCCTCACAAGATCGAACTTCCCGTAGCGATCGAAAGAGCGAAGGGCCCCCTTCGGGATTTCATGCTAAAGAGCACTTACGAAAAGGACCTTGAGCTCTTCTTGAACATCCGACACCAAACTCCCAAGACAGCCAAAGACGTGGACATGATCACGCTGATCCCCGCCTTCATCATCAGTGAGCTGAAGACCGCGTTCATCATCGGTTTCTACATCTTCATCCCGTTCCTCATCATCGACCTCATCGTCGCCAGCTCGCTCATGAGCATGGGCATGATGATGCTCCCCCCGGTCGTCGTCTCGCTCCCCGCCAAGCTCTTGGTCTTTGTCCTCGCCGATGGGTGGGCGACGCTGATTAGCGCGATTTTGGCAGGGTACAAGTGATGGTTTCACCTCGGAACCCCCTCTCCCCTCCGGGGGAGAGGGGGCAGGGGGTGAGGGGCCGGTCACCGAATGCTTTTCACTACCGGGCTCCCAACGATTTAGGCAAGCGTAAAGCTGCCAACCCCTCACCCCTGCCCCTCTCCCCCGGAGGGGAGTGGGGTTCTAATGGAAGCAATCTCTAATGGACCAGAACCTCGCTCTCGACTTAGCCCGACAAGGCGTTCAGGTAGCCATGATGGTCCTGATGCCGATCCTCGCGGTGTCGCTGTTCTTTGGACTCGCGGTCAGTGTCTTCCAAGCGCTCACCCAGGTTCAGGAAATGACCCTGACGTTCGTGCCAAAGCTCATCGGAGTGGCCGTCGTTCTCGCGGTCATGGGCAACTGGATGCTCACCAGCGTGGTGGCGTACACCCATCTCTGTTTTGAGAGGGTTGCACTTGTAGGCACCGGGGCATGAACTACGATTCGGCGCTCTTATTCGCCTTCATGCTCGTCTTCGTCAGATGTTCGGCGATGATGTTGGCGTCTCCCGTCTTTGGCGCTCAGAGCACCCCCGTTCAAATTCGAGTCCTCACGACGTTCGCGATCTCTGCTGCCCTTACCGCGATCATCCAGCCAAAGATCGGACCCGTACCGACCGACATGTACGGCTTCGTCTCCTCGGTAATTCAGGAACTCCTAGCCGGTCTTCTCATCGGCATGTTCATGAGCCTCGCGATGCAAGTCGCCCTCATCGCCGGGGCAATCTGCGACCTCCAAGTCGGACTCAGCATGAGTCAGGCGATGAACCCGATCACCGGCGTCTCAGTCACCGTTCTCTCCCAGTTCAAGTTCTTGCTCGGTGTCGTAATCTTCCTCCAGATAGACGCCCATCACATGCTCATCGAGCTGTTCGTACGCAGCTACCAGACGGTGCCCTCCCTCAGCATGAGCAGCGTGCCCGCGGTCCAAGCCGGACTGCTCCACTTACTCGGAACGGTCTTCCTGTTGGCCCTTCAGATAGCAGCGCCAGTCATGGCGGTCTCATTTGTCGTCGATGCCGGGCTTGGCATTATCAACCGAGCGGTGCCTCAGATGCAGGCGATGAACGTTGGCCTCCCCGCCAAGATTGGCATCGGTCTCACTGCGGTTGGGCTCGGACTCCCCGCTCTTGCGGGCGGCGTGAACGCGGCGGTCGGAGAGGCGTTCAAGGTCCTCGGGCCGATCTTCAAGATTTAAACCATGGCAGGAAGTGACGCCGGCGAAAAGACAGAGGAAGCTACTCCAAAGCGTCGAGCAGACGCACGGAAGAAGGGCACGGTTGCGAAGTCGACCGACCTCACCAACGCGCTCGTCGTCCTGGGTCTCATTCTCGTTCTGCCAACGGCGATTTCCAAGATGGGTGAAGGTTTCGTGCAAGCCTTCCGAGTCGGCCTGGGGCCCACACCCACCGACCTCTCGACCGGCTCGATCTCGAAAGCATTCTATAGTGCCCTTCTGCCAAGTCTTCCAGGTTTGGCGCTCTTGGTCTTCACTGGAATGGGAATAGGCGTCTTCGCCAACTTCGCCCAGGTCGGTCTCAAAGTAAGCCCTCAAGCGATGATCCCAAGTTTCGGCAAGCTCAATCCGTGGGAAGGGCTCAAGCGGCTCTTTTCCGTCCGTTCCGGCCTAGAAGGCCTTAAAGCCACTGGCAAAAGCCTTCTCTTTGGCTTCCTCATCTACGCCTCGATCGCCTCCAATTGGAGTGCGCTCACCAATCTGAGCCACACAAGCACGGGAGGCGCGATTGGCGTGGTCGCCGGTATCGTGCACTCCATCCTTGTGAAGGTCGCGATGGTTTGGTTGGTGCTTGCCGCGGTCGACTACTTTATCCAGCGGAAGCAAGTCGACAAATCCCTGCGCATGAGCAAGCAGGAAGTGAAGCAGGAGATGAAGGAAGCGGAGATGAACGGCGAAATGAAAGCCGCCCGAACTCGCCGAATGCGCCGCATCATCAAAGGAAACATGATGGAAGCGGTCAGGCGAGCCGACGTGATCATCACGAACCCGACTCACTACGCCATCGCCATCAAGTACGAATACGGCGTCGACCACGCCCCGATCGTGGTTGCCAAGGGCGTCGACTTCCTGGCCGCCCGAATCCGAGAAGCCGCTCAAGAGGCCAAGGTTCCCCTCGTCCCCAATCCCCCTCTCGCCCGAGCGTTGTATAAACAGTGCGAGATAGGCGACTTCGTACCGCGCGAGCTGTTCCAAGCCGTCGCCGAGATCCTGGCGTACGTTTACAAGACCTTGAAGAAGGTCAAAGTCCCTGCCTAGCCTCGCCGCTGGTGCCGAATCAGTTTCTTGCGAGTCTTGACGATGTTCTTCGGATGCTCGGGGTCACCCCGGATCACGCTGATCGTGCCATCGACTTCGAGCATGGCAAGCTGAACCTGCTCTACCCGCACACACTCATGCTCTCTCAGGTTCGCCATCAGCTCTTCGAGGGTGATTTGCTCCTGCTGAAGGGCTCGGTAGAACACTTCTCCGTTCTGGATCAGGGTCACGGGCACGCCTTCGACGAGTTGGCGGACGAGCGGAGATTTGATTCTCAAAGTGGAAATCGTTCGGTTGCTAGCGAGCAAGACGATCGCCGCGACAATGCCCCCCGTAAGGCTGGAGTCGGGACCCACCATCGCGTTCTGGACTGCGTTACTGAGGAGCAACAGGACGACCAAGTCGAACGGGGTCATCTGCCCAATCTGCCGCTTGCCCGTTATCCTGACCATGATCAGGAGGACGAGGTAAACAATCGCCGTCCGAAGCGCCACCTCGCCAAGGAGTCGCGGGTCAAAATTCCACATCAGACAGAGGATTGCAGATTTTCTATTTCGTTTTCGTCGTGCTCGGAAGCGAACCCTGTTTCCCGCCGAGGGGAGGGAGCGGTATCGGGGGCTCCCAGGGCATCTTGAAATTGTTTGCTCGAAGCTCGGCCAGACGGATGTAGTGCATCCGGTCGATCACATCGTTCTTGACTTGGATGACGCGGAAACCCTGGAAGTCAGATAGCCGACAGCCGACAGTTGGATTGGTCAAACCGCCGGCCCCCCGGTTGTCTCCTTGATCCAGTTGTCTCCCAGGTAGGTGAGCGAATACCCCTTCCCCGTCGCGTCCCCTGCGTTCTGGTTGTTCGTAAGCCTCGGACCCGGGCGTAGCAAGCCCTTCATCGTCAGATCCCAAGCCGCCTCCATGTACAGCCGCTCGATGGCCAGTGGATTCGGGGCTTCCTCACCCTCGACGGGAAGGTTTTCCGCGATCTCGATGAGCCAGGGGAGATACAAGTCGTAGTCGTGCGACTTGACCTGCACGCGATGATCGTGAGTGGCCCGCATGCATCGGATGAATTCCCGAATGAACGCCTGAGCCTCGTCGAGGGTCTGAACAAGTCGACCGTTTGTCTTGTACTCCATGCCTTAGGGACGAAGTGGACGGTCCGAGTGTTTTGTAACAATCTAAATGGAACTTTTGGGCCTATACTTATTGGTGGCAAAGGTGATCCCACCGGGAAAGCCGAGGAAGTAGCAATCATGACCAAGAAGATTTTGATTTCAGGTTTCGTAGCGGCGGCTCTCGCCATTCCTGCCTTCGCCTTTGTTGGTGCGAAGTCCGGCCTCAAGGCGGGCGAGAATGTCACCCCCTTCCACCCTAACCACATCACTGGCCCTCTCGCTGGAACCACCAACTGCTGGCCCTGCACCTTCCAGGCCCGCCCCCAGGTTCAGATCTGGCTCAACGAAGACAGTGCCAAGAACATCGAGACGTTCGCCAAGACGCTCGATAAGGCGATGACCGACCACAAGGGCCAAGAATTCAAAGCCCTGCTCGTCTTCGTCACCTCGCCCGACCATGTTGCCGACTGGAGCAAAAAGGTCAAGGCAATTGAGGAGAAGACCAAGGTCAAGTCCATTGGCATGGCGGTCATCGGCACCGACAACGAAGCCATCGGCAACTACAAGGTCAATACGGACGCCAGTGTGAAGAACACGGTGTTCGTGTATAAGAACTGGAAGGTCGAGGACAGCATGGTCAACCTGACCGCTGACAAGGACGGCCTCAAGAGGCTCAACGCGGCGATCGACAAGGTATCGGCTAAGTAAACCTGGGCACAGGGTTCGGGGTTCGGGGTCGTAAGGCTTCGAGCCCCTTTTTATTTCTGGGAGTCTGGGGGTCTGGGAACCCTCCCTCTGGGGAGGAGGGTGTCGGATCTGTAATGAGGGACCTCCCCTGTAGCGTCGGTGCCCCCGCCGATGAGTGCTGTACAGCCGAGAATGTAGCTGCGCATGCGCCCTTCTTCCTGGGGAATGAAGCCCTTCGTAGGTACGTGCTGAATCGTGCGGCACTCATCGGCGCTACGGTTTGGCCGTCACCAATTGCAATCCAACACCATCTTGGGGAGAGGGACAGGGGGTCATAGCCACTTAGTTTAAGCCTCAGAACCCCTCTCCTCTCCGGGGGCGGAGGGACAGGGGTGAGGGGTCCCTTCCGGTCCGGTTGCATCCCCTTGCCAAGGATGGTTCGTTCACTCGGTCGCGGTTCGAGGCTTTGCCTCGGTTCCCGAACCGGCCTCACTGGCCGCCCTCGGCCTAGGTTGCCTCGCACTTATTCGGCGACGAAGAACTCGTTAGGTCTGCAAACCGAAATCCATAGAGAGGGGGGCCATTAAGTCCCCCTCTCTTCATTTCGATTCGATTGTCTCGCGTTTCTTGTCACGGGCCATAATGTTCGGGTGCCCTCACCGCCGCCGATCATGGTTGACCTACCCGACGAAATCGTCGGGGATCGCGTCGTGATTCGCCCGTACCGAGCGGGGGATGGACTGGCCGTGTTTGATGCGGTCAACGAGTCGCGGGACCACATCATGCCCTGGCTGCCATGGGGCGAGTTGCACAAGACGGTCGAGGATTCGGAGGAGTTCGCGAGGCGCGCCCATGCCCGCTGGAGCACCCGAGAAGACCTTGGCGTTCTCGTTCAAGAGAAGGGCTCCGGCCGCTACCTCGGAGGCGCTGGGTTACACCGCATCAACTGGGGAGTTCCGAGCTTCGAGATCGGCTATTGGCTGCGCAAGTCAGCCGAGGGGCATGGCTACATGACCGAAACGGTCATGCTCATGACCAAGCTGTGCTTCGAGCAATTGAAAGCGCAGCGGGTGTACATCCGCTGCGCGACCGACAACTTTCGAAGCGCCGCCATTCCGGTGCGGCTCGGCTTTACGAAGGAAGGCGTCATCCGAAATGACATCCGCCTTCCCAACGACGAAATGAGCGATATCGTGATGTTCTCGATGATTCCGAGCGAGTACGCGGCTATTGCTTGGGCGCGTGCTCAGTAAGCCATTTGGTCACTGAGGTTCGGTCGGCGTCCTTCATCTTGCTCGTCGCCTTCAGCATTTCGCCAAACTTGGCAACCTCAGGCGCCGCCGCAGGATATCCGGTGTTGGTCTTCGCGTCGCCCGGCTTGATCAGGGAGTCGGCAAGCTTTGCGCCGCTGGGCGACACGACCGCCATGAACGGCAGTCCCGCATCCTTTCCGCCCAATTTCTCCATGAGTTCCAACCCACCGGGATTCTCAAGCGACTTCTTGTCGCCGTTCTCGAGTACGTCGATGTGGACGATCTCATAATTCTTCCCGATGAGCGCACCGGTCGTCTTCTCTGCCAGGAAGTCATCAAGCTTGTGGCACCAGCCGCACCAAGAGGCGTGGAATATGACCAGCACATTCTTGTGTCCTGCCTTTGCCTTCGCGCCCGCCGTCTTAAGCACCATATTGGTCTTCATTGGCGAAGCCAAAGCCAATGCGCTAGCGGCGGTGACGAGGGAGATGAGAATTGCGGTTCGGAAAGCCTTCATGACGTTATTCTCGCACAGATCGTCAAAGAGAAGGGAGTTTGGTCGGTGTCCAGAATCGTTGGCGCGAATGTTCATCGATGTCAACACCCTCCCCTTCATTTCTAGCGCCACCTCCGGGGCGCGGGGGATGGTGGCGTCAACTTTCGCCCCCGGGCTATGGATCTATCGCCCCTTCGGGGCAGGAAACCCTCATTGCCTGGCTAGTCTCGGTAATTCGGCTCCGTCCCAATGCTCGTCGGCCTTGCCATCCTGAATCCGCCACATATCGAACCATGTGGTTGTGTAGGTTCCCTGTCCCGAGGGCTTCGGCAAAGTCCTCGCGATTGCGACCACGACTAAGTCGCCCTCCGCGACAACCGAAACGACCTTTGTCTTCCACTCAGTCGCGCCGGGGATCGGCCGCTCTGGCCGACCGCCGAAGAACGCCATCACCGGGTCGAGGCCAGAAGCGACCATCGGGTTGTGTTGGAGGTATCGCTTCGAGAGATAGGTCGGAGCGTCCTTCCAGTGCCCTGCCTCCAAGAGGTCGCGCACGATGTGCAGGACAACTTGCTTGTTCGCGTTCAGCTTTCGATCGCGACTGGTGAAAAGCGATTCAGGGTTTGGCGAGCCGACTACCGGCTCCTGCAGATGACCGGCCAGGGCGAGAAAAGGCACGAGGAACATGCCTCCAGTTTACGTTCACTTCGGTTTCTGATCGAAGAAGAACCAGAGGCTATTGTCGGTCGCGTTTACGACAAAGTGCCCGCCGGTGATCAACGCCTGCATCGCGGGACCGATCGGCAACATGCCGCCGAACGCCATCATCGTGCTGAGCTCCGGATATGGGATGCTGCTCCCTTCGAGCAACGCCTTCACTGCCCACGGGTCCGCATGCCGGATCGGGAACCTTACGGGAGGGTGGGGCATGTTCTGAGCGCTCACGAGAGCAGTGGCGCAAAGGCTGAGGGCGAGGACGAGCGATCTCATGCCAGTAGGACGCACGAACCGCCACAAGCGTTTTGGTCAGATTCTATTCATGTTCCGTTCAAGCCTCTGCATCGGGACATGAACAAGTTGAACCGGCCGGAACTAGCAGAGCCTAAACCTGTAGAGGCACAAAATGATTGAACAAGAAGAGAAAGTAACCAGCCCAGTCACGAGACGCGACCTGATGCGAATTATGGGGCTCAGCGCAGCGACGGTCGCCGCGGTATCCGCCCAAGCCTACGCGAACCCTTTTAGCACGTTGTTGGCAACCAAAGCGTCTCCTACGGATGGCGACATCCTTACCTTCGCCCTCAACCTTGAATACCTCGAAGCGGAGTTTTATGCTGTCGCTTCGACCGGTCACTCGTTGAGTTCGAGAGACATTGGCGGACAGGGTCAATCGGGCCGAACAAACGGAGGGCGCAAAGTCTCTTTTAAGAATCCGGCTCTGGCCGACCTCGCTGCCGAGATCGCCCAAGACGAACTGGAGCACGTTCGTTTTCTCCGCTCCGCGCTTGGCGACAACGCCGTCGCCAAGCCGGAAATCAATCTCGACGCGCTCAGGATTGGTTTTGCGAATGACAACGAGTTCATCACCTTAGCCCGAGCCTTTGAGGACGTCGGCGTGAGCGCCTATCGCGCTGCCGCCAAGCTCATCGAGAACAAGGACTACCTGGACGCCGCCGCGGGAATCCTAGCCACTGAGGCGTACCATGCCGGCCACCTCCGCTCCCACGCCGTCTATGCCAGCGTAAATGGCCCGAAGCTCGATGGCAAGGATCAAGTTCCGAGTCAAAAGAACTTCGTCCCGACCGATAAGAACGGTCTCGTCATCGGACGTTCCCCAGACGAAGTCGGGAAGATCGTCCGAGGCACTAGTTCCGACGGCGGTGCCTTCTTCCCGGTCGGCATGAACGGCAACATCCGATAAGAAGACCAACTCTCCCGGTCTTCCAGAAACGGTCCCCCTTGCAAAAGGGGGGAACCGTATCGACAGACTTCCCGAAATACCCACCCAATGCACCTCAAAGCCCACCTTGAGCGTAAGTGAACCGTGCGAAACGCTCTCCTCCTCATCAACTACCGATCTCGTTTCGGCGAAGATGAAGCCGAGAAGCTCATGGCCATGCCTCCCGAAGAACGGGCAGAGAGAATCCGCTACCTCGAGCACTTCCCCACTCAAATTTTTTTTGAGATGACGGCCGAAGAACGAGAAATCTTCATGGCACGTCAGGACATGGTAAAGCAGCGCGAGTTCGTGGTGACCCAAATCGCCCAGAAGAACCGCTCAAAGATCATGTTTGAGAACCTGTGCCGCGACATAGAAACGTTCAAAGGCGACCCTGAAATCCTGGCTCAAATGGAGCAGAGGCGAGCCGAGTTGCAATCCGATTGCGAACGGAGGGAAGCTGGCGTCGAGGATCTGAAGCAAGAGATCATGAGGCAGGAACAGTTGCTCCGAGACCTCGTGGGTTAAACCCTTAACTACCGGTGGGGTGGATCATGACCCTAGAATTTGACTTCGCCTTTGGTCGCATTCCCTGAGTCTCTTGATGAGAAAGCCATTGTGTTCAAAAGGCCGTAGGCTTTCGCGCCGATGCAATCGTCCGCTACACACCTTCGGTGGGAATTATCCGCTCATCGTTCGTTTCCCCGCCGAACCCCATTCTCCAGTAAGATTCCAAGCGTGCGCCGTGCCACCGCCGTCTCGCTGCTCCTCCTCGCCTTCGGCCTAACTGGCTGCGGCAAGGATGAGTTTGCGGACAAGACGAAACTGCGCTATATGGCATGGGGCAACCCGGAACAGCTGGCCCTTGAGCAGGAGATGTGCGAGGACTTTAACCGGCAGAACCCGGACATCCACGTCTCGTTTGTGAGAGTTCCGGCTTCGGCCTACAAGAACAAGATGGTCGTGATGTTCGCTTCGCGAACCTCTGCCGACGTCGTTCGAGTAGACCACTACAACTTCCCCCAACTCGTTAAGAAGGACTACTTCTACGACATGACCTCGCTGGCCGAGAAGGACCCCACGTTCAAGTCCAGCGACTTCTTTCCCCAGTGCATCGAAGAGGAGACGGTCAACGGGCGGATGTACGGGATGAATGTGCTGTTCGGCGGCATCCTCGTCTACTACAACAAGACGATGCTGAAGGATGCGGGCCTCGAGGACCCGTATGAACTCTCCCAGAAGGGCCAGTGGACGTGGGACCGGTATCGCGAGTACGCGATCAAGATGACCAAGTTCGGGCCAAACGGAAAGCCACTCAAGTTCGGCACCCAAAGCCCGGGGATGCCGGTGAACCTCATTCCAATTTGGGCGTTCGGCGGCGACCTGATGACGCCGGACTTTAAGCACAGCCGACTTGGTGATCCGAACACGATTCGCGCGATTCAGTTCCTCCACGATCTGCCCTGGAAGGATCACTGCTCCCCCAATCCCGCAGAGGCGGCAAACGGCGCGTTCACGTTCGAGAGCGGAAAGCTCGGCATGAGCTTCGACTTCATGGGAGTGTCTCCGACCTACCGAAAGAAGGTCAAGGACTTCGAATGGGATGTGTGCCCAGTGCCGAGCGGCCCGCATGGCGGGGTGAGCCTGGTCAAGGGCAACCAACTGGTCATCTATCGAGAGACCGAGCATCCGCAGGAAGCATGGCGATTCGTAAGATTCATGACGAGCGTGGGGACCGAGCAGAAACTCTATGGCCGCTTGTTACGCTGCTTCCCGACTCGGCGGGCGGTTGCCTATTCAAAGGAATATCTCCACACTGACCAGGCTCCTCACCACATGGATTCGTTTGTCAGCACGGTGGAGCATGGACGGCCGCTGCCAATCACAAGTCGTTGGGACGAGCAATTGACTTTGGTGACGAGTGCGATGGAAGAGATCAATCACGTACCCGATCCGGATATTCCCGCCATCCTGAAGCGCACTCAGTCGAAGATCGACAAAATGCTCGGTGAAGAGGAAGGATGGTAGCGACCAAAAAGCCCGCCTTCTGGGGCTTCCTGTTCATCACCCCATGGCTCATCGGCTTCCTCCTATTCACCCTCGGGCCGATGATCTCGTCGCTCTATTTGAGCCTGACGAAGTACGACCTGCATTCCAAGAGGTTCGTGGGGATGGAGAACTATCGACGCCTCGCGTTCGAAGATCCGCTGTTCTGGCAGTCCCTGCGCGTCACCGTCACCTACGCCCTCTTCGCGGTGCCCCTGGGGATCGCGGGCTCGCTCCTCATCGCGGTCTTGCTGAACCAGCAAGTGCGGGGGCAAAGGGTCTTCCGCACTTTATTTTACTTGCCCTCTTTGGTGCCTACGGTGGCCTCCGCGCTGGTCTGGTCGTGGATGTTCAACAAGGATAGCGGCATCCTCAACAGCGCCCTCGGGCTCTTCGGCATTCCGCCGGTGGGTTGGCTGTTCGATCAGAAAGTGACGCTCTGGTCGTTCGTTCTGATGTCGCTTTGGGGCGTTGGCGGCGGGCGGATGGTCATTTTCCTCGCCGGACTCCAGGGCATCCCGGAAGGCTATGCCGAGGCGGCCCGGCTCGATGGCGCGGGACCGTGGAAGACCTTCCGCCACATCACCCTTCCCCTGCTCTCGCCGGTCATCTTCTTCAACCTCATTCTCGGCATCATTGGCTCGTTTCAGGTGTTCACTCAGGCCTACGTGATGACCAACGGAGGCCCGAACAACGCGTCGCTCTTTTACGCTTTGTATTTGTTCCGCAACGCCTTCGAGTACTTCAAGATCGGCAAGGCTTCGGCGATGGCGTGGGTGTTGTTCGTCATCCTGCTTGGCCTTACGTTGGTGCAGTTCAAGGGCGCGAAGAAGTGGGTCTACTATGAGGCGGGCTCTTGAACTGGCGTCGCGCGGTGGTCTATGTGCTGCTCATCGGCGGCAGCCTTATGTTCTGCGTGCCGTTCCTGTGGACGGTCTCCACCGCACTCAAGTCGAGCCAAGAGTACGCCGCTAGCCCGGACGGACTGTGGCCAAAACACTTGGCGTGGGAGAACTTCGGCAAAGCCTGGTCCGCCCTTCCCTTCCCCAGGTTCGTGGCCAACACGATCATGCTCACTTTGATCTGCACCACGGCCCAGGTGCTGAGCGGGTCCCTGGTGGCGTATGGGTTCGCGCGATTCGAGTTCAAGGCGCGTAATTTCCTCTTCTACACGATGCTGGCGACGATGATGCTCCCGGGCCAGGTGACGCGGATTCCCGTCTTCTTGGTTTGGCGCGATTTGCACGCGATCGACACCTATTGGCCGTTGATTGTCCCAGCGTTTTTTGGTGGGGGCGCCTTCAACATCTTCTTGTTGCGGCAGTTCTTTATGTCCATTCCGAAGGAGCTCGACGAGGCGGCGATGATGGACGGGGCCAGCTTCCTCCGGATCTGGTGGCGCATCTTGTTGCCGTGTGCCGCGCCTGCGGTCACGACGGTGGCGTTGTTCTCCTTCATGGGCCAGTGGGATTCGTTTGAGGATCCCCTAATCTATTTGAACAGCCCCGAGAAGTACACGGTCAGCATGGGCTTGCGGATGTTTCAGGATTCGTTCGGTACGAACTTCGAGCAGGTGATGGCGGCGTCGCTCATGCACATGCTCCCAATGATCGTCATCTTCTTCTTCTGCCAGCGGTATTTCTTGAAGGGGATTGCTTTGAGCGGATTAGGCGGCCGATAGCACGCACTGCGTCTACGGCAAGTGAAAATCTGGGAGGATCAATTTGATCGCCCCCAGGGCGGCAAGGGCGAGAATCACCGTCGTGAAAGCCTTCTGCGGGATGACAGGGAGTAGCTTCCTTCCGGCAAGAGCGCCTATAAGGACCAAGGGAAACATCGTGAGATCGAACAGCAATGTGTCGTTGTTGTAGAAAGGCTGCTGCTGCTTGAAGTGGGTGAGCCCGATGATGAGCGGCACTTTCACCAAGTTAAAGATGAAGAAGTACCATGCCGAGGTCCCCATGAGTTGGTCCTTCGGCATGCCGGTGGCGCTCATATAGATCGACATGATCGGGCCAGCCGCGTTGGAGACCATCGTGCTGAAACCCCCAAGAGCGCCCGTGAAGACGGTGCCAATTGGGGAGGTCGGAACAAGGCGATCGCCCAAGCGAGTTCGCATGAGGGAGACGCCGAGCATGGCCAGGACCATGACTCCGATCACGACGTTGAGGGTGTGTCCGGGCTCGATAAAGTAGAGAAATGCGGTGCCCGCCCCTAGTCCAAGTAACACCCAGGGGATCAGAACCAGCAGCTTGTCCCATTGAGCGTGTGATCGGTAAAACGCCACCGCAAATATGTCGGCAAAGACAAGCATGGGCAAGGTCGCACCCAAGGACAAGGAACCCCCAAACGCAGTCGCCATCAGAGGCACGCATAGGATGCCCACGCCCGGCACTCCCGTCTTCGAGAGCCCAATTACGAGCGCGGCAAGAGCACCTAGGACGTAAGTGGCGATCTGGAACTGCACGCGCCATTGTAACCAATGCGGTCGGTATTCTCAGGGCATGATCTCAAAACAGGAACAGCATGAACTGAACAAGAGCCAATTTGGCCCTTCCGCCGCTCAGTACGCGACAAGCACCGTCCACGCCGACCCCGACGCCCTCGCCGAGCTCGTCGAGTGGGCCGATCCGAAGCCCACTGACTCGTTGCTAGATATCGCAACCGGCTCTGGCAACACCGCTTTGGCCTTCGCACCGCACGTAGCTCGAGCGGTTGGACTCGACCTTACACCTGCGATGCTTGGCGAGCTTCGGCGTTTAGCTGACGAGCGGGGGCTGGACAATGTTGAGACCATCGAGGCGCCCGCCGAAGAGATTCCCTTCCCCGATGCGACCTTCGACATCGTCACCGCCCGCCTTGCGCCCCACCACTTTGCCGATATCAAGAAAGCGGTCTCCGAGATGGCCAGGGTGACTAAGCAAGGCGGCCAAGTGTTGGTTCACGACACAACATCGCCCGAGGATCAGGACCTGGATCGACAGCTAAACGAGATCGAGATTCTTCGTGATCCGGGCCATATTCGCAACTACGCACCTACGGAGTGGAAGACGATGTTCGAGGATTCGGGCCTCGAGGTGACCAGGCTCGAGACGCGGTCCTACGGTGAGAACCAAACGCTTGATCTTGACGATTGGACCAAGCGCCTCCGCACGCCTGAGAACCATGTGGTCGAGATTCGGCATAGATTCCGAAATGCCTCGCCCGGCTTGAAGGAGCTGATGGATATCCAAGAGAAGCCGGACGGCAAGTTCTCGTTCGTCCTTCCCCGCGTGAATGTGCTTGGCCGAAAGCGGTAGGCTGATTTGATGCGGCAGGCGGATCGGGACTCTGAGTCCTGGAAGCGGATGGTGCTTCGATCCATGCCGAAACCGGCATGGCTTTCCGGCGATGCCCCGCACCTTGATGTGGTGCTGAGTAGCCGCACGCGGGTGATGCGCAACCTGCGCGGGCACCTGTTTCCCCACAAGGCGTCTTCCGAGGAGCTGCTTTCGGTGATGCACCAGATTCTGGATGCGGCCGATAGAACTGGCCTTCAATTGGAGACGTTTAAGGCGCTCACAAATGCCGAACGAGATTATCTGGTGGGTTGCCGGCTGGTCTCGCCCGACTTCGAGTGGACGCTGCCCGGTCGGGCCCTACTCGTGGATCCCGATCGATCCTTGAGCCTGATGGTGAACGAAGAGGATCACCTTCGGATTCAGGCGCTCACCGCGGGTTGGTCGATTGACAGCGCGGACGCGCTCGCCTCGAACTGTCATGACAAGCTGCAGGACGAACTCCAGTTCGCGTGGTCGCCATCCTTCGGCTTTCTCGCCACCAGCCCCTACAACCTAGGTGAAGGAAGGCGTCAATCGGCAATGTTTCACCTCATCGGACTGGCTCAGGGGAAGCGGCTGCCGAGCGTGATGAAGGCATTGAATTCCCGCGGCATCGCGGTCCGCGGACTCTTCGGCGAGGCAAGCCGGGCGATCGGCGCATTTGTCCAGGTGAGTGTCTTGGGCGGAACCCGCTCTGATTTTGTCGGAGCTTGCGAGTACCTGATCACTGAGGAGCGGCAGGCGCGGGGGGCTATTTCTCGGGACGAGCTAGAGCAGAGGGCGAACCATGCGCGCGACTTTGCCCTTGGTTCGCGAAACTTGGCGCTGGCCGATGCACTTCGGGTGCTTGCTTGGATTCGGTGGGCCGCTTCGGCCGAGATTCCGGGCTACAGCTTTAGCCCACGAGAGGCGGACTCCGCGCTCACGACTCTGGAAATCAGAACGACCCTCCACGAGGATCAGGCGGCCAAACAGCGCGCCGAGCTTCTTAGGCTGACGGTGCAACACGCTAGCTTCTTTACGGGCTCGCTCTTCTTTCGCGGTGTGCAGATAGTCCAGCAGTAGTTCGGCATGTACGACGAGGAAGTCGAAATCAGCAGATTCCGAATGGCCGATATAGCGGTTCAGCAGATCGACCTGCTCCCTGGCGAGGTTGAGCGACATACGAGCCTTAGTTTCCGCTAACAATTGACCCTTTTGTCCCAAAAAGGGAGCTGTTAAATGTACTTGCTTTCAAGTCCGCAATTTTGCTGTCGTAGTTTTGTGCGGGTGACGTTTGACGGTGGGAAAACGGTGCGCAATTGTTGGAAAAGATGTTATCAAGATGTTAGCAACTTTTACGTCTTGACACACCACATGTCGTGGTTGAATAATATTCGAACCCCAAGATGTTGGGGTATGATAGTGAATACTTATGCGCTGCCCGTTCTGTGGTTTCCCCGATCAGAAGGTTCTGGACTCTCGTCCTGGGCTGGATGGCGAGACCATCCGAAGGCGGCGCGAGTGTACGGCGTGTGGCCGAAGATTCACTACGTTCGAGCGCAGCGAAAGGCCGCGACTTTTTATCGTAAAGCGTGACGGCAGCCGTCAAGAGTTCTCCCGAGACAAGTGCCTCCACTCCATGGTCATCGCCTGCCGCAAACGCAGGGTGGCCATCGAGGACCTGAAGGACGCGGTCAACACGATCGAGCGCGAGCTCTATATGGAGTTCGACGACGAGGCCTCGTCGTCCGTGGTTGGCGACAAAGTGATGCTCGCGTTGCGCGACATCGACACGGTCGCCTATGTCCGCTTTTCCAGCGTCTACCGAGAGTTCGAGACGGTCTCGGACTTTCAGGAGATTTTGGATAGCGTGAGCGGACGCAAGCGCCGCCGCACAGGAGCGGCGTCGTGATAGGTGTTCGGTGTTCGGTGTTGGGTGTTCGGGCCGGAGGTTTGGCATGAGCCAAGCGTCAACACATTTGCCCATCGAGGAGACCGAGTTATTTCGGAAGTACGTTGACCTGTCCGACGACGTCTGGGATGTTGTGGTTGGTTGGAGTTCGCTGGCCCAAACCACAGTTGGTCGGCAGCTTGTTCGAGCAGTTGACAGTATTGGAGCGAATTTGGCGGAGGGTGACGGCCGATATGGCTCGGCCGACTCCATCCATTTTTTCGTGACCACCCGAGCTTCTGCTCGTGAGTCGCGGTATTGGCTAAAGAGGGCTGCGAAACGGAATCTGATCAGCGCCAAGCAAGCGGAAGATTTTGAAGAATCTTTGGATCACGCAACTCGATCTCTCAACTCCCTAATTACTTATCGAAGAGAGAAGCAAGGAATTCGAGAGTCGATCTCGCCCTATGAACCGAACTTGGAGAGTTTGCCGCCAAACACCTCCTAATCCCTTCCGAACACCAAACACCCAACACCGAACACCCTTTTGCGATCCATCTTTTTGGACAACTACAGCCTCTCATGAAAATATCCCGCTACTTCACCACCCAGGGTTCCGACCCTTACTCCAGCATTCCGTTTGAGCCTCGAAAGAGTGAGATTCGGAATCCTGATGGCTCCACCGTCTTCCTCATGGAAAACGTGATGGTGCCCGCTCACTGGAGCCAGGTGGCGACCGATATTCTGGCTCAGAAGTATTTCCGCAAGGCGGGAATTCAAGGCGGCGAGGAGGGCGGACATCCCTCGAAGTTTGGCGACCCCAAGTCCGACAGCGAGACGGACAGCCGCCAAGTCTTCCACCGACTTGCGGGTTGTTGGACGCACTGGGGCAAGGAGTTTGGGTACTTCGACACCGAGGAGGATTCACAGGCTTTCTACGACGAGCTCGTCTACATGCTGGCCAAGCAGGTCGCCGCCCCGAACTCGCCGCAGTGGTTCAACACCGGTCTTCACTATGCTTACGGCATCACCGGCGTTCCCCAGGGGCACTACTACGTGGACCCGATCACCGATGAGTTGACTCGAAGCAAGAATGCCTACGAGCGACCGCAGCCGCATGCCTGCTTCATCCTCAGCGTGAAGGACGACCTTGTGAATGAGGGCGGCATCATGGACTTGTGGACCCGAGAGGCCCGTATCTTCAAGTACGGCTCCGGCGTCGGCACCAACTTCTCCAAGATTCGCGGTGAGAGCGAGCGCCTCAGCGGCGGCGGAAAGTCGAGCGGTCTGATGAGCTTCCTTCGAGTGGGCGACCGCAGCGCGGGCGCCATCAAGTCGGGAGGCACCACGCGACGTGCGGCCAAGATGGTCTGCCTCGACATGGACCACCCGGACATCGAGACCTTCATCAACTGGAAGGTCGTGGAGGAGCAGAAGGTTGCCTCGCTGGTGGCCGGCTCTAAGGCTTGCGAGCGACACCTGAACGCGATCATGGCTTCGTCTTCGGGAGACACCAACCCGCGCACGAATAGCAAATTGAGAGTAGCCATCGCCGAGGCGAAGGCGGCGGACGTTCCCGTCAACTACATTCAGCGAGCCATCCAGTTCGCCCAGAACGGATTCACCAAGATCGACTTCCCGACTTACGACACCGGTTACGAGAGCGAGGCCTACCTCACCGTCTCCGGCCAGAACTCGAACAACTCGGTGCGCGTGCCGAACACGTTCTTCGAGGCGGTCGATAAGGGCGGCTCATGGAATCTCACCGCTCGTACAAGCAAGAAGGTCGTGAAGACAGTCGATGCCCAGGAGCTTTGGGACGACATCTGTAACGCCGCCTGGTCCTGCGCCGACCCCGGATTGCAGTACGACACCACGATCAATGAGTGGCACACGTGCCCGGTTGATGGGCGGATCAACGCGAGCAACCCGTGCTCCGAATACATGTTCCTCGACGACACCGCGTGCAACTTGGCCAGCATCAACCTGGTTCGGTTCCACGATCCGAAGACTCAGACCTTCGACATCGAAGGGTATCGCCATGCGATTCGGCTTTGGACCATCGTGCTGGAGCTCAGCGTGCTCATGGCCCAGTTCCCCAGCGTGGAAGTCGCCAAGCTCAGCTACGAGTTCCGGACCCTCGGCCTCGGCTATGCGAACCTCGGCGCGTTGCTGATGCAGATGGGCATTCCTTACGACAGCCCGAAGGGCTTCGCCATCACCGGCGCCCTCACCGGCATCCTCGGTGGAGACAGCTATGCCACCAGCGCCTTGGTCGCATCGGAGCAGAAGCCGTTCCCAGGCTATGAGAAGAACCGTGAGCACATGCTGCGCGTCATTCGCAATCACCGCCGTGCGGTGTACAACGCACCCCAGTCGGAGTACGAAGCGCTAAGCGTGAAGCCGGTTGGCGTGGATCAGGCGGAATGCCCGGCCGACATGTTGGCCGCTGCCCACGACGCTTGGGACAAGGCGCTGAACCTTGGCGAGAGCCACGGCTATCGCAACGCCCAGGTCACCGTTCTCGCCCCAACCGGCACGATCGGCCTCATCATGGACTGCGACACCACCGGCATCGAGCCGGACTTCGCGCTCGTCAAGTTCAAGAAGCTGGCCGGCGGCGGTTACTTCAAGATCATCAACCAGTCGATCCCGCCCGCCCTGCGCAAGCTTGGCTACAGCCAGGAGCAGATCGAGGACGTGATCTCTTACGCGCTCGGCCACAAGTCGCTCAAAGGCGCGCCGTTCATCAATCACGAGTCGCTGGCCGCTAAAGGCTTCACGCCTGAGGTTCTCGTTTCGCTAGAGAGCGGATTAGAGAACGCATTCGAGATTGGGTTCGCGTTCAACAAATTCAGCCTCGGAGACGAGTTCTGCAAGGGCGTGCTCGGGTTCACCGACGAGCAATTGAACGACTGGTCGTTCAACATGCTGGCCGAGCTCGGGTTCAGCAAGGAGCAGGTCGACGCCGCGAATGAATACGTGTGCGGCACGATGACCGTCGAAGGTGCGCCGCACCTTCAGGACGAGCACCTTCCGATCTTCGACTGCGCCAACCGATGCGGAAAGAAGGGTCAGCGCTTCATCAGCGCCAGCGGCCACATCCACCAAATGGCCGCTGCTCAGCCGTTCCTCTCCGGTGCGATCTCCAAGACGATCAACCTCCCCGGCGAGGCCACGATCGACCACATTAAGGACGCCTATTGGCTCTCCTGGACCCTCGGCCTCAAGGCCAATGCCCTGTATCGAGATGGCAGCAAACTCAGTCAGCCGCTGAACGCATCGTCGGATGATGCCGCTGCCGCGATTTTGGAAGCGAGCCTGGAAGAGCCGGTTGACGCGCTTGCTCCGATTCCCGTGATGTCTCAGCACGAAGAGATTCAGCAGATGGCCACCAAGCTGGTGTACCGCTACATCAGCAAGCGCCGAGTAATGCCCGGCCGACGCCGAGGGTACACCCAGAAGGCGCGAGTTGGCGGCCACAAGGTTTATCTCCGAACCGGTGAGTTCGAGGACGGCACTTTGGGCGAGATCTTTGTCGACATGCACCGAGAAGGCGCCGCCTTCCGGTCGTTGATGAAC
Source organism: Fimbriimonadales bacterium (assembly GCA_038321975.1). Classification (GTDB taxonomy): domain Bacteria; phylum Armatimonadota; class Fimbriimonadia; order Fimbriimonadales; family Fimbriimonadaceae; genus Fimbriimonas. Next base: position 83,130 of record JBBQFM010000002.1, on the reverse strand, counting down.
TGCTTCGCGATCGCGATTTCCTTGGGCCTCCAGTACGGTGTCCCCCTCGAGGAGTTTGTGGAGGCGTTCGTCTTCACCCGCTTCGAGCCGAACGGCTCGGTTCAGGGCCACGACAACATCAAGATGTCCACCTCGGTCATCGACTACATCTTCCGCGAGCTGGCCCTGTCCTATCTCGGCCGGACGGACTTGGTGCAGGTGAAGCCGGAAGACCTCCGAGGTGACGCCATGGGCACCCCCTCGCAGGGTCCCGCCTACGACGACGAGGAAGTCGAGGACGAAGACTTCGCTGGTTCAGTGCCGGGGGCGGCTTCGGAGGATCATACGGCTGCCGCGTTTAACGCCACCCGAGGCCAGGAAGCCTTGCCCCTAGACGACAATCCCGGCGCCGTCGGCGGACCGACTTGGGCCCTAGAGCAAGCGCAGAAGTCGGCTCCGGCCGTTTATGAGGAACGGATCGTGAGCGGTCACGGGGCGAATGGACGTGCCTTGATGGCCGCGCCGATTCGATCTTCGACAAGTGAGCAGGGTGAGAAGATCCGGCAGGCGCGACTGAAGGGATACGAGGGCGATCCGTGTACGAACTGCGGTGCGTTCACGATGGTCCGGAACGGGGTTTGTCTGAAGTGCGACAGTTGCGGTGAAACGAGCGGGTGTAGCTAGAGAACTTAACAGCATGCAGCCAGACTATATTGAAAATCTCATTCACGATCTGAGAAGGAACAGCTTTGCTCGGACGTCTTCCTTCGGTAACACCATCGCGAAATGGCAACCAAACGAAGGCGAGCTTCGGAGGCTAATACCAGAGCGGCACAATGAGTGGGAGATCATCAATCGCACCAAGCATGACCGGTCGTACAGGCCTGGTTGCCACTTCAGTCCGAGGGCTCAATGGGCTTGGTCCAGATTCGGCCCTGAGATAGAGGAATGGTATTGGAGAAAAGCGTCGATCTTTGATCGGACGCAGGTCTATGCAGCCCTATTGCTACAAAAAAGCGACTATCGCAGGGCTGAATTCGGCCAGATCCGAGACCCAAGGGAGTACAGGCACTTTCTTGCTGCCACACAGGGCAGAGCCCTTGCGAGTGGTGAATGGGTCGGCAAGCTTGACATCCATCAATTCTATCGATGGGTCAACCCCATCCACATTCTTGATTTGCTAGGAAGAGGTGGTCTAGGAATGCCGCCGATCCTAATTGATAAAGTATCTAGTTACGTCGACGACTATAGACTTGGCCTTCCACAAGGATCGATCGTTTCGGATCTGATTGCCAGGCTGCTTCTGACACCCTTGGATCAGCGAGTAAGAGACAGCGGACTACCCTGTATTCGCTTCGTTGACGACTTCTATGTTTTCGGACATGATCGTAGACAAGCATTTGATCGACTTTGCGAGCTACGCGACCTCATCGAGGATCAAGGATTTCAAGTTAATGGAAAGAAGTGGGAAGTCATTCCGCCCAACCGACAAAAGTGGACACGTGCAGGCATTACATGGGGGCCAATAAAAATAGAGGACTATGAGATTGGCGACTATGATCCCAGTGGATCTGAAATAGTGGGAAGGGGCTACGACGCCTATACCTCAGGTGGCGGATTAGATCGAGGAGGTATCGACTGGATTTCTCTGTATAGAGACGAGTTCTCTCCAGGGAAAGCAAATCGCTCTGACCACGGTCGTAGACGCACGTTACTTGAGGTTGCCAAAGTCGACAGAACTGTCATTGTCGCCGATGTTCGAGCGTTGGTTCGAGACAACAGTAACTCTATCGGATACATCCTGCGCGCGCTAGGTACCGAAAATAGAGCTGCAGCCTGGGATGCATATGTGGAGATTCCCGACCACATCGCTAAGGAAGACGACCGGCTCACTGCTCTCGAAGGCACCAAAGCCGACTTCAGGTCCGCCATGGCGCTGCGATTCCTTCGAGCCGATCCCTCCCAACGAGCCACGCGCCAGTACTTGTACGATTCAATGCCGAGGACTGACGAAGCCCTCCAAGTCGCCGCCAGCTCCTTTCCAAACTACGCCTGGGTCGATGAACAGATAGCGTTCGCACGTCTACTCGACGAATCTGGAGGGAAGGTGGCAAGAGCCCTAAAGAGCGCCCTTCTAAAAAACCACCCAAATCTACGAGAAATGCCGGCCGCTCGCAGTTAAAGGTCCTGCGCCCCTGCGAAGGCTTAAAAACTTTCGACTACAGATCGCCGGGGCGATCTAGGTTGTCTGAATCTTTAATTCATCGCAAGAGATCGTCGAAGTCGAGGGTGTCTTCGCCGTTCTCGGTATGCGTGTTCCTGAATCTCCATCTCACATACCAGGCGGATCGTGAGTCGATGCGGATTTCGGCGGAGGATTCGTCTCGGGGGATTTTGGGTGGGTTGACCGCGCCGGTCGATAGACGTCACAGTGTGGTCGTCCACCCAGATCGCCTGAATCGGCGAGCCACGGTTGACAGAATTCGGCAAGCGAAGTAGATCGCTCCGGCGATCTGTAGCAGCGATCCTTTACGGTCGCTCGACGCCTGACTTGATCCTGAGTTTTCTGAGAACCATTTTCCCGGTCGCAAGGGCTCGCACCTACAGATCGGATCTACCTTTGCGTGAGTTTCTTGGTAACGCCCAGGGGTTATCTGGCACATTTGTTGATTTTCGGTTAAACGGATTGCGTCCGCGACCGCAAGGGATCGCGCCTACAGATCGCCGGAGCGATCTAAATCTATTGCGAATTTGCCGGTGAGAGGAGCGATCCTATTCTTTTACCAAAACGCGTCGGTGAGGGAGTCTCTCAGGTCGCAGCCGACGGCGCCGGTGTAGGGCCAAGAGTCGATGTCGGGGGCTAGCTCAGCGCGGACGGGGTTGAGGGCAAAGTATCGGACACACTGTGCCCATCCCTCCGACTTGCGGACGATTCGATCGTAGAAGTTGTCTTGCCAATCGAACTCGGGAAAGAGCTGAGATAGCCGGAACTGCGACCGGTGCTTAAACATACTCATCGCATCTTTGGGCCGACTGTTCTCCTCAGTTCCGACGATGAGCGCGTGAAGGTGGTCGGGCATGACGGTGTAGATGCCAACGACGCAATGGTGGAGTTTCGCCGCTTCGGTAAGGCAGTCGGTGATTGCCGCGAAGGCGAGCTGATTCGCAAGGAGACAGCGCCGCTCTTTCTCACACGCGGTGAATGCGACGGCGATGCGACCATGGTAGGCGGCTTCGGGGAGGCGGTGTCGTTTCTCCCGGATCGGTTCCACGCCGCATCGTAACACTCCGGCCGCTCCGAAAACAAGGGAGAGACGCCCGCGACCGCAACGGATCGCATCTACAATTGGATATGCATCCGCTTCGACTCTTGTGCTGGATCTGCTACCTGGGTGGTGGCGTGCTGGTGTTCGGCAGTTACCTTGGCTTTGTGCCCATAGGCCTGGCTTGGGTCGGGTGGGGAGTTTCGATGGTGGGGTGGTTGCTCTTTCGGTTTACTCCCCGCAAGACGGTGATTGAGAAGCCACCGCCCCTCATCGGCAAAGAGCCGCCGAAATGAGCTACTTGTGGTTCTCGCCGGTGTAGATGGGCAGGTTGAAGTATTTGAGCTTGTCCCACGGGAACCCCTTGGGGTCGTTTTTACGGCCGGGGGGTTGGGCGATGAATTCGTGGCTGACTAGCTGTTTGATCGGGAATCGACGCCGCATCTCGGCGATAATTCCGCAGAGGGCTTGAATCTGCTGGTCTGGATAGGGCTGGATGCCGTCGTTTAAGTTCACCAACTCGATGCCGATGGAGTAGTGGTTCAGGTTCGTCCTGCCGTCGGCGTCTTTGCTCACTCCGGCATGCCAAGCACGGTCGAAGGTGGACACGTTTTGAACGATCGAGCCGTCTCGGCCGATGGTGAAGTGGGCACTCACCTGGCTCGTGGTGCGCTGAAATGCTTCGGTGGTCGCTTGCAACGTCGGGATGACAGTCGAGTGAACTACGATCGTGTCGACAACGGCGTCCTTCGGGCGCGGGCCGTAGTTGGGGGACTGAATCCAGACCAGCTTCAGATAGCCGGGATCCTTCCAGACGGCAGGCATCGGGTCCCTCGGGTCTTGAACGTAACCGACTTGTTGAACCAAAGCGAACAACACGGTAAGAGTTGGCACGAACATTTCGTGTAAAGTTTGACACCTCGACTCGGTGCACGGAGTCAAAGGAACTCAGTAGTAAAACCATGCGCAGGATTCTCCTCGGGCTCGTCCTCCTTCCCTATTCGGGCCTCGCGACCATTCGTTACAGGCTCACGCCCGATCCTGCCGCCAAGTCGCTCACGATCGCGGTCCACCTGGACACCGCCTCCGCTCAGCCCAAGTTCAGCATCCCAGCTTGGACACCCGGCTTCTACTTTCTCCAGAAATACGAGAAGGAGATCTCGAACGTCAAGGCGTTCGATGCCCAAGGCCAGCCCCTCACGGTTTCCCACCCGCACGACCGAACCTGGGAAATCGAGAATCCGACAAAAAAGGCAGTCACCTTTAGCTACCGAGTGCTAGGCGATGACAAGGGACTGGGCTTCTTTGGGGTGAATGTTCGGGCCAAGACGGCCTTCATCAATGGGCCTGCGGCGTTTGTCTACCCAGACGACCGACTCAAGGAAGACACCACCCTGGAGGTCAACCTGCCTAAGGCTTGGGACATCGCGACGCCAATGGACAAGGATGACGAGGGACGCTACACGGCAGCTGGATATGATGAGCTCGCCGACAATCCGATCGAAATGGGTTCGTTCGTTCGGAAGAAGTTCGACGTCAACGGCATCCCCTTCGAAGCCGTCTTCACGGCCCCCGACGGAGATGTCCGATGTAACCCGGACATGGAGGCGGCGAAGCTTCAGACCGGCAGCAAGCCTGCACTTCGGTTGTTTGGGAGTGCCCCGTTCAAGCGCTACATCTATTTCATCCACCTTGCGGTGGGCGACTTCAACGGGGGGCTTGAGCATCGCGCTTGTAACGTGGTGGCAACCCAGAATTCAACCGACCTGGGCCTCGACGACCTCGAAACCCACGAGTATTTCCACGCCTGGAACGTGAAGCAGATTCGCCCCGAGGTGCTCGGACCGTTCGATTACACCCGCGAGGTCCGGACCACCAATCTTTGGTTTGCCGAGGGCGTGACCGACTACTACTCGAAGCTGCACGCGTTCCAGAGCGGGCTGAAGGACGAAACATGGCTCGCTGACCAATTGGCCGACCAGATTCGGACTCTCCAACTCAGCCGGATGCGCCGAATTAAGACGCTCGAAGAGACCTCAAGGCAGGCTTGGGAGAATGGCGGCTTCGGGGTCGGGGACCTAAGCTACTACAACAAGGGCCTCGTTGCCGGCCTCGTGTTCGACGCCGCGATTCGGGACGCGACCGACGGCGCACGAAGTCTGGACGATGTGCTGCGCTTGCTGATGGCTCGCCACAAGATTCCTAAGCCCGGCTATGGCGAGAACGAGATTCTCACCACGATCAACGAGGTTGCGGGCAAGGACCTGACCAAGCTGTACGACTCGATCGTTCGGTCAACCGACGAGGTGCCTTATGAGTTGCTCGCGGGCATCGGGCTCCGCGTCTTGCTTACTGGCCACGACTACCCTGAGTTGGCCTTCCAGTGCCGAAATCAGAAGATCGTCAGCGTGCCCGACTCCTCGGAGTTCCACGTCGGCGACGAGGTCGTCTCCGTCGAGGCGCCCACCAACTTGATGAGCGCGGTGGTGGTTCGGCGGAACGGTGAGGAGATCCGGATCGAGGCGCCGATTCAGATGGTGCAATCGGACGGATTTAGAGTCGAGCGAGACCCATTCGCGAGCGACAGGGCGCGGAAGAACCTCGCCGCCTGGCTAAAGGGTTCGCACCCCGTCGAAAAGTAGCACCAAGAGCGACCCGAGGCAGGCGACGAGCGCGCCGTGCAGCAGGAGCGGTTGAACCAGCCCAATGACCAGGGCGGCAGCGGCCCCACAAAGAACGCCCCGAAGCCGCAAGTCAGTTCGCAGCAGCTTTCGGAGCTGGTGGAAGAAGAATCGGTCGGCGATGAGCGAAAGAGCGATGGCCGTGAACACACTGCCCAGGAAGGCAGGAGAAAATAGGAATTGGGCATAGCGGCTGATATCCACGGCTCCACGCTCAGAAATGTTGTGAATGAGGCCGCCGGGCATCCAAGCGTATCCGTGAGTGAGGGCGGGAACGAGCGCGCATACGCCAAAAGCTCCCACGAGAAGGCCGAGCGGCAATAGCCACTGCTCTCCGGCGGCGAGAGCGACCAAGGGTAAAAGGGCGAAGTATGAATGCCCGCCCGTCCATGCAGGCTGGGCCACAAAGCCGAAGAGGGTCAGCAGGATCATGAAAGCCCAAATCGCGGAGCGAACGTTCGCTCCGGTGCCTCGGGAAAAGGCAACGATTCCGACCATCGATGCGAACAGGGCACCGACCACCTCCGGGCTAGTCTCAAGGCGTATCCACCCGAACACGGGTGAGTATTCGCCCCACTTCGGGTCGAGGGTCGCGAGGAGAAGGACTTGCACCACCGAGCAGGCGAAGAGCGGATGCGCTCGAGCGAGGAACTTCCGCTGGAGCAGAGTGGCTTGGGCAGACAGCCCAGACACACAGACGGCCGCGAGGATTAGCCATATCGGCCAACCAGCCAAGCCGCTCAGCCGAGTGAACCATCCGGCCACCACGACCACCGACGGGATGATCGAGACGAACGCGAGAAAGGCGCCGATCACGAGGGACCGTTTCTCTGACAACACGATGTAGACCCCTACGGATACGATGGCGAGGGTAAGGAACCCGATACCCATAAACACAATCGTGCCAGGCCCGCGGATGTGCTCCAGCCAGCGATTGGCCCCTCCCCAGTGCGCACTGTCGTCGCGAGTCCAAGTTAGGGATTGGGGAGATATGAGCAGCGCGCCGAGGCGGCTGGAAGGGATCAGCCCAGGGACCTGATCTGGATTCGGCAACCCATTTGGCCAACCGCGACCCTTGAACCAAACTTGCGTCCACCAGTTCTGCAACTCAGGTGGGTACTCGATCTCGATGGCCCGACCGCCCGCCTTTCGGGCGACCATCTCCGCATCGTCCCAGCCCAGTGCCTCGTAGATGAGCAAGCGGTCGGGGGGCCAGACCTCGTTGATTCCCACGTGTTCGAGGAACGCGGAGTCGTCGTTGAGGGCGAGAAACATCGCTTCAGGCTTCGCCGAGCCTTCCGCGTTTGTGATGAGGGCAGTTCGAGTCTTTCCGATTATCGAGTGCCTCGCCGAGAAGTAGCCTCGCCGTTGCAATGACTCATAGTTCGTGGATTGCCAAGTGTTTCCTACCTGTCGAAACTTGAGGTCGCCCGATTCGCCGACCCAGTCGACCCCGGAGAGTATCGAAAGAAGGCGGTTGTTGCCCGATTGCCCGGTTCTTGCTGGCCACAGAGCCCACTCGCCCTTCGTGTATGTGTGGATGTCGACCGCAGGCCCGGCGCTGCCGGTGGGAATGAGAATGAGGACGTTGTTTTGGGAAAAGGCCGACGCAAGGCTTGCGACAAAGCAGACAAGCGCAAGAGCGAAAGCTCTCACCCCAGGCCTAACACCCCAACTGCCGCCTGGAGAATCTCGTCGGGGCTCATCTGGGCCATGTTCCCCCCGGGAGCCTGGAGGACCCGGTTGGGCGGGTAGTCGTGGCCCCATTTCGAGGAGGGGGTCGGCCCGAACGTGGTGACGGTCGGACAACCCGAAGCCGAAGCCAAGTGCATCAGGCCGGTATCGCTACCGATCATCAATTTGAGATTCACCAGGGCGCCGAGAGTGCCTCGGATCGAGGTCTTTCCTATGAGGTCGGTGACGGGCTCCTTGAGGGCGGCTGCAGCTTGCTGGCCGAACTCGACTTCTTCGGTTCCGCCGAGCATGGCAACCCTCAAACCACGTGCTTCCAGCCCCTTGGCCACTTGGGTCATTGTGCTGATCGGGAGCTGCTTCCCCGCGAAACGGGCACCCGGCTGTATCCCAACCGTGGCTCCTTGAAGATTATCGAGTCCCTCGCGGCGCTCGCATTCGGAGACGGGCAGATGTGGCCGGGTCTTTTCCGCGTCCAAACCCAAGGGTTGGGCGAGGTCCAGACAGGACCATGCTTCCCACTCTGACTGGTCGTAGCTCACTGACTGGGTCAACAAGAATCGACGTCCTTCCATTCCATGACCGACCACTTGCCGGATTCCGGCGACTCGCGCGATGAGGGCGCTTCGAAAGCTGTGATTGACAAGGACGGCGACTCCGAACCGCTCCGCTCGGAGTTCCCGGACCTGGCGTCGAAAGCCTTTGATGCTCCTATCTCGGTCGAGGTTCAGATATTCGCGCTCGCGATTGGGGCTCCAAAGCACTTGCTGGACTAAGGGTGCCGTCAGGATCTTTACCGACGAATACTCCTTCTCAAGCGCTTCGATGAGCGGCTGGGCCATGACGGCATCGCCGATGTAACCCTTCAGTGAGACGAGAAGCCGTTCAGAACGCACCGACGAGCGTCTCCCCGACATAGTCAACCCCGATGTCCGAGACCTCGCGGCCTTCGCCTGCGGTTAAGACGCTTAGTTTCTTGGCGGGGGGCGCCCATAGACGATGGATGCCGTGCCGAAAAAGTCCAACGGTGGGCGCGCCCGCCGCCACCGCAAGGTGCAAGATACCGTTGTCGATGGTGATGACTACCTCGGCCTTTTTCAGAGCGCCAACCACTTGGGGGAGAGTGAACTTGCCGCGAAAGTCTTCAACCAGACCGTTCTTGACAAGAACCTCCTCACCGGAGTCACCCTTCCAAAACTGGCGCTGAGCGGCAGGTTTGGCGCCTAGGAGCCCGATGTCGTATCCGGTTTGGCGAAGGGACGTAAGCAGGCTGACCCACTTCTCGACGGGCCAAAGTTTCTCGGGAAGGCTGGCCGCGGTTGCAATGAGGATAGATGGGACTCGCGTTCGAGGGCTATGAGCCTCCACCTTATACGCGGGGATTGGCCCCTCAAGGTACGCCAGGCGACAGAATATCTCGCCGATAAAACCGCTATTCAGGAAGGGATATCGCTGGGTCAGGTCAGCGGCAATCCAGTCTGAATCCGCAGCAAGGGCTCCCCGATCATCGCTCGAAAAAGCTAGGTCTGCGCGTCCATCGGGGCCCACGCACGGGCCGCTCACATAGCCGTCTCCAGCAATCAGGGCGGTGAAGGACTTGGCCCAGGTTGAGACCTCCATGTTGACCACGAGGTCATACGGACCCTTAGCCTCAGCAACCGAATTGCAAGGTTCTGACCCGTGCAGCGGAAAGCCCCAGTCAATGATCTTTTCCGGAAACCATAGCTCCTCGGTTCGCGTTCCCCCATAGTAGTGAAGAGTCGCATCGGGATGAGCCGAACGGAGCATTTGGAGGAGTGGAGTCGCGACGACGTAGTTCCCGAGGGCGTCATTGCTAATAACGGCGATTCGCGGCTTTTCGGGCAGCGCCTCCCCCTGGTACCGTCTCACCCAACAGTTTTACCAGAGCGGGCCATGGGTACACTCATCGTCGGCCTTTACGGGGGCCAACCCTCTTGATGAGTGTCTTCGTTGGGCTTGACTGCGGAGGTTCTTCGAGCCGCGTTCTCGCGGTGGATGAACTCGGTAACACCCTCTTCCAAGGTCATTCCGGAGCCGCCAATTTAGTGTCGACTCCTGAGCCTCGCCTTCGTCGTAACCTCGCCACCGCAGTGGATGGCTGCCCAGTCCCCGCCTACGTTTGTGGCTGCTTTGCGGGCCTTATTAGTGACGAGGTACGCCGTCGAGGAGAGGACCACCTTCGCTACCTCTTTCCCCAGGCAACCGTAAGGGCCGAACCGGACTACACGGCCGCTTTTTATGCCTCTCCGCCATCCACCGATATCTGTATCATTGCGGGAACTGGCTCATTGGTGTGTTCTCGTAATGAAAGCGGCGTCGTTAAGAGTGGAGGCCGCGGATATCTCCTCGGAGACTTCGGCTCGAGCTTCCAATACGGACGAGATGCGCTCACCTACTTCTTGGATCAGAAAGGCGAAGTGACGGAGTCCTTGGAAACCGCCATCTTCGACACCTTCGGCACGTTCGAAGAAGGCGTCATCGTCGCTGCCGTCTATCGCTCGGGCACGCCGGCCGCGATGCTGGCCAAGCTCGCCAAGACCCTGGGCCAAGACGCCAAGGCGGGGGCACCTTATGCTTTGGAGAGCATCCGCCGCAACGGTGGGCATCTTGCTGAGATCGTGCAAGACCACGTCGAGCGGCACTTCTTCAAATCGGAGTCATTGGGCATTTGTCTGGCGGGCGGACTATGGAAGTCCGGCTCGATGTTCCAGGAAATGTTCGTCGAGAGTCTGGAAAACCGGTTGCCAGACCGAAAACTAAACGTTAACCGAATCAATCGTCCGCCCCTCCTCGGGGCGGTGGAGCTCGCAAAGGAGATGAGCGTTGGGAACTGAATCGCGCAATCCACGATCGTATGGCCTTGACAACATGTCAGCCCGCGAAATCGTGCGGCTGATGAATGAAGAAGAGATGACGGTCATCCGAGTGATGCAGGGGGTGGAGCAGCCGCTCGCCGAGGTTATCGAGCGCGCAGCCCAGGCGTTCGCCAAGGGTGGCCGGGTGATCTACGTTGGGGCGGGCACTAGTGGCCGAGTCGCCACCATGGATGCCGCAGAAATGCCTCCGACGTTCGGCGTCGAGCCCGACCGGTTCATCGCCCTCGTCGCTGGCGGAGCAGAAGCAGGGGGTAAGGCGGTGGAGGATGCGGAAGACGACATTCACGCCAGCATCACCGCTCTTAACGACCTCCGCATCAATCGAGATGACATCGTCATCGGCATCGCGGCCAGCGGCTCAACCCCGTTTGTCGTGTCTGCGGTGCGCCACGCACGGCAGAAAGGAATTTGGACCTGCGGCATCTCGAACAACCACGGCTCAGCCCTTTTGGACGCCGCCGACTTGGGAATTCTTCTGGACACCGGACCCGAAGTTCTGACGGGTTCGACTCGTTTGAAGGCGGGCACCGCCCAGAAGCTTGTTTTGAACCGGATAAGTACCGGTGCGATGGTGCTGAATGGCAAGGTGGTCGAGAACCTCATGGTCGACGTGAAGGCGAAGAACCAAAAGCTGAAGGACCGATGCGTCCGCATTCTCTGCGAGCTCACTCCCCTCACCCGGGACGAAGCCTGGGACACCCTCGAGGCTAACGACTGGAGCATTCGCAAGGTCATGGACGGACTGCAAGCAGTCGTTTGAATTTGGGAGTGCGGATCCGGGGACCCCTCCATCTGGGGAGGGGTTCCTGGAGTTCTTACTTCACGCCGAAGAGCGAATCCGAGAGGCCGGTGTTCACCTTGATCGACTCATAGCGAGTCACGCCGGCGACCTTGCCTTCCACGTTCTTTACGGTCATCTGCGAGCAGATCCAGACTCCGCCGCTGTTCTTCGGGTCCTCGTAGTAGAACGTCGCGAGTTGGCGACCGTCTTGGCCGTACCACTCTCGTTTGTCGACAAGCTTCTTCTCTTTGTCCACCCAAACTCGCTGCCGACTGGTGTCGTTGAGGTTCGCGGGATAAGTGAGGTCGAACACGAGGTCGCCGGTGGCTCGGTCGGTTCGGACAAATGTCGATTTGAACAGCTCTTCAAACAGGGAGGATGTGAGAAGGCCGAAGTCCATGAGGGTCTGTCGTTGGCCAGGGTGGGTCGATAGGTCTTTCGACTGGCTGATTCCGGACTTCGGAATCTTCAGAAGGCGGCGGGGGCCGTTGATGATGTAGATGACATTGCTGTCTTCCACAGTGGCCTCGAGGCGGAGCTTGAACGGCTCCTTGATTTGAACCGTGGTGGTGTCGAAACGGTAAGCCTGGCCGAAGTCGCCATTGATCTTCTTAAGCTCGCGCTGATCTCCCTTCAGCACGCGGGCCACAAGGGTTGCGTCCTTAAGATTTCGCTGCACATAGTCCTCGATGCGAGGGGTGGATTGTGCCGCCACCATGGTTGTGGCGAGAGCCAAAAGCGTGTTCATGCGTTAAAGTTTATCCTTTTGAGAGTGAGGTTCGAGGGACCCGCCGAAATAGACTCGAACGAATTCGACATTGGGGGGATACACTACTGATAGTGACGTCCGATCCAATCGCCCGTTACTTCGCCCTCCGAGCCGCCAAGTTGGACCGCCGACTCCGGCTCCGTCCCATGACGTCTGGGCAAATCATCGATACTGCGGTTGGCGTTTATCGCGCTTACGGTTGGACACTTCTCAAACTCACCGTCCTCCCGTCCATCCTTTGCCTGGCCTCAGTGGCGTTTCTCTACCAGTTCGCCTTCCCCGCTCTCGTCTCCACGAACCACCCGAATAGCATCGCCGCGCAGGCTACCGAGGCGGTGGGAGTCATCGGACTTTCGGTCCTCGTCAGCGGCTTTCTGTTTGCCACCGGGGTCGCCCAGATTTCGTCGATCGTGTCACGCATCGTTTCCGACTACATGATCGGCAAGACGCCCGATGCAGTCGCGGCAATCGCCGACTCTCGGCGCATCGTATTGCGGGTCACTGGCCTCTGCCTCACCGAAGTTGTCGCCTCACTTTGGGTCTTCCTCGTTTCGATGGGATTGAGCTTTTTGGCCACCTACATGGGAGACACCCTGCAAGGGGTTTTCGCCCTCATCGGCGTTTTGGGAATGATTGGCGGAGGTCTCGCGGCCATCCTTGTCGTCTCTTACCACGCGCTCTCGGTTCCTGTGATGGTGATCGAAGGAACGGGAATTCGGGCTTCGATCCGTCGGAGCAAAGAGCTGCTCAAGAGCACTCCGCTGGCGCCCGCAGGCACCGGTCCCGTCCACTCAGTTTTCGCCTTGATGGCATTCCTGGGGCTTGTGATCTACTTTGGCATTGCCCTTTCGTTTAGCCTGGTAGGCGCCCAGGGCATGGTGGAAAGCCTAACCAACGGCTTCGAGATTCAGCGCATCCTGCTTCCCCTGCTGGACTTGCTGCCTTCGTTCCTGATGTTGTGGACGATCATCCCGATCTGGGCGGCCGCAATCACCGTGATTTACTACGATCGGCGCATTCGCCGGGAGGGCTACGACATCGAGGCTTTGGCCGAGGAGATAACGCGCAGTGGTCGTCCGAATCGTTTCGATCTGTAGCCTGTTCCTGGCTTTTGCGTTCGCCGGCGCTCAGGACTATCAGGGCCTGTCACGCAAGCTCGAAGCCGCAAAAACCCCTGAGCAGGCCGCGAACGTGATGGCAGACGCAAACGGCTTTGAGAAGGACGAGGCGATCGCGGGGTACACCCTGGGACTCATCTCCGACGATGCTGCCACCCAGAAAAGTAGTCTGAAGAGCCTCACCGAAACGGTGGAACTGAGGGCATTGGCAAGTGCGGCAGCGCCTAGTTCCGGAGCATCCGGTCAAGCCAAGACGATCAAGGAACTGCCTTTCTACAAGGACAACGGGGTTCGCAGCGAAGCGAACTGGCTCTCCCGGGCGCTGGACAAGCTCAAGGGCCTCTCGGTGAAGATGCCGCATAACGACACCCCCAGCTCAAGCCCTTCGGGCTCATTTCTGGGCCCCTGGGTGACGTGGGTGATGTGGACATTGCTCGGGGCTGCGGTGATCGTGTTCGCCTTCCTGGGCCTCAGACACGTCGACTGGAAACGCGGTCTTCGCAAGAAGACCAAGGCCCTCCTGGACGAAGATGAGCCGGAGCGCACTCTCGACGAGTGGCTTCAGCAGGCCGACATGCTTGCCCGAGAGGGCAAGTACCGGGAGGCGGTCAGAGCACTTTATCTGGCGTGCCTGCTGAAATTCGACGAGGCTCATGTGGCCCGATTCGATCGCTCCGAGACGAACTGGGAGCATCTGGCCCGAATTCAGGCCAGCCCCAAACGGCCGGCAGAAGTAGATTTCTCCTCGCCAACGAAGGCCTTCGACCAAATTTGGTACGGCATGCGAGTTCGCGGCATGGAGGATGTGGACCAGTTCCGAAACTGGTACGGCTCCGTTCGAGCGTCGCTGGAGGGGGTTCGATGAAATCCTTTCCTCCGTTTGCCTGGGTGCTGCTGGGAATCTTAGCGGTCACCGCGCTCGTCCTCACGCTAGGGAACAACGACATCGAGGCCTTCCCTGCAGTGGCATCGTATAGCCCGAGCGGAACGGCTGCTTTCGAGAAGCTGCTTCAAAAGCAAGGTTATCAAATTCGGGTCGAGCGATCCGATCATCCGCGCCTCGCCGCCGATGAAACGGCAATCGCATTCTTTCTGCCCAGCCAGAAGCCTTTCGTGGAAATGGACGAAGAGACGATGACAGCGGCTAAGGATCCGGCTGGCGAGAAGCTTGCCAAGTTCCTCGACGCGGGCGGTAAAGCGGTGCTGCTCCCGCTCGGGAAGAACTTCCAAGCCTCGTCAAGAGCGATCATCGATTCGGTCCCCGATGAAGTGACCCCGGCATTCGGATCTGGATCCCTCAAAGTGACCCGGCTCGCAGGAGTCGATACCACGGGCATGCAAGGCCTCCTTGACCCCGATGCCACCTCCGTTCCGATTTGGCTAGGCTCGTCGCAGCAACTTGATGTGAGCCTCGAGAAAAAAGGCAAGGGAGTGGCCCTCGTCTTTACCGACGGAATCCTCGCCACCAACCGATTCATTGACAAGAACCAGAATGCGGATCTGCTGGTCGCCGCCATTTCGACGGTCGCGCCGAAAGGCTCCAAGCTCGTCTTCACCGAGGCGACCTTTGGCAACTCCCGAGAGGGGGGCCTCTTGGGCATCATCGGCGCCTGGGCTCAGGCCGCCTGGCTTCAACTGGTCCTTGTGTGCCTTGTGGTGGTCTACTCGCTCAGCAGGCGCTTCGGCCTCGCTGAGGAGCCTCGAGCGAAGCAAGTCGGATCGCGAGAGCTCGTGGATGCAGTCGGGGATCTGTATTATCGAGCGAGGGCGACTCCGCTGGTTCTCCAGACGGTCATTGACCGCGCGGTGCAAGACCTTCGTCTGCGGTTGAACCTTCCGAAGGATTCTCCCGAGGTCAAATTCCGGGAGAGATTGCCCGAAGAATTGCTGAAGGCTTTAGATGAAGGACGCCGTCTGGCGATCCCGAAAACTCACCCGACCGAGGCATTGCAGGCGGCTCAACGAATAGATCAAGAGATGGAAGCATTTATGGGTTCGAGGATTCGGACAAAAGTTCTGTCCTGACCCGGGTATACATCGGCTATGAAGCGCGTTGTTGCACTCATCCTTGCCCTCATCACCATCGTTTGCGCCTTCGCCCAACAAGGCAGCGGCCCCAATAAGGCTGAGCTGGCGAAACTCCAGAAGACGTACGCCACCGCCAAGGCTGCCTACACGAGGTCTCCAAAGAGGGCCGGTCTGAAGAAAAAGTATGTCGACGCTACCGTCGCTTACGGAACCGGCACGATGACCACTCCGGCCCTGCCCACCAAGTCGAAGTACAAAGATGCACTCCGTATCTATCGCGAGGCTTTGAAGCTTGATCCGACCAACAAGGAAGCCAAGTCGAATTCAGATATGATGATTCGAATTTACAAACAGCTCGGACGACCGGTACCTAAGGGCTAATTGCCAATCTATTACGATATAATCTCGGGGTCATCGACTGACGCCGAGCTTTGGCCACCGTCGGCCCACACATACGTTGCCTGAACTAACGAAAGAACTGCGCGAGGGGATCGAGAAGCGATTCGTTCTCATTCTTGCCATCTGCGCTGCCGTAATTGCGGCAGGGCCGATGATTTACGCGTTGCTGGCGACGCCCGCAGGGTCGTCCTACATCGGGTTCCAGTTCGGCACCGACGACCACATGGTCTATTCGGCCTGGATGAGACAGGCGATGGACGGCCATCTGTTCATGGACAATCGGTTCACGACCGATTCCCAGCCCGGCTTAACGATCCAGCTTTACTTCTTCGCCCTTGGGCTTATCGCCAAGGGGATAGGGATTCCGCTCGCTTCA
Organism: Fimbriimonadales bacterium; assembly: GCA_038321975.1. Classification (GTDB taxonomy): domain Bacteria; phylum Armatimonadota; class Fimbriimonadia; order Fimbriimonadales; family Fimbriimonadaceae; genus Fimbriimonas. The sequence continues at coordinate 67,147 of JBBQFM010000002.1, read as the reverse complement.
AACCTCGCCCGAATCTTCTTCAGTGGGCTGTTCGTGTTCGCGGCCGCCCGGCTTGTCCGCCGACTCACTACCGACCTGTACACGCTAAAGCTAGCGCTGACCTTAACCGTCGTCGGTGGGGGCCTCGGCTTCATGGTATGGCACACGTTCGGCAACCTGATCGTCAAGCCCACACCCGACGCGCTGAATTCGCTCATGCTGGGGCGGCTGCCGACCGATGTTTGGCAACCTGAGGGCTACGTCTTCCCTTCGATGCTGGTGAACGGCTTGTTCATGGCAAGCCTCTGCCTCATCGTTTATGCACTCACGTGCTTCTTGGCGGCGCGTGACTCATGGAAACCCGTACTGCCTGGTGCTCTCGCAATCGGGCTCCTGATGAACATGCACAGTTACGATGTGCTGCTTGTCGCGATGGTGATGGTCGGCTTCCTCGTGACCGCTGTCGTGAGGAAAGAGATCACGACGGCATGGGTGGGAAGGGCGGCGGTCATTGGATGCGGTGCGATTCCCGCGGCGGCTTGGTTCCTCTACGTCCTCCAGAAGGATGCCGTCTTCCAGGCCCGGGCCGCAACGGAAACGTACTCGCCGAACTTTCGCCAAGTCTTCTTTGGCTACTTCCTGATGATGCTGCTTGCGATGCTTGGGTTGGTTGCCCGAGCCCTTCAGCAAAGGGAACGGCAACGAAGGACCCTTCTCGGAGTTGCGATCCTGTCGAGCCTTTGGCTCGGCATGTTCGTCATGGCTTCTGGCCATGACCAGGGCTATTTCATGGACATGCCGGCGTGGTGCCTTTGCTTCCTGGCGACGCTTGCCGGCATCGGTCTGCTCGCCGAGGAGTCCATCGCTTTCAACCTCATCTTCTCCTGGGCGGCGATCGGCCTGGTCGCGATGTACTTCCCTGCCCTCTTCCAGCGAAAGCTGGCAATGGGCCTGAGCGTGCCTTGGGCGATCCTTGCTGCGTTTGGAGTTGCCTATCTTCTCAAAAAGCAGGAGCGGTCCGCACGAAACTTGGCGACGATTCTCGTCGTCGTGTTGCTCGGCGCAACGTCGGTTCGCTGGCTCTCACGAGATTTGAGCTTGATTCGAGCGAACGTGGCAAACACAGGTCGACATCCTGTTTATATGACCTCAAATCTCGTTCAAGTCATCAGCTACCTCAACAGGAAGCCAGGAAAGCATGTTGTCCTGTCTTTTCCAGGTCCACCTCTCCAACAAGTAAGAGACGACAGCAATAATGTGATTCCAGATGCGATTGCCGAGCTAAAGCTTCCAGACGTCGCCCCCATAATCTCTGGATTTACCGGTACCTATTCATTCGCGGGCCACTGGAGCGAGACCCCGGACTATCCTAAGAAGGCTGGTCAGGCTTCATCCTTCTTTCTGAACGCTCCGTTCGGCGGCGTAACTCACGTGTGGTTCAACCAGGAACGGCAGGACTTCATCACTTCCATAGGGGCTGACTACGCGATTATCCCGGTCATGGAAGCCACCACATCTGCAATACCGTTCATCGACGCAGCCTCGTTGGGCGACGTGGTTGTCGACGGACCCCAATTCCGACTCGTCAAACTTAGGCATGCGACCCAAGTCCCGTAGGGCTTGCCACTACCCACACCTTTTGAGCTCAGTCGAGCAGGGCCGAGAAGGTTGAAATTGGGATCTCGCTCTACCAACCCATTTCACGACGGCCACATTGGTTAGGACTTCGAAGTCAGGTTACGGTCTCCCTCGCTACGAGAGGGTCGGATTGTAAAAAGAGGACCCCCTAGATGTAGCGTTGGCGTCCCCGCCGACGATCCGGAAGGGGTTTGTCACAGGTTCAAACCTTGCGGATTCACCGTTGCCAGCAGATCATCGGCGGGGGCGCCGACGCTACATTTAGGCGCCTCCTTTACAATCCGGCACTCTCCTACGCGAAGGGCACCGACAAGCCGGGAGGAGGCGCGGAATTGGGGATGCTGGCTGGCAGGCCCGGCGAAACCTTCGGAATCAGCGGCACGCCTTTGGTGCCAACCGACACGATCCGATCGCTGCCTGGGTAGTAACTGCGACCGAGAGTCTCTCGCTTGACCGGCTTGCCGTCTTTGTAGACGACCCGATAGGTCCTCAGCGATCGCTTGTAAGAGCCTTTCTCCACGATCACTTTGGCTCCGGCACGCAGGCTGGGGTCCTTCACGAGCTTGAGGCCGTAAGGCTGAACGGTGACCGGGCCCTCGAGAATCTTCACAGTCATCGAAGGATCACGCTGTCCAAGAATTCGGAAGTTAAGGGTCCCTGGCTCGTAAGTCGCCATCACCGCAATTGGCGTGGAGTAGGTGTTCTCGAAAACCATGTCCAGCGAGCCCCAGTCGACAGTTGCGTCGCGACCTGGAGGCACATAGGGCACGGGAGTCGAGTGGTTCGATCGCTGCTTCACTGAGAAATTCCCCAGAAGCACCGCATTGTAGAGGGTGGTGCTTACTTGGCAGATGCCGCCGCCAACGCCGGTGTCGTGCCTTCCCTGCTTGAGAACTCCGGCAACCTTGAATCCTGCCTTCAGCGTTCGTTGGCCAACCACTTCGTTAAAGCTCAGCTTCTCGCCCGGCATCAGCACGACTCCGTTGAACCGGCTGCTGGCAAGCTTGATATTTTGGCAACGCGTGACCTTCGAGGTCGGAAAATGGGTGGTGAACTCGCTAACTACGTCGGTGATCTTAGCAAGCTCCTCGTCGGGAACCGTCTTCGGAGCTTCCTTGATGGGAATCTCGACCGGGGTGCTGTCCTTCAGCGATGCGACGACCGCATCTTGCAACTTCGCCTTGTCAAGCTCGTAGCTCGAAACCTCGGGAAACTTGACGACCGCACCGTTCTGCCAAACTGCCCGGGCCACGTGAGGAGGTCCCGCAACTTCGCGAATCGTCTTGGCCAGTTCGACCGGCGGGGTGCCGTTGCCCTTGAACACCATCTCGAACTTGCCTTCCGAGAACTCCTCGCGAGTCACCGTGGATTTGATATCGTCGGTGAGATCTTGGAGCGGGAGCTTCGCCACCGTCGCCGCATCGTCGAGCGTCACGCCCAATTGTCCAGGCGTGGCATCGGTCAGTTCTTTCTTGAGCTTAGCGTTTTGAAGCTTCAGCGGTTCGCGCTTGGCCGTCTCCCACCACAGGCGAAGCTTCTTCGCCGCTTCCTCAGGAACAAGTCCGCCGACGGACACGGGACCGACTCTCGTGTTCGGACGAACCACGCTCTGATAGCGGGCGGCACAAATACTCAAAATCGCCGCACCGCCAGCGACGATCAACAACAAGCCAACCACTACCCTTTTCATCTAACGATCTTTTATGTAAGACGCCCAACCTAGCAAACTTGCTTCAATTATGGGCGGTAATAAAGCCAACTAGACGGTTCAATTGAACCTGCGGTTCCACATTTTCGGCGGTAGAATGGGCAATGCCGAAGTTGGTATGGCTGAATGGCCAAGTAATGCCTCTGGAAACGGCGACTACAAGCGTCGCTGACCACGCCCACCTCTATGGTGATGGCCTATTCGAAGGTATCCGAATCTACGGGCGTAAAGTCTTCAAAATCGACGAGCACCTCCGCCGCCTCTACCATGGCTGTGGCTTCATGGGCTTCGAGATGTCGATGTCTTACGATCAGCTTCGGGCCACCGTCCTTGACGTTTGCAAACAGGCAGACATCGCCGATGGCTACATCCGGCTTAACGTCACTCGCGGCACCGGCCTTGGCCTCGACCCGAAGAACATCAGTCGAGAGCCGAACGTGATGATCCTGATCTCTACTCTGGCGCTCTATCCGCCAGACGCCTATGAGATCGGCTTGAACGTGATCACCGCTTCTTACCGAGTGATCGCTTCTGACGTGCTGGACCCGAGACTTAAATGCATCGGCCGATACGCCTCGAACATCCTCGCGAAGCAGGAAGGCAACCGAGCCGGCGCGGGTGAGGCGCTTATGTTGAACGCCAATGGCCAGCTTGCCGAGTGCACGGGAGACAACATCTTCCTGATTCAGGACAAGGTGGTTCGCACTCCCCACGCAAGCTGCGGAATCCTCAAAGGGGTCACCCGCGACACCGTCGTCGAACTGGCGAAGGAAGCCGGGTATCAGGTTGAAGAGACTTTCCTTACCCCCTTCGACGTCTTTACGGCGGACGAGGCGTTCCTTACCGGAACTGCCGCGGAAGTCATTCCCATGATCTCACTCGACGGTAAGAAGATCGGTTGCGGCACTCCTGGAGACGTTACGCGCGACCTCATGCAGCGCTTCCGAGCCCACACGAGCACGGGAGTCGCCTTCTGAATCGAACCTGCGACGAGTGCAGCCGGCCTTCAGTTTTGGGTATCACCCATGACGGCGTAAGGATTTGGCTCTGCTCGTCGTGCGCCGATCGTCGGGTTTCGGGAATCACCGCACTCACTGCGGGATTTGAACGAGGTCGCAGATCGGATGGAATATGTCCTCACTGTCGGACAACCGAGAGTGAAGCGGCGGCCACCGGCCTTGCGGGATGTCCGCTTTGTTACGAAGCCTTGAAGCTGGAAGTTTGGAAGGAATTTGGCGTCGTTCGAGGAGACTGGTCGAACGCACGTGCGCAATGAAGGAAGGCATATGAGAAGTTTCGGATTAAGGATGCTCGCACTGGTCGGAGTCGCAACCGTGGCGCTCTCGATGGTTGGATGTGGAGGCTCCGGTGGCGGCGTACCCGCAGTCGCCAAGCCGGTCGCTCGATACGTCAATGCCTCGCCAGACTCGACTGCGCTCGACTTCTTGCTGAACGATAAAGTTAAAGCGACCTCGCTTCCGTTCGGTGGCTCGACCGCGGACTTTGCCGAGATCCAGCCTCCGCTGAATTTCGACCTCATCGCCCAGGAGCACGGCCAAGTCGATCAGCTGGTGGACGAAGTTTTCACGCCAGCCAACGGCCACAGCTTCGTGCTGGTCGCGGTCGGATTAGAAAATCCTCAAGGTGAGGAACTGAAGCGGATTCGGTTTGCCACCCTCGATGTGGACCGAACGGTTCCGAACGGCAACAAGGCCCGCCTGATCGTTCTACACGCTTTCAACCGACCGACTGGGTTCGACACCCCCAACATCGACTTCCAGACCCCGGGCGACAACCCCCAATTCTCACTCAGCGACATTTCCTTCGCGGCGTCGAAGACGATCGTGGTGGACTCGGGAACTCAGACCTTCCAGGCCCGCCGAGCGGGCAGCGGGCAGATTTACGCCGAAAAGAGTCTGGTGCTCGATCCCGGCAAGGTGTACCTGGTCATCGTGAACGGTATCCAGGATGAAGTCGGTGCCAAGGCTCCGGACATCACCTTGATTCCGCTTTCGACGAAGTCGTAGAAATTGAGGATTTTAGGTTGAGGATTGAGGATTTCGGACATCAGAAATCCTCAATCACTCAATCGCCAAACCTCAATCTGCGGTATACATGCCGAGTGAACACTTTGCGCCACCTCACCGCGCTGGCGGTTATCTCCGCTGCTATTTCCACCTCCGCCTTCGCGGCCCCCAAGGTCCTCGGAAAGTGGAACGGACACGTAACGATCGACACTAAGAAGATCTTGAGTCAGATGCCGGCGACCATGGATGCGAAGGCTAAGGCCAACGTGGTCGAGATGATGAAGAAGACTTCAAAGATGCTGATTCTCCTCAACCTGAAGGCGAACAACACTTACACTGTGGACGTTTCGGGAGCTCCCGGCGGACAGAAGCCAGAGCAGGATGGCGGCACTTGGACGCTCAGCGGCAGCACCCTCTCGCTCAAAGGCAAGAAGGGCAACCCGCAGGCTGCGACAGTTGCCAAAGATGGCAAGTCGATCACCATCGTGGCCCCTGGCGGACAGGGCACCGTCGTTTTCAAGCGATAACCTTTTGAATGGGTGCCCTTCAAACGAAGGGCACCCATTTTTCTTTCAGCTGAGTGGCAAAACCATAGCGGGCGCAGGGACGTCGTGATCCAACGAGATCTCTTTGACCGCAGTACCAACTGAGAAGTACTCGATGATGTGGCTTCCCCAGCCGTGAGAGTTCTCGTTGACTCGGGCTCCCACGATTCCGCTGGCATTCTCCGCTTCGGCTTCCGCCTGCATGCGGGAAAGCGACATCTCACGAGCGTCGTACAGGGCCTGAGTGTAATTCTCCATCTCCACGTTTCGCCCTAGGCGTTTGAGCGCCTGCATGAAGCCTTGGTGGGCCACGTGATAGACGCAGGTGCCCATCACTAGGCTCACGGGCTGGTAGCCAGATTTGAGGAGGGTCCAGAAATCTTGGCCGCTCAGGTCGGACGTAAACGGTCGGCCATCCTTCGTTTGATAGTTGCCGCCCGCGCGATGCTTGATCGCGGTGCCGATCGCCATGAACTCGGCGAGGTTCTCGCCCCACTCTTGGCGGTTGACGATTAGCCGGACTCCCACTACACCGTCGGCGCCGAGGACGTCGGCTTCCTCCTCCATGCGGGTCATCGCGAGCTCGCGGGCGTGGTACATCGCCTGAGTCAGCACTTCCAGCTCTTGGCTTTGAAACTGGCCGGGGATCTGGATTCCGATGTGGTAGATGGAACTTCCCATGACCAACCCAAGCGGGTCGAAGCCCGCTTCCCGAATGAGCAGGAATTCACTTACCGAAAGGTCGCTAGTGAAGAGGCGCGGCTTTGGGCCGGTGCCTCGCATCTCCTGCAGTCGTCGAACCGCCGCCTCCGGCAGCCCCTCGTGAGATCCTGGTGTGTAAGGCATTGTCAACTTATTCTATTCCAATCCCAACATGGTGGCCAGCGCCTGCCGCGCCGTAGTGCTTTGGGCAACGCGTGACTCCAGCGCTTCTCCAAGCTCTTCCACCCACTGCGTCATGGGGATCTCGTCTCGCTTGAGCGTGATGCCGCGAACGATCTTCGCCCGGATCACCTTGAGTGGTCCCTTACCGGGGTCCTCTAGCACGAAGGCGCAATCGCCGAGGGTTACCGTGAGGCTCACGATCGCCTTCGACAGAAAGCGATGCTTCACCTCAGTCTCGTCGGGCAAAGCGGAGAGGAGGGTCTCCGCAAGGTGGGCCATGAACTTGCGCTGATCGGCGGTCGCTTCGCGGTGCAAGGCGCCCCCGACTCCCAGCTTCACCCAACTCTGATCTTCGAAATCCGACATGGCTACTTCGCAAGTGTGAACGGCGAACCCTCGTGGATCAGAGCCCGACCGAGGGGGTTGATGGACACCGTTTTCGGCTCGAATGGGGACTCAATTTCGAATTCGCCACTCTCCCCCTTAAACGTTACCGCCTGCTCCATCGCAACATCTCCAACGATCCGTAACATGCAGGTCAGGCGATAGGGACGAGGCGTACCCGTCTGCTTCAGGATCACCCTTGTTTTCCAATTTCCATTTGCTCTCGTCGCGAACGCCTGGTGAACCTCAACGGTTGGGAATGTGTCGCTCTCAACCCACTGCCGCCAAAACCAACCGAGCTGCGTGACGGAGGCTCGTTCGAAGTATTGACGCAGGTCCGCCCACACGGTGTCCTTCCCTACTCGCTCCGCGATAAGCAAGTGGAAGGCCGCCTTCATCGCGGCCAGGCCAATCTCGTTCTCCAGCATGCGCATAACGTACGCACCGCGGGAGTAGCTGGCGTCTTCGTAGTCCCAGGGCACGAACATCTTGTCCAGAGGGACTTTGACATTGACCGTCTTTAAGCCATTCTCAAGTGTGTGGTCTGAGTTCTGCTTGAACAGGACGCTATCCACATACTGAGTGACCCCCTCGTTCCACGTATCCCGAACGTAGGGGCACGGCACGAGGCCACCGAAGTAGGTGTGGCCAATCTCGTGGGTGGTCGCCCAGGGCGTGATTGAGCGGGCGAGAAGGGTGTAGCTGTAGCTTTCGATGCCGTAATAGGAGTCTGAGTCGTAGATGTCGTAGCTCTTGTACGGGAACGGGCCGATCGCCTCGTCGTAAAAGTCGACCACGTCCGCTGCACTCTTCACGTCCTTAGCCGCGCGCTCTTTGTCGATCACCCCGCCGAGATGATAGGCGCTAAATGTTCGGCCATTTCGGCTCAAGGAGGCGGCAAGGGAGTAAGCACCGCCAATCGCCTTGGGAAAGGAAATCGGCAATGCGGACTCAAAGGTGGTCGCCGCCATTCCGGCGGGAAGGCTCGCAACGTTCGACTTCTGTCTGACTCCTTCCGACACCATTCGCCAATTCTCGGGGGCGATCATGGTGACAACTGACGTGTGAGGAATCTGAGCGGTCGTTGGCACCCACCAGGCGGTGAGATAGCAGGCGCCGCTGGATATCTTGTCCGAGCCTGGAATGTCGACCTTGCCCGTGTATTCGAACTTGGCGCTCTTTGCGGACCTTGAGATCCAAGGGATCAGCAGGCTCCCCGCCCGCAAGACTTCTTCTGCGTTGGGCGCGGCGACCTGGGCGCTGTCGGCAGTGATCACAGGCATAGTCCGGCCATCGATCTGGGCACTTGTTACCGTGTAGAAATCGTTCAGCCGCAGAATGGGCGGCTTCGCTCCCGACTGACCCCGCATCGTTAAATTCGCGACGACCGAGGCGCGCCCGGAACCTGGATGCACCTGAACTTCGACCTTGCTGGAAGTGATCGCGTCGAATTCCTCCTTGGCGAGCGGCAGTTCAGGGCTGAGGAACGTGCGTCCTTCTTCGAATTCGACTCGATAAATGGGATCGTGATCTTCCTCGATGTCTTGGGGTGCATGGAAGACCGCCCAATAGCGCTCAGGCGCATCCCAACCGGGAGGGGCGGGAAAGATGACTACCTGGACGTTCTTCAAACCGCCGCGGCGCTTGGCCATTTTGAGGAGATAGCTGGCGTCATCGGGCTTCTTGAATAGCGCCAGAACCTCGGACTCTGACCCATCCAACAGGGCTGCTCGAGCTTCGGTGAGAATGTCCGCAGGGCGGCAGCCCAGAAGCATCATGGGAACCAAGGCGGGCATTCCACTACTATAGCGGCTGCGGGGCGTAATAATAGGTGACTGATGGAGGAACTCGATCTACGAAAGCAGACCATTCTCCGGGCGATCATCATCGAGTATGTGACCGGTGCAGAGCCGGTCGGAAGCGAACTCCTCACCCAGAAGTATTCGCTCGGGGTTAAGTCGGCGACAGTTCGGAACGAGATGGCCGAAATGTTCGATCTGGGCTACCTCGAACAGCCCCACACCAGCGCCGGCCGCATTCCCAGCGACCTGGGATATCGGTACTTCGTCGATCGACTGATCGTCCAGAGCGATCCCGACGAAGCGACCAAGCAGCAAGTGCGGAACGCGGGTACCGAGGGAGATGTACTGCAGACCCTGCTCCGTGACACCGTACGCGCCCTCAGCCGGGTAACCCACCTTCTCACTGCGGCGACCACGGTTCGCGATGGGAATGTGACGGTTCGGAACGCAGTCGTCACCGCGATGGGGCCCAATCAGGCCCTGCTCGTCTTGGTGCTAAGCAACGGTCAGGTGGAGAACCGCATGATCGAGTGCCCGGCGGGATTGACTCTTCAGGACATAGGGGCGGCCAACGACGCCCTCGGACTTGCCACGATGGGCAAAGCGTTGCGTATTCTCGCAAGAGCTAAGGCGCCAAGCGGCAGCGCTAGCCCGGCTTCCGAGAAGCTGCTGCTCACCGTCTGGACAAACCTCCGCTCAATGGCCCGTGAACTCACTCGAGGTGTGCTTATCACGGAGGGTGAGGAATTCATGTTTGGCCAGCCCGAATTCCAGCGAGACGTGGCCGCCCTTACTGACCTAATCACCCAGCTCAACAACTCGGACATGCTGTATGAGTCGCTCAACCCATCCGAACAGGGGACGCCGGTGACAATCGGGCGCGAGCATCGACACACCCAATTCCGTCAGCTCTCCATTGTGCGGAAGAGCTTCAACGTGGGAGATAGCGAAGCGGGCGTCATTGCCCTCATCGGGCCGACGCGCATGATGTACGAGTCCAGCATCCCGTTGGTGAATTACACGGCCAAGGCGCTGAGCGAGTCGCTGACGAAGTTCTTCGGCTAACCGCCAGGAGGCGGAGGCGTCGAGAAATCTCCCATGCTGCCAAGCGGCACCGGAGCCGACCGCCGAAAGAAGTCGTGATAGATGACGGCAGGCGTGAGATAGACGAGTCCTGCCGTGAAGAGAACTCCCACAAAGCATGCAATGAAGCCCAGACCTGACAGAAACGATGCGCAAAACATCACCCAAAACGTGATCAGGTACTGGCCCTTGAGAGCTTGAGCGCTGGTGGACAAGGCCTGGCCGATGGAGACCCTTTGGTCGATTAAGACGAGCGGCACTAACATCCAGCGAGGGTAGGCAATCATCGCAACCAAGAGCAAGCCAAACCAACCTATGACTACTGGGCCAAGGGCGTTTGGACTGGCAAATGGGAGCGCGAGGAAAGGAAGGTAAACGACGAGGTGGACGAGGCAGTAAAACCCAAAAACCTGTTTAAAAGCTCCACCGACCGTGAAGATATCGCTAAAGGCACCCGACAGGCCCCTGAGGCGCTGGACTCCAATCCAAGAGATACCGGTGGTCATGGTAAGCCCCAAGGCCCCCGAAACCACGTAGCTCGCCAGCATAAGGATTGCTGAGAGGAGCGGGAGCCCGGGCGAAAAGCCCCCCGTCTGGAAAGTGTTGGCGCCCGGAGCCGTCAGGGCAACAACGATTGCGCCTAAAAAATTAATCGCGTAGCTGATTATTAGTGCAACCAGAACGGCGCCGATCCATAGGCCAAAGTCACTTTTCAGCATCGTCCAAGCGGTGCTGATTTGCCCGATGTGTACGACGCGAGGCGCCGGACTCTGACCGGGTTGGCTGGCACGCGGATAGGACGCGAAACTGGGAGGAATCTCCATCTCAAGATGGAGGACGTTCTAACTGACCGAAGAGACTTATTTGATTTTGGATTCCGAGACAGGAATCCAAAATCAACAATCCAAATGGCTCTTTAGGCGTTGACCTGAACCATCTCGAAGGCCTCGATGGTGTCGCCTTCCGCGAAGGCTTCCCAGTTCTCGAAGGTAATGCCGCATTCCATACCCGTGGTCACCTCTCGGACATCGTCTTTGAAGTGCTTGAGGCTGGATACTTTGCCATCGAGAACGAGATCTCGGCCGCGGCGCACTCGAACGAGCGCGTTTCGCGTGATCTTGCCTTCGTTGATATAGCAACCTGCGATGACGCCCTTCTTGGAGAACTGCATGCGGACTCGAACTTCCGCAGTACCAAGATGCTCTTCCTCGAATTTCGGCTCGAGCATGCCCTTGACGGCAGTTTCGATGTCTTCGATCAGTTCATAGATGATCGTGTAGGTTCGAATTTCGACCTTGCGCTTTTCGGCCTCTCGCTTGGCTTCGCCGTCCGGCTTGACATTGAATCCGACCACGATGGCGTTCGCGGATGCCGCGAGGTCGATATCGCTCTTTGTCACGACACCCACGCCGCTGAGAACGATCTTCGCTTCGACTTCTTCGTTCTTGACCTGTTCGAGCATTCCCTTGACGGCTTCGACCGAACCTTGGACGTCGGCCTTGATGACGAGGTTGAGCTCCTTGAGGCCTGTCTCGCTCATGAGGGCTCGGAACTGGCCCAGCGTAAGGCCCCGGCCTTGAACCTTATAAGTCTTTGCTCGATCTTCCTGCTGACGAGCTTCGGCAATCTTTCGAGCGGTCTGCTCATCCTTGGCAAACTCAATCTTGTCGCCTGCTTCGGGAACCTGGCTGAGGCCGAGGATCTCGACCGGAGTCGAGGGGCCTGCTTCAATAATCTTTTGACCGAGGTAGTCGGTCATCGCCTTCACGCGGCCAAATGCCATGCCGACCACGATGGCATCAGAAATGTGAAGAGTGCCCTCTTGGATGAGAGCGGTGGCCACCGGGCCACGACCTGTTTCAAGCTTCGCTTCGACAACGGTGCCTGCGAGCGTTCCCTTTGGATCGGCTTGAAGGTCCATGACCTCGGCCTGAAGCAGGATCATCTCGAGAAGCTGAGGGATGCCTTCGCCGGTCATCGCCGAAACGTTGACCGTGATGACCTGACCACCGAAAGCTTCGGGAATGACGTTGAACTCGGGAAGCTGCTGCAGCACTCGCTCCGGGGTGGCGTTCGGACGGTCGATCTTGTTGACCGCCACGATCATCGGAACGTTAGCATTCTGAATGTGCTGGATCGCTTCCTTGGTCTGAGGCATGATGCCGTCATCAGCCGCCACCACGAGGATCGCGATGTCAGTCACCTGGGCTCCGCGGGCACGCATGTTTGTGAATGCGGCGTGGCCCGGGGTGTCGAGGAACGTGATCGTTCCTTCTGGCAACTCGACCTGATAGGCGCCGATGTGCTGGGTGATGCCACCGTGCTCTTTGCCAGCGACGTTTGCCTTACGGATGTAGTCGAGCAGCGAGGTCTTGCCGTGGTCGACGTGGCCCATGATGGTGACCACCGGCGGGCGATGCTGGGCGCCTTTTTTGGTTGCGCCATTGGTAGCGGCTGCACGGGAGGCGGCCTTGGGCTTCGTCGCATCGGACCATCGAATGGTCATCTCAAATGCTTCCGCGAGCTTCTCAGCGACGTCGTCTTTCAGCACCGTCGTGAGGGTTGCCATTGTCTTCAGCTTGGTTAGAAGGGTTTTCTGAACCTCGGGCTGAGGAATGCCAAGGGCAGTCGAAAGGTCACGGGGGGTGGCGTTCGGCTTGAGAGGAACGGGAGACGAGGGATCGATCTCCTTCAAGGATTCGCGGATGAGTTCGGTCGTGTCCGAATCGGATTCGAACGACGCTCCGTCCTGCTCAATGCCGAGTTCGGCAAGCGCGCCTTGAACGTGGCCTGGCTTGAGCTTGAACTCCTTGGCTAACTCCGCGATGTTTTGGGTCATACCTATCTTCTTTACCTCAGTTTGCATATCAATTCTTCTCCTAAGGCCTCTCTCGCCGCTTGGTTAACCTGGCTCTTTAGCGCCCTTTCCAGCCTGCCTTTCTTTGACGCTCCGTCGATGCACTCCGGTGTTCGGCAAATGTAAGCGCTTCGTCCGCGCCCATTCCAGTGCCACACTCCGCGCTCCTCGTCGAGCGACACGCGGAAGAATGCACCCTGGCGATCCTTTCGCCGGCAGGCGATGCAGGTTCGCTGGGGGTTGAGCTCCGGAGTTTTCTCCGTGCTCAACGCCGTCCTACTTCTTTCCCTCGGTTGCCGCTTGTGCTTCGCTTCGGATGTCGATCTTCCACTCGGTGAGGCGGGCTGCGAGGCGCACGTTTTGGCCGCCTTTACCAATGGCAAGCGATAACTGATTGTCGGGAACGACGACGTACGCGCTGCGCTCGTCTTCGTTAAGTTTTATCGAGTTCACCTTGGCGGGTGAAAGAGCGTCGGTGATGAACTTTCGAGGGTCTTCGCTGTACGGCACGACGTCGATCTTCTCGTCATACAGTTCGTCGACGATCGCTTGGACTCGGGCTCCTCGCGGGCCGATGCAGGCGCCGATCGGGTCCACTCGCTCGTCGGCCGTTACAACCGCGATCTTGCTTCTCTGTCCCGGCTCTCGAGCCACACTCTTGATCGACACAACACCCTGTTCGATCTCCGGAACTTCAAGCTCGAACAGCTTGCGGAGAAGGTTGGGGTGGGTGCGGCTTACGATGACGCGAAGCCTTCGCTGCGAGTCGTCCACCTTATATACGTAAACTTTGAGTCGGTCATTCGGCCGGTAGGGTTCGGTCGGAACCTGCTCCCGTCGGGGGAGTTCGGCTTCAACCTTGTTGACCTGAACGTAGACGCTCTGGCCCTCGCGGCGGCTGACGACACCGGTGACGACCTCGCCCATCTTCTCGTGGAAGACGTCGTGGATCCGTCGGGTCTCCGCTTCGCGAAGTTTTTGGCTGAGCACCTGCTTGGCGGTTTGGGCAGCGATGCGGCCGAAGCGGTTCGGATCGACATCGGTCGGGATGAAATCTCCGACTTCCACGTCTTCCTTTCGCTTGCGCGCTTCTAACAGTGAAATCTGGAAAGAAGGCTCAGAAACGATGCCAACGACTTCCTTCTCAACGCTCGCCGTCCAGCCTTTGGTCGGGTCGAGTTTGACGTTTACTTCGCCTGCTGCCCCTACAAATCGCTTGTAGGCCACGGCCAGGGCTTCTTCTAACTCTCTCTGAAGGTCTTCCAGGGGAAGATCCCTTTCCTGAGCGATTTGGTTGAGCTGCTGCAAAATGTCCATCGCTTTCCTTCCTTAGGTCCGGTACAAAAAAAGGCGGCCTGAAAGCCACCCTTCAACCGGTGCCCTATTTGTAGAAGTTAGTATAGCACGTCGGCTACGTCCAAATTCGGGTCTAATGGGTCGTGTTTACCGTGTTTGTACGGGGCCTGGACTTCTATGCCTACCACGGCGTGAGCGCCGAAGAACAGGTGATCGGTCACCGGTACCTTATGTCCCTCGAGATGGAAGTAGACGGCCGCGCGGACGAGACCGACAACGTTGGACAGACGGTTGACTACGGGAAAGCGGGCCTCCTTGCGGTTGAGATCGCCCAACGCGCGAAGCGGGCCACGGTGGAGCGAGTCGCCGCCGAAGTGGGCGACGGATTGCTTAGGGAGTTCACCCTTTTGGACCAGGTCAGCGTGTCGCTGGCGAAGGCGCTGCCTCCCGCTCCGATGATCGCTCAGACGGCGGGCGTGGTTGTCGTGCGGAAGCGACGTCAGTAAATAAACTTCTCACGCTGGTCCGAAGCTAGTTCGCGGGAAGCGCGTAGATCTTCCCTTCACAGGCGAAGCTCACTTTCGTTCCTCCCGGAACCCATTTGACCTCGGAGAGCTTGGACAGTTGCTTCGATGTGACCCCAAGACAGTGCATATCGGAGCCATCGATGGCGCTCAGCCAAAATCCGGTAGATGATGGCTTATCCCTAATCGTTACGAAGAGGATGTGGGTGCGATCAGGTGCGACGATCCCCGCAAAGAGAGTGTCCCACCCTAGCATGCAAACGAAAGCCAGATTGCTTTTCTCAGAAGTTTTTCTCCTTCAAACGAACTCTCAACGAGTTCAACGACGGGGCACTTCGTCTATTTACCAGTACCGTACGATCTCAAGCAACTTCTTTGCTCGAAACGTTAGATCAGCGCCCCGTGCCGCAAGAGCACTTTAGCCAATATCTCGTGCCCCATATCCTTGGCCCGCGAAAGCGGCGTTACGCCGCGGATCGATCGATTCACCTCGGCACCCGCCTCGATAAGCACCAGAGCGGTGTCCGTCGCGCCCGTCATCGCGCAGTGATCCAACGCGCAGTAGCCCCACCAATCGGGATGGTTAGGGGAGGCACCTCGGTGAAGCAGGAACTGCATGGTCGAAATCTGGTTTGCTCTGGCCGCCCAAGTCAGAGGCGGTGCACCCTTTCCGATGTATGGCACTTCGGTGTCGCGGGCATGGATCAGGTCGGGGTCTCGATGAAGCTCGTGGGTCACGATGTTCAGCAGCCCCAAGCCGCTCGCAGTGTGAATCGTGTGAGTCGCTCCAAAGCGAGTGAGCACGGCACCTGAAAACTCCTGACCGTGCCATGCCGCCTCTTCGAGCGGAAGAGACCCGCCATAAGGGTCGGGCTGAGTCACCAGTTCAGTATCCACCTTAAGAAGTTGCTCCAAACAATCGACCATTCCAAGCCGAGCTGCCGAATGAAGGTCGGCATGGGCGCCTGCCTGAAGGAGCACTTTGCAAATTTCCGCCTTGTCGTGGGCAGATGCCACCGCAAGAGCGCTGGCGCCCATGCTGCTTCGGTGGTTGGGGTGCGCACCGGAATCGATCAGCACCTTGATCATTGCGGAGCTCTTGCCGCCGCCGAAGGCCGCTAGAACGAGTGGGGTGGCTTCTCCCACGTTCCCCTCGAAGCCCTTTTCGTTGACATTGGCGCCGGCTCCGATGAGCACCTTTGCGATCTCGGCGCGATTGTGCAATGCGGCAACGTGGAGCGGCGAGTTGAACAGTCCGGGAGGGCCAGACGCCCCGTCCCACAGGCTTACTTCAGCCCGCTCGCTGGCCCGCTTGGGATTTTCGCGCAAGAGTTCGATTACGCGATTCAAATCCCCGTGCAGCGTCGCTTCGAAGATCTCGATCTTGGTCATGCAATTGCCCTGCGCCTATGTTAAACCGCTTTCAAGGTTTATGCAACATCAAAAGGGCCATGCGAGATACCTTGCTTTAGGCTGCGCAAGTTCCACTAAACCGTGATCGTTGATCTCCTTCCAGCTTGCCTGGGACTCCGAAATGTAGATCTCAAGGTTTGGACGCAGCAGCTTCAAGAAGCGAGCCGTCATGCTCGAAACCGGTCCCTCCGCGTGGAGGCTCAAAGGCGGCTCATCGCTTGCCGCGGACCCCATGAGGGTCTTCATCGAAGCGATCACCGACGTGATCGCATCCCCCGCCATCCCAGATGCCTCCCATCCTTCCGGTCCGCCGGGGGCTAGGTGGTGCACCACTTGGGCAAAGAACTCGGGGATGCTGAGCCCCAGGTAAATGCAGAGCCGATAGTCGAGATCGGCGATGGGCAGTACGATCGCATCCTTTCTATCCGGGTCTTCTTTGTCCAAGAGAGTGATGTTTGTGCCTCGAATCGGTTCGGCAAACTTGCCAAACCGAGCCCAAGGGACCAATCGGGCGTTTGCATCGAAAGGCTCGGGATACGGGTGATCCAAAGCGTTCTTGAGGATTTCCGAAAAGGTGACGGTCGGCCGATCCCCGACCAGAGTCACCAATAGCTCCTCACTCTCCTCCGGCTCAGTTCCTGCGGGGAACGTGAAGACCCCGCCATCCGTGAGGGGCCGAGTCTCGGTGACATAGGTTCGCGCGGGCTCGCCGAGAAGGTGTTCCCGAAAGAATGCGATCACCACCTCGCGCATGCGCCGGCTGTAATCGTGCTGGCTCTCGATGATCTCGAGCCGAATCTTCGAGTCCGCTTTGTAGTGCTTGTAGATCGCCTTTAGCTTCTCGGTCGTTCGCTGATTTGATTCGGGGGGGAACTCACCATCGTCGGTCGCGCTGACCACCATGATGGGCGCGGGAGCCCGCAGGGCGAGGACGTCCGACCGGTCCCCGATTGCGAGGGCGCCGGGCACGTGGTTGCAAAGACAGCCATTGTGAGGCACGATCTCCATGCTCGCCACCGAGCAGACGGGAGCCGCGACACTAATCCGCTCGTCCACCGCGAACGCGTACATCGTGCCCGTTCCGCCGCCGCTGGTGCCCGTGATGCCGATACGCTTGCAATCGCAGTCCGCCCTGGTCTCTAGGTAGTCAATGCCGCGCATGATGTCCCAGGTGTAGATGCCCTGGATGGGCAGGCCCATTTGCAGCATCTGGTCGAAGTGGACACCCTGCGCTTTCCGCTCATTTTGAGGATTGTCGTCCCACGAGTATCCGGGTGAGTCGACGATGAGGGTCGCAAACCCTTGGAGAGCCATGCTGATGCCGCGCGCCTGCACCACGGGGGTGCTCTTCTTATGCGACCAGTGTCCATGCGGGCTGACGACCACGGGAAAAGGCCCCTTGCCCTCTGGCATGTAGAGGTGAGCCGTCACGAGGAGCCCGGGACGGGATTCGTAGCGAAGCTTTTCGAGGTGATAGCCGTCGCGCTGGATGACTCCGGTTATTCGAGCATTCAGTTCTGTTCGCGGTGGGAGGGGTGAGAGGCCGAGGCACTTGAGCAAAACCTCTCGGTCTTCGGTCACCCGATGCTGATGGTCGTCCTTACTCCGGGGTATCGGCCGGTCCGACTGAGCCTTGACTCGTTGTTCGAGTATCCGATTGAGCACCTTTGCATCCATATGCAAGAGCATAACGCGATTCATCGCAACAAGGGGCAAATAAATAAACGAGCCCGCCAGAGTGGACACTCTGGCGGGCAAATGAGGCTAGCGGCGCTTATGCGCGCTTGCGTCGTCGAAGGAATGCTACGCCGCCGAGGGCGAAGACGGCGATCGTGCTGGGCTCGGGAACCGCAGTGGTGTTGTATCCAATGGCATCCTCAAGCGAGGTTTCGCCGATGCCGTAGTTTACGACGCCGCCGGGAGTGCCCTGAAAGTCCTGAACCTGACCCGGGGTGTGAACGACCCAGTCACCCCAGTCGCCGCCACCGTGCTGGAAGGCGTTGTACTCCTCTAAAAGGGTCGTCCCGTCAAGAGAGAAATAAGCGTGCTGGCTGGAGCTAGCGGTGAAGCTTCGATTTCCCGAACCATCGTATCGGAAAAGGTCGGCTGCCGTGAACGTGCCACCTACTCCAGACGAGCTTCCGAGAGCTTCATCAAGCTCGTGAGCGGCGACTGCCCACAGGTCATACTTTCCGGCAACCGGGCTTGCGTGTCCGGTGAAGCAGAGTCCTGAGTTCAGCGAGATCGTGCTGTCGATCACGTTGAAGTTGGTCAGACCAAGGGTTCGACCCAGCGCAGTGGTAACGCGAAGGCTCGAGCCGCCGAAAGGAAGGCTGGCAAGCTTAGCCAAAGCCGTGGTGTCGACCGAGTTGCCAGAGTTGTGGGCGATTAGGGCAGCGTGGTAGTCAGCGTAAGTCACGTTCGATCCGAACGTGCTGCTCATACCAAGGCCAGTGTTCACGTTGTCGAACTGAATCTTAATCGTCGTGGCGTCGGTGTACTTCGTGTTGAAGAACGAAACGACTGACTGGAGGGTCGACTTCTGGGCGGCGGTGAACGTCGCGTCAAAGGTCGCCTGAATGTCGAGGGCTAGTGCGGGCGAGACCGCAAGCAGAGCGAGTGAAGAGACAGACAAAATCGAGAGGGCATGTTTTCGGCGCATGGTTAGTCAACTATTCTTTAAACAAGGGTGCCAAGGTAGGCATCTCAATACAAATCAGGTACTGCCAGTGCAATAACCAGATAACTATAGCAGGCATACCTCTACTATTGCGTTAAGGACCCATTTAGAGAGTTAAGATTCTATTAGCCCCTCGACGGTAGAATAATTCGTGGAGCGAATCATTCTCGCCGCCCCGCGCGGGTTCTGTGCGGGGGTTGCCTACGCGATCGAGGTCGTGGACCTCGCACTCAGGATTCATGGCGCTCCGCTCTATGTCCGCCACGCGATCGTTCACAACGAATGGGTGGTGAAGAGTTTTGAGGATCGCGGCGTGATCTTCGTGGAGGACATCTCCGACATCCCGAACGGCATGCCCGTCGTCTTCTCTGCGCACGGCGTTTCGCCCGCTGTGCGAGCCGAGTCTCGCGAGCGCGGGCTCACAATCATCGACGCTACCTGCCCGCTGGTCACCAAGGTCCACAACGAGGCCAAGCATTTCGCGGCGAAGGACTATTTCTTCGTCTACATTGGGCATGAAGGCCATGTCGAGGCAGAGGGCACGATGGGCGAAGCGCCCGACCGCATGGTGCTCGTGGAGACGCCTGAGGATGCTGAGAAAGTGGTCCTTCCTCCGCACGAGAAACTGGCGGTTCTAACCCAAACCACCCTCAGCGTGGATGAAGTCAATGCCACCATGGCTGTTCTCCTCCGCCGCTTCCCCCACATGGAGAAGCCGAAGAAGGAGGACATCTGCTATGCGACCACCAATCGTCAAGTCGCTATCCGCGAACTGGCCAAGCAATGCGACCTAGTTCTCATCGTTGGATCCACGACGTCATCGAATTCCAAACGACTCCGTGAGGTCGCCGAATCGCTCGGAGTCGAGTCGCACCTGCTTCAAACCCCCGATCAGGTCCTTCCCAACTGGCGCACCGATTACAAAACGATCGGCATCTCCTCCGGAGCCTCGACCCCCGAGCCGCTGGTCGAGGCGGTGATTGGTGAGTTGATTAAGGGGACGCCGTCCGTTCCGGTGACGATTTTGGAGACGGTGAAGGAAGATTTGACCTTTAGGCCCTCGCGTGACTTGATTCAGTTGGCGATGTCGGCTTCAGGCTAGCCCGACAACCGATTTGGGACTGCGCTGGCCTGACAGCGCTTTTCACGTCCGCGGAGCGGACTCTCCTGACCGAACGGGTTGCGTATTTCGTGTGTGAGTTGGTCGGGACCCGCTCCGCGGGTGTGAAAAGCGCTGTCAGGCCAGCGCAGTCCCAAATGGGATCGGTACTCTCGAAGGGTGAACCGAACGTTCGTCTCCCTCGGAAGCTGGCTCGCGTTTCTCGCCGTCGCCCTCGGGGCGTTCGGGACCCATGCGCTGAAGGGACAGATCAGCGAGGCGAATTTGGCGATCTGGCACACCGGGACCGAGTATCACCTCGTTCATGCGGTCGCTTTGGTCTTAGTTGGGCTTCTATCGGCGCACGCCGACAACGAGATGACCCGGCGTAGTGGATGGCTCTTTGCGACCGGAATCGTCATATTCGGAGGGAGCCTTTACGCCCTTGCCCTTACAGACATCAAGGTCCTTGGCGCGATCACGCCGGTGGGCGGGCTGTGCTTCCTATCGGGGTGGTTATTCCTTGCCCTTGGGTCCCAGAAAAGCGGAACCTGAAGCCGTCCCACCGGGTCATGGAACTAGCCATGCCGGAAACGATTTACGCTGCCTTTACCAACGCTGAACAAGCCGAACAAGCTGCTCAGGCCCTCATCCAACAGGGTGTCAGGCCGGATCACATGAGTTTGATCGTTCACGAGCACGAGGCGTCGAAACCTCACTACGCCCCCACGGAGGAGCAACTGAAGTACAACGCTCCCCAAACCTACATCGGCACCGACGGCCTCCTCGATACTCCCGATCCCCTCGGAAACAGCTCCCGACTGCACAGTTCAATCGATGGTGGCAACATCAGCCAGACGGACTTGAGCCCGTCAGTGCTCGTTGACAAAGATGGATCTCACCAGTTCCCGGCTAACAACGCGGACTTGGCTGGTCAGGTAGAGCGCAAAGAGATTAGCGACCACGTGGACACGGTGAAGCAAAGCGCCGGCCTCGGATTTGGCGTTGGGGCGCTTGCCGCTGCGGCTGCCCTCGCCGTGCCGGGGATCGGATGGGTTCTTGGCGGAGGAGCACTTGCAGTGGCTCTCGCTGGAGTTGCCGCTTCGACAAATTCGGGTTCTATGGCCGGCGGAATCTCTAGCTTCCTTAAGGATCAAGGGGTCGACGCGGAAGACATCGCGAAATATCAGGAGAACTTCAACAATGGCGGCGCAATTCTCGCTGTCACCCTCGACGAAGATGGGCTTCCGCGATCCGAGGTCGAGCAGACCCTCAGAAGCCGCGGATCTGAGCACGTGACCCGCTACGGATTCCTCGCCTAGTAGTCGTTTGGCTAACGGATCGAAGGCAGACAGGACGGAAAACCAGCGTTGCATAAGCTTCTACGGACCCGTTGCATTTGGTGGCGAAGCTTGGCCGGTACCCTTAGAGCTTGGCCATTCTGGACGCCGTCCGTCCCGCCACTCGCGAGGACCCTCCCTTAGACAGCGGAAAGATCTTTCGATTCTTTCTTCCGCTTGCGGTCTCGTGGGTGTTTATGGCTCTCGATGGACCGATGAGCGTCGGTTTGATTTCCAGGCTAGGTAAGCCCGAAATCAACACGGCAGCCTTCCTGATCATGATGAGCCTCTCGATCTGGATTGAGTCGCCGATCATCGACCTCCTTTCAACCTCAACTACCCTCTCCAAGAATCATCAGCACTACGTGACCCTCAGCCGGTTCGTGCTCTATTTGCTCGCTGGTGTCACGGTTGCCCACTTCCTCATTGTCTTCACTCCGTTCTATTGGTTTGTCACCGAGACCGGTCTGAACTTGAAACACGAGGTGGCCGAAGCGGCACGATTGGGAATGATGATCATGCTCCTATGGAGTGCGGTCATCGGCTGGCGGCGCTACCTACAGGGCATTCTCATCCGTTTCGGAAGCACCCGATCAGTCGGCATTGGGACGATGCTGCGCGTCTGCGTAATGTTCGGGGTGGGTGTTGCCCTCTTTTACTACTCGCACCTACCCAGCGTAGTGATTGCCGCCATCGCCCTCATGACGTCGGTCGCCGCAGAGGCCGCGTTTGTACACTGGCTGGCGAGGCCGGTTATCGCCGAACATCTCTCCGCCGAAAGCCATTCCGACGAGCCGCCGCTGACGATGAAGAAGCTGACCAGCTTCCACTTCCCTCTCACTGCAACGACGATGGTGCATCTCACCACGTTGCCGGTGATCGGCGCTGCTTTGGCGAGGATGCCAAATCCCATTCCGTCGCTGGCCGGCTACGAGGTTGCGAGCACGATTCTGTTCGTGCACCGGGCGCCCACCTACAGCCTCACCGATGTAGTCATCACCCTTTATAAGGGCGCTGCCTCTAGTGCCGCGTTGAGGCGCTTCTGCACCCTCGTCGGACTCTCGCTCAGCGGATTCTTGTTCACACTTGCGCTCACCGGGCTTGATCGCATCATCTTCGCGGACGTGCTCGGCGCGAAGCTCGAGGTGGCGAAACTGGCTCACCTCGCATTTCTCGCCAGCGGTTTGGCGCCGCTTCTCGAAGCCCTTCAGGGGTATGTGCGGGGCATGCTCACTGCCCATCATTTGACGGTGTCTCGTCTGGTCGCGATCCTTGTCGCGAGTACGGTTCTGGTCACGACTCTGTCCCTCGGAGTCATTTTCCGATGGACGGGCCCCGCTACCGCGGGTGCTGCCATCACTCTCAGCCTCTCCTCGGAATTCGGAATCCTGCTCTGGTCTTGGACTCGCCGAAGCCGCCAAATCGGAACTCTTCCTGGCTGAAAGGATTCCAAGAGAGAACCGACGCCCTATCCGCCACCTCGGCGTCCAGGAGATTTCCTATGAGAATCAGCGATATCATGACTTCCGATCCCGCCTGCTGCAACCCCGAGACTAAACTCAGCGAAGTTGCCAAACTCATGCTCACCTGCGATTGTGGATGCATTCCCATCTGCGACGCAGATGATTCCAAACGAGTGATCGGTGTGGTCACCGATCGTGACATCACGATCCGCGCGGTTGCCACCGGCCGAGACATCTCTCAGCTTAAAGCCAGCGACGTGATGAGCCATCCCATCGTCACCCTCCAAGCCGAGGAGCCGCTCGAATCGGCGCTAAAACTGCTCGAGGAGAATCAAATCCGCCGCGCGCCAGTTGTCGACAACGACGGACAGTTGGTGGGAATGGTCTCGCAAGCCGACGTCGCCCGGGGGGCCCCCATGGACAAGGTCGCCGAGTTGGTCCAGAGCGTTTCAAAGTCCGACGATTATGGGCATCGCTTGCTGTAGGCCCCTCTCCCCTCCTGGGGGAGAGGAGAACTCGGAGGATAGGTCAGACGGAACCTCGGTTTCGACGGCGAGTCAAAGTCATAGAAAAGCGTTACAACCTGAAACGCTTTAGGAGAGCACATGTCGACACTTTTTGCTTCATTTACTAACCCTTCGATGGCCGAGAAAGCAGCGGGAGCCCTACTTGATCACGGCGCCGCTCAGGCCGACATCAGCATCGTCGCCAACGAATCGTATGCGACCCAGAGGGTCACCGGAGACGGCATCGAGAATAAGCAGTCCGAGAATGCTGCCAAGGGCGGCATCAGCACGACCACCGGCGGCGATGCCGCACTCGGAGCGGCAAAGGGCACGATGGCGGGAATCGGCCTCGGCATCTTGGCTGCCGCCGCTGCGATCACCCTTCCCGGCATCGGCCTTGTCATTGGAGGCGGTGCAATGGCTGCTGCATTGGCGGCGGCAGGCGCGACCGCAGCTGCGGGCGCGGCAGCCGGTGGAGTTATCGGCTATCTCAAGGACCAGGGCGTGGACGATCAGATGCTGACCCACTATTCGAACTCGTTCGTATCAGGCGGTTCGATCCTCGCGATCGCTGTGCCCACCGGTACCCTTTCGGCGATCGAGGTCGAGAACTATCTAGTGAAGTACGGGGCTGAAAATATCGCGACCTACAACGCGGCCCGCGTGATGATGGATCGCCCGGTCACCGTCCATCAGGAGCCGCTCGTAGTCGGCAACGCAAACATCGACCCAATCGCGATCAATGTCGCCAATCCGGTTCCCACCCCGGTTGCCGTTGTAACGCCACCGATTGATCACTCCGTAACGGTCACCCCGACGGGCGATTTTGTCGACCCGCTGACCGGTCAGGTCATCGGCACCGTGGGAACCCATGCGCCGACCGCTTACGAGCCCATCACCCTCGCCCCGAACCTGCTAATTCGGCCAACCTTGGTCGACCCGATCTCGGGAACAGTTCAAGAAGGGATGATGATGGACCCGCTCACTGGCCTCGAGCGACCCGTTCGAAACTCGAACGGTCAGCTCGTCTACAGCGATCTGACCCTGCCGACCCCCACCTTTGTGGTGGACTCATACGGGCAGATCATCTCGGTCCCGACAATCCTCCAGCCTGCAACTATTAACCCGAACGTGACCGTACTTTAACCAGTCCCTGGCAAATCAAAGGCCGCGCATGACGAATGCGCGGTCTTCATCGGTTTTTCACAACATTGCCATCCGCCCAAGCGGTCTAAGGGCGTACGATAACAAAGGAGGTCGGCAAAAAAAATGAACGACGAGCTAACAAAAATCCCGGGCGCACTTGGATTCGGCGAAGTGATGGAGAAACCATTCCTTCGTGTGGTTTTCCAGCGCGGACTTCCCCAGGAAGTGGGAATTAATGGCTGCCGAGTGGAGGACGTGATCGACGTCGCAGTCGAAAGGATTCGCGACTATCAATACGGCCCTCTTGCCTGCCAAGAGAACGAAGACGCCCTTCGCCACCTTCTCGCCGCTCGCGAATCGCTGGCGATTCGCATGAGGCGACGCGCCCAGCAAGGTGTACTTAACACGATGGCTCGCCACGCGGTGGTGCGGACCGAAGACGAACAAGACGACTTTTCCGCGACTGGTGCCTAACTCGGTCAATTGGCGTTAAAATGCGCCATGGCCCTCCTTTCATCCGCCCGCTGTCTAGCGGGCGCTTTGGTTCTTGCCGGAGCTTCGGTCCAGGCGGAAATTCAGTACACGGTCACGCCCATTCCGGATAAGGACCTCGTCCATATCTCGATGACCGTCCCCGTCGTGGGTCGCGAGACGGTATTCAAGATTCCGCACTGGTCGCCCGGGCACTACGCGCTGCAGAACAACTGGACCAACGTGCGGAACCTCGCGTTCTCGGACGCCAAGAACCGGGCCACCGGCTCCGTCCACACCGACGACATGTCTTGGCGAGTGCCGGGCATTAACGGCGGCATGCTCCACGTCGATTACGACGCCCCGGTCGCGTTGGTCGACGGGGTCATGCACTACAACGGACCGATCCTCTACCTTTACGTTGATGGCCGCAAGAACGAGGAGTGCCAGCTCACCCTTTCGACCCCCAAAGACTGGCGCTATATAGTGGCACTAGATAACGTGGGCTCCGCTAAGAACGTCTACGCGGCGAAGACCTATGATGTGCTTGCCGACTCGCCCGTCACGATGGGCGACTATCTCGAAGATCGCTACACGGTTCGAGGCAAGACGCACATCATCGCGATGCGTGGCAAGCCGAAGGCCAAAGTCGACCGGGCGAAGCTGATCGCCGCCTGCAAGGCGGTCTCCACGATCGAGACCGACTTCTTCGGCGAGGTTCCCTACCACGAGTACGTCTGGAACTTCTCGGTCAACGACGCGCCTGATGGCGCTGGCGGGCTCGAGCACCTTGCCGGTACCGAGATTTCGCTCGCATCCGGCGTCGGTCCACGCGCCGTCTCGGTTCTCGCCCACGAGTTCTTTCATCTGTGGAACGTGAAGCGAATCCGCTCACGGGTGTTGGGGCCCTTCGACTACACCCAACTCCCGCAAACCGGCGCGCTTTGGTGGCTAGAGGGCGTGACTGACTACTACGCCCACACCCTCCTTCCCCGCTACGGCTATTGGACCAAGGATCAGATGTATGCGGGTGTGGTTCAGAACGTGCGCAAACAGACGGCACAGCCGGGCCGCCTGGAAGCTGGCCCGTATGAGTCCAGCTTCCGCGTTCGAGACGCCGCTAACGGTCGAGGCAATGGCACCGGATACAAGGTCAACTACTACGACGACGGCTGGCTCGTCGGTCTTTGCTTGGACCTTGAACTGATCTCGCGCACTCACGGTCGCCGATCTTTGGACGATGTCACGAAGGCGCTTTGGAAGGAGTGCCGGAACAGCCAGCCAGGCTTTGAGGAAGGCGAAATTCGGAATCTGCTCGTCAAGTTTGGTGGCCCTTCGATGGGCGACTACTACGATACCGTCGTTATGAAGCCGGGTGAGCTGCCTGTCAACGAGGCCTTGACCAAGGCCGGCATTTCATCCTTGACCGTTGATGAGGCTTATGTGTCCCTCGGGTTAGAGGGCAACCCAACTTCGATTGACAAGGGATATCGAATCACCAAAGGCACCGGCGATCTTGCTACTGGATCGCTTTTGGTCGCCATTAACGATGTTCGACTGGACCTGGCCAACGCGGGCGCCATTCGGCGGGCGTTTGAGGGGGTGGTTTCGAAGTTGAAAGCGGGAGAAACGGTGACACTCAAAGTCGCCGATCCGGCGGGCGAGAAGACGGTCTCGTTGAAGGCGGTAGAGGCGATTCGTAAGGTGCAGAAGCTCATCGAGGACCCGGCTGCGACCGTCGAGCAGAAGAGGACGCGGGACATCTGGACTTCGAAGAGGAAGTAATGGATAGTTTGGTTTATAAGTTTGCCAACCTTGACGGGATCGGCTATTTTCTGGAAGGAAAAACTCTAAAATTTGCACCGGCGTCAGCTCAAAACGATGTAAATGAGATGATGCCAAACACGAGTCATAGACTCAATGAGGTGATGGAAACTGCGGCTGCCAAGGTGCAAACGGCAAAAGCACCGGAATATTCTCACCTCACGCCGGATCAATTCCTGCACACGGTCTACGGGCCGAGCGATATCGGTACTTCCATGAAAATTGCAGCTGTAAGGACGGCTTGGAAGTTATCGCATCGGCTATTCGAGACGTTCGGAATCCTTAGTTTGACTACGACGCCCGACAACATTTTGATGTGGGCGCACTACACTGGAACCCAAAATTTGCCATGGTCAGGCCTCTGTATTGGCTTCAAGCCGTCAGCTCGAGTTTTCTTGGAATCAAAACATAAGGGTGCTGGAATAATTGGGATACAAGAAGTCAAGTATTCGAGTTCTCGGGCTACATTCGGCGCTGACTCAATTTCACGCCGAATTGCCGACATAGCCCTTACCAAAAGCGTCGATTGGCTCTACGAGAATGAACTGAGATGCATACGAGAATTGGAAACACCCGACTGCGCGATATTTGTTCCCTTTATGCCTGAGGACATACAAGAAATAATCCTTGGCCCAAACATGCCCGTTGAGTCGATCCTTCGATGCATTGATCTCCATGCTCGGGAGTTTTCGCATGCGAAACTATTCGTAGCCCTCCCCAATCCTGAAATGTTCAAGATGGAAATCTATGTGTGTCCGAAGGAGCCTAAATATGTTGAACTGGCTTTCCAAGACCCGAGGGTGGCACTGGGAGACGGTCGACCTAGCCTTTCTGCACTATTGAAATCGCTGTCTGGTGACCCTTCTTAAAGTCTTTTGTTGTCAGGCGTGACGGAGGAATTATTTGGTGGGCACCCAGATAGCGTGGGTGTGGGTAGAGTTGGTCGGACTCAACCCGGCCACATATTCTCGGCAGCAGTGATACGTAGTTAGCAGCCGGAACCCCACCCCCTGCCCCCTCCCCAGAAGGAGGGGAATGCTACGACGCTTGTTTGTCGGCCCTCCCTCACCTAAGGGCAGCTTCGGGGCGCTTCGCGTCGTACGCTTCTCGGCGACCCACTTCCATGATCTTCTTGAACCGGACGAGGTCTTTGTCGATCTGGCTCTGAGGATCGTTTCGGAAGACTTTCGCGATCCAGACGCCGAGCATGTCGGCGGGGGGATCGTAGCGCAGACGCACCCGAACGCGGGTTCGATCGTCGCCGATGGGCTCAAAGTGGACGGAGCCGGCGTTGTCGACGCCGGACCCTTCGATGGTCTCCCAAGCGATCAGCTTGTTCTCCACGTCGTTGATGATCTGGGCATCCCACTTGATGACCATTCCCGCGGGAGCGCGGGCAACCCATAGCGATCGGGTGTCGTCGATCTCGTGGACCGAGAGAAGGTGGTCCATGAATACGGGCAGGTTTTCAAGATTCCGCCAGATTCGGTAGAGCTCCTCGTGCGGGCGATCCACGATGATCTGGCTCTCGACCATAACGTTGTATTTCCCTACGCCGGTGAGATTCTCGGGCGTGCAGATGCCCAAAGCCTTGTGCAGGCGACCGTAGCCTTGTTGACCGCGAAATACCATTCCGGCCCCCGCAAGTTTGAGGATGGTGCCTAACGCTCCGCCGCGGCGGACTCCAGAAAGCAGGAGCAGACCACCCACCGTCAGCGCGAAGACATGCTCGACATCCATCACGTTGACTTCCTTCGACTTCTCTCTCACCGTAATCATATGTCTCTTGACCTCCATTGCTTGCCCCGTGTTCGCGCGCCGAGATGGGGCGAAAACCCTAACAATTGAGCGCGGGCACTTTTGCCGCTTTCAGGCAAGTAATAGCATGATGTCCGGTAAATGCGCCATGTCGCGCGGAACCGAACGAGGCACGGAGGATTTTCTGAAATGGCAATAAACGCAGCTTTGCTCATCGCGATGGGCTTGACGGGATCGCTGAACGCGACCCAAGACACGAGAATGAACATGCAGTTCGCGGCGCCGCAGCAGAATGTGGGCGCCCCCGACACCACAACGAACCTTGTTCAAACGCTTTCCCTGAACCAGGATGCCAACCTGGTCCTCGCAAGTTCCGCCGCGCAGGGAACGAAGATCACCAAGAGCTTTCACTCGACGCCCGCGCAGGACGTCTTCAAGTGGCTGGAAAGCAATGGTGTGAACTTCGTGGTCGCCGATCGAGACATTGCGAACCGCGAAGTGACGCTGAGCGTTCTTGACGAACCAATCGACAACGTTATTCAGGCCATCGGCGAGGCACTCGACGGAAAGTTCGAAAAGAAGGGCAACCTCTACGTATTCCATCGCGGTCAGAGAGCCATGTTTGGCGACAAGTGGGGAGCGAACAACGCGTTCAACTTTAGCCAAACTTGGGGCAAGAGTCCCGCCTCCGGCGTGAAGAGCGACATGTTCAAGACTTGGCAGTTCACGCCTGGCCAGGGCATGAGCGCCAAAGACAAGGCCGAGTTCAAGAAGGCGTTTGGCGATTTGAAGGGCCAGAACTTCACCATGGACCCCAAAGTGATGGCTGAGCTCCACCAATCCCTTGGCCAGATGAAAGGGATGGAAGGCATGGATCCCAAAGCGATGGCCGAGCTCCGCAAGGCGTTGGGTCAGCTCAAGGGCATGGAAGGCATGGACCCCAAAGCGATGGCCGAGCTCCACAAGTCGCTTAGCGGTCTGACTGCTAAGGACGGAAGCTTCTTTGCTTTCGGAGATGGCAAGGGGTTCGAGGGCAAGTTCAAGGACATGCCGATGATGCCGAACATGCCCAAGATGCCGGAGATGATCGTCGACGAGGAGGCCACCAAGAAGTTCCAAAAGGAGCATCCCGGTCAGAAGGTCACCGCCTATAAGGCAAAGGATGAGAAGGCTTGGAAAGAGTATCAGGCCAGGGTCAAGAAGTGGGGCGAGTCTTACGGCAAGGAAATGGGAGCTTGGGGCAAGACCTTCTCGGAGAACTTCAAGGGCTTCGCTCCTCAGGCTGGCCAGTTCAAGGAGTTCAAGATGGACGGCAAGAACTTCATGCCTCCCATGGGAACTCTCGCACCTGGTGCAAAGGGGTCGTTCTTCTCATTAGACGGCACGTCAAACATCACTTCCCTTCTAAAGAGCCTCACTTCCGACCAAAAAGATATGGCCAAGAAGCAGGGCTTCCTTCACCTCAGCGACCTCACCGGCGCCCAACGCAAGATGCTCGGCGCATCGGGTGACGGCAACTTCGAGTTCCACTACAAGAACGGTAAAGAAGAACTCACGATCAAGAACTGATCAATCCAACCTCTCTCCGGGCCGCCATTCCCGGAGGGAGGGCACTTCGTTGGGGCTTTGTTCCCGACAGGCAGTGTTTTTTAAAGAAAAGCCGAATTGGATTGTTAGATTGCGGCACTTTCTTGGATACTAAAACAGTACTCCGAATCAGGTTCGCCCCCGTGCGGGATCCTGGAGGAAAGATATGGCGATCTACGCAGCACTTTTGATGCCCCTAAGTCTGGCTGGCGCTCTTGCGACCCTGCAGGATCCGCGCATGAACATGCAAATCGCGGCGCCTCAGCTCGATAACTCGATCCAGGCAGTTCCTCCCCCAGCCCCCAAAGCAGATCCGACCCGCGCGTCGAGTCCCGCGGCCATTGCAAGCACGGGCTATCCCGGCTTAGACAAGACGGTCACGGTGAGCTTCCACTCAGCCTCAATGAAAGAGGTTTTGAAGTGGCTTAACTCGAAGTCCGATACGAAGTTCGTGGTGAATAGTGCCTCCGCCCAAGAGCAAGAGCTCACCCTGAACCTCCTCGATCAACCGCTGTCGGCGGTGGTCGACGCGATTTCGGATGCCCTCGGTGGCCGATTCGTTAAGCAGGGGAATGCATACGTGTTACAGACGGCCGCCCCGCGCGCACCGAGATACGGCAATCTTTGGTCAACTCCGGCGCTCCCGCCTAGGAGTGGCCGCCTCCTTGCCCCGCGAGCCGGTAGCTTGAGGCTTCAGACGCCGCTTTCCTTTACAGATGCTTTCGCACTCCAGCCTGGTCCGAAGTACGACGAAAAGGCGACCCGGGAGTACAACAAAAATCATCCTGGGGCCCGCGTTCGGGTCTACATCGAGAAGGATGCGCCGACTCTCAAGGCAAGCGAATGGATCTCGCCGAATTTCATGGGTCGAAGTAACCAAAATCTGAAGCAGCTCATCGACAGTCTGACTCCAGCCCAAAAGGAGCTCTCAAAGAAGCAAGGGTATCTTCACATGCACGACCTCACTCCTGCCCAACGGGGTCTGCTCGGGATAACTTCTACGGGCGGCACGTTCGACATGCAATTCAGCATCGACGGCAAAAAGCTCTCGATCAAGAACTAAAGAATTGGGTGAAGCCCAATACCCGAGGTAGGTTGCTCCCCAACCTGCCTCTCTCTTTTTGTCTGACGCTGGTGCAAGAAAAAAACATCGGGAATCGTTGGCTGAGTCTCGAAACTATTCTGATCCCAGGCTCTGGCGCGGTACGACGACCAAGAGAAAAGCGACGTCAGCTAACGCGCCGGCGACGGCAGCACGCATCCATCACCCACGCCGCCGCAATGACCAGGCCGGTCGTGGCGATCAGGGTCGCGGTCTGAGTCATCGAAGAAGTCCATTGGAAGGTGACCATGATCAAATGGTAGGTCGAGTTGTGCGCTCGTGCCATCGGTCGGAGGTCTCGGTTGGGGGGCGTTCAGGGTCTGAGGTTTCGGGGACCCTTTCAGGGCACAGGGCACAGGGACTCATCTCCCCAAGGGCGTCAGTCATCCCGAGCCTGCGAGGACTCGCGCTTCGTTCGGCCAGGCAGCCACTGGGAAAAACCGCGTGGCTGCATAAGGTTTTCTCGAGCTAAAGAGGTCCCTCGCAGGCTCGGAATGACTGACCCCCTGTTCCCTGTTCCCTGTTCCCTGTTCCCTGTTCCCTGTTCCCTGTTCCCTGTTCCCTGTTCCCTGTTCCCTGTTCCCTGTTCCCTGTTCCCTGTTCTCACGAGCCTGGGGAAATTCCGCTCTTCTGCGCCAACAGGGCGGCCTCAGTACGGTCGTTCACCTGGAGCTTCTTCAAAATGCCACCTACGTGGCTCTTCACCGTCTTCTCGCTAAGGAACAGCTTCTCGGCGATCGCCGCGTTCTTCATACCTGCCGAGAGGCATTCGAGGACTTCGACTTCGCGCCGGCTCAACTCAGCAAACAGCTTGCGATTGTGAATGGCCGACGCGGAAAGACGGGAGAACTCGCCCATCACCCGGGCGACGAGGGCCGGGCTGAGGAACCCTTCCTTATGATGAGCTGAGCGCACCGCCTTGCGAATCTCGTCCAAGCCCGCATCTTTGAGAACGTAGCCCACTGCGCCCGCCTTAATGGCCGAGAAGACGTTTTCGTCGTCGCCAAACTTGGTAAGGATCACAACCTCGGCTTCGGGGTTGGACTCCTTGAGCAGCCGGGTCGCCTCAATGCCGTTCATGCGCGGCATCTCGATGTCCATGAGGGCGACGTCGGGCTTTACGATCGCGGCCTCGGCAAGCGCCTGTTGGCCGTTCGGTACCTCTGATACCACCAAGAAGTCGGGCTCGAGCCGAAGCAGCTCGACCAGAGTCTTGCGCAGGAGCCCGTCGTCCTCCGCGACCAATATCCTTATCCTTGTCTCAGACATGTTCAATTTTCCTCGGAAGCGTGGCCACCACGTCCGTGCCAGCACCGACTTGAGACTTCACCATCACCGAACCGTGTGCTTTGGTTGCCCGTTCTTTCATTCCTTCCAAGCCATAGCAGCCGGAAGCCGCTTCGCCATCGAAGCCCTTCCCGTCGTCCTGCACATCAAGTTTGATCTGATCGTCCATGAATCGAACATTAATGGACACAGTTTTGGCTTGAGAATGCTTCGCCACGTTGTTGAGGGACTCTTGAGCGATGCGAAAGAGGGTTCCTTCCGCTTCGGGCTCCATCAGCCACTCTTGTCCCTCAACCGAGAAAACCATTTGCAGGCCGTTTCGCTCGCAGATGTTATGAGCGTACTGTCGAAGGGCGGGGACGAAGCCGTCTGAGAGCGACGGACTTCGCAGCCGCTGAACCAGGAACCGCAGTTCGTCGGCCGCCTGTCGAGCCATTTCCCTACCCTCCTGGGCAATCTCGGCAGCCCGAGCTCCGTCGGTTTCCGCTACCCGGGCGATGAGTTCCAACTGAGAGGCCATCGTGATCAAGTGCCCCTGCACTCCATCGTGCATATCCATCGCGATGCGGTTTCGGTCGGCCGAGACGCCCAATTGCTCGCGCAGCTCTGCGGCGATCAACGCCTGGTAGGCCATGAGACTCGAAATGACGACCAAGAAATACAGCCGAAAGGCCACATTCAGTGGTTCTGCCTTAAGGAGTTCACCAGCTGACATTCCGCTGGGTGGCAGGGTGATGGACGGGGTCTGCCAAGCCGCGATGGCAGTGCCGAGAACGACCATCAAGCCCACTCCGGCCGCCCACCGAACGTTCAAAGATCCCGAGGCGGAAACGATGGGCAGGAAGAAGAGCAGCGTGATGTTGCTCATCGGGCCGCGGTGGCTGAGATAGAGAATGAGGCTGATCAGAGCGACATCGATCGGAGGAAAGACGTACTCCCAGCGGAGCCGGGGCGGATCCTTGAACGCGAGGTAGGTTCGGCCCAAGAGATAGGCGACGGTGACCGAGACCACGGGGCGAAGCTGATGTACGGCCTCCACACCCAATACCTTTTGCACGTGAGGGTCGGAGAGCCAGAAAACGAGAAAGGGTGCACACGCCCATACGTGAATTAGGAAAACGAGGTGCTGGGTTCTGCGAGCAGAAAGGTCGCGAAAAAACCTTGACAGCGAGGGCATTTATTGCACTTTATCAGATGTTCCCTCGATTCGCGAAATTGCGTATCTTTGTAGTGTTTGTGGAAAACTCTAACCTACCTGGGGGCTTTGCTCGTATATTAAACAGGTAGATGTCAGTTCGAGCAAGGGTTCAGGTCCGATGTTGAGGACTACCCGCTTACTTATTGTAAAAGTGTTGACGTGAAACTGCAAAGAGAACCACAAACCAATCCCGACAGACCGATTTTGGTCATAGAGGACAATCATGAGGACTACGAAGCTCTCGTGCGAGCAATGCGATCGGCGGGTTTAAACTACACCACGCATCGCCTCGTCATCGGAGTCGACACCCTCGACTATTTGAATCGTCGCATGAGCCACCAGCGACGGTCTGCCGAACCGCTTCCCGCTTTGATCATCCTTGACCTTCGACTTCCCGGAGCCGATGGCCGAGACTTGCTAAGAGAGATCAAGCGAAACCCCCAACTCGGGCATATTCCGGTAATCGTGATGAGCGATTCTGCGACCCCCGCGATGGTGAACGAATGCTATGAGGCAGGCGCAAACAGCGTCATCCGGAAGCGCTTCCAATTTGTCGAGCACGTCGAGGCCCTGAAAAAGACGCTCGAGTACTGGCTGTCGATCGCCGCTCTCCCCGAGCCGCGAATTCACCACGCCGCTCGATCCGCCTAGACCGAGACCAGTTCTGGTGCCCGATTGATGGGGCTCGTCCGCCCCGACGAGATGGTGCCTCCGGCAACCACGGTCGCACCACGATAGGCGACCGCAATCTGCCCTGGGGTTACCGCTCGAACAGGCTTGTCGAACACCAGCATTGGTGCCTCGCCCCCGATCAGGGTTGCCGCCTGGGCATCCATGTTGTAACGGATCTTCGCCATCACCCGATGCCGAGAGTAGGGAGACTCTCCGCCGCCCCAATACATCTCATCCAACCGTACTTCCTTCTGCAGGAGCTCCTCGGCCTCGCCAACCACGACTCGGTTCTCGGCCGGCTTGAGTTCTAACACGTAAAGCGGCCGGCCATTTCGAGCGGTGACCCCGATGCCCCTTCGCTGCCCCACCGTGAATCCCGCAATCCCATCGTGCTCGCCAACGGGCTTACCCGAAACATCGACGATTTCTCCGGAGTTGAAGATGTCGGGCCGACTCTTCCGAAGGAAGTCGGCGTACCCACCCGCCTCGCTCACGAAACAGATCTCCTGCGAGTCGGGCTTATTCGCCACTGAGAGCTTCAACTCCGTCGCCAATGCACGCGTCGCTTCCTTGTTCGGCATATCGCCGAGGGGGAACCACGAATGGCGCAACTGATCCTGGTCCAGCATGTACAGCACGTAACTCTGGTCCTTCTCGCTGCCGCGCGCCCTCATCAAACGGTAGCTCTCGCCGGAGCGACGGATTCGGGCGTAGTGACCAGTCACGAGGCGGTCGCAGCCTAGCTCCCGCATCTTCTGCAGCAGGATTTCAAACTTCACGTGCTTGTTGCATTGGACGCATGGGTTGGGAGTTCGGCCCGCGGCGTACTCCTCGACAAAGTTCTCGATAACCGCTTGCCGAAACTCCTCTTTGAAATTCATCACATAGTGAGGAATGCCGAGGACTCTGGCGACCCGTCGGGCATCTTCCACCGCTCCCAGCGAGCAGCAACCTGCGTGACGCGGGTCGGTCTGGCTTTCCTGCCAGATTTGCATCGTCATGCCGACGACGTCGTACCCACGCTTAACCAGCAGAGCGGCGGCGACACTGCTGTCGACGCCGCCCGACATGGCGACCAAAACCGTGCCCTTCGAGGACTTACTTGCCATTCAGAATTTTTTGATATCGAGGCTCGCTCAGGATTTGCATGATGCTGTTCGAGTTGCCAACCTGAGCCGGAATTCCCGGGGCAAGCACATAGAACGTCGGAGTGCCCGCAAGTCCCAGCCGGTTTGCCAACGAGAGATCTCGGTGTACTCGATCGACGACCGGATCATTCGGATCCTGGATTCTCTTTTCTACGTCGTTCACATCGAATCCGACTTGCGCAGCCACGCTCATCACTTCCATATGTGTTTCGGGAGCCTGGGGCAACGCCATGGCCGCCAGGGTGAAGTTCCAGAACTTGCCCTTTTCCGCCGCGTACTCTCCCACCATTGCGCACGTGGCGCCCATTGGGTGGGCGTTCATCAATGGGAAATGCCGGTAGATAAGCTTCACCTTTCCAACGTGATCCTCGATGAATTTGTGAATTTCGGGGGTTTTTGCGCGGCAGGTCGGGCAGCACATGTCGGCGAACTCGACGATCGTGATCGGAGCATCTGGGTTGCCAAAGCGGTTTGCGTTTGCGGGAATCAAGACGGAGATGTCTTCGTCGCTGATGTGCGCCACCGAACCATGCATCTGGCTACTTAGCGACTGGTACTCGGCACCGACCGCGAACAGAAGCACGAGCGGCAAAGCGATAAGCAGCCACTTGTCCGTCTTGTCCCTCTCTCTTGGCTCGGTGGAAGGTTCGCTGATATCGGAAGTGGCCAGCATGCCGTAACCGATGACGGTAAGGACCATTACAAACGCCGAAGCGAGGCACCAATAACAGAGCGCGTGAAGGTTAAAGAGCGACTCAAACTGCAGCCAAAGACTCTCGAGAGCGCCTACCGCCGCGATGAGGTAGCCGAGGGTAATCGTTTTGCGAGCGTTCTCAACTCCTTTGCGCGTCCTAATGAAGGCCAGCACACCTAACGCGAGGTAGCCGAGGAAGCCAATGTACGCAATCGAGATTTGAGTCCCCGGAACGTTAGAGTAGGAAGAGTTCGTCACCCTTTCGCAGCCGCCCCCTTCGCCGCACTGGACCATGAAGCCAGAAAGCTTGCTTAAAGAAAGCGTTCCGGCGATGAACATGCCGACGAATGCCAGCACGAGAAGTATTCGATTAATGAGGGCAGGCTTCACGAGTCTCCGATTATACGTTGCAGCCCATTGAGGGCCGTTCAACTCAACGCGCTTTCTCAGAGGCAAGTTCCGTACCACAGGTATCCTCAGGTTGGAAAGGATGGTTCAACTACCCCTCGCCAAATCCTCAAACATCACCCTGAGCGAGCGCCCGAAAGCGCGTCGCGGGACGTACTTCGTCCAGACCTGGGGCTGCCAGATGAATGAGGAAGACAGCGAGCAAATGTGCCTGCACCTGGAAACCCTCGGATTCGAGCGAGCGGCAACCATGCAGGAAGCCCACGTGATCCTGCTGAACACCTGCTCTGTCCGCAAAAAGCCCGAGGACAAAGCGTTCTCAATGCTTGGCGAGCTCGTGCCCCTCAAGCAGTCCCGACCCGAAGTCATCCTCGGGGTCTGCGGGTGCATGGCTCAAGCTAGAGCCGACGAGATCCGCCGCCGCGCTCCCCACGTGGACTTCGTGCTCGGCACCGGCGACCTCGGCCTCCTTCCCGGGTTGGTTGAGGAAGCGGCCCAGCGCAAGCAGTTTCAAAAGCGAGTCGCCCTTCCTGAACGCAAGGGGTTGATCGTCGAGGACGTCCCCCAGCGGCACCTTGGAAGAGCGCCCAAGCTGAAAGCGTACGTTCCCATCCAGTACGGATGCGACAAGTTCTGCACCTACTGCATCGTCCCCACCACTCGGGGCCGTGAACGGTCTCGGCCCAGCGCCGACATCATTGAAGAGGTCTGGCGCATCGTGGAAGGCGGAACTCGCGAGATCACGCTTCTCGGTCAGACGGTTAACTCCTACGGCAAAGGCATGGTGGAAGGACGGCTTCCCTTCAGTGAGCTTCTGTGGAAGCTCGCCGAGATCCCTGGGTTGGAGCGCATTCGTTACACCTCCCCGTACCCACGCGACTTCCGAACCGATCTCATCGAGACGATCCGCGATTGCCCCAAGGTGATGGAGCACTGCCACCTGCCCCTTCAGTCGGGCGATGACGACGTTCTTGTCGAGATGAAGCGGGTGTACACGCTAGAGAGCTACTCAAAAATCGTGGCCGACCTTCGCGCCGCAATGCCGAACGCCACGATCACGACCGACCTTATCGTCGGCTTCCCGGGCGAGACGGACGAACAGTTCGAGAACACGATCAAGGCGGTAAGAACTCTCCGGTTCGATGCCGCTTTTATGTTCGCGTACTCGACTCGGCCCGGCACGCCCGCCGGCGATCGAAAGGATCAGATTAGCGAACCGGTCAAGAAGGCAAGGCTTCGCTATCTGATCGATCTTCAGAACGAGATCACCGCAGAGATCAACGAGACCTACGTTGGTCGAACGCTCGAGGTCTTGGTCGAGGGGCCATCTCCCAAGGATGCTTCAAAGCTGCAGGGCCTGTCCCGAGAGTTCAAACTCGTCAACTTCGAGGGGAACCGCGAGCGAGTGGGGCGCCTTGCCCGAGTGACGGTGACCAAAGCCCACGGCTGGGGATTCCTCGGAGAGCTCGACTAACTCGTTAAATCGCGCAACAAAAACCCCGCCAGTTGGTCTAAGACTTCGGGCTACACGGCAGTATTTGGACTTTTGCTAGTTACCCGGTATTCTTGAGTGCGGCGCATCCGACGTTGGAAGCGCGCAAATGGAGAGACATTAATGATACGATCTCGCTTTTTAGCGGCCCTTTTCGCGGCCGCAACGACCATCTCGGCCGCTAGTGCGGACGTTGTTCGCTTCGACTGGCAGACCTTCTTTTCCGGGCCAACGCGAACTGCGGATTACGTCGAGGACTCTGCCCTGACGACGGGCGGAAATATCGTCGTGGTGGGTTCCCACCAGCCGATCGGAGGCGTTCGCCTTGGATCGCTTCTCATTTATACGCCGGGTGCAGTCACTCCAACCGCTCAAGGTTACGGACCTGGCGGAACCACCGATGCGACGTTCACGTCGGTCTGCCCGGATAAGTTGGGGAATTTTTACGCGACCGCCAAGTTCTCAGTGGACGGCGTCCACGACCACTTGACTCTGTTCAAGTACACCCAGGCGGGAGTCCTGCTTTGGTCGAAGATCTTTGCCAGCCAGATTCAATCTTCAGCGGGCGCAAGGGTACAGATCGACGCCAACAACAACCCGATCATGTCGTACAGCCAAGACCCGAACATGTCGGGCAGCACGATGGTGAACACGGTGGGTTATGACGCAGCTGGCAACTTGGTCTGGTGGAATGCGACGAACTGGGTGTCCGGTAACGACAACCTTCTCTCTTTCAAGACCGATACGGCGGGCAACTCCTACGTTCTGGTTTCGTACCAGCTAGGATCGACAGCCTCTTACGGCCTTGTTTTGAAGAAGATTTCAAACACTGGCGTCACGGTTTGGCAGAAACCCCTAAACGTGTACGAAGCGAGTTCCTTCAAAGGTGACATCGCGTTCACATCCGATGGTTCGCCGGTCGTCCTTTCCGCGCACGACATTCAGTTGGGCGGTCGGCTATATGTCGCGAAGTTCTTTGCGGCCACCGGTATCAAGCAGTGGGAGAACTGGAACGGCACCGATCCGGTGAGCGTGGACCCTTCCCGCATTCTCGTCGATTCACATGACGAAATCTATGTGACGGGCACGTTCATCGTTCCGACCTCTGGTCCGAACAATGAGATCTTGATGGTTCGCAAGTTCACTACGGGTGGCACTACCGCGTGGACAAAGCAGTCAAACCTGTCGACCCAGAACATCCCGATCGACGCCGCATTCGACGCCCACGGATTTCTGCACGTCGTGAGCGACATCATTCCGGGAACGAATCTGGACCAGGAAGCCACCTTGGTATACGACAACCTGGGGAATCTCGTTCAGACCAGCGGGTACTGGACGGGGGCGACAACAATCGCAAGGCGCATCCTCATCGACGCGAACACGGTCTACATCATTGGAGCTTCGCAGTCGACAACGACGAACACGTCGCTGGACGTATTCATGCGCCGCATCTCGCCCCTGTAGGCTTCTTATCCGGGACGATTCGCGTAGGAGGGGTACCCTGTATCCCTCCTATGTCCCTTTTGAACGCACGGATCGGCAAACACGCGCCGGAAAGTTTCAATGCGATCATTGAGATCCCGAGAGGCAGCACCAACAAGTACGAAATCGACCAGGAGACGGGCCTTGTAAGACTCGACCGAGTTCTCTACTCACCCCTCTTCTATCCTTTCGACTACGGTTACATCCCTCAGACTCTTTACTTAGACGGCGACCCCATCGACGTGCTCGTCTTAGTCTCCCACCCCACTTTCCCCGGCTGTCTCATCGACGTGTCAGCCATCGGAGTCCTCGAAATGCGCGACGAGAAAGGCCCCGACGAAAAGATTCTCTGTGTCGCCAAGCGCGATCCGCGCTACGGATACCGTAAGGATCTCAGCGAGATCAACGACCACACCACGAAGGAGATCATGCACTTCTTCAAAGTCTACAAAGACCTCGAAGAGAAAGAAGTCGACGTAGTTGGCTGGCACGGCCCCGACGTCGCCCGAGAACTCATCGAGAAGTACCGCATCGACCGACCGCGCGATCGATCCGAAGACTAGTCCTATGTGGGACTGCGCGGGCCTGACCGCGCTTTGTATTGCGCGTGGAACGCGCCAGTCGCTTTGCGGCTGAGTTTGGAGCCCGCTCCGCGGGCGTGAAAAGCGCGGTCAGGCCCGCGCAGTCCCACATCGTTTTTTGCCTCCGCCCACCAACTTCCGTGGGGGGAATCGCGAACGAGGGGTCAGGGGCGCATTCGGCGGAATAAAGCCCGAAAAGGGTACAATACAGGTTCGAATTCCGATCTGGCGGCACCGTTTTGGGTCGCCTAAACGTCAGGAACTACACCCGTGTCAGACACCAATCCCAATTTCTCCGTCGTTAACGTTGATGAGGAGCTCGGCCGATCTTACGTTAACTACGCGATGTCCGTCATCATCGCGCGTGCCCTTCCCGATGTTCGCGATGGATTAAAGCCGGTTCAACGCCGAATCCTGTACGCAATGCGAACCCTGAACGTGACGCCGGATAGCGGCCACGTGAAGTGCGCCAAAATCTGCGGACAGACATCGGGCGACTACCACCCCCACGGCGAGGCTGTCATCTACCCGACCCTCGTTCGAATGGCGCAACCCTGGTCGCTCCGCTACCCGCTTATCGACGGCCAAGGAAACTTTGGAAGCATCGACGGCGACTCTCCCGCTGCCATGCGATACACGGAAGCACGTCTGACTCCGCTCGCGATGGAGATGATGGAGGACCTCGACAAGGAAACTGTCGACTGGACTCCCAACTACTCCCAAACCCTGGAAGAGCCAAAGGTTCTGCCGGGCCGATTCCCGAACCTCATCTGCAACGGAGGCCAGGGCATCGCGGTTGGCATGGCGACCAACCTTCCGCCCCACAACCTCACGGAGGTTTGTAACGCGATTCTGATGCGAATCGACCGCCCTGAAAGCACCCTCGATGACATCATGGAAGTGCTCCCCGGCCCCGACTTCCCCACCTACGGGATCATCATGGGCACCAAGGGAATCCGCAGCGCCTACGAAACCGGCCGTGGATCGATCGTTCTCCAAGCGCGAACCATGATCGAACCGGGCGATGGCGGTAAGTCGGTGATCGTGGTCACCGAGATCCCCTACCAAGTCAACAAAGAGAATCTCATCAAAGCCATCGCGTTTATCGCGAAGGATCGTAAGTTCGACGGCATTCTCTCCGTACAGGACTACTCGGACAAGCGCGGCATGCGCATCGAAATCGACATCCGCCGAGACGTTAACCCCAATAAGGCGCTCAATTACCTGTTGAAGCACACGAGCCTGCGGCAGACGTTCGGCGCGACGATGTTGGCGCTCGTGGACTTCGCTCCCCGCACCTGCCCGATCATCGTGATGCTCGACGAGTACGTCCGGCACCGCAAAGAGGTCATCGAGCGGCGAACCCGATACGAGCTGTATCGTGCGCTTGAAGAGCTGCACCTTTCCGAGGGCTACCAGATCGCTCGTCAGTTCCTGGACGATATCATCGCCCTCATCCGTGCCAGCGCAGACACCGCCACCGCCCGCGCCGAGATGGTTCGCCGATTCGACATGAGCCCGTTCCAAGCGAACGCGGTCCTCAATATGCCGCTCCGCCGACTCACCCAGCTCGACCAGGCTCAGTTGGAGAACGAGTTCAAGGCTGCCGTCCTCAAGGTTCAGAACCTCATGGACGTCTTGGCCGACGAAGCCCGACTGATGAAGGTCCTTCGAGACGAGGTCGTTCAGCTTCGAGACAAGCACGGCGACGAGCGCCGGTCCAAGATTCAAACCCGAGAGGTCGGCGACTTCAGCGCCGAGGACCTCATCCCCGAAGAGGAAGCCGTCATCTCGATCTCTCGAGACGGCTACATCAAGCGCGTCAGCATCGACGCCTATCGCCAGCAGAAGCGCGGCGGCAAGGGAGTGAACAACACCCTTAAGGGCGACGACGAACCAGCGCACCTCTTCCAGGTAAACACCCACCACACGATCCTGTTCTTTACAGACCGTGGTCGCGTGTATCGCCTCAAGGCTTACGAAATCCCGGAGAGCGGCCGCTACGCCAAGGGCATGCCGGTCATCAACTACATCAACATCGTGGGCGGCGAGCGAGTCACCGCGACGATCTCGGTGAAGGATCTCAACTCCGACGGCTTCCTCACCATGGTGACCCGTGGCACCGGAACCAAGCGCCACGCCGAGATCAAGCGAACCACCCTCGGCGCGTTCGCCAACATTCGAAACAACGGCCTCATCGCCTTTGACATCGAAGAAGGGGACGAGCTAGGTTGGGCACTCCGCACCCGAGGCATCGACGACATCATCCTCATCACCCACGAGGGCCAGTCGATCCGGTTCAACGAGAAGGACGCCACGTCCCGCTCTCGAGCCGCCGGAGGCGTTCGCGCAATCTCGTTCAAGGAAGACAACAAGACCGATCACATCGTGAGCGCTGCGGTTGTCGACGAAGAGCACACCCTCTTGGTGGTCAGTGAGCACGGTTACGGTAAGCGCACTCCGCTTGGCGACTACCGTATCCAGGGCCGAGGAGGTTCGGGAATCCTCACCATGAATTGCACCGATAAGACCGGCAAGGTCATCGGCGCCGAAGTGGTCGAAGAAGACGACCGACTCCTTGTCATGACCGTGAAGGGCAAGGGCATTCGGGTCAAGGTCAAGGAAATCCGCACTACCGGCCGTGTTGCCCAAGGCGTGAAGCTCATCGACCTAGCTGGGTCCGACGCGGTCAAGTCGATCGCAAGAATCGTGAAGGGCACCGACGACGGTGACGTAGAAGAAGGCGAGGAGGGCGAAATCACCTCGGAAGCCACTGAAGCGACAACTGAAGGCGAAGCCGAAGAGTAGACCTCCGAAGATGGTTCCCCTTTCCGAAGGGGGAACCGTGGGGGAGGGGGTCTTGCCCATCGACAACTAAATCCCCCGCGAGCGAGAAAAGATGCTGACCGTAGATCAAATGGGAGTGTGGATGGCGATCGTAACCGTCGTCATCCTTGTCGGAACGGTCATCGCGTTCAGAATCTTCTCCCGATGGGCGGCCAGCGAGAACGAGAAGTCTCGGATGCACCGAGAATCCCTAAAACTCGCGAAAAAGAAGGACTCTGACTCCTAAAGCAGCGCCGTCTTCTCTTCCGCAACTACCTCTTGCCCACTCACTTCCGGCAAGTGCCGAACCCCCAACTGCGCCGGCCATAGCGGCAGCATCGCCCCGAATGTCCAGTCGAAGAACAGCCGCGCCTTCAGCGCCAACCCCGGAATCTTCATCAGATAGGTCGCGCGGTACATAACGAAAGCCAACCTGCCCTTAATGTTCCGCCCGAACGCGCTAGCGACCGCCGTCTGGTGGCCGATCGCCGCAAACGCCCCAATCGGCTTGTAAGTGAACGGCTCAAGCGGCTCGCCCTTCATTTGCCGGAGGATATTCCTCGCCACCAGCGGCCCCTGGCGAGTCGCATTCTGCGCGGTTGCCGCGTACGGCTTACCTTCCGGGTCCACCACCGTGGCCGAGTCGCCCACCGCCCAGATGTTTCGATAGCCCTTCACCCGCAGGTCTGTCTCGCAAGTGATGTATCCCTTCTCATTCGTCGGCAACCCAAGCTGCTCAACCAGCGGATGCGGCGAGATGCCCGCGCACCAGATCACGGTGTGCGTCCGAATCTTCTCGCCGGTCGTCAGCACCGCGAAGTCGTGGCCCACTTCGGAGAGGCTGGTCCGGGTGCGAATATCGAGCCCTCGCTCCGTAAGAACGTTCTGGGCGTAGTCGGCGAGTTCTTCGTCCACCGCAGGCAGAATTCGGTCGGCGTATTCCAGAACCTTGATTTCGACATCGTTCGGGCCGATGTTCGGGTAGGCCTTCGCGGCACTGGCCATGAAAGCTTGATATTCACCCGCGAGCTCGATGCCCGTGAAGTTGGCACCCACGACGATCACCCTCAGCAGCGCCCGGCGCTCTTCGCGATCGTGAATGTTGTTGGCGATCTCGAGGAGACGAATACCGCGGTCGCGCATCTCGATTCCGTCGGACAGCGACTTCAATTCGAAAGCGTGCTCCTTCAGACCAGGAATCGGGGGGATCTTAGTGACCGAGCCGAGGGCAAAGACGAGGTGGTCGTAGTGAAGGCTCTGCGCCTCTCGCACTCCCGCGACCTTGTAGTAAATCTGCTGCGACTCCAGGTCTCCGCCGACGACCTCACCCATTCGGAAATCGCCAAAAGGCAAGAACTTTCGGATCGGGGCGACCACGTGGCGCGGCTCAATTGCGCCCACGCTGGCCTCAACGAGGAGCGGGTAGAAAAGGAGGAAGTTGTTTCGGTCGATCAGCGTAACTTGCGCATCCTCGCCGATCGTGTGGCACAGCTTCTTCGCCGCGTAAGCTCCTCCGAACCCGCCCCCAAGGACGACGATTCGCTTCTTCTCTCCGGCAAATCCACTTTCCATGTCATCTAGGTCTACGAGACTCTGCATGCGCATGGCGTTTAGGCTAAGCCCAAGGTCCCCAGAGTTCCCAACGGGGTTTTCCACTGCGTTTTCCACACTTGTGGAAAGTTGCGATTTTGCCCG
Source organism: Fimbriimonadales bacterium (assembly GCA_038321975.1). Taxonomy (GTDB): domain Bacteria; phylum Armatimonadota; class Fimbriimonadia; order Fimbriimonadales; family Fimbriimonadaceae; genus Fimbriimonas. The sequence goes on along the minus strand of JBBQFM010000002.1, from coordinate 22,547 downwards.
CAAATTTCTTGGGGGATATGGTTCCCCTTTCCGAAGGGGGGAACCGTGGGGGAGGGAGTCTCGCCCACCGAAAGACCTCCGGGTACCACGCGACCACGGAAGGCCGCGACTACAGCTGCCACTGGCCTGAAGGGTTACGCGTACTTACAATTGAACGCGTAAGACCCGCTCGCCAGTTCGCCGCCGCCGAACGCCTTCCCACCTTCCGCAACCTCGCTACAACCAGCGGGAAAAGCAATCCGCGCGGTCGTGTTCGGAGGAACAACCACGTTCCAAGTAAACGTCCCGCCCTCGATCTTCCAGTCACTCACGATGCGACCGTACATCGATTCCAGCGAAGCCTTCGCATAGGTGAACTCCCCACCGGGATGCGCCCCAAAGAGAATCCGCTTGTAGGCGGGAGCCTCCGGATCAAGATCGATGCCCGCGACCCGAGAGTACATCCACTCGCCAATGGCTCCATACGCGTAGTGGTTGAACGAATTCATCCCCGCGTCCTGGAATCCCTTATCGTCCGTCCACCCGTCCCAACGCTCCCAAATTGTGGTCGCCCCCTTGGTTACCGGATAGAGCCAAGACGGCCAGGTCTTCTGTAGCAAAAGCTTGTACGCGACATCCAACCGTCCCGCATCGGTCAAGACCTCCGCAAGATATGGCGTCCCAACAAACCCGGTGCTCAGGTGCCAACCGCGATTTCCTATGTCATCCACCAACGCCTGAGCAATTTTTGCTCGGTGCTGGTCCGGCACCAAATCAAAGTGCAGCGCCAAGACTGCCGTTGTCTGAGTTCCGCTAACTAGCGCACCACCCGGCGTTAAGAACGCATCCGTAAATGCCTTCTGAATCTTTGAGCGAAGCTCGAAATAAGCCGAAGCATCCTTCTCCAAGCCAAGCTCGCTCGCGATCTTCGACATGAGCAAAGTGCAGTGAGCAAAGAACGCCGTGCCAATTATCTCGATCGGAGTCTCCGCCTTGGTCGAAAGCCAGTCGCCAAAACCCTTAAAGCCTTCGTATTCCGGGTAGCTACGAATCAAATCCTTGCTCGTATTCGCCTGCTGGGCAAGCCAACGGCGCATCGCCGGATAGTGCCGCTCCAAGATGCGGCGGTCGCCGTAACACTGATAGATCGTCCAAGGGCAAATTACAAACGCATCCGCCCACGCCGGGCCACCATCCGCGCCCACAATCGGGGTCATCGGAGCGGTCGGCGGAATCTCGCCCTTCTCCCCTTGCGAGTCCTCAAGGTCGTTGATCCACTTCTCGAAGAAGCTGGCCACATCCATATTGAACGCCGCCGTTCGAATGAAGACCTGAGCATCGCCCGTCCAACCCAGCCTCTCGTCTCGCTGAGGACAGTCCGTCGGAACGTCCACAAAGTTCCCGCGCTGGCCCCACTGAATGTTGTGCTGAAGCTGGTTCACGAGCGGGTCTGAACACTCAAACTCCCCGGTCGGAGGGGTATCCGAATGCACCACGATCCCCGTGATCGCATCCTTCGTTGGCGTCCCCGGGTAGCCCTTGACCTCGACATAGCGGAAGCCATGGAAGGTGAACTTCGGCTCCCAAGTCTCATCGCCATCGCCTTTCAACGTGTAGAAATCGGTTTGCGTCGCCGACCGCAGATTCTCCGTGTAGATGTTGCCATCCGGGGTCAAAACTTCCGCGAAGCGAAGCCGAATCGTGGTCCCCGCCGGGCCAGAAACTCGCAGACGAACATGCCCTACCATGTTCTGTCCCATGTCGAAGAGATACTCGGCATTCGGCCATTTAGGAATTTCCTTGACCTCGATCGGAGTGATCTCCATGATCTTCTTAACGGGAGGTCCCGACATCCCAACCAGCGCGCCCTTCGGCCCTTCCAAAACATCCACCGGATGCCACTTCGCGCCATCGAACCAGGGCAAATCCCAGCCGTGAAACTCGAGCCGAGCATCGTATGCCTCGCCCATCAAAATGTCGGCCGAGATAATCGGCCCGTAAGCGTGAGTCCAAGACGAGTCCGTAACGATCGTCTCCATCGTCCCGTCTTCATACGTCACCTCAAGCTGGGCCAAGAACTCTGGACGATCCCCGTAGAGCTGTCGTCCCCGCCACTCGACGCACCCACAGAACCACCCGTCACCCAGAATCGCGCCAAGCGCATTCTGTCCGTCCGAAAGGAGGGAGCCAACGTCATAAACCTGATAGCGAACCCGCTTGTTGAAATCCGTCCAACCTGGGGTCAAGATGTCCTGAGTGACCACCTTCCCGTTGATCCTAGCTTCGTAAAGACCCGCCGCCGTCACGTAAAGCCGCGCCGACTTCGGCTTGGATTTCAGCGTGAACGGCTTCCGCAGAAAGGGCACCGGCACGCTGGTGCGAGAGCCGCCAACGATCGATCCGCCAATCCACTCCGCCTTCCAATCTGTCGGTTCCAGGAGCCCCATCTCGAAGGTCGCCGGCTCGCTGACCCCGCTTGCCACGTCATTCTCGTCCCAAGTCTGCAGCGTCCAAGTCAGCTTGTCCCGAGACACCAACGGCCGCCCTCGGTACTTCACGTGGATGCTTTGGTCGGTGACAACCTTGCCACTGTCCCAAGCCATCTCCCCGTTCGCATCGCGAACTTCGATTTCGTAGGCGCTCTGCTTGGCCCCACGCTTGTCGGAAGTCATCTGCCACGAAAAGCGTGGATCGGTGACGTCGATGCCGACGGGATTGACGAAGTATTCGCAACGCAAACGGGTAGGTGGTGACATGACTTATCTCAGGAAGGCTTCAGGAAGACCGGCATCCACGGCGATCACTTGACCGGTGGTCAAGCCGAGGCGATCACTGGCCAAGAGATATGCCGCTTCAGCAACCTTCTCTGGAGTCACCGGCTTGTTGAGCAACGTTCGCTTGGCGTAGAACGCGGCCAGCTTGTCTCGCAGCGCTTCCGTCGTCTCGCTCTCGTCATACGCCACAGAATATTTGGCCAGCGAGCTGATCACTCGATCCCGGGGGAACATCTGCGACCCTTCAACGACCGTGGCCGGGGCGACCGCGTTGACCCGTGTCTTGGGCGCGAACTCGATCGCGAGCTCTCGGACAAGGTGGTTGCAAGCCGCCTTGCTCGTGTCGTACGCCACGCTTCCCTTCTTCGAGACCACCGCGTTCGCACTGCTCACGAGGACGATGTTGCCCTCGGTTCCCTGCGCCGCGATAACCTTCTGAACCTCGTCCGCTAGGATCGCCGAGCCAACTACGTTGATCTCATAAGTCTTCTTCCAAGCCTCGTCGGAGAGAACACCCTTCACATCCGGCGGGATGAACACCGCTGCGATGTTGATCATGATGTCGACCCCGCCAAACGTGTCGATCAGTTTGCCCAACGCCGCCTTTACCGACTCACGATTCGTAATGTCGAGCGAAACCGCCGTAACCGACTCCTTGCCGTATTTCGCCTTGAACGAGTCGGCCGTCTGAGTCGCAAGGTCCGCATTGATATCCGCAACCACCACGTGAGCGCCGCCCTCAAGCAGCTTCTCCGCCGACCAGTGGCCGATGCCTGGACTCGCGCCAATCAACAGGGCCACCCGCCGGCTGAGTTCTTTCTCCTTCGGCATTCGCTGAAGCTTCGCTTCCTCAAGCAGCCAATACTCAATACCAAACGCTTCGGCCGGTTCGAGGGCCGCATAGTTATCGCAAACCTGCTCCGGCTTCAGGCCGGATTGCGTCGCCAAAGACTTGTCCTCAAGAGACGTCGCACCCGCCATCACGTTGATCGCATTGATATAGAACTCACCGGTGATTCGCGCTTCCGGCTTGTTTCGGTTGAAGCTGAACAAGCCGACTCCCGGAACCAGGACGACCGCCGGGCTCGTGGATCGAATGGCGGGCGAATTCGGCTGCTTATTGTCTTCGTAATACTGGGTGTAGTCCGCTCGATACTGCGGCATTTGCGCCTTGATTGCTCTGACCAGGCTTTCCGCGTCGCCATTCGCCGAGTCCCAATCCACCAGCATGGGGCGAACCTTGGTTCGCAAAAAGTGATCCGGGCAGCTCGTGCCCATCCAAGCAAGCGCCTTGGCGTTCTTACTATTCGCAAACCGCATCACGACTTCGCCACCATCAAAGTGACCGATCACGTTGCCGATCTGTCCGCGCAGAACCGGTAAAGCGGCCCTTGCAAGCTCTTCTCTGTCCGATCGCGTCGTCGCGATCTGGCCGCCAAAGAGCTGATCGCCCTTCGCATCGACCCGCTTCAGAACGTACTGACCAATTCCATCGATCACTCGAAGCGTGCTCAAATACGATTCACGACCGGTATCTCCCCAGGTGAAAAGTCCGTGCGAGCCAAGGATGATTCCATCGATGCCCGGGTTTTCTTCAACCGCCTTCGCAAGCCAGAGCCCAAGCTCGAACCCCGGTCGCTTCCAGGGCAGCCAAACCAGCTTCAGCCCCGTCTCCGCCTCGAGCTGCTTCAGCTGCTCAGGACCGTTCGCACAAGCCGCCAGCGCGATTGCCCAGTCCGGATGGAGGTGATCGACGTGCCGGAACGGTAGGAAGCCATGAAGAGGCGTGTCGATCGACGAAGCTCGCGGGTTGTTGTTGAACGTGCAAAGCGAATACTTGTCCGCCATCGCATCTTCTTCGTGGACACCCTTGTACTGCGCCTTCAGAGCCAGCAGCTTGTCCATATAGATCGTGGCAAAGCCATCTCGCTTGATCGAGCCAAGGTCTCCCCCACTTCCCTTCACCCAAAGAACGTCGACCATTTCGCCGGTCACCGGGTCCGGCATCATCACCTTCGCCGAAGTGTTTCCGCCGCCAAAATTCGTGAGCCGCAGATCGCTGCCGAGAAGGTTCGAGCGGTACCGCAAAAGCTCGGGCTCATCCATCCCGGCGGTGTCGTTGTCGTTCCAAAGGTCGTGTAGGTAGCGCAGTTCCATAGGGTTCGACAAGTTTACTTGGGTCGGCTTGTGGTCAAAATGAATCCACTACGATGAAAGTGGGAATTCTAGGTGCAGGTGGCATGGGCAACGTCCATGCGCGGCAGTATGCGAAGATGCCGGATGTCGAATTGTCGTTCTTCGATCCAGACGCCGAGCGAACTGACGCTTACGTCAAGCAGTGGTCGGTCAATCCCGCCACCAGCGTCGAGGATCTCATTTCCCGATCCGACATCGTCGATATCTGCCTCCCAACCGACTTGCACGAGGACCTCTCCCTGCAAGCGATTGCCGCTGGCAAAGCCCTCTTCGTCGAAAAGCCCCTAGCTGGAAACCTGGCTGCTTGCCGCCGAATCATCGATGCCGCTTCTTCGGCGGGAGTTACGCTGGGAGTCGGTCAAGTCGTTCGGTTCTTCCCGGAATTCGAGACCGGTAACCGAATCGTCAAGCAGGGCGGCGTCGGCACACCGGCTGCGGCTCGCACGCGACGCGGAGGCGGCGCTCCGAGTGGCAAGAATGCATGGTTCATGAACCACTCTCGCTCGGGCGGCGTGATTTTGGACCTCGCAATCCACGATTTTGATTGGCTCCGCTGGACCCTCGGCGAGGTCAAGCACCTCTACGCTCGCTCTGTCGGCGCGACGACGGGCACCGGCCCCGACTACGCGCTGATCACGTTGACCTTCGACAGCGGCGCCGTCGCCCACGTCGAATCCACCTGGATGGACCCGAACGGCTCTCGCACGACTTTCGAAGTCTGCGGCAGTGAGGGCATGATCGAGTGGGACAGCCGCACGAACGCCGGTTTGCGCACCAAAACCGATGGCCCCGAGATTCGCGAGACTCCGCTCGCCCCCATGGACGATCCCTACTATAAAGAGCTGCGTGCGTTCGTCGACGCCGTCCGAGACAAGACGGCTCCTCCCGTAACTGGCGAGGACGGTTTCATGGCGGTGAGCATCGCGCTTGCCGCGATACACAGCGCCAAGACGGGCGAGGTTGTAGTCCCCGAGCGACTTTAGGTCCGGCCAGCGGCACGCTGTAGCCGCATGCCTTAGCTTGCGCAGGAGACCAGGTTCGGTCAGTGACCTCTGCCCCAGCCAGAGGGGGGTCTGAAACGGCGAAACCGCTACTTCATCCGCACGAATCGCATTACCCTTCCCGAGGACGTCGTGAGGTCCAACTCACTCTCAAAATTCGGTAACTCAAAAGCAACCGGCCAGGCCTTCCCGGGTTTCTCGTGCCCATTGACGAGTTGCTCAAGCGCGACACATTTCTCCTTTGGCGCGAGGACAACCGACCGGTCACCGCGACGCCATCGACCATTTGCAAAGACTCCCAGGTACTTGAATCGAAACCCTTTCTCCAGATCGATCTCCTGATTCTTCAGCGCCGGATCGTTCGTCTCAAGCACGTATCGGCCGACAAGGGCATCCTTCGGGCTGCAGCCGGCGAGGATGGCGGTGGTAGCAACGGCGAGTAAGGTCTTGACGGTCATCGACTTACTATCGGTAAACCCGCCGGACGGTCCATCGTTCCGTCCCTAGGACCAATTGCCTTCACCGGGCAAGATCGCTCTGGCGATCTGTAGGCGCGATCCTTTACGGTCGCGAGCGGCGGCTTCCTTACTTGTGAGCTTGTCGGGGAAAGGAAGGGAGCGACCACAAGGGATCGCTGCTACAGATCGCCAGAGCGATCTATCCGTCCGAGCAACATCCGACCCCAACCGTCCAAACTAGAACCATGACCGTCGGAATCGTGGGGTTGGGGTTGATCGGGGGATCGATCGGGTTGGCCCTCCGCGAACCAGGACGTAAAATCGTCGGCTGGGACCCCAGCGCCGACGCGGTCAAAGTCGCTACCGAGCGGTTCTGCATCGACCAAAGCCTGCCCATTGAAGAGGTCGCCCAAGCCGACATCGTCTTCGTCGCCTCACCCCCAAAGGCAATCATCGCCAACCTCGACGCCATCCTAGCCGCCAAGGGCCCGGAGACCGTTTTCACCGACTGCGGCAGCGTCAAGAGCGACATCGTCGCCTGGGCGAAGGCGAAAAAGGAGCCCAACTTCGTCGGCGGACACCCGATGGCAGGTCACGAGAAATCCGGGGCCCAGTTTGCCTCAGCCTGGATGTTCCGCAACGCGCGCTGGATCCTCACTCCCACCACTTCCACCGCCAACAAGGCACTCAAGAAAGTCGAAGAGGTTGTGAAACTGATGGGTGCGGTCCCCGTTCGCATTGACGCCGCCAAGCACGATCGCCACGTCGCCATCCTCAGCCACCTCCCCCACGCCTTCGCCGCCATCCTCGTTGAACTCGGCACCGAGCTTGAGCATGGAGACGCCGCCGGAGGCTCCTGGCGAGACCTCACCCGAGTCGGCGGAGTCGACCCCGGTCTCTGGACCGAGATCTTCATGGGCAACCGGCTCGAACTCATCAACGTGGCGAAAGACGCCGAATCAAGGCTCGCCCAGATTCGCCAAGCCTTAGAAAACCAAGACCCTGCCGCCATAAAGCAAATCCTCGAAAACGCTAAAATTGCAAAGAAGAAACATTCCAAATGATCCTCTCCATCGAACCCATTGGCAGCCTTCAAGGCGAATATCGACCGCCCAGTGACAAGTCGCTCACCCACCGGTCGTACATGTTTGCCGCCATTGCCAAAGGCGTTTCTCACGTGACGAATCCCCTCCGAGGTGAGGACTGCGAGAACACCCTCGCCTGCATGAACGCCATCGGCCTAAAGCACGAGTGGCTTTCCCCGACCGAAGTTCGACTTCTACCCCCGACCGAGTGGCGACAGCCAGATGGCAACCTCGATTGCGGCAACAGCGGCACCACCATGCGTCTCCTCGCCGGCCTTCTCGCCAGCCGACCGCTCGACACCATCATGGTCGGCGATGCCAGTCTCAACCGCCGGCCGATGAAACGAATCGCCGAACCCCTCCGCCTCATGGGTGCGGTGGTCCAAGGCGACACCCCGCCCCTCCACATCGTCGGCCGTGAACTCAAAGCTATCGACTACGTCAGCCCAGTTCCCAGCGGCCAGATCAAAAGCTGCACCCTTCTCGCCGGGCTACGAGCCGATGGAATCACCTCTGTCAACGAGCCCTCGCCAAGCCGAGACCACACCGAGCGAATGCTCCAGGCGATGGGAGCCGAACTCCACTTCCCTCGCCCCAACACGGTTTCCCTTCGCGGCGGCCAGGACCTCCAATCTTTCAAGTTCTCGATCCCCGGAGACATCTCCAGCGCCGCGTTCCTGATGGTCGCCGCCGCCCTGGTCCCTGAATCGAACCTTGTCGTCCGAGATCTCAGCGTCAACCCAACCCGAACCGGCCTGCTTGACGTCTTCACCCAAAGCAAAGTCCCCTTCGTCATCGGCAACCCCCGCGAAGAACTCGGCGAACCGGTGGCCGACGCCGAAGTCCTATACGCCAGTGCCCTCAAACCGTTCACCATCGAAGGCGCTCTCGTCCCCCGTCTCATCGACGAAATCCCCGTCCTTGCCGTCCTCGCCACCCAGTGCGAGGGCACCAGCTACATAAAGGATGCCAAGGAATTGCGAGTCAAAGAGTCCGATCGAATCGAGCTGGTAGCCGGTGGACTCCGCGCGATGGGAGCAATCGTCGAGACCTTCGAAGACGGCATGGCGATCACCGGCCCCACCAAGTTGAAAGGCACCCACATCAAAGCCCACGGCGACCACCGAATCGCGATGGCCTTCGCCATCGCTGGCCTCATCGCAGAGGGTTCGACCACCATCGAGGGTGCCGAATCGATCGCCACCAGCTACCCCACTTTCCAACAAGATTTGCTCCGCCTGTCCGTTGTGTAACCCATGTCAAGCCAAACCCTCGTCATCGCCATCGACGGCCCCGCCGGAGCGGGCAAGAGCACGGTCGCCAAGGCACTCGCCAAAGATCTCGGCCTGAGCTACCTCGACACCGGCGCGATGTATCGAGCCCTCGCCCTCAAAGCCCAACGCCAAGGCATCGGCCCGCAGCAAGGCGACGAAGCCGCCGCGCTCATGGAGCACACCCAAATCACCTTCGGAGCCGGCGACCCTCAGCAGGTCCTTCTCGACGGCGAAGATGTCTCGTCCGCCATTCGCACCCTCGAAATCGGCGAGCTCGCCAGCGGCCTCAGCGCTCACACCCCCGTGCGCCGAGCCCTCGTTGCCCTTCAGCAAGCCCTCGTGATCAAAGGCGGCGTGATTCTCGAAGGTCGAGACGCTACCACCGTTATCGCCCCCGAAGCTGACGTGAAGGTCTATCTCACCGCCTCGCTCGAAGAGCGCTCAAAACGCCGCCATGTCGAGTACGCCGTCAAGGGCATGGAATCGCAATTCGAGAACGTCCGGTCGCAGATCGAGCAGCGCGACCATCGAGACATCACCCGGGACGACAGCCCCCTCGCCGTCGCACCGGACGCAACTATCGTAGAAACGGGACACCTGGGCATCGAGGCCGTGATCGCGAAGATCAAGGCCCTCATCCCGACCGCCTAGGTACCATTCAGAGGACAGGTAAGCAATGGGATCATTCCAAGGACCACGAGATTGGGGGCGGCTTTTGACCGCCATGTTGACGCCGTTTAACGCAGACGGCACCGTGAATTACCGCGAGGCCGCGAAACTTGCCGCCTACTTGGTGGACGACCAGAAAAACGATGGCTTGGTCATCAATGGCACCACCGGCGAGTCGCCCACCCTCAGCGAAGAAGAAAAACTTAAACTCCTGGAAGTCACCCTCGAAGCGGTCGGAGACCGAGCCGCCATCGTATTCGGTGCCGGTTCCTACAACACCGCCGAGTCGATCGACATGACCCGAGCCGCCGAGAAGCGCGGCGCTCACGGCATCATGCTCGTGAACCCGTATTACAACCGACCGGGCCAAGCCGGCCTGTACGCGCACTTCTCCACTATCGCCAAAGAGACCGGCCTGCCCGTGATGCTGTACAACATCCAGCCGCGAAGCGCCATCAACCTCGAGACTTCCACGCTTCTCAAGCTCGCCGAAATCAAGAACATCGTCGCCGTAAAAGAGGCCAGCGGCCTTATCGGCCAAATCGGTGACGTCTGCGCCCAGGCGCCCGAAGGATTCCGCATCTACAGCGGAGACGATGCTCTCACTCTCCCCATCCTAGCCCTCGGAGGCCACGGCCTCGTGAGCGTAGTCGCCCACATCGTGGGTAAGGAACTGAAGGAGATGATCGAGGCATTCGCCAAAGATCCCGCCCGAGCACGCGCCATCCACCAGCAACTTCTGCCCGTCTTCAAAGGCCTCTTCGCCTATCCCAGCCCAACGCCGGTCAAGTACGCGACCGCGCAGCGAGGCTTCGATTGCGAAAGCGTACGGCTTCCGTTGGTGGAACTCACCGACGAAGAGAAGGCGTTTGTGGATCGCGCAGTTAGCTGCGCAGGACGGCGTTCTTAACTTTCGCGAGAAGCGAATCCGCCGTTCGGTCAATCACGATCGAGACGTAGTGAGCACCCTCACCGTCTCGGTCGGTCCAAAGCGCACCTGAGTCCGACGCTTCAAACGAGTGAGACGTCGGCAACAGCTTGCCCGGCACGATGCTCACGTGGGTGTTCTCTTTCAGGAACGTGCTGGTCGTCGAGTTGTGGAGTTTTACTTCCTTCCAGCCGGTACTCAGTAGCTCCAACCGAGCCTTCTGAACCACCATCTCGAACGCTTCCGGAACCACAAAAGAAGTCCGGTCACCCGCCACCCGCTCACTAAACCCAGTAGGTGCCTGGTTCCCCAAGAACTCAAATCGAGGCTCCCGGTCGGCACTGCGAGTCCACCCAAACACACTGGAAACCAGCGTGAGAAGGAGTAACAGCAGTCCAGCAAGCCGCTTCAGCACATCCCCATTGTAGCTCGGGGTCGCTCTTAGACGGGACGTTTGGATTCGATAGGCGATGAATTTGAGCTGTCAGTCATCCCGAGTCTGCGAGGGACCTCTCTCACCACCGCGACTTGTCGGCGAGGATTTGCCCGCGACCCATTGAGGTCCCTCGCAAACTCGGGATGACTAACGATTTGGGATTGGTGCAATTCTCGTTCATAGCTCTTCGTTTTTTCCTCGTCCTCCACACGTCTTACAAAAAGCGAAGGAGAAACGAATGGTATTTACAATTGCCGCATTGGCCCTGGCAGCCCCGAGCGGGACCGAGATCACTGTCTACAACCAAGGGTTCGGACTCATCAAAGAAGTCCGCCAACTCAGCCTCAAACTGGGACGACAGACCGTAGCCGTCGAAGACGTCGCCTCCCTCATCGAACCCGCGAGCGTCGGCATTCGAAGCACCACCGATAAAGGCGCCTTCTCCGTTCTGGAGCAGAACTACCAATACGACCTGATCAGCCCGATGGCGATCCTCAACAAGTCGGTGGGACAGAAAGTGCGCTTCGTCCGGACCATTGGGAACACCCGAGACGTGCTCGAAGGAACCCTCATCAGCTCCCCAACCGCCATCGTCGGGAACCCGAACGGCGGCAACTCGCAAACTTACAACGGCATGGTCATCAAGACCGACGACGGCCGCATCGTCCTCGACCCCACCGGAGAAATCGAAGTCACCTCGGTCCCCCCGGGCCTTATCAGTCGCCCCACCCTCCTTTGGGATCTCGACGCCGTCAAATCCGGCGACAACACCGTCGAGCTCAGCTACCTCTCGAAGGGCCTCAACTGGAACGCCGACTACGTCCTCACCCTCGATGGCCAGGGTAAGGGCGACATCCAAGGCTGGGTCACCATCGACAACCAGTGCGGCAAGAGCTTTGAAAACGCAAAGCTCAAGCTCCTCGCCGGCGACGTGCAGCGTGCTCAACAGTCATTTGATGGCAACGTCCGCATGCTCAAGTCCGCCGCCGCCCCCGGCGGTCGAGGCGGATTCCAAGAAGAGTCGCTCTTCGAATACCACCTCTACACCCTCGAACGACCCGCCTCCGTCCGCAACCGAGAGACGAAGCAGCTCTCCCTCCTCGAAGGCAAGAACATCCTGATCTCTAAGCGCCTCACCATTGATTCAATGATGGGCTTCGGCCAGTACTATCCGGGCGAGGGCGAAGTCGGAACCGGCGAGGTCAAGCCGCAGGTTCGTATTGAGTTCACCAACGACCAAGCCAGCGGCCTCGGAATGCCACTTCCCAAGGGCAACGTGAAGGTCTATCAGCGCGACGCCTCAGGCAGCGTGCAGCTTCTCGGCGAGAACTCGATTGACCACACGCCTCGAAACGAAAAGCTCTCCCTCGTTGTCGGCCGTTCGTTCGATGTCGTGTCCAGCCGCAAGCGCACGAACTTCAGCCGCATCAGCGACCGAAGCGTCTCGGAAACCTTCGAAATTGAAGTTCGGAATCGAAAGGAAACATCCGAGAGCGTCCACGTCCTCGAGCGCCACTGGGGCGACTGGCGGGTGACGAAAAAGAACCAGGACTTCGAGAAGCTTGACTCCAACACCGCCGACTTCGTGGTGACCCTAAAGCCGAATGAGGTGAAGACAGTGAGCTATACGGTCGAGACGAGGTGGTAGGCGGAAGGAGGTGTTCGGTGTTGAATGTTCGGTGTTGGGGAGGAAAGATGGAGCTAGACGAAGTCGTCACGGTGTCCTAGCACGCCTCCGGCCGAACACCGAACACCAAACACCTGCTTCCCTCTCACCCTATCTTAATCGGCTTCACCTTCGGCAACGGCAGAGCCGACAAACCGGCAGGGGCGATGGGCTTGAATGTCCAAGCGCCGCGGTGGATCTGGAAGGTCCGGGTAGTTGAGGAAATCGTCCGGCCGCGTTGGTCGAGTGCATCGGACGTAACGCTCTGAAGCAAGTGATCGCTTTGGCGCACGAGGAGCGACACTTTGGCGGTGCCGACCACCTGCAAGATGTCGCACGACGCTCCGTCGCTCACAATCGTTCCTGCCGACTTCACCTTGGAATCGGCAGTGAGCAGGTCGCCATAGGGGGTTTGGCGGGCGAGGAGGGTGCGGAGGAACGGGTCGGCCCGGTGGTGGGTCTCGCCAAGATAGTCGGTAATCCGCCCCCTGCCCGCTCTACCCCGATAGAATCGGCGGTGGACTGGGTCATAGATCGAAAGGACCCGGCCGTCGTAGCTCCACTGGATGTTGCGTGCGACCTCTCGAAACTTCCCACCCCCAAACGAGAGTTCGCTGTTCCCCTCATTCGATCGAACATTGATCGTCGCCGAATTGAGATTCTGGTAGGCGTGGAGAAGCTGGGTGCCGAGTTTTCGGGCTCCCGCGGTCGCCCATTTCGTCTGCGGAGTTGCAAGCAAAGACTCAACGAGACGGGCCGACCTCGGAGTGGAAAACGTTGCCGCTCCCGCTGGTCCGTAGGTGAACTTCCAGTTGGTCTTGAGCCCACCCACGTTGGCGGCAAAACGAGTGAGCAGGTGCTGAGCGTTGAATGCGAGTTCGGTAGTCGACTGCTTTTTGTCGTACAGACCGCGCCGCGTCGCGATCACTCCGTCCTTGCCGTTCTGAATCTTCCAGCCTTGCACCTTCCCCATGTTCTTGAAAAAGACGTTGGCGGCGGCGGGACTGAGAAGCATCTGAATGGGATCGTCTTGGGTTCCCAGAACGCCGTTAAGACGCTCTAAGAGCGTCCCGGACGTGGAGACTCGCCGATTCAGCCGCTCGTTCACGAACGGGTCGTAGCCTGTCAAAGTTGAACCGTTGATCGCAAAGATGCGCTCGGTTGAGTTCGCAAGTTCCTTCACCCTCAGCACGAGGCGGCTCTGCTTGACGAATTCGAGGTGATATTTTGCCCGCCCGAGACTTGTAGCGACATCGACATCGACAGTTGCTGCCTTAAGGTTCCGGAACGCAGCCGTCCCTTGGCTAAAAATGGTCGGAGGCGGGGTGTATGCGAGGAACATCACGGCTGGTACGTTACCCGGTGGAATCTAGTGCCCTTTCTTGTCCAGGAAGGCGCGAACGCCATCTCCGACAAAGTTCAAGGCAAAGATCGTTAGGCTGAGGATGAGACAAGGCCAGAGCAGAAGGATGGGGTGAGAACTCATATCTCCTCGCGCATCGTTGATCATGCTGCCCCAACTGGGATTCGGGGCCTGCACGCCGATCCCGAGGAAGCTGAGGGCACTCTCCGCGAGGATCGTGCCAGCGACCTCGATCATGCTCACGGCCAGCAAGATCCCCCACAGCTGGGGAAGGATGTGCTGGATGACGAGATAGACGGTCGAAGCGCCGGTTGCCCGCGATGCAACCACGAATTCTCGGTCCTTGAGAGTCGCCACCTGGGTCTTTACCAGCCGCGCCAGCGACGGCCACGCGGTGATCGCCAAGGCGACGATTACCGGTAATAGCCCAGGTCCAAGGACTCCGATGATCAGGATTGCAAGGAGGATGTCGGGGAAGGCGAACATCGCGTCCGTCAGGCGCATCAAAGGCGTGCTGATCCACTTCGGCGCGAAGACGCCCAGCATTCCGACCGTGATGCCGACAGACAGGCTGATGAGCTGAACCAGGATCCCCACAAAGAGAGACACTCGGGCACCTGCAGCCAGCCGGGCCATCACGTCCCGGCCGATCTTGTCGGTTCCGAGAATGAATTTGCCACCGGGGGAGGCCACCGTCTTCGCGCCATCCGCCACTTGGTAAACGGCGTCGAGCGCGGGCTTTTCTGGAGTTCGAAGCTGGGCGCTCCGTACCGCAGGCCCAAACATCGCAAACAGCACCAACAGCACCAGGAACGCGACGCCCATGACAAGCATATAGTCGCGCTTCTTTTTCGGTTGACTCAAATCTGCGACTCCCTAATCCGCGGGTCCAGGATGGGGTTGATGATGTCCACGATCAGATTCAGGAAGATGAACATCGCTCCCGTCACAAACACGCAGGCTTGAATCACCGGCATATCGCTGCGCTGGATTGCCTCGATCGTCGCTTTGCCGATTCCCGGCACGTCAAAGGCGCTCTCAACAATGAACGAGCCCGTCAGCAAAACTCCAAAACTGGTGCCGATAGCGGTAATCACGGGCAGGATCGCGTTTCGCAGCGCGTGCTTGAAAATCAGCCTCAAGGGTGGGACGCCCTTCGCGGTCGCCGTGCGGATGAACTCCTGCTGTAGCGTGTCGATCATGCTCGCCCGGGTGAGACGAGTAAGGAGAGCCATCGGGCGCGCGGCAAGGATCGCGATGGGAAGGATGACGAACATGAGCTGACCTTCCCGCTCCACTCGGTTCACGTCCCAGTTAACCGGCAAGCGATCGAGCTGGATCGCGAAGAAGTAGACCAGCGTTGGCGCCAACACGAAGTTAGGCACGGTGACTCCAAGCGTGCTTAGCGTTAGAACCGAGCGGTCCGGCCACTTATTCCGAAACACCCCGGCGATCGTGCCCAGGATGATGCCTATCGCAGACGCGAGAATGATCGCAAGAGATGCAATCTTGGCTGTGATAGGCAGGGTTCGGGAGAGGGTCGCGCTAACCGGCTCATGGACTCCGTAATAGCTTTTCCCAAAGTCTCCGTGAGCTGCGTGGTCGACGTATTCGACGTAGCGAATAGGCCACGGGCGGCTAAGACCCATCGACTCGCGAAGGCGCTCCACCTGGGCAGGAGTTGCTTTGTCTCCCGCCGCGACGGTCGCCGCGTCGCCCGGGGTCACCTCGTCGGCGATGAACGTCACGAACGAGATGAAGAGCAGGCTGAGCAACCCGAAGAGGAGTCGAATGAGAATGGGCTTTACGACCCGCACGGGCGGTAGTTTGACACAGATACGGGCTTACTGTTAACCCGTGACGATCGTGGCCGTCTTGATCTTGTCACCCTTCTCGATGTTCTTCACCACGTCCATGCCGTTCACGACCTGACCGAACACCGTGTACTTGCCATCAAGGAACTTGTGGGCGCCGAGCATGATGTAGAACTGGCTGTCGCCCTTTCCTTCCGTCATCGCTAGCCCTACGGCTCCTTCTGAGTGAGAGAGACTGTTGCTCTCGTAGGTGAGCGTGGTGCCGCTTCCGCCGATGTTCGCCTTATCCACATCGGTCTTGCTGATGGGGTCGCCTATTTGTACGAGGTACGGCTTGGGCGACTTCTCGACTCGGTGAAACTTCAGGCCGTCATAGAACCCGCTCTTGGCGAGCTTGATGATCTGGGCTGTGGTCTTGGGAGCGTCCTTGGTTTGCAGCTTGATGTACACGGTCCCCTTGGTCGCTATCTCTAGCTTGAGGATCGTTTCGCCCGCCTTCGCCTTATAGGCAGCCGCTTGCCCGAAGCCCGAAACGGCAGTGCTGAGGAGCGCGATCAAAACGATGAGAATTCGCATTGGTGTTCACCTATTCTGACGCTTGGTGAGCCCATCCGGTCCGCAGATATCTTGCGGGGTCTACGATATGATTCGGTGTACCGATTAGCACAAGAGTAAGTTTTCTCCCCCAGCTGTTAAGAAGGGAGATTCCTATCCAACTTCGAATAGCGGCGTCAGTCCGCGCACCAATCCGGAAAGAATGCCGCAGCGGAGCGCCACAGGCGCAGAAGAGAGGCGGTTTCGGGGTCTAGTCGCCTAACTGCCGGCCGTACCCATCCATCCGAACCCCTCCGGTAAGGATGATGATGCCGTCTACGAAGGACCACACAAATCCGACGCCCGCACAGGCGCACAGCACCAGCTGGATCACTCCAACCGCCGCATAGCCGAGGTACATGCGGCCAACTCCGGGAAGAACAAGCTGAAGAATTCCGCCAACCGTGCGACTGCGGTCGCTCTTAATCGTCCCGAACGCCGGATAGGCGTAGGGATTGTTCTGGGGGAGCATTGACTCCGACCCGTACGGCCGCGAAGGCTGCTGCACCGGATGCGTCTGCGCGAAAGGCCGGGGCGAGAGAGGCGGAGGAGGCGGAGCGGCGAAGGGCTCGGCGGCTCGAAAAGCTTCGTTGAGATCGGGGACTTGGTCGGCGCCGACCCAGTCGGTCATGCCGGATCGCCACACGTACGTTTCACGCACGATGACGCCACCCTCGATGAGCTCCTTCATCTGCTCGACCGTGAGAGGTCCGAGCTGTCCGTAGTGTCCTATGTAGTACCAGTCAGTCACGTCGATCTCTTGGGGCCCTTTCTTTATATCCCTTCTCGGCGGGTTGTACCGCAAGATGAGGGCGAACGGCCCATCAACCTGAACATTCTTATGAATCTGGTGCCCGAATAGCAAGGTTTCTGCCTTGGCATTCAAGGTCTCAGGTTGGAGAAGCGTTTATTCTCCCTCTGAACCCCGAACCCAGACCCCAGAACCCGAACCGCGAACCGGTACCCTCTAGAGACGATGTCCGTCCGCGTAAGATTCGCGCCCAGTCCCACCGGTTTGCTGCATGTTGGCGCCCTGCGAACCGCGCTGTTCGATCACCTTTTTGCCAAGAAGCATGGCGGCGTGGACATCCTCCGACTCGAAGACACCGACCGCTCCCGCTTTAACCCCGACTCCGAGTCCGAATTCATCGAGTCGCTTTCCTTCGTCGGCATTGAGTTTGACGAGGGACCCCACGCCGGCGGCAACTTCGGCCCCTATCGCCAGAGCGAGCGCAAGGCGGCGGGCCTATACGAGCCCTGGATCGCCAAAATCATGGAGCTTGGTGCCGCCTACAAGGCTTTCGAGACCCCCGAGGAGCTCGAAGAGATGCGCAACGTCCAAAGCGCCAACAAAGCCCAAGTCGGCTACTACGGCGGCGCTTGGCGAGACGCCACGCCAGAGCAGGTCGCCGAGGCAGAGGCCGCTGGCATGCCTTACGTCATCCGCCAGCGAATCCCCCGCAACCGCACCGTCACGATGCAAGACCCCATCCGCGGCAGCATTTCTTGGGAAACGAACCTGCTAGACGACCCGGTTTTAATCAAAGCCGACGGCATGCCGACCTACCACTTTGCCTCCATGGTCGACGACCGTCTCATGGAAATCACCCACGTGATACGCGGTGAGGAGTGGCTCAGCTCAGCGCCCAAGCACCTGCTTCTGCTGGAGACGTTCGGCTGGCCCGCGCCCGTCATCCTCCACTGCCCCGTCATCGTAGGCAACGACGGTAAAAAGCTGAGCAAACGCCACGGTGCGACTCGCGTCTTGGATTACATCGCAGAGGGCTACCTGCCTGATGCCCTTCTCAACTTCGTCGCCCTCATCGGCTGGTCGCCCGGCGACGAGCGCGAGGACATGACCATGGACGAGATGATTCAGGCTTTCTCGCTCGAGGGCCTTCAGCCCTCCCCCGGCCGCTTTGATATCGAGAAGCTTCGGTGGCTAAACGGCGCCAAGATCCGTGCTATGGAGCCTTCAGTCCTCCTGGCTGCGCTCCTCTCCTACATAAACCGACCTGCGACGATGCAGTTCTGGTCCGAGAAGGAGCAGGAGGAGAATCAACCTTCCCCCACCGCCGTCCGAGATGCCCTCCTCTTGTTCGCGAGAACGGCCATCCGAGACCGCGCCTACGCGCTGGACATCGTGAAGTTGGAGCAAGAGCGCGTCACGACGCTTGCCGACTTTGGCCTCGCCGGCCACTTCTTCCTCGTCGACGAGCCCGAGATGGACCCCAAGGCCGTCTCTAAGTGGTTCACCCAGCCGCACGTGGGCGAATTGTTCAACTACCTCCTGGAGCGCCTCACCGCCCCCCGTGCACCCGTGGGTGGACCAGTGGATTACGAGCACGCCTCCGTCGAATGGTGCGAAGCCCTCATCCGCGGCTACGCCGAGGACAAAGGCTTCGAGAAACTCGGCCCCGTCGTGCACCCGACTCGAGTCGCCCTCACCGGAAAGACCACCGGCCCCGGCCTCTTCGAGCTCATGGCTGCCCTCGGACCAGACCGCATGGTGGCTCGCTTACAGCGCGCCAAGGCTCTTCTCTAGCAATGGTCCGCATCATCGACTGCGCCACCGAGAACCCTTTCGTGGTGCTCAACCAACGAGTCGCACTCAACGACGAGAAGACCCAAGCCATCGTCACCGCGATCATCGAGGACGTCCGCCAACGCGGCGACGACGCCCTCCTCGACAACGCTCGCCGCTTCGACGCCCCCGAGATCGCTTCCCTCTCGGTGACCGAGGAAGAGACCGACGCCGCTTACCGAGAGATCCCCGAGAAGCACCTAGACGCCATCCGCCAATCCATCGAGCGTGTAAAGGCGTTCCACGAAGATCAGCACGCCCATCTCAACTTAGGTGCTGGCCGCTGGAAGCGGGCTGCGGAAGATCTCGGCCAGCGAATCCTTCCCTTGTCTAGCGCCGGGGTGTACGTCCCCGGCGGTCTGGCCGCCTACCCCAGCTCCGTCATCATGAACGGCATGCCTGGCCTCGTAGCCGGCGTCCCACGCCTCATCGTCGCCTCTCCCGCCCGCAAAGACGGCACTCTTCACCCCGCCGTCCTCGTGGCCCTCCGCGAGGTCGGTATTCCCCAAGCTATCAAAATCGGCGGTGCCGCCGCCATCGCCGCATTGGCTCTTGGAACGGAGACTATCGGGAGAGTTGACAAGATCGTCGGCCCGGGCAACCGTTTTGTGAACGAAGCCAAGCGCCAGCTGTGGGGCAAAGTCGGCCTCGACGGCTATGCCGGCCCCAGCGAAGTCTGCGTTCTCGCCGACGACACCGCCAACGCCGCCTGGGCCGCCGCCGACCTCCTTACTCAAATCGAGCACGCCGAGGATAACGCGGGGTTCCTAATTACCCTGAGTCGGGCGAAGGCTGATGAGATCTTGACGGAGGCAGATCGCCAGATGGCCGGCGCTCTTCGCGAGACCACGATGCGGACCGCACTCAAGGAGCACGGGATGGTCTTCATTGCACGTGACCTAGAAGAGGCGTGCGAGGTTTCGAACGCGATCGCACCGGAGCACCTCACGCTTTCGGTCACCGATCCGGAGTCGGCGCTTTCTCGTATTCAGAACGCAGGTTGCGTTCTTCTCGGCGAGTACACGCCAGAAAGTGCGGGCGACTTTGCGTTGGGGCCTTCTCACACGTTGCCCACCGCGGGAGCGGCGAGGTTTGGATCACCGGTGAACGTGTTGGACTTCGTTAAGGTGCAGAGCGTCGCAAAATCGACGCTCGCCGATTTGCAAGAGATCCTGCCGATCATCGAGGCGTTCGGGGAGATGGAAGGTTTTCCCACCCACGCGAATGGTGCCACCATCCGATTCAGAACCCCGATAGGAAAAACATCCACGCGTAGCGTGTAGCCGTCGTCTACGCGCGACGAAAACTTGAATGTGCCGGAATTGTCTTGACCAACTGTAAACGCCCGCGTCGGACGTAGCCGACGGCTACACGCTACGCGTGGATTGGCCTTAGAACTTCAACGCCTTCATCGCATCCTGCGAGCCGACCTTCATCTTCTCCATCTCCTCTGCAAAGAGGCGGAACACCGTCCAATAGATGCTCGAACGGTCCAACCCTTCCCAGAAGTGTTCGCTCCGCGCCGCGAGGAGCACGTAGTAACCGAACATGTAGTGCGCTACTTCGGCGCTGATCAACCTCGAGTTGACCATGAGGGCGACTTCCTCTAGGAAGCCAATGAAGTTGCGCTTCTCCTGAATGGAGACATCGCGCAGCTTGGGGTCGTCTCCAGCGAGGAGATCGAGAATCTCACGGTACTGAGGCGTTTCGAGGAAACGCCGACGCATCTGAACGAAGTTCTGAGCCCGGTGCTGGTGCCCTTGCCGAACATACTCCAGCGTTCCCGTGAAGAACGTGATCAGCCCCACGATTCCCGCGAGGATGATGGCGAGGTCTTTCCAGAAGTCGAGTACGGGCATTGGAATTCAGGGGTGTTCGGTGTTGGGTGTTCGGGCCGGAAGGCCTCTCCTCCAGACCGAACACCCAACACCAAACACCTCTCCCCCGCTACGCCTTCGGCTTCTTGGCAGCCGGCTTGGGCTTTTCAGCAGCGGCGGCTTTCGCAGGCTTCTCCGCCGCCGCGGGCTTCTCAGCTTTCTCGGCTTTCGGCTTAGCGGCGGCCTTAGCCGGCTTCGCCGCTGGCGTCTCACCCTCTTCGGAGACCGCCGCCTTCGAAAGCAGGAAGTCGCCGACCTTACGCGAGATGGAGCGGAATTGAAGTTCGTCCAGGGCCTCGTTCTGTCGGAGCAGGTTGAGCATCTCTTCCGGGCCGATGCCGTACTCGGCGGCCATCGCGTAGAGCTCCTTGTTGAGCTCGTCGTTGGTTAGCTGCATCTGCTCGGCCGAGAACACCTCTCGGATGAGGAGAGCGCGCTCAACGTGGAGCTTGGCCTTCTCTTTCCAAGCCTCGATAAGCTGGTCGACCGTCATCCCATTCTCCGCGCTGTACTGCTCGAGGGTCTTGTTATTCTTGCGCTGCTCTTCCGCCGTCTCCTGCAAACGACGGGCGGCCAAAGCCTCCCACATGTTGTCGCTCACGTTCACGTCGCTTCGCTCGTGCAGCTTGTCAAGAAGCTGCTCATGGAGCATCTCGGTGGTCATCTGAAGCTTGGCCTGACCGAGTGCTTCGCGCATTCGGGTTCGGAGCTGGTCGATGTTCTCGGCCTGGAGGCTCTTTGCAAAATCGTCGTCGAGGCTGGGCAGCTTGACCGTACTGAGCGAATTGACGGTGACCTTGGCGTGTAGCGTCTTCCCTGCCCAATCCTTTTCTTGGAAGTTGGCGGGAAACTCCAGGTCGAGGCTCTTCATCTCTTCGACGTGCATCGCAGCTAGAGTGGCATCGAGCTGAGCGAACGTCTGACCAGCGATGATCATAAAGTTGCGTCCTTCGCCCTCTTCGCCATCCACCTTGATGTTCACAACCGCGACATCGCCTTCTTCGACTCCACGGTCGGTGACAACTTCGCGCGTCTGCTGACGCTTTCGGAACGCATCGATCTGTTGATCGATCTCCGACTCGGAGACGTCCAGCGGCTGTCGCACGACGGGCAAATTGTTATAGTCGCCGAGGCTCACCTTTGGCGGGAGCGGAACCTTAGCCGAGAACTCGGCCTTGTTCTCATCCTGATCCAGGACGTTCAACTCGACCGACGGTCGGGTGGTCGGGTCGGGCTCAAGCCCCTGCTCGGCAATCGCCGCCTTGAACGTGACGCGGACGATGTTGTCCGCAGCTTGGTCGTAAAGCTCGTTCTTCTGAACCACCTTCTCCAGCATCGCGCGGGGAGCGTGTCCAGGACGGAAGCCGGGAAGCTTCACTTGCTTGGCCATCTGCTTGTAGGCCTTGTCGAACCCAGCCTTAACCTCGTCCGGATCACAGACGATGGTGAGCTTCACGGTGCAGGCGTTTAAATCTTCTCGAGTGACTTGCATAGCGGTAGGAATGCCCTTTTGACAGGCTAATGAGTTTACCCCGCCGTATCCCCAATGACTCCCTCACATTCCTTGGCCCCCGGCGATCGGCCCCTACTCGGGGCATGGCCGCTTGCCCACGAGGAAAACTTCGATTGATGTTGGGTGCTCCAATTGATAGATTGCCGGCTAAGGTAGAGGTCCTTCACTCGGCGAGCCTCTTTCAGGATGACGCCGTGTTGAATCCTAAGTCGGAATCGCCCCATCGATTCCACCATAAGGTTTTAGCTATTTGCTTGTCCTTCTGAGCCACCGGACTCGGCGAGCGAGTTCACATCGGGCGAGGACAAATGGGGCTTGCCAGCCTCGTTTCCCCTG
>JBBQFM010000001.1:0-177294 GCA_038321975.1 Fimbriimonadales bacterium | reverse complement strand
AGACTTCGCCCGTGAGCGAATCCTCGATACTCAGGGACGCCTTGTTTGAGCGT
Organism: Fimbriimonadales bacterium; assembly: GCA_038321975.1. Classification (GTDB taxonomy): domain Bacteria; phylum Armatimonadota; class Fimbriimonadia; order Fimbriimonadales; family Fimbriimonadaceae; genus Fimbriimonas. The sequence goes on along the minus strand of JBBQFM010000001.1, from coordinate 177,241 downwards.
AGCGAGTTTGGCGTCCCATCGAGGGTTCTCGAACGGAATCATGCGAAGGCTGAGACCGAAGATGGAATGGCCTCAGCGGAGCGTACAGAGCGCGAAGCGCTCAACCAAACGCCGAAGCGCGTCCCCGCCGCGAAAGCGGCAAACACAAAAACGCTACGACTCCTGCCCTTCGTATTTGTCCTTCAACGCAGCCACGACCGCCGGGTCGGCGAGGGTGGTGGTGTCTCCTAGGGCTCTTCCCTCGGCGACGTCTCTCAGCAGGCGGCGCATGATTTTGCCGCTTCGTGTTTTGGGGAGTTCGGCGGTGATGTAGAGGTCATCCGGTCTCGCGATGGCGCCGATTTTGTGACTTACGTGTTTGCGCAGCTCCTCGACTAGATCGAACGTTGCCTCATGGCCCGAACGCAGAATCACGAAGGCGGCGATCGCCTGACCTTTCACTTCGTGTGTCTTACCGATGACGGCGGCTTCGGCCACGGCGGGGTGATCGACGAGGGCGCTCTCGACTTCCATGGTGGAGATGTTGTGGCCAGCGACGAGCATGATGTCGTCGACCCTTCCGAGGAGCCAGAAGTAGCCGTCTTCGTCTTGTTTGGCGCCATCACCCGCGAAGTAGATGCCGGGGAAACGGGACCAGTAGGTCTTCTCGAACCGGTCGGGATCGTTATAGATGCCGCGGGTCATGGAAGGCCAGGGGCGGGTGAGGACGAGGAAGCCGCCTACTGATTCGCCGGGCTTGCGTCGCTCGCTGAGGTTCTCGCCAGCTTCATTGAAGATGGCGGCACCGATTCCGGGGAAGGGCTGAGTGGCAGAGCCGGGCTTGGTGGTGGTGATGCCGGGGAGGGGCGTGATCATGATGCCGCCCGTCTCGGTCTGCCACCAGGTGTCGATGAGGGGGCATTTGCCCTTGCCGATCTTCTCGTGATACCAAATCCACGCCTCTGGGTTGATGGGCTCGCCGACGGATCCAATGAGGCGCAGGGACGAGAGGTCGCATCGCTCGGGATACTCGTCGCCCCACTTCATGAATGCGCGGATTGCCGTTGGCGCGGTGTAGAGGATGGTGGCTCGGTGCTTCTCGATGATCCGCCAGAAGCGGTCCTTGTCGGGGGTATCAGGCGCGCCCTCGTACATGAGGACGGTGGTGCCGTTCGAGAGGGGGCCGTAAACGATGTAGCTATGGCCGGTGACCCAGCCGCAATCGGCGGTGCAGAAGTGGATGTCGTCTTCTTTCAGGTCGAAGGTGAGGTTGCTGGTTGCGGTGACGCCAGTGAGGTAGCCACCCGTGGTGTGAGTGATTCCCTTGGGCTTTCCGGTTGAGCCGGACGTGTAGAGGATAAAGAGCAGGTCTTCGCTGTCCATGTGCTCGCATGGGCAGTCGGTACTTTGATTGGCCACGAGATCGTGCCACCAGATGTCGCGCCCTTCGACCATCGACGCCTTGCCATCGCCGATTCGCTGAACAACGAGGACTTTCTCGACCGAGGGGCAGCCTTCGGCGAGGGCTTCGTCGACGATGTTCTTGAGGGGGACGACGTTTCCGCGGCGCCATCCGCCGTCGGCGGTGACGATCACTTTGGCTTCGGCGTCGTTGGTGCGTTCTTGGAGGGAGTCGGCGCTGAAGCCGCCAAAGACGACGCTGTGGGCAGCGCCGATGCGTGCGCAGGCGAGCATCGTGATCGCGAGTTCGGGGATCATCGGCATGTAGACGCAGACGCGGTCGCCTTTCTGGACGCCCAGGGCTTTGAGGGCGTTTGCCGCCTTGGATACTTCGTCTTTTAGCTCGCCGAAAGTGAAGGTCTTGGTGTCTCCGGGTTCGCCTTCCCAGATGATCGCCGTCTTGTCCTTTCGCGCGCCGAGGGCGTGGCGGTCGACGCAATTGTGGGCGACATTCAGCTTGCCACCGAGGAACCACTTGGCGTAGGGGACCTTCCACTCGCAGACGGTGTGCCACGGCTCGAACCACTCGAGCTTCTTCGCCCATCCCTCCCAGAACCCTTCGGGGTCGGCGTCCGCCTTAGCGTAGATGGCGGGGTCGTTCGCGTTTGCCTGGGCGATGAACTCGGGGGAAGGCGGGAACAAGCGGTCTTCTTGAAGCAGCGTCTGGATGGTTTCTGACATCGGAGTGGTTGGAAGTTTAACCCCATTTTAGAGTCCATGAGGAGTTACCCGATCGGCGAGCCACGATAGCCATTACGGCGAAGCCGTGTAACCGACCATTGCATGGGCGCATGTTCGGTCACTGCCCGAGTCTCAAAGTTGGCGACCATCGAATCGTCGCGCCCATGCAATGGTCGGTTACATGGCTTCGCCGTCCCGAAACGGATAACGGTTGAAAGAAGGAATTCTCTATAAGATCGCGAATTCCTACGCCATGACTTCTTCCGCACGACTCAACGACGCTCAGGTGGAACAGTACGACCGCGATGGTTACGTGCTCTTCAAGCAACCGGTCTTCTCAGCCGAGAAATTTGGGCGGCTAAAGGACATCTTTGAAGAAGACTTGCTCAAGTACGGAGAGGGCGGGCTGGATGTGATCCACTTTAAGGATGCGCGGTTGCTTGAGTTTCTTTTGAGCGAGGAAGTCTTGGATCTTGTCGAACCCGTGGTGGGGCCGAACATTGGGTTATGGAGCTCCCACTTCATTTCGAAGCCGGCGAAGGTTGGTAAGGCGACACCTTGGCACGAGGACTCGACCTACTGGAATGGGCGCATTTCGACGATGGCGGGCATCTGCACGGTTTGGCTAGCGATGGATCCCGCGTTTCCCGAGAACGGGAGCATGGCGGTGATTCCGGGCACCCACTCGAACGGGTTTAGCGAGTACCGACCGGTGGATGAGTCGCAAAACATCTTTGACAGTGAGATCGACCCAAGCCAGATCGATGAGTCGAAGACGGTTTTCTTTACCCTCGACCCGAACGAAGCGTCGCTTCACGAGGGGCGCATCATTCACGGGGCGCATGCGAATACGAGCGAGTTCCGACGCGCGGGATACACGATGCGCTACTTCCCCACCAGCAGCCGGGTGTTTCCGGATAAGAATCCGGGACATAAGATTTGGCTGGCGCGGGGCGTTGACGTCGCTGGGAATGTGTTCGAGAACTAGATTCGGACGCTAGGGCTGAGGACTTTTGAAGCGGTTAGCGGTAAAGCGCGCGAGCTAAACATTATTGGTCTAGGCGGGAGACTGGGACTTCGTGGGTAGGTCGCTGCCCCCACTTTCACATCGCTAAGGCTCCCCTGTAGCGTCGGCGCCCCCGCCGATGGGTGCTGTACAGCCAAGCATGTAGCTGCGCAGTTGCCTTCCTTTCTGGTGGATGAAGCCCTTCGCAGGTACGTGCTGGGTCGTGCGGCGCTCATCGGCGGGGGCGCCGACGCTACGCCTTGGCCGTCTCCTATTGCAACCCGACACTCTCCTTACACGAGGGTCACCATCTGCGGAAGTCAGCTCAATCTTCGATAATCCAGTGGCTTTGCCGAAGGATAGATTCGGCTTTGGGCCCGATCGCGGCCAAGTAGGCTTGAAGCTCCTTGATCGCCAGGTCTTTCTTTTTCGTGGACCAGTAGGGTTTGAAGTTCGGCGCGCCCTGTAGCCCGTTCATGTTCTGCGCCAATTCATCGCAAACGCGGAAGGGAATCGACTCGCCCTTCTTTGGCGCACCCGGTTCCTTTGAGGACCCGAGCATTTGGGTTGAATTTACGGACTTTGCGAGTACTTGGTCGTTCTCATCGACGATAACGTCACCCATCTGAGTTTTGTCATTTCCCCGCCATTCACTGCCCGAGTGGCCCTCTGGATGCTCTCAGGGTGAGCACGGCTAGAACGAAGGACGGGGGGTGGGCGCTGCGAGAGCTGGATCGAATCGATGAATCACCTCGGCGGTCGCGCCGATGCAATCGTCGGTTACACGCCTACGGCGGGACAGAAACCGACGGGCCCCTCTCCCCCGGAGGGGCGAGGGGTTCTTAGGGCGCGCTCTCCTAAAACTTCGCGACGGCGAAGGTGGCGGCTAGCTGCCAGCCGTTGAAGTCAAGGCCGCTCTGCTTGCTGAAGAAGTCGTACTTGCCGGAGAGTCGGAGGCGCTTGCCGATGATGACTCCCGCTTCGGCAACACCAACGCTGCTGAACTTACGGCCGTGGACGTTCGACTCACCGATGGTGACGTCGTAGTCGTAGTAGGCGAGTCCGATGCCGCCCCGAACGTAGGGAACGGCCATGGCGCCGGCGTCTCCTAAGGTCATCTCGTAGCCTAGGGTGTAGGGGATGATGAGGAGGCGGTTGCCGTTTTTATTGGCGGTGAGCAGGGAGATGTCGGACGTCAGCTTGCCGGACTGAGCGGACGTCGAGCCTACGGGGCCGATGCCAAAGCTGAGGATCTGCGATCCGAAAGAATCTCGGATGACCTTGTTCGTCGGGATGTAGACACCGATCGAGCCTCCGAGGTTGATGCCGTACTGCTGAGCTTGGGCCATGGGCGTCGCAATGGCGGCGACGACGAGGAGGGGAGCGATTCGGGTTCGAAGGTTAGTCATGATGCACCTAGTTCGCAATCTTACACGGTTACAGCCCGCGCATGACGTAGCCATCCGCAAGGGTCCCGATATCTGCGCTCACTCCGGCAACCGCAGCATCAAAAATCACTTTCCCTTTCTCGGCGGTGCCGAGGGTCGCATAGCCCATCGAGCCAGCCTCGGTCATCTCGTCGAAGTGGTGGATCATGCCCTTGACGAGGGGATCCGCCTTGAGCCCGTCGTCGCGAAGTTTGTCCGTGCGCACGAGGTCCGGGTGGAGGTGGAGCATGAGGCTGGTCTCCGCCTCACACGCGTGGCGCATCTCCTTGAGAGGGCCCTCTAGGGTTTTGGCGATCACGTCGTCGGTGCTCGCGAAGTAGCCACTGTGTCCGAAGGACGCGTTCGGGTGGCGGGCCTTGAGGGTGCGCATCGCGACCCCGTTTGGCTCGGTGTTTCCGCCGTGCCCGTTGAGGACATAGAATTTGTGAAATCCGTGGGGGAGGAGTGATTCAACGACGTCGACGATGGCGCCGATGTAGGTTTCGAAGCTACCGCTAAGGGTGCCAGGGAATTTGAGGTGGTGGCCGCTGGCGCCGAGCCAGAGGGTGGGGGTAACCACGACTTTGTCTTTGAGGTTTTGCTCGACTGCGTTTGCTACGGCGGTGACGATGAGGCTGTCGGTGAACAGGGGCAGATGGGCACCGTGCTGTTCGAGGGATCCAGTTGGAATCAGGACGACAGCTTCGCGGTCCGCTGCCTCAATCTCTGGCCAGGTCGCGTTCTGCAGATGCATTGGGTGATTCTGGCAGTCACGAGTTAGGTTTTTGAACCGAATTCGCCCGAAGCCACCTCTCGATGCTGAGGAAATTCATCGAATGCGCTTCGTAGAGGCCGATGAGTTCGTCATACGCCACGTCTTGATCAGCTGTGAGTCGCACACCGTTGATGCCCAAGAACGTTCTGACGGCCGCAAAGGCGGTTCGCTTGTTCCCATCAATAAAAGGATGGTTCTGGGAGAGGCTTTCCCAAAGGGCGGCGGCCTCTTGCAACAGATCTTTGTAGTAGCCGCTCTTGGGGCGATTGAGCGCGGCGTCGAGCAAGCCTAAGTCGCGAAGCCCTTCGGAGCCGCCGTACCGGCGAATCTGGTCAGCGTGAATCGCCAGAACATCTGCAAGGGTGAGATAATCGGTCACTTGGCCAAGCGTTCGTAGAGGCGTCCGTACTCGGCGATACTCGACTCGTACTCTGCCATCACGTGAGCCCTCGGGCCGTCCGGAGAGTCTTTGTCAACATATTGTGCGAGAGCCTCTTCCACGAGCAGCACCACCTCGCGACCCTGTGCCGAAGCCATCGCACGCGCCTTGTCGAGCAAGGTTGCGTCGAGTTCTCCAGTGAATGTTTGTTTGATGGCCATGGGCTTTTCCACTCCATTGTAACATTCCATGTTCGCCGGCCATGGAGTCGCTTCGCGACCGCGAGCGCAAGGCATCGCGCCTACAGATCGCCGGAGCGATCTCGCGACACTCCTACGGCCTTCGGCTATGCAATTTGGAATTGGCTTACAATCGGGGCGTGCTTTTTGCGATCTCGGTATTGGCCTCCGGCGTGACCCCAACCACTTGGTTTGGACCGGCCACCGTTGCATTCACGGCCACCTCGCCAGGCAACCCTTACGATTCGGCTGAGTTGGACGTTTGGGCGACGTTTACGGGGCCGGATGGGACGATTCGACGGCCAGCGTACTTTGACGCTGGCAAGTGGAAGGTGGTGCTGGTGGCGAAGAAGCCGGGAAGCTACCGAGTCATGCTCGCGATCAATGGCGCTCAAGTAGGAACGGCGTCTACGGTCAAGCTGACCAAGGCGATTCCCGAGGGTTATGTTCGCAAGGGTGGGACTTGGGGGTTTCAGTTTGATTCGGGCAAGGTCTATTGGCCGTTGGGGCACAACTTGGCTTGGCAGCCTGGTCCGGGCTTCCCGGAGCTTCCCGAAACCCTGGCGACAATGGGCAAGAATGGGGTCAATTGGTCTCGCATCTGGGCTTGCCATTGGGATGGGAAGAATCCTTGGTGGCCAAGGGACAAAACCAAGCTAGCAATCGGGCAGTTTTGGACTCCGGCAATCACCAACTGGGACTCGATTGTGGCGGCGGCGGATAAGGCGGATGTGCGATTCCAGTTCACCCTGTTTCATCACGGACAGTGGAGCTCGACCACCGATTCCAACTGGGGCGAGAATCCTTGGAACGTGAAGAACGGCGGTTTTCTCAACTCGCCCAACGAGTTCTTCACCGATTCTCGCGCCAAGCGGCTCGCAAAGAATTGGGTGCGCTACGCGATCGCCAGATGGGGAAATTCGCGGGCGATTATGGCTTGGGAGATATTCAACGAAGTCCAGTGGACCGACGAGCTGAAGGCCCATCCGGAGGTCGTGGGCGCATGGCATGACGAGATGGCGGATTACATCCGAAGCCTCGATCCAGTAGGGCGGCTGGTGACTACGAGTTCAGACACGGGCCTCCCGATTTGGCGGAAGATGGACTACTGGCAGCCGCACGGCTACCCGCCACGCATTGCACCGATGGTGCTCGCAACCAAGCGCGTCGACCAGCGACCGTTGTTCTATGGCGAAGTTGGTCCGGCAAACCTCGGCGATGGCGGCCCCGGGCAAGCGTTGGCGGTGCGAGACGGCATCTGGTCGGGGCTCTTTGCCCTTCAATCGGGTGCAGCCGAGTACTGGAGTTGGGATCAGGTTCCCAAGTACAACCTGCTTCTCCAATACAAACTCGCGAGCAAGATTCTGAAGGCGAGCCGGGTGCTCGCAGAGAAGGGCCTTCGTGCGATCAAACCCACGCTAGGGGTTGGGTCGGGAGGCGATTTGAAGTTTGCGCCGGGTGCGGGCTGGGAGACGAATCGGCAGTATGAGTATCACTTGCCAGTTGACGCCTTCACCAGCATGGGCAAGTTTTCCAGTTACTTTCAGGGCCGAGGGCATCCCGAAATGCGGTCCGAGCCGATGCGCTTTCACTTCGTCGTGCCGAAAGCGGGGACGATGATGGTAACCGCCAGCGGGCTATCGGGCGGCGGAGCTGAATTCGTGGCTCGTGTCAATGGCGCAGAGGTTCTTCGTCGCGCTTGGCCCGCGGGTGGGAAGATCGAACCGGCGATCGAGATGCCGATTCCGTTTCCGAAGGGGGATGTGACGGTGGAGCTCGACAACGTTGGTTCGGATTGGCTTCAGATCTCAGGGTTCGCGATTCCCGGCATCGCGCCGGAGGCGACGGCGACGGCGATCGGGAATTCGCGGTTGGCGATCATGCGCGTCGAAAGAGCAAGCAGCGTGGGGCAAAGCAATGTTCGCCTCGGCAACATGGGGCTCGGAAATGGGGTCTATCGAGGGGTCCTCACGGATTTAACCACCGGGGCGGAGAAGTCAATCACGCTTCACATCTCGGGTGGTAATGCTTCCGAGGCAGTAGTGGTAGCCGGGCAGGATTCCATCCTGTGGGTGAGCCGCAAGTAGTTGTTTTGGGGACAAATTCAGGTATTCAAGAGACCGATGAGCATTCACGCCATTCATCACGTCACCGCAATCACCGCCCAGATCGGTGAGAACATGAAGTTCTACACCGGTGTCCTAGGCCTTCGCTTGGTTAAGCGAAGCGTCAATCAAGATGACGTCAGCGCGTACCACCTCTTCTACGCCGATGGCGTCGGCACTCCCGGAACCGACATCACGTTCTTCGATTGGCCCCGAATTCCACCGTCCATCCCGGGTTCGGCGACGGTGGGGCGGACGACTTTCGCGGTTCCCGCCGGCTCCCTCGATTGGTGGGAAGACCGGCTTTTGGCGGCCGGAATCACCCCATTTCGCGGCGGAGGAGTAATTTTCCAAGATCCCGAGGGTCAGAACCTAGAGCTCATCGTCGAAGACAAAGCCGCTCGAAATACGGTGCCTTGGACGAAGGACATTCCGGCCGAGAACGCTATTCGGGGGATCGTGGGAGTTGAACTCAATAGTGCCCGGCCCGACCGGACGACACGGGTCTTGGTCGAGATCTTGGGTTTTCGGGGCCTCGGAAATGACGTCTTTGAGACGGCGGGCGGGACCCACTTCGCTCGGCTGAAAATGTCGGACACGCCGCTCCCAATGTTCGGCCAGCCTGGGGCCGGTGGAGTCCATCACGTGGCATTTCGAGTGGACGACGAGAACGAGTTGATGGAGTTGGAAGACAAGGTCCGCGACAGCGGCCTAAAGACCTCGGGGGTGATCAATCGGTATTACTTCAAGAGCGTTTACTTCAGGGAGCCGGGGGGCATTCTCTTTGAGCTGGCGACCGACGGTCCGGGCTTTGGGAAGGATGAGGACATGGCGACGTTGGGCGAGAAGCTTGCGTTGCCGCCATTCCTAGAGAGTCAGCGGGCTTCGATCGAGGCGAATCTGAAGCCGCTTCCGGATATGTAGGGCTGGAAACGGAGAGGGCTGCCGGTGAGCCCATGGTTCCCCCTTCGGAAAAGGGGAACCATCTCCAGAGGCTGCTTTACTTCCTGCCGAACGAGGGGACTTTCCAGTCGTCGCTTCGGAAGGGGTTGGTGGGAAGGTTGACGCCGTTGTAGAGGTTGGCCGCGGGGTTGTCTGCCCACGCGTACCGGACCGCGATCGGGTGGGGGACGTCTTTGGAGCTAACCACGATGGTGTCCCATTCGATGTTGGCTTGGGCCCAGTGGAAGACGTGGTCGTCTCCGGCTACGGAGAACCCGAGGAGTTTGTCTCCGCCGATTTGCTTGAGGCCGCCATCGGTGTGATCAAAGCTGATTCTTAGCTTGTCCCCTTCGTGCTTGATGGACTTGAACGTCGGGCCGGAGTACGGGACACGTTGGCCGTACACCTTGTTGAGTGCGATGAGCGAGAGGCGGCGGCCCACTTCCTGCTTGTTCTTGGGGTGGATGTCTCCGGCTTCGCCGATATCGATGGTGTTCGACATGCCGGCGTTCTTCAGGTTGATGGCGGTCATCTCCTGGGCTTCGCGGACTTCGGCCCAATCGCTATCACCCGGCTCGGGTTTTTGCGCGGTGAAGTTGGCGAGCTGAACGATGTAGAAGGGGAAATCACCTTGGCCGAACTGCTTACGCCAGTCGTTGATCATCGCGGGCAGAACCCGTCGATACTGATAACCTCGACCGCCGTTGCTCTCGCCCTGGTACCAGATGGCACCCTTGATGGCGAGGGGCGCGAGAGGGTGGATCATGCCGTTGTGGAGGACGGTGACCACGTTCGGGTTGTCGTTCATCGATGCGGGAAGCGTGGTCGACTTCTTCATATCCGCGCCGAGCGTGTATTTGGCGGGCACGGCGAGAGAAATGGTTTGACCGTCGCCAAGCTTGAGATAGACCGCGTCGGCAGGGCTGGTGAACCCGCCGGTGACTCCGGTGTCCAGGACTCGAATGGCGATCGTGTTCACGCCGGGTTTGAGGGCCGAGGCGGGGACCTTGTACATTCGCGCCTGATTGTAGGAGTAGGTTTCGCCGACCTTGACTCCGTTGACCCAGGTGGTGTCGTCGTCGTCGATGGCGCCGAGAGACAGGGTCGCCTCGCCTGCGGGGATGGTGCTAGGCAAGGTGACGGTGGCCCGGATCCACATAATTCCATCGAAGTCATTCAGACCGACGCTCTCATAGGAAAACGGCAGGTTTGCGGCTTTCCAGGACGAGTCGTTGGTCGATTCCGCTTGATAGTTCTGAGTGGTGCCGGGGTCGTTTTTGGCGAACCACTCCACCATTCGCTCCTCAAGCGTGCCCGTCTTGGCTTTCATCTGGTCGTCGATCTGGGCAAGCTGACCGTTGAAATCGCCGAGTGCGGCGACTCCCTCGCGGCTGATCCACGATTCGGCGATGGTTCCACCCCAATAGGTGCCGACGAGGCCAATCGGGATGTGGGTCTGCTTTTGGAGCTCCCGACCGAAGAAGTATCCGACCGCGGAGAAGCCACTCCAGCCATCCTTGGCGATGCTCTCGGGCGTGCAGACTCGCCAATCGGCGGTGGCAGTGGGAAGGGGCGAGAAGCTGATCGCGTGCGGGATGATGCACGTGCGGATCATGGGGTTGCTCGCGCCAGCGATTTCTGCGGCCGCGTTGTTCACATTGCCGATACCCATTTCCATGTTGGACTGGCCGGAACACACCCAGACATCTCCGACGAGCACGTCTTCAAGTTCGGCATGCTGGGTTCCGTCGATGAGGATGGTGTAGGGGCCGCCAGTGGGAGGCGGCGTGAAGCGCACCATCCACTTGCCATCTTTGTCGGCGGTGCCTTTGAAATGTTTGGTTTCGGCGGTGACGATGACCTCCGAACCGGGCGTGGCCCAGCCCCAGAATGTGTTTGGTTTGTCCCTTTGCAAGACCATATGGCTGCTAAAGACGGGGCTGAGGAAAGGCAGCGCGTTTGTTTGGGGGAGCATGGTCATCGCTCCGAGCATGAGAGTCAGCATAAAATCACCATCGAATTACCGGTCCTCAGTTTACGATGGAAAGCCTTTCCGAAGGGAGTCCCCAAAAAAGCGAAGAGGCGCCCAGTTTCCTGGGCGCCTCTCTTGGCTGACTGAGACGAAGGCTTAGGCCTTGCGTCGGCGTCGGATCACTCCGACCACGCCGAGACCGAGAACGGCCATCGAAGCGGGCTCCGGAACGGCGCCGCACTGACCAGCATCCACTCGTCCGATTCCAAATCCGATTCCATCGTTGGTGGTCGAAATGACCATCTTGGCGATGTCGCTGTCGGAGCTCTTTACACCGATGTACGGATTCGACGTCTGGTAGGAGCTGTTGGCGTGAACGGTTGTGCTGCCGAGCAACAGGTCGAAGTTGTTGTAGACGCTCATCGTTACGTCGTAGTCGCCGTAGTAGTCCTCTTGAATCTCGGTACCCACGACTTCCTGGCTTCCACCAAACGTGATGGACATGTCGCCAGGCGCCAGATAGTTGGGCATGAGGATTCGCTCGCCAGGAGCGAAGCTACCGTACCAGGAAGAGTCCTGGGTGAAGAGTTCGCCAGGTCCAGCCGCGTTTACTTGGTAGTTCTGACCGTTGTTGGTCAGACCGGTATAGGGCATCGCAACGCTGGAGAGGTCGCCGCCGACTGAAGCCCAGTCGATGTAGTCGGTCGCGGCCAAAGGCGCGCTGGACGAGTACCAGGTGAGGCTGGCAGAAGCCTGACCGAGAATAGCGAGGGCTAAGATTGCAGTTCCATAAAGTCGCATTAGAAAAACTCCCGGTGGCCTTTCGCCACCACAGGATTCCTAAGCACTTCAAGAATGCGGCCATTCTGCAGCTTATTGGCGCTAACCGGCAGGAGTGCGGGGACCCTAGGCTCCAAAAATAAAAATGGGGCCAGGGTTAGACCCTGGCCCCTCTAAGGCAATTGACTTACGCCTTGCGCTTTCGTCGAACGATTGCGACCAAGCCCATGCCGAGGGCAGCCATCGAAGCCGGCTCCGGAACCGCACCGCACTGACCGGCATCCACTTTTCCGATGGAAATACCGAAAGCATCGTAGGACGACGAGATCACCATCTTGGCAATGTCGCTGTTCGTGCTGATCGCGCCGATGTAGATGTTCGTACCCAGATATTCGCTGTCACCCACAACCGTGGTCTGACCGATCAGAAGATCGAAATTATTGTAGAGCTTTACCGTCGCATCGTAGGTGCCGTAGACATTAGCTTCGATCTCCGTTCCCGCAACCTGCTGGCTGTTAGCGAAAGTCAAAGTAATGGGGCCCGGAGCGTATTCGGTAAACAAGATTCGCTCGCCGTTGGCATAACCGCCGCCCCAGCTCGTGCCCTGAGTGCGGAGAGTGCCGGTGCTGGGCTGGTCAATTTTGTAACCTTGGCCAAGGGTGGTCAGACCGGTGAACGAGCTCGCAGTCGCGGCGAAGTCGCCACCGACGGTTGCCCAGTCGATCGAGTCGGTCGCAGCGAGCGGTGCGCTCGAGTTGTAGAAAGTAACGGTGGCAGAAGCCTGACCGAGGATGGCGAGGGCTAAGATTGCAGTTCCATAAAGTCGCATTAGAAAAACTCCCGGTGGCCTTTTGCCACCACACGGTTTCCAATGCACTTCAAGAATGGGGCCATGCTGCATTTTCATGGCGCTAACCCGCAATCGTGCGGCGTCTCTTAGGTTCAAACAGGAAATGGGGCCAGGGTTAGACCCTGGCCCCATCGGAGGAATTAGAAGGCTGACTTAAGCCTTTCGCTTTCGTCGAACGATCGCGACCAAGCCCATGCCGAGGGCAGCCATCGAAGCCGGCTCGGGAACCGCACCGCAACCGCAGTCCGAATCCACTCGGTTGATCGCGAGGCCCGAGCCGAAGTCATTCTTGACTGAGAAGACGACTCTGGCGATGTCGATCTTAGAGCTGGCAACGCCGAGGAACGGGGCGGAATTGTCCTCGTTACCGGCGCTAACTCCGTTGACTGAGAAGCTGCCCAACAACGTGTTCAGGTTGTCATAGACATCCATCTGGGCGCTGTAGTTACCGAACCAGTAGGACTGGATCTGAGTGCCAACCTTCTTCTGGCTTGCACCATAGGTGATTGAGAATCCAGAGTCGGTAATCAACATGCTGTCCCCGACAGCAAAGTTGCCTACTGCAGCGGATCCTTCGACATAGGTGGTGCCGCCGCCGGCTGCCTTGTATGCCTTACCGTTGGTCGTGAGACCGAAGTAGGGGTCGGAAATAGTGGTGAGCTCAGGGCCGACGGAACTCCAATCGATGGAGTCGGTGCCGGCGAGGGCGGCTCGAGAGCCGACCTGAGTAAGAGTGGCAGAAGCCTGGCCGACGAGAGCCAGAGCAATTAAAGCTGTACCGTAAGTTCGCATGATAAATTCAGTTCCCGTCAGCGGCCGGGGCCTCTGACCAAACTGTTTTATCACCAATAACGCCATGTTATAACACGCTAGACATGCAACCTAGCAGCATTACAATGCACAACCTATTAAACCTACTTGTGGACTCCCACGAGCAGGTATTTGCCTTAGTTAGTACATATTACGGCGCCAACTTCATCGTCTATTTAGCAGGGGCTAAATGTTTTCTTGTTCAACGTCAAAAGGTTTTCGCAAGAACCGTGCCAGATGGATGGCAGATGGGAGGGGTGGCCAAGAAAAAGAGTTCCACCCAGAAACTGGGTGGAACTCTTCAGGGTTACAAAGGCCTGACTTAGGCCTTTCGCTTTCGTCGAACAATCGCGAGAACGCCCATGCCGAGAGCAGCCATCGAAGCAGGCTCAGGAACTGCGCCGCAACCGCAGTCGGAATCAACCTGGTTGATGATGAGGCCGAAGTCACCGTTGGTGGTCGAAAGAACGACCTTGGCGATGTCGATGCTCGTGCTGGTCACGCCCAAGAATGGGTTGGTGTTAAGAGCTCCGCCCTCGTTGTCACCGCTAACAAATACAGTGCCGAGCCAGTTGTTCAGGTTGTCGTATGCGTCCAATTCGGCATCAAAGAGACCGAATGCATTCGACTGAATCTGCATACCGACCGACTTCTGGCTGGCGCCGTAAGTGATCGTCGTCGGCTCGTTGCCGACCAGGGTTACGTCTCCCAGAGTGAAGCCGCCAGAGCCGCCTTCAGTGAAATACTGGTAACCGCCGGTTGCCTTGAATGCATGGCCGTTGAATGTCATGCCGAAGAGAGGATCCGCAATCGGGCCCTGAGCAGACCAGTCGATGTGGTCGGTTCCGCCGAGGGCGGCGCGAGTGAAGACCTGAGTGAGAGAGGCAGAAGCCTGACCGATGAGGGCCAGAGCAAGAAAAGCTGTACCGTAGATTCGCATGATATTTAAATTCCTCCAGTGACCGAAGCCACCAACGGAAATAGTTTTATCACCAAAATTGCTACGGGGAATGTGAATAGGCTATGAACCAAGCATCTATACGATGCACAACCTAATAATAGTGCTTGGGGCAAGCACCGTGTGGCAAGTAAATGTATTAGTCGTATGAAGGCTTGCTCTTGGGCGCCGCTCTTTTCTAGCTATTAGGAGCAAAGGGCAAAGAGCAAGACCGGGGCCAAAGCTCCGGTCTTGCATCTTTTTCTTGACTTAAACCTTGCGGCGTCGTCGAAGAACCGAAACTACGCCCAGGCCGAGGACGGCGATGGATGCAGGCTCAGGAACTGGGTTGCACGGACCCGTCGAGACGTTGGTGATGGCGAGGCCAACGCTGTCGTTGGTGGTCGTGAACACGACGCTGCCGATATCGTTGGTGTCGCTGAAGACACCAAGGAACGGCGCGGTGCTGTCGGATCCGCCGTGCATGTTGGAGTCGACATTGTAGCTACCGAGGAACTGATCAATGTTGTTGTAAACGCTGATCGTTCCGGTGTAGTCGCCATAGAGGTTCGAGGAGAGGTCGGCACCAACCGAAGATTGGCTGTTTGCAAAGCGAATTACGATTGATCCGGGCTCGTAGCCGCTGAATAGAACGGCATCGCCAGGGGTGAACGTACCGTTCCAGCTGCCTGCCTCGTGAAGAAGATAGGCATCAGGTCCAACCGTAGCGAGGAACTGAACGCCATTGTTGGTAAGGCCGAGATAGCTGCCGGGAACTGTGGTCAGATCCGGACCGATCTGATTCCAGTCGATGAGATCGGTCGCACCGAGAGCGACTCGAGAGTTGAAGAAAGTGAGAGTTGCGGAAGCCTGTGCCATGAGAGCGAAGGCTAGTGCAGCGGTACCATATAAGCGCATGTCTTTGTAATCCTCCTAGTGGTTTCACCACCAGCAAAACTGTTGTATCACCAAAAACTTTCCCAGGTGTCACTTTTACTGAGAAGCTAGTAGCCTTACCATGTTAAACCTAAACACATTACTAGGTTCGGTAGAGGGTGACCTGGTAACCGTTACAGAGAATCGGTGTTGGATCTACCAGCTTGGTAGAAATGCAAGAATAGCCAACTGAGACTTCTCAGTTGGCTATTCAGGAAACAGGCGCTAGTCGCTGACTTAGGCCTTGCGTCGTCGTCGAATCAGGGCAAGAGCGCCCATGCCGAGAGCGGCCATGGAGGCGGGCTCGGGAACGGGGTGGCAGGGGCCCATATCTACGCGGTTGATTCCAAACCCAGCGCCATCGTTCGTGGTCGAAAGCACGACCGATCCGATGTCGTTATTGCTGCTGAACACGCCGAGGAACACGGCGGAATTGTCACCGTTGCCGTTCGAGCTGCCGGCGGCGGTGTAGGTGCCCAGCAACTGATCCAGGTTGTTGTAAACCGAGATGGTCGCGTCGAAGTCGCCGTAGAAATCCGATTCGAATTGGGTACCGACCGAGGACTGGCTATTCGCGAACCGGATCGTCATCGGACCAGGGGCGAAGCTGTTGGATAGCACAGCATCGCCAGGGGCGAAGTTGCCGGTCCAGAACGAGCTTTGAACGTACGTGAGTGCGTCGGCTCCAGTCGTAGCAAGGAACTGAGTTCCGAGGTTCGAAGTGCCAAGGTAGCTGCCCGGAACGGGAGTGAGCTCGGGTCCAACCTGGCTCCAGTCGATGTAGTCGGTCGCGCCGAGAGCGGCTCGAGAATTGAAGAAGGTGAGAGTCGCGGAAGCCTGAGCCATAACAGCGAAAGCCAACGCAGCGGTTCCAAATAAGCGCATTTTGTAAATCCTCCTAGTGATTTCACCACTAGCAAATGTGTTGTATCACCAAAACACTTACCTGACAGCATTTATACTAAGAAGCTGGTAGGGTTACCGTGCTAAACCTATAGAAATTGCTGGGTGATGCAGCCTTGTTCCCTGTATTTTTAACAGATAAGTTGTTTCGCGCATAAGAGCCTAGTATTAATACGGATGCGGCTTGCCTCAGTGTGGACATTCGCTTTCAATTGGCTCGCTGGGAAGTTTTAGATCGTCGGTCACATCGGATCATGCCTCTCGCTCAAGTCTTAGGGCGGCCACCGATGCGGGCTCAGGTGCCTGGTTGCACGTGCCCATTGAGATGTTTTTGATGGCTAGTCTGAGGGACTGCTTAACAGAAAGAGGCTGCCAAACTTTCGTTCGGCAGCCCCTTTGGAGAGAGGGGGGAGACGGAAGGCTTAGGCCTTCTTTCGTCGGCGGAGAACCGCCACAACGCCAAGGCCCAGAGTCGCCATGGAAGCAGGCTCGGGGACCGCGCCGCAAGGACCAGCCTCGACTCGGTTGATAAGGATTCCGTCACCGTCGTTGGTCGTACTCAACACCATCTTGGCGATATCGGACTCGGAACTCTTAACGCCGAGAAAGGGGTTCGTGTTTGCCGAACCGCCAGCGTTGTTGCCGCTTACCGTAAAGGAGCCAAGAAGCTGATCGAGGTTGTTGTACACGCTCAGCGTGGCATCAAAGTCGCCCATATCGTTCGACTGAATCTGAGTTCCTGCGGCCATTTGACTTGCAGCAAACGTGATCGACATGGGGCCAGCCGTGAAACCGCCAACAATGATGCGATCGCCAAAGGAGAAGCCACCATTAGCGCTCACTCCTTCGGTTGCAACCAGACCGTCATCTGCGGTATCCAGTCGGAAGGCAGTTCCCAGATTCGTGGTGCCAAGGTAGGGATTTGACATCGGAGTGAAGTCGGGGCCGACTTGACCCCAGTCAATGAAGTCGGTCGCGCCGAGAGCAGCTCGGCTGTTGTAGAACGTGAGGCTAGCGGAAGCTTGTGCAAAGAGAGCGAGAGCCAACGCAGCAGTACCATATAAGCGCATTTTTGTTTCCTTTGCTGGATCATCACGCCCAGCGATCTAGTTGTACTACCTAAAAGGATAATTACTGATAGTAAAGATGCGAAACTAGCATCAATACTGAGGCACATACAGAGTCAATTACCGGGGTTTGCCACTGATTCAGGTATTTGGAACAACATAGATTACTTGGCGTCCACTCGCTATTGTTATGGCGTAATAATTGACGGTCTAGTTAAAGTAACAGCAGGTATTTCTGCGATGGCGATTCGTGGAGAGCGAGTAGCATGAAAGATCTATGAACGAGACCACGCGTGTCGAATTCCTGACTCCTGGCCCAATGTTCGATGGCTATGTCGAGGCGATGACTCTGGCCTTCGAAAACTATCCGGTACCCGTGCGTGCGTTTCGAGATTCGCCGGGCCCGAGGATCGAATGGGTGCGTCGTCTGCTCGCCGACTTCGGTCGAACGAGGCTAGATGCGGGACTGCCGATCTTGGCTGCCCTCATCGGAGATCAGGTCGCGGGAGGCGCCTTGCTGGCGATTCCTCAGCAGACGGAGAGCCGAAGGTCTAGTCAGTGGGACGAATTCATGGCGGCGGCGGGCGAAGACGCAACCACCTTCTTCGATTCGTTTCGGGCGGCCGTCGACAGCGTCACCATCCCCGAGCCCAACGTTTGGGTGAACATGCTCGGCGTTCATCCGAGTTTTCAGCGGCAAGGCGTCGGACGGCTGCTGCTCGAACGCACGGCGGAGTATGCAAAAACGATTCCTGGCGTTCTCGGCGTCGGCTTGGATACGGAGGACGACGTCAACGTGAAAATCTATGAAGCGTGCGGCTTCTCCGTTCAAGGCACGACCTCGGTTGAGAATCTCCCTATTTGGGTGTTATTCCGGGCCATTTAGAACCAAATAAGAATTCAACCTTGTTGAATGACGGGGATTTGGCCCCGGTGCAGTTATTTGCGAATTACACGAGTTAAAATAAGACTTCTGTTTTGGAGGATTGAATGATGATCAGAAAGGCTTTCTTCGTGACCGCAATGGTGGCAGTTGCCGCAGGCGCTAACGCACTACAACTTATCGACGATTTTTCGATCGGCTCTTCGCGCATTTCGCAGAGCACGGTCGGCGGAAACTTCTTGGTTCAGAACAACGCGGCCCCGCTTCTCATGGAGCGAGACATGACGGTCTGGCTTGAGAGCACCGATGATCCTGACTTCCAGGCTCGAACGAGCATGAAGGTTGCAAACCACATGCTCAACTGCAGCAGCGATGCCGAAACCGATGGCCACTTCAGCCTGGTTTATAGCAATCCCATGCCCAACGGCGTGGATTTCAGCGCCGAGCAGGCGTTCGATCTCTCGTTCGTTTACAACGATCAGCCGATCGAGCTCACCTCGTACGCAGAGTCGGTTGGTCCGAACCCGATCGGTGTTCTCACCGCAGTCACCCACCTGACCATCCCGGCAGGAACGAACTTCAAGTTCCACGTCGATGGTTGGAATATTCCGATCACGTGGTCGAACTGCGACATCGTCACGTTCGTGTTCGACACCAAGAAGGGTGGAGACTTCCAGCTCGGTCGAGTTGAAGCGGTTCCGGAGCCCACTTCGGTTGCCGTTCTCGCGCTCGGTCTCGGCGGAATCTTCCTTCGACGACGCCGCAAGTAAGCGGATCGAAATGAGTAGGGCCGGCCATGTGCCGGCCCTCCTTACGTCTGAGCCACCCGTCCGTCTAGAATGCAATGCATGGATAGGCGCGAATTCCTAGTCGCAACGGCGGGAGCCTGCTTGGCAGGGTCAGTGGGTAAGGTCTTGGCTGCAGAGCCAGAGCGTCTGCTAGTGGCACCTGTGACAAAGAAGAAGTATTACGTCTGGACCGGAGTGGACAAAAAGGCCTCCGCCACCGCCCTGAAGAAGAAATACTCTGAGCTTCGAGCTCATGGCATGGATGGCGTCTTTATCGGAGGCGGGCTCGACGACCGTGAGTTCGACATCGTCAAGGAGGCCGGACTCGAGATCCACACCTGGATGTGGACGACCAACCGCGGCGACCAGTGGATTCGCGACAACCACCCGGATTGGTATCAGGTCAGCCGCAGCGGCAAGTCCTGCTTCGATAGGCCGCCCTACGTCGATTACTACCGCTGGGTCTCCCCCGTGATTCCGGGCGTGCAGAGCTACCTGAAGGATCGAGTTGCGGAACTCGCGGTGCATCCGGCGGTCACCGGGGTGCATCTCGACTACGTTCGGTATCCGGACGTCATCCTCCCTCGAGCGCTGTGGGAGAAGTACCACCTCGATCAGACCGAGGAGTTGGACGACTACGACTTCTGCTACAGCCCGCACACTCGAAAGGCGTTCCAGGAAGTCAGCGGTCGGGATCCGATGGATATCAAGAATCCGGCCCACGACCAGGAGTGGCTGCACTTCCGGTACGACTCAGTGACGAAGCTGGTCAAGCAGCTTGCGAAAGTTGCCCACGATCATCACAAGAAGATCACCGCCGCCGTATTCCCCACCCCGCGGATGGCGCGCAAGATCTGTCGGCAGGATTGGGACAAGTGGCCGCTCGATGCAGCATGCCCGATGATCTACAACAGCTTCTACAACGAGCCTGTGTCTTGGATCGGAGACTGCGTGCTGGAGAACATCCAGGCAGTTTCCTTCCCGATCTATGCGGGCCTCTATATGCCAGCGCTTGAGAAGCCCGAGGACTTTGAAGCTGCGCTTCACGTCGTGCACAAGCGCGGGGGTGCGGGTGCGTCGCTCTTCGGGGGCGTCTCGGATGTCAATTGGAGGGTGTTCGAGAAGGTTCTGGCGGGCTAGTTCACTTCTACGTTGGGGCGCTTCGCGCCCTTCGGTTCGCGGCTTCGCCGCGTGGACGCTCCGCTGTGGCCATTCCATCTTGGGGCCTCAGCCTTCGCTCTATTCGCTCACGGAACCCTCGATGGGGTGCAAACTCGCTGCGCTCAAACAAGCACCCCTGAGTATCGAGGATTCGGCTCTCGGGCGAAGTCTATGTCCCCAAGACGGAATTGGTTTGTGTCTTTTCGGATTGTGCGCGGGCTGGCGCCACGCCGGATTAAACCTAGCGGCTAATTCTTATTTGCGTGAAGTTCCCAACTGCTCCCGACTGCGGATTCTCGGAGTCGAAGACGATTCGGAGTTCGTGATTGCCGGCGGGGAGGGTGAGTCGGGTTTCGATGTCTTTCCACTTCTGCCAACCGCCGGTATCGGGGAGTTGAATCTGTTCAGTCACCTTTTGGCGATCGACTTCGAAGTGAAACTTGCCGCCCATGCCTTCCGCGGCTACGGTGAGGGTTGCGGTGTAGGCGGCGGTTTTGGTGACGTTGAGGTCGTACGCGATCCACTCGCCGGTTTTTGTCCAGCCGACGTTGTACTTGGGCGACGCGACTCCGGACTCACCAATGTCTACCCCCTCGTTTGGGCGGTAGAAGCCGCCGATGTTTTCTGAATCGAGGTCGTGATAGGCAACCCCTTCCCCACCCTCTTTGAAATCGGCGGTGCTGAAGGTGCCGGGGATAGAGATCGTCTTCGCACCTTTGAACTCGGCTCGATTGGCTAGGCGATCTGCGTTGGCTTTGGTGATGTCCGCATCGTTGTACTTGAGGTTCGCATCCTTGTAGACCTTGACGTAGTCAACGGTCATCCGCTGGGGCCAAGAGGTTGTCTCGTCTGGATTGCCTGGGAAGCCGCCTCCGACTGCGAAGTTGAGGATGATGAAGAACGGGTGGTCGTAAACCCAATCGTGAGGGCCAATCGTTTTGGGAGTCAGTTCGTGATACTTGTGGCCGTCGCAATACCAGCGGATGCTCTTGGGATCCCATTCGACCGAGAAGGTGTGGAAGTCGTCGAAGGACTGCCCGGCGGGCAGGGTGTACCGATTCCCGATGCCTTTGTCGCCGCTGTAGCCAGGTCCGTGTAGGGTGCCATGAGCGACGTTGGGCAGTCGACCAACCATCTCCAAGATGTCGATCTCTCCGCATCCTGGCCAGCCTTTCTTGCCGGAGTTGTCGCCGAGCAACCAAAACGCGGGCCAGACACCTTTGCCTTTCGGCAGCTTCATCCGCGCCTCGAACTTGCCGTATCGCTGGGTGAAGTGTTTTGAGGTCTGCAAACGGGCCGAGCTGTAGTCGCGTGCGATGCCATCGGCACCCTTGGTCGGTTCTTTGCGGGCCTCAATGATCAGGTTGCCTTTGCCGTCGAGGAACGAATTCTTTGCGCCATCGGTGTAGCTCTCGAGCTCGTTGTTGCCAAAGCCTTCGCCTCCCAAATCTCGACCCCAAATGTTTGGATCGGGCGCGGTTCCCGCCGGACCGCTGAAGTCTTGTTTGAAGGTCTCGACCCACTTCGGCGGTTCCTGCATGGAGGCGATGGCGAAAAAGACGAGAGCGGTGAGCATAGGTTCTCCTGAACTTCATTATCCCGCATTATCGAAACGCTTCGACGGCAATTCGACCAACCAGAAGAGCGTCTCCAGCGTTCATATGGATAGAGATGGCCGGTTCCATCAAAACGAAAACTTTGCTTGCGGCATTCGCACTTGCACCCTGGCTCGCGCTGCTCGGGTTCTCGCATCGCGATGAGCCACGGGCTTGGTCCCTGCCCCAATGGATCGCTTGGCGAGACGCGGAGATCCAGCGCATCCTCGCGCCGACATTCGAGGCGGATGGCAAGAAGATCCTGAGTCAGAAGGAAGTGATCGCTCGAAGTGCCGAAGCGTACGCCGTGCTCGAGCCATTCCTCGCGAAGCCTTCTTTCCTCGCCGACCCCTCTCGGGGGGCCGCACTGGGAAATTTTGCAAAGTTCGTCGGGGGTCAACGTTGGATGGGGCTCAAAGATGCGGGTGGAAACCCTTCGAACTTGCTGGGGATGGATGTCGCGGACATGGATTACTGGGCGTACGTCCAAGACTACGTCAGGTTTCCGGACCTTCTTCGCAGCCAGGAGTTCCTGAAGCTGATGAACCGCCCGGCCACCTACAAGGAGGCGGTCGAGATGATCGAGGATCAGAATGAGGGCCTCCCCTCCGGGAAGAAATGGATCGTCTTGCCGTTTCGGGCGCAGTTCATCCTCTCCGTGGACAAGAGCACTTATGGGCGCCTACTCGTGGTCGTCCCAAACCAGGACATTGGCGACGGGAAGGTCCTTGACCGGTGGATCATGTTCGCTATTTCGACGCCTGACATGGTGGGTGCAAGAGTCCGAAGCGTCTCCATGGTTTCCACAGTGCGGGACGAGGGTCGGCCCGGGTGGAGCAAGACTTATATGTGCGACTTCATGCGAGGCGAAGATCCAACCGGGGGAATTGCGATCAAACCAACGTTCCTCGACAAGAACTCGCCCAGCAGCAACTGCTTCGACTGCCATAAGAGCGCGGTCCTGCCGATTCACCCGAAAGCCGCCTATGGGTTCGACAAATGGGGAAAGCTGGTCGAGGATAAGCGGTCCTTGGTACCCAGCGTGTTAAACGCGCTCATCCCCAAATACGGGGAGAGCGATTTCGGGCATTTAGAGCCCGAAGGGTACGGACCGGCTTTGGGCTCGGAGGGTCGCAGCTATTCCGACACGTTCATCGCGAGCGCGACTTCGATTCCGAAGTCATCGTTTGCGGCTATTCGAGCGAACATGAACTGCGAGAGTTGTCACCGCCAATTCGCCACCGTCAATTACCCGCTGGCCTTGCAGAGCGATCGCGACGTTCGGGCCTTCGAGGCAAAGCAAGGTCTTGTGCAGACGCTCATCGAGCAGGGCGTCATGCCTCCCAATAACTCGCTCTCGCCCACCGAGAGGCACGCCCTGTGGCAGTGCCTGATGAAGGCATACTTCGACCCAGCAACCCAGGAAGGTCAATTCGTCGATTGGCTAAGGGGTGGCCCATAGGGCGGGCATTCCGCCGGTGTGCCAGAAGAGAACCGTTCCTCCAATTTCTCCCGACTTTGCGAGGCTCATGAGGCCAGCAAAGGCCTTGCCCGAGTAGGTGGGATCGAGGAATATTCCCTCGGTTCGGGCCATGTGCTCAATCGCCTTGTTCCCTGCTTCGCTGGGGACTCCGTAGCCGCCGTCGACGAAGTCGACATTTGCGTTGAAGTCGCTCGCTTTTAGGTGAATCCCGCGCTGGGCCAGGGCCTCAAGGCCTTGGGCCAACTCGGCGAACTCGTGGACGATTTCGGGCTCAGGGTCGGCGAGGATGCCCAAAACCTTTGTCTGAGTTCCGTGAAAACCGTAGGTCAATCCGGTTTGAGTGCTTCCGCTCGAGCTACCGGCGACGATCCAGTCGAATGGGGGCGCTTGCTCGCTCACTTCTTGGGCGGCCTTATAGAAGGCGTACGCGCCGAGGGGCGAGGAGCCGCCGATGGGGACGCGGTAGACCTTCAGGCCCTGTCGCTCGTACTCAAGGGCGAGTTGCTCGGTCGCCTCGTACAGTTCCTCCCAAACCCCATCGGGCATGATCCGCAGATCTACTCCGAGAATCCGGTCAAGCAACACGTTGCCTCCGGTTCTTAGTTGGGTCGCGGTGGGCTTTCCGGCAGGGCCGTCGTAGGGGAAGGACATCGCCACCGCGCCGCACTTCAGCCCAAATCGAGAACACGCCGCCCCTAGGTGGCGGATGAAGTTAGATTGGAGCGCGCCGCATGTGACCATCGCTTCCGCTTTCTTGTCGATGGCGTCAGCCATCATGTATTCCAGCTTTCGCCCCTTGTTTCCGCCCATGGCGAATCCGGTGAGATCGTCGCGCTTGATCCACAGATCGATCCCCAATTCATCCGACATCCAGTCGAGCCGATGCAACGGAGTGGGCAGAAGGACCAGCGGTACGCGGTGGGGAGACACGGCCAACAGTTTACTGGCGTCATAATCTTCGGGAATATGCGCGTTAGAAAGATTGTCCGGAGACTTGGATTTGCAATCGGTTCTTTGGCGATCGTGGCGCTTATCGTTCTTTTTGGAACGGGCGTGGGCACTGACCTACGCAACGGTTGGAAGCACGGGATCATTCAGGCCGCCCTCGACGTGGACAAGAAGGACCGAAAATACGTTGGCGACCCGCAGCAGAACCTACGAACGCTTTATCAGGCGGTGCTGAACTATCAGGAGTCGGAGGGCCAGTTCCCTCCCAGCGACAAGTGGATGGACGCGATAGGGAAATACAACAGCGCGAATGATTTAAGCCCGGGCGAAGCGGACAAAAAATTTGTGGATCCGTCGCTAGTGGGACAGCCGGGAGATTTTGGTTACGCCATGAATGACGGGGCGGCGGGCAAGTTCTTCGATTCCAAGCACAAGGTGAAAGATGACTTTCCAGATCCGAAGACGATTCTCATCTTCACGTCATCGGATGTAAAGCGGAACGCCCACGGGGATCCGAAATCGCTTGCACCGAACCCTCCCCGGGGAGACAATCTTGCCATCACGGTTGACGGAACCGTCGTAAAACTGTCGAAATAGCTTCAATGACTCCGACACATCTTTGGATTTTTTGTTAGTATCGAACAAAAATAGTTTTTGTTGCGTCAAATCCTTGGGTTACCGTATTTTGCGGTCCGTATTGGTTAGGGTGAGCCTGATAAGTTGCACTTAGCTTGTAGCTGTCTCCCGACTCGCAATCATCTAATACTTTATTTTTGTCCATTTGCTTGCCAAAACGGTGATCGCGGAAATTTATGCCGCGGGCACTGAAATTGTTTGGAGGAATCTTTAGCAAATGAAACGCGCATTTACTCTCATCGAGCTTCTTGTCGTAATCGCAATTATTGCAATTCTCGCAGCCATTCTTTTCCCTGTTTTCGCTCAGGCGAAGACTGCCGCCAAAGGCACGGCCAGCATTAGCAACGCTAAGCAGCTCGCTCTCGGCGTCCTCATGTACGGTGGCGACGCCGACGACGTGATGCCCCTCGCCGCGATTTGGAATCAGCCTGGAGATCCAGTTAAGTTTGGCGATGGAACCACGGTAAGCCCGTGGACCTGGCTCATTCAGCCTTACGTTAAGAACGGCGGAATCTTCCAGGATGCAACCAACTCACCGACGCCGCAGCTTGCGCCGTCGATCAGCACGACGGTCTCGCAGCTGTTCATGCCGGAGTACGGTTACAACTACACCTACCTCTCGCCGATCAAGGCAGATGCCCAAGGCAACCCGTACATGACTCCGGTCAGCGCAACGGCAGCGGGCGATCCTTCCGGCACGGTTATGCTCACCAGCAAGTGGGGATATAGCGAGTCGGCAACTGCTTCGACTGGTTTCTGGTCTTACGGTCCTCAGGGTCCGGCATTCTGGACGACGGTCGAGGTTCCTGACTGCGGCAGCGCTCCCGACTTCTGTGCGGCAAGCTGGGGCCAGAACGATGGCTTCGTCAACAGCACCACGTACGAAGGCGTTACCACGGTTGTCGCCGGATCAGAAACGGGCGGCGTCTCGCTGCACGCAACTGACGCAGCTGTCGTAAGCTTCGTCGACGGTCACACCAAGAAGCTGAAGCCGGGCGCTTTGGCCGCAGGCACCAACTGGGTACCGGGGATCCAGGCCAGCGCCACCAAGTTGAACGACGTCACCAAGTATCTGTGGGATCTGCAGTAATGACGAAACGACTCTTGCTTGCCCTATCTATTGCGGCTGTCGCAGCGGGTTGTGGAAGCTCTTCGGAGCCTACAGCCACCCAGACTGCGGCGTCCACTGCTGCGACCGCTCCCACCGGCAAAACGATGGGCGGCGGACCGAAAGGTATGACCGGGATCTCGGGCACGGCAGCTGGCAACAAAGCTGACGAGCGATTCGGTAGCGCCGGCAAGTAACTAGGAAACGATGAGTCCCTAACTCATCGATAGGAGCCCGGCTCGCGAAAGCGAGCCGGGTTCTCTTTGTTTCCGCCTCCGGTTCCGAAGAACAGATGAAGGTCCATCATCCACCCGAACTATCTTCACCTTTTGTGCGTTCAAGCCTGTAGCGGTAACCAGGTAACGTTCCTGGGACGGGTCGGAAGCAAATTGAGTTTTTTACGCACACTCCTCGCTTTGACGTGCGCTCTCCCAGTTCTCGGGCTCGGGCAGGCTGGGACCGATTTCGACGCGCTGTCGCGCCTTAGCACGACGGTAGGACGGCGGCAAGCGGCGGAAAAATCGGCAGCTCAAGTCCGCGCGAAGCAACTCGGCCTCAAGACCCGTATCGAGGGCTATCGGCGCTCGATCGAGTGGATCGGACTTCGCGACAATCGGCCCCGATTCCTGAAGACGAGTGCGCTCGAGGCAGCGCAAACCGTCGGGGCGAATCAGCTTTGGCCAGGAAGCGCAACCGGATTGAACCTGACCGGGCTCAACGTGAACCTTGGAGTTTGGGACGGTGGACACGTCGACTCGAGCCACCTCGAGCTCACCGGTCGAGTCACCTTTGGTGACTCGGCGAGCGTTGCCGAACACGCAACTTTTGTCGGCGGAATCATGATCGGTACCGGCATCGATCCCCTTGCCATCGGAATGGCTCCGGAAGCCACGATCAAGAGTTTTGAGTGGACCTCGGACACGTCCGAGATGGCTACCCAAGCGGCGGCGGGGATGACCCTGTCCAACCACAGCTACGGAAACGTAGCGGGCTGGGAGGAGGACTTACTCGGCGATGGGAAGTGGGCTTGGGCGGGAGACCCCTCAATCAGCACGACTGAAGATTGGAGCTTCGGCTTTTACGGCGCCGAGAGTAAGGATTTCGACAAAGTCGCCTACAACGCGCCCTTCTACCTTCCCGTATTTGCCGCCTCCAACGACCGATTTGATGGGCCGACCACGACGGTGAACCACTGGGAGTGGAACACCAATACCGGCAAGTGGCAACTCACGAATGCCAGCCGCCCCCGGGACGGTGGCAGCACTGGCTTCGATACCTTGCCGGAGGGTGGTCAGACTGCGAAAAACCTGCTGGTGGTCGGAGCGATCAAGCCGATTACACCGTTCTACACGTCGTACGCCGATGTGACTCTCGCCGGGTTCAGCTCGTGTGGGCCAACCGACGATGGACGCATCAAGCCAGACCTGGTTGCTGCGGGCGTCAACATTTACTCGACTGACCCCAACAACAAGTACGCGACGGGAAGCGGCACTTCGTTTTCGACCCCGAACACGAGCGGGGCACTCGCTCTTCTTGTCCAGGAGTATCGGTCGCTCCACGCTGGCGCAAACCCTCGGGCGTCGATGCTGAAGGCGGTTGCGATCGAGACTGCGAACCAAGCAACGCAGAATCTGGGCCCATCGTATCAGTTCGGATGGGGAGTTTTGAATGTACGGGATGCGGCCCTGCTGATCGCGGCTGACGCAAGGTCAAAGCGCCATCTGTTTGATGCCACCCTCAACTCAGGCGGTACTTACACCCAAACCGTGGTCTGCGACGGAACGAAGCCTCTGAGGGTGACGATCTGTTGGACAGATCCAGCGGGCAATCCTCCGGGTGCATCGCTCAATCCGACGAACCACATGCTCGTTAACGACCTCGACCTGCGGGTTACGTCGAACGGCACCACCTTCAAGCCTTGGGTCCTCAATCCCGTGACTCCTTACGAGGCGGCGACCACCGGCGACAACAATCGGGACAACGTAGAGCAGGTCTACATCGCGGCTCCTCCGGCCGGGACATATACGATTTCGGTGACCGCGAAGGCCACGTTGAAGCCTTCCGGGAGCCAGGTGTTTTCGGTTGTTTCGAGCGGCAACAACGACGCCACTCCGGGCTTCGCCGCAATGTATTCGAACGGCAATCTCGGCTTCTGGAGAATCGCGGCGAACAAAGTGATCAACTGGTCGCTGTTGGGCGGTCCAGGCTCGCTGGTCACGATCCGCGGGTTCGGCGATACGGACGGCGATGGCCAGGCCGACATGATCGGCCAGGTCAACGCGACCAACGAGATTTACGTTTGGCGAATCGCGGCCGGCAAGGTGATCGATTGGCACAACCTGGGCACTCCGGGTGCGGGGGTTACGATTCGGGCGGTCGCGGATTTCGACGGGGACGGTAAAGCCGATCTGCTCGGGCAGTATTCGGACGGGATGATGGCCATTTGGTACATGAACGGATCCCATGTCGTGGGCTGGAAGATCGTTGGGAATCCGGGTGGAGGGGCCATCGTTTGTGGGGCGGCGGACTTTGATGGCAACGGGAAAGTAGACATTCTCGCGCGCTACTCCAGTGGTGCACTCGGGCTGTGGCTGATGAACAACGCCAGCGTCGTTGGCTGGCGAAGCCTCGGCGATCCCGGTCCTAGCTGGTCGATCAAGGGGTCGATCGACTTGAACGGAGACGGGCGCGCCGACTTCGTTGGGCAATCGACGATCAACGGCAACATCGCGATTTGGTACACCAATGGAACGACGGTGACCCAGTGGAAGGACCTCGGGAGTCCGGGTGCCGGGGTTACGTTGCTCGGGACCGGCGGGTTCTAAAAGGCTTATCCCGCCGAATGCGTGTAGCCGACAATTGCATCGGCGCGAATCGTTGGCAATCCTCCTAGGCGATCGCCCAGTCGCCTTCCTTTTTCTCCAGAAAGCCGTCTTGCTCGAAATACTCGAGGAGCGGGTTTGCATACTTCCGGGTGGCACCGAGAAACTCTCGGAAATCGGACGGGCTGAACGGTTTGGAACCGAAATGACGGCTCAGTCGCCCCTTTAGATCCTCCAACTGGGTCGGCGTGTAAAACACCACTTCGTCGAGCTGAATAAGCTCGCCCGCGGACCGGCCGATGCGGAGAATTTCCTCTACCGCCTGCTGGGGGACGCTGAGGGTCAACCCGAGTTCGTGGGGGTTGGGAGTGTTCACTTCTTCCTTACCTAGCTCCTCAACCACTCGATCAAGGAACGCCCTTTGCCGCTTGGTGAGTTGTGGCTTGAATGAAGCAGTTCGGATCTCCAGACCTTCTTTGACGAGCGCACCGCTTTCCTCGAGGGCCGACGTGATGCGATCGAGCACCTTTCCGGCCCACGTTAAGCCCGCCTCATGGGCGACCTTTTGGGCGGACAGGGAGCTGAGCTTTCGGTTCTTGGCGTGGAGCTCTTCGAGCTTCGCGAGAAAGACGGCTTCCTGAGTCTCGAACTCGGATGGGGTCATCCACAGGCCGCCAAACCCCTTTAGTTTTTCGGCTTCTAGCAGGGCCTCGAAGGCTTCGCCGAGGTCTTGTGGGGTGAGCGAGAGGCGACGACAGATTGTTTCGGTGGTCGTCCCACTCGGATGCGCTTCCACCTCCTCCAGAATCTTTTGTTCGAGGTCAGACATTGGTTCTCCGAGTGCCGATCTGGACCGTAGCCAGGTCCCCACGATGGAAGTTTTGACCTAAGCGACACCCCACCCCTGCCCCTCCCCAAGGAGAGGGAACGTCAGGCAGAAAGCTGGTAGGCGCGCGGACCCCCACCCTGCCCTCCCCCTCCCGAGGCACGAACCATCCTCGGCAAGGGGAGGCAACAAACCGGGTCTTGTTACGACTGCGGCGCTTGATAAACTTTCATCTCCATCTTCCCGTCTTGGCAGATCCAGAGGGGGAATTCTTCGGCGGTGGTGGCGGCACCGTAGTCGCCTTCGTTATTCAGGGCAAGCACCACGCAAGGAATCTTCAGCGATTCAGGCTGACGGCGCATCATTTGGCGGACGGTGTCATCGCACGCCTCCTGGGGGCTCATGCCTGCTCGCATCCGCTCCACGACTCGGAAAGAGGCCACCGCTTTCCATAACTCCTCGCCAAGGCCGGTTGCGCCTGCGCACCCGACCTCATCGTCAGCATAGACTCCAGCGCCCACGATCGGAGAGTCCCCGACTCGACCGGGGAGCTTCCAAGCGAGGCCGCTGGTTGAGCTGGCCGAGATCACGTGGTTGGGGGCTTCCCATCCAAGCATCGTTACGGTGTCGCCCTTGTGCTCGTACGCCTCGCCAGCGGTGTGCACGTAGATGTCGTCGCCCAGTCCTTGCCGCCATTCGTCGTACCGTTTCACGCTTTCCGTGGTCATCAGATTGCGGACCTGAAACCCCTTTGCGATGGCAAACCTACGCGCCTGCTCTCCGGCGAGCATCACGTGGGGGGTGTCTTCCATCACTTTTCGGGCAACCGAAATAACTGGGACGATGCCTCGAACGGAGCAAACGGCACCGGCCGAAAGGTCGGTGCCGTCCATCATTGCGGCATCCAGCTCGAGTTCGCCGTCCGCATTTGGTAGAGAGCCCAGGCCGATCGCAAGGAGGGTGGGATCTAGTTCGCAGGCGGCGAGCCCATCTTCTAGACACGTGCGCATGTCACTGCCGTTTCGGCGCGAGTTCCATGCGTTCTCGATTGCGATCTTGCCAGGTTCTCGCCACGATGCGAGGAAGGTAGTCATTGGCTGAGAGATTACCGCTGACCGAGGGTCGGACAAAAACAAGCGGGAGATTCAATCACGAATCTCCCGCCATGCGCCAATGTTTGAAGGGTTAGGCCTTCTTTCGTCGTCGCAGAAGAGCGGCAACGCCAAGACCGAAGCCCATCACGGTTGTCGGCTCCGGAACCACATAAGCGTGGTCGATCTGGGGCCAGTTGTTCGTCGCGGCACTGGTCGCGGTGATGGTGACGTCTGTCAGAACCGTCGAACCGACCCAGCCAAGGAAACCATCCTGGCCAGCCGCGAACGTTCTCCCTTGGGTGGCCGCATTGCTTAACGTGAACGTGACGGTGCCCGCGATTTTGTTACCGCTGATATCGGTGTTGCAAACAATGCCGCCGAACGCGTAAACAGGTGAGCCTGAGAACGTGAGGATGAGGGGGTCGGCCGCATTATTGGTTGAGAGCGAGCTGACATTGGAAGAATCGACCAGCTAATGGATGCCAAACCCGGCACGCCAGAATTCGATGAACTTGAGGCACTCGTGATTCTCGTGGAAGCGTTTGAGCGCATCGCCTATCCAATGGAGGCGGCTCCGGCGAACGATGCGGTCTTGTTCTACATGGATCAGCACAATCTTAAACCAAAAGACCTCGTGCCGATCTTTGGCTCAACAAGCCGTACCTCGGACATCCTTAGCGGGAAAAAGCCCATGACACTTGAGATGATCCGTAAGCTGAATTCGCAGTACGGGATCTCGATCGAGTCGCTGACCCGGCCTTCGAGGTTGAGAGAACCAGCGAGACGAGGTAGGCCGGCGGCAGCCTGAAAGGGTCCCTCTGCCTTCCACCTACAAGCCACCCCTACGCGTGTGTCCTTATCCGCAGCTCTAACAAAAAGAGAGCGCGAGAAAGGGTGAACCTGTGGCCGAGAAAATGGTTATAAGGGTTTGAATCGACCCAGTCGAAACAGGAACAAACCTTTGACGGACTTAGAGCTCGCACATCGAGTGGCAGATCGGGACTCCGCCGCGCAGGCGGAACTGGTTGACCGCTTTTACGACGGGCTCTACCGCTTCGTCTTCCAACTCACCCGCCGCCGAGAAGATGCGGAGGATTTGGTGCAGCAAACGCTGATTTGAGCAAGCCTCGCCGCCAAGAAATTCGACGGACGCGCATCCCTGCGCACTTGGCTGCACCGAATTGCCTTCCACGAATACACGCGGTGGAGACGACGCCATCGATGGCATCTCGGACTAACTCATGCGCCGCCGATAGACGACGTCCGCTTTGATGCGGTCATCGATGCCGCTTGGCTAAGTGCAGCGCTCGCGACCCTTCCCGATGGGATGAAGGCGGCATTTTTGCTCCACGAGTTGGAAGAGCTGTCAGTCGCGGAAGTCGCGATGGTGTTGGGGATCCCCGAGGGAACGGTGAAATCGAGGTTGTTTCAGGCCCGCGAGCGACTGCGCTCTCGGCTTAGCCAGGGTCGCGAGGTGATTTATGGAACAGAAGTTTACGAATCTTGACGAGGCGATTCAGGAGATGCGCTCCGAGTCAGTGCCCGATGGGGCTCGGGAGCGGGGACTTGCCGCCATGCGAATGCACAACCGCAAGCCGGCTACACCGGTTCTGCTAAAGGTTGCGGGGATTGGCGGGGTTGCCGCAGTGGTTGCGATCGCGATGTTTCCCACCCGTTCCGGCACGGGCGCGGCATGGGCGCAGACTGCCCAAAAGTTTGCCCGGGCACCGCGTCTGCACGAATTGATGGAGATGGTTGGACAGGACGGGGTCTGGCACACCGTCAAAGAGGATTGGTACGACGGGAGCAAGTACGCCGAGAAGTTGTACCTTCGAGATCGTGAGATGTTCGACTGGCGCTTCGACGGAGTTCGAAGCTACCACCACATGGCCACCTCTCCTTACAGCACGGTAAGGACAATCAAGGGCCCAAACGCGGCACTCTACTACGCGGATCGTCGCGAACCCTTCCTTTCAAACTCCACTTCCCTCAAGGAGTTCATTCAAGATCAGAAAGGGATCGTCCAAAGCCAATCTGACGTGACACTTGCCGAAGGCAAGAAGGGGACGCGCTACATCCTTAAGCTCACGCCCAAGTCGGGCTACCGGGAGCAAGGACTCACGATTCAGGCGGACGCCGATCTGGAAACCTCCCAAGTGGTCGTGTGGTCGACCTTTAACAAGGGGGTGCTAGCTTCTCGGACGACCGTCGAATATCCCAATGCTCTTGATGGGAACCTGTTCGAGGCTCCGAGAGAGCCGGGTGTGACTCTTTACGACATTGACCAAGACGAAGAACTGGTCAGAAAGCGACTCGTGATGGGATTCGGTGACGTGCAGGTTGGTAACCAAGTTGC
The DNA here is from genome assembly GCA_038321975.1 of Fimbriimonadales bacterium. Lineage (GTDB taxonomy): Bacteria > Armatimonadota > Fimbriimonadia > Fimbriimonadales > Fimbriimonadaceae > Fimbriimonas. The sequence continues at coordinate 144,292 of JBBQFM010000001.1, read as the reverse complement.
GAAAGTGAGAGGCGTGTATCTCGATGGAGGCAAGAACCTTATCGTCCTCTGGACGGGAGCGAGCCCTAATGGTGACTTGAAGCAGCCGATTCGGGTGAAAGGGGTGAAGACGCGCCACGGAGACTCCTATGGAATCTCGGGTTTCACCACGAGTCGAGTCCTCGCCTCCCAAGTTCGAGGCCGGTCACCGGTCCTAAACGAGTTCATGGGTGGGATGGCGAAGGCCTTGACCGGCCCCATTCCTGACACTTTCACCATCGACATCCCGGTTTACCGGGAAGATCGGTCGCAGCCGATTAAGGACAAGGTCGGAAAGACACTGGGATATCGAAGCAAGTTCCTTGGCTATTCGACCCTCAAGAACGTACGTCCGCTTAAGATCTCGGGCTTGTATGACCACTCAGAAATCCTTGGTCTGTGGGTGAATAGGGTTCCGGCCGACCACAAAAGATAGCGGGAACCGTTGCAACTGCCAATAATACGAGTAGGCGCGTTCGCGTCCACTCAGGTGAGCAATGTTAAAACAGTCAATCGTCGCGGTCGCAGGAATCGTCGCTATATCGTCGTATGTCGGTTACCGGCAGACGGAGCCGTTGGATTTCAACGGGCTGAAATCCATGGTCGACAACATGGGTTACACCACGAAGTGGCTCAACCAAGAGGCGGGCAAGGAAAAGATCGAGATCGCGACCAAAAACGCTTCATTCAACGTCCCCGTCGGGGCGGAAGTCGCGGCGAGCACGCACTACATTTGGCTTACCGTGAATCTGGGTCCCCCGCCCAAGTCGGTGGACAAGCACACCGAATTGTTGAAGCAAAACTCGGCGGTGCAGCCGGATTTCTTTTACATCACCAGCAAGGGCAATTTGATGCTGGCGGTGCCAGTGGACAACCGAGCGGTATCGCCGGCGGTGTTGAAGCGGGTTCTGGAGAAGCTCTCGGGCGACGTCGAGAAGACGGCCCCGTATTGGCAGGAGAAGTAAGGGAAAGTGTTCGGTGTTGGGTGTTGGGCCGGACTCAAAACCGAACACCGAACACCGAACACCTTCCCTCACTTCTTCTTTTTCGGCAGCGGTAGTGCGGCCGCGGTGTCTTGGATGAATGACCCGAGCCACTCGCTATCTTGCCACTTAGTTTTGGGCACCAACCAGTATTCGTTCGCACCGGGATACGGTGGGACGCTTTGGCAATCGCCTGCGTAGGCGCCGTCGGCCGCCGATGGTTTTACGAAGAGTTGATCGTCGCCGATGATTGCCACGAATTTGTCGTCGCAGTAAACGCCCCACTCCCCGAACATCGCTCGGAAGCGGACATCTCCAGCTCCCGACATGTGAGAGACCATTTCTTCGACTAGGGCTTTGTTCGTGGCCATGCCGAAAGTATAGAGCCCGGAGCGTTAGCCGGTAAACTCCGAGAGAAATGGCTATTCGTATCGGTATCAATGGATTCGGACGTATTGGTCGGCTCTCTCTTCGCACTATCCTCGCTCGCTACCCCACTGACATCGAAGTGGTAGCGGTCAATGACCTTACGGATACGAAGACGAACGCCCACCTTTTCAAGTACGACAGCACCTACGGGCCTTTCCACGGCGAAGTGGACAGCAACGAAGGCGAGATTCACGTCAACGGGAAGTCGATCCACGTTTTCGCAGAGCGCGACCCCGCCGCCATCGCTTGGGACAAGTTTGGAGTCGACATCGTTATCGAGTCGACCGGTCTCTTCACTGACGCCACCAAAGCGGTTGCTCACCGAGAGCATGGTGTCAAGAAGGTCATCATCTCGGCTCCGGCCAAGAATGAGGACGTCACGATCGTGCTGGGTGTCAACGACAACATGTACGACCCGGCGAAGCACCACGTGATCTCGAATGCGAGCTGCACGACCAACGGTCTTGCCCCGGTCGCCAAGGTTCTTCACGAGCGATTCGGCATCGAGAAGGGCTTGCTCACCACGGTCCACGCATTCACCAACTCGCAGCGAACGCAGGACACCGCGAGCAAGGACCTGCGAGATGCGCGAGCCGCATCGCAGAACATCGTCCCCAGCAGCACAGGCGCGGCCAAGGCAGTCGGCCTGGTTATTCCCGAGTTGAAGGGCAAGTTCACGGGCATGGCGTTCCGAGTCCCGGTTCCCACTGTCTCGGTGGTGGACTTCACCGCACTGCTCGCCAAGGATGCCAGCGTGGAGGAGATCAACGCGGCGATGAAGGAGTACGCGGACGGACCCATGAAGGGCTATCTGCAGTACACCGAAGAGCTGCTCGTCTCCAGCGACCTTAAGGGAAGCGCCTACTCAAGCATCTTCTCGGCCACCGATACGGTTGGTCTGGGCAACCTGGTGAAGGTTGTGAGCTGGTACGACAACGAATGGGGCTACTCTTGCCGCATCGCGGACATCTGTAAGTTCGTCGCCGACAAGGGTCTGTAAACAACAAACGGGATCTGGCATACGAGTGCCAGATCCCGTTTCGGTGTGTGGACTAGGCGTTCTTTCGGAGTCGTCTGCGACCGAGAGCCGCTAAACCGAGTCCAAGGGCGAGGAATGAACCGGGTTCGGGCACTGCACCGATGCCACCCGCGGTAGCCCCGCCAAGCGCCCGAATGTCCTCCGCAGAGAGGGCGGTATCGCGAAGCTGCAGGTTATTGACCAAGCCGTACGGGCTGACTTCGCCATCGTTGTCGGCAAACATCTCGAATACGGTGTCCAAAGAGTAGCGATTGTCGATGCCCCAAAGGTTGGGATTCTGGACGGTGTTCTGCAGGACGCCATCTACGTATGACCGGTACATGTTTCCGTCGCCAGTCGATGTACCAGTATCGATCGCCAGCGCCACTCGCCTCCAATTCCCACGGTCGTAGGTGAGCGGGTTTCCTGAATCTGCATAGTCGCTGGTGATCCCCAGTCCGCCGTCCGGATGTAGGAACCAGTCGCCATCGTTCGCGTTGCCTACCGAAGTCTGCAGCAAGCTGGTCCAGACGTTGGGGCTCTCGGCAGGAAACATCACATCCATGATGATTGTGAATTGGTTGGTGTACGCTCCGCCACCGTTGCCACCAATCGAATTCGGAACGACGAAATAGCCACCGTTCGAGAATTTGGCGTAGGAGGCCATCGAACCATTGACCATTCCATTTTCGAATGCGAACGTGCCGTTGCCAGTGAGCGCGGCACCGACAGCGCCGTTCAAGTCGCCATTAAACTGCCAGTCTCCAGCTATGCCAGCATTGGCAACCGCGGCGACACCAAGTAAGAGAGAGAGTGAAAACCCCTTCGTATTCATAAAGCTCCTTGCATGGTCCCAAATCTGAGTCCATGAGTGCCTGGATTCTTGCATATTACTGACAGCAATACAGGGAGAAAGTTTTCCACTGGTGGCATCAAAACAGGAGAGGGACAAAGGTTTTTAGCTCGGCCAAAGTTGGCATTGATTCTTGAGCGCCTTCCCTGGTCGCAGACAACGCTCCGACAGAGTTGGCTAGCCCAATGGCTTCGCTTAAGCGCCGTCCTTCGGCCAAAAAGTGAGCGAGGGCTCCGTTAAACGCGTCGCCCGCAGCCGTCGTGTCCACCGCCCGGATGGCGGGGCTCGGATAGTGGGTACCGCCGGAACGTCCCACATGAAAAGAACCCCGCGCTCCGAGCGTGATGACCACGTTTTCAACGCCTGAGTCGAGCAGTCGGCTACCGGCCTTCACACAGGATTCGTCATCGACCGGATGGATGCCCGTGAGCGCTTCGAGTTCCGTTTCGTTGGGGGTGATCGCGTAGCACCTTTGTAGGAGAGCGTCTGGCAATTCTCGCGCGGGGGCGGGATTGAGGATGAATCGTTCGGCGGTAGCGGCCGCTTCGATCGCAGCCAACGGAATCTCTAGTTGGGCGAGCACCACGCCTGCTTTCGCGGTCGAGACCGCCTTGAGAACGTCATCTGCTTGCACCTCGAAGTTCGCGCCGGAGGCAACGACGATGGAGTTCATCCCCGCCTCGTCCACCATGATCATTGCGGTGCCAGTAGGTACTTCTCCTATGACTCGGAGCCAGGCAGTGTCTACACCCGCTGCCTGGAGGCTCATCTTAAGCGTCTCGCCAAAGCTATCCGAGCCGACGCAGCCGACAAACGCGCAATCGCCACTGAGTCGCCCTATTGCCACCGCTTGGTTCGCCCCTTTTCCGCCCGGGTGGGTGGAGAATCGTCCGCCCAGCAGGGTCTCACCTGGTCGCGGGAGACGGGGGGTTCGGAAGACGAGGTCGAGGTTCGCGCTTCCCACGACGAGGACGGACTGGGGCATGGGCAAAGCCTACCGTGGGGGGAAGGAGGTGTCGGGTTCGATGTTGGGTGTTGGGCGGGAATAAAATCCTAGATTGCTTTTCCGACCCAACACCGAACACCGAACACCGAACACCTCCGGGACCTACAACGGATCTATCCTTTGCACGAACTGGAGCGCCGCGATCTTCTTCAGGATCGTCGCATCGCACGAGGCGAAGATGACCTTGAGTCCCTTGTCCGAGTCCTCGATCTTCACGCCGAGGTCCTTCAGCTTCTTCAGATTCTCGGACGACACCGCGCTGACCGAAATTTGAATTTCGACCTTGCCTTTAGCCTTGAGAAGCGAGTCGGGAACGAAGGCACCCTCGGGTTTGCGATAGAGTCCTTCGCCCATGCCGAAAAGGCTCTGATTCTTGTTTTGAGCCGCCGACGCTGAAAGGCCACCGACGCCGCCTCCATAACCGCCACCGCCACCGCCCCGTCCACCGCCACTCTTGGCGAGACCTAAGGTTGTCCCGTTTGTTCCGCTAGAACTGAAGCGCGTTCCCAATGTGGGCTGGCCGACGCCCTCCGCACTCATGCCGTCTGGAACTTCGACGGGCACCCTCACGGTTCGGACATGTCCACCGACGTTCACGACCCGCTTCTCCACCGCGACGAATGAGGTGTAGGGGCTCATGAGGCCGTAGTCAAGTGCAACCTTCGTGATTTCGCGCTTGGGATCTACGATCTTGCCCTCCGACTGCGACTCGTACGCCAGCCGCCCAAGCTCACCTATACGAGAGCGAGCCCACAGGGCGGCTACCGAGGATCCGTCTCCTTCACCGGCGGGCAGATTCAACTCGATGGTTTGCGACCACGGCTTGCCTGCGTAGCGGCCGGTAATCGTCACTTTGCCCTTTCCGGGATTCGTATAGCGGCCGAAGATGACGACCGGCTTCTCACTGAAAACGTCGGGCAAGTTTCTCGGTTGGGCATCGGAAACTTGGACGCCCTCGAACTTCGCTTCCACGTTGGTGAGCACCGGGTTGCTGGTGCGCTGCACCAGGCGGTCGACGGCGGCATCGGCCGATTCGGCAAGGGTGACGACCTCCGTGTCGCCTCGGCCCTCCGTGCTCATCGCATCGATCAGCCCTCGGTTTACCGAGTTGCCGATGCCGAAAGTGAATAGGCGGCTGTTGCCGCGGAAGCGCTTGACGCTCTGAAGAATCACCGGTTCTTGACCAGCGAAGCCATCTGTGTTGAAGAGCACAATCCGAACTCGTTCAGGGTCGGACGGGGACGCGAGCGCGGCCACGACGGCCTTCTCGAGTTGAGTTCCGCCATTCGCCTGAAGGCTGTTCACGAATGCGGTGGCGGCAGCTTGGTTCGCCGCAGTGTTGGGCTGGGCGGATTGCCACAGCGGGTTTACGTCGTTCGAGAAGCCCATCACGTTGAACGTGTCGCCCGGGTTCATCTTCTTCATGAGCTTGAGCGTGAGTTCTTTGGACTTGTCGATCGGGAAGCCGCTCTGGCTTCCGCTTTGGTCGACCACGAAGATCATTTCCTTTGGCGCTATCTGCTCAGGCTTCGGCTCTGCGGGAGGCAATAGAATGAGTGAGAAGAAGCCGCCTTTCTCACCTTGGTAAGTGGTGAGGAGGGCGCTCTTGACGGTGTCCGTTGCGGTGCGATACCGCAGGATGAAGTCTCGGTTCGGAATCTCGTCTTTGCGGCTGAGCGCCACCTGAACGTGGTCCTCGTCGATGTGGGTCATTTTCACCGCGTGCAAGACGGAGCCAACTTCTTTAATCGGCGCTCCCGCGCTGATATCGACCTTTAGTTCGATGTTCTGGCCGGTTCGAGTGCCGAATGCGGCCATTGGCGGTGAGATCTTATCCGGGTTGGGCGTGCCGACTCCGAGGAAGCGAGGTCCGACGACCATCGGGAAACTGAACTCGAATTCGCCCTTCTCAAACTTGAGAAGCTGCACGTAGCTGATCTTCACCTGAACCTCTTGGCCGGGCATGATGTTCGCCACCGATTGAGTGAAGATGTTGGAATTCTCCTCGTCAAGGAGCGCCGCCGTCTGTCCTGCGTTGCGAGCCTCGTCGTAGATGGCGCGAGCCTCTTCGCGCTTCTTGATCTCGCCTTCAATCACTCGATTGCCGACCTGCATCGTCATCTGGTCAACCGCCGAGTCGTGGGGGAGCGGGAAGGTGTAGACCGCCTCGATGGGCACGTTGCTCGGGTTGCTGAAGCGCTGGGTAACCGTGACTCGCGCACCGAAGCCGGCGACGTGGGCATCCACTGACGTCTTCTTGAGCGGCATGATGTGGCACACGTTGGTGCGGCCATCCATGTACGCCATGTTGCCGGGGCCAGTTATGGGATAGGCAGTGGGTTTAATTTGTGTTGCGGGCTGAAATTGAGCGGTAACCGCCAGACATGCAAGAGCCAATATCATTTCAATAACCTCTGATCCGTGGTTCTGACGACCCGGTAACGACGGCGTCACGGTATAAACCGTTTATGCTCTCCAGCCGCGCCAGGTATGCAACGCGCGCTCTTTTGGACCTGAGCATGCAAACGGCCACCGGCCCCGTGCTTATCCAGGACATCTCGGACCGCCAGAAAGTGCCCCTGAAATACCTTCAGCAGATCCTTCTGGATCTCAAGCAGGCTGGCTTTGTGATCAGTCGCAAAGGCCCGGGCGGTGGTTACTCCTTGGCGAGACCGCCTGAGGAGATCACTCTCGGACAGGTGCTTACGGCGATGGATGGGGCGATCATCGATCTGGGATGCAACGTGACCGGCAACTTCAATGAGTGCGGTTGCCCGAATCCCTCGATCTGCGCTCTGCGAGATGCCTTCGGCAAAGTCGCGGAGACGATGATGACGATCCTGAACGAAACCACCTTCGGCGACCTTCGCGACCGGCAGCGTCGGGCGAACGAAGGGCAGGTCAAGGTTCTCGATTACATTATTTAGGCGGCCATGGCTTCCTCCTTCGAATGTTAGTGGAAGCTTCTTTTGATGGCCGCCCCCTGGGCTTTACTCTAATACTCTATCGATCAAGAGAATAAATGAAGGTTAAGCGAGAACTGGTGCCTTCCTATGCCTTCATTGCCTTCCTCGTGGGGCTAATGGTCTTTGGAACCCCGCGGGCGGCGACTTCGCAGTCGCCCGATCGGACCCTTCGTGTCGCCTACTTCCCCATCCTCACGCAGGCGCCCGCCTTTGTAGGCTTGGCGGGCGGCATTTGGCAGAAAGACCTTCCGGGATACGGCATCGACCAAAAGGTGGTCCACGATGGTCCGGAGGCGATGGAGGCGCTCGTCGCGAACGAGATCGACTTCGCGTTTCTCGGGCCGAGTCCGGCAATCAACACCTATATCAAGTCGGGCGGGAAAGCATTGCGAGTCATCTCGGGAGTCTGCCTTGGTGGCGCTTCGCTGATCCGTCGGGCCGACGTTTCGCTTTCCGGAGTTCGCGATTTGGATGGCAAACGAGTTGCCGTCCCTCAGCTTGGAGGCACTCAGGACCTTTCGTGCCGCCACTTTTTGGCTCAAAACGGGCTTCAGACACGCGAAAGGGGAGGCACCGTCGAGGTGGTGCCGATCAAAGTTGCAGACGTGCTCGGTCTATTTCTGAACAAGCAGGTCGACGCTGCATGGATTCCCGAGCCGTGGGTCGCGCGGATCAAGGCAGACACCGGCGCGCAAACCGTTTTCGACGAGCGCGACCTTTGGCCCGACCGGAAGTTTTGCACGATCGTTCTGGTCGTCCGGTCGGCGTACGCAGATGCGCATCCCGATGTGGTTGATCGCGTCCTGCAGGCTCATCGAGAGACGCTTTCGTGGATGCAGTCGCATGAGTCGGATGCGAAGACGGTAGCAAACTCCGAGTTGAAGAGGCTCACCGGAAAGGCGCTCGCGCCGAGGGTGCTCGACGAAGCCTGGTCGCACGTGAACTTCACCTCCGACCCCGATGCGTCGAGCATCAAAAAGTTCTCCCAATGGGCGATCCTGGATGGCTATCAGAAGGCCCCATCTTTCGGCCTCTCAGGGTTCTTCGATGGACGGACACGATGAGTTCTCAAGTCTCTCTTTGTGGAATCGGCAAGGTGTTTCGGGGCACTGGGCAGGAGGTGGTGGCCTTGGAAGACATCTCGCTCGAAGTAAACGCGGGCGAAGTCTTGATGCTCGTCGGCCCTTCTGGCTGTGGCAAGTCGACCCTGTTGAACGTCATCGCGGGGTTGGAATCGGCTGACACCGGGGATGTACTGCTCGATGGCAAGCCGATACACGGACCGGGGCCGGATCGTGCGGTGGTCTTTCAAGACGGGGCACTCTTTCCTTGGCTCACCGTGCGTAAGAACGTCGAATTCGGTTTGAGGCAACTTGGGGTTGGCGAGAAGGAAAGGACTCAACGCGCGTCGGCTTTCCTCGAAAGGGTTGGGTTGGGTGGTTTTCAGGATCGCAACATTCACGAGCTCTCGGGAGGCATGCGGCAGCGGGTGGCGATCGCACGGGCATTGGTGACCAACCCGAAGGTGATCCTTATGGACGAACCGTTCTCTGCCCTCGACGCGCTTACTCGCGAAGATCTTTATGACCAGATGCAGGAGCTTTGGCGGCTGTCTTCCACCACCGTCATTTTCGTAACCCACAACGTCCGCGAGGCGGTGGTTCTCGGAGATCGGATCGTGCTGATGACTCCGCGTCCGGGGAGGATTCAGCGTGTGTACGAGGTCGGTATCTTGCCTCCCCGACAGATTGACGATGTTGATGTGGCGCGGTTGGCCAAGCGCATTTCGATGGACCTCAAGTTCGGAATTGGGGTTGATGATGCGGCGGTGGCGCGGTGAAGTGGGCTCGCACGGTTGGCTTCTACTTGGTTCTCGTCCTCCTTTGGGAGGCGGTGGCGCGGAGACACATTTGGGATCCCATGCTCTTTCCGGGACCTTCGAAGGTTGCCGGCACACTCTGGGACATCGGGCGCGATGGGACGCTTCTCAATGCTACTGCGGTGAGCCTGCGTCGGGTGTTTCTTGGATACGGGATCTCGATGCTCCTTGGCCTACCCCTAGGGATTCTGCTCGCCACCAACAAGTGGGTCGATGACACGCTCGGATCGCTGGTCAGCGCGTTCCAGTCGCTACCCAGCATCTGCTGGCTGCCCCTTGCTCTTCTGTGGTTTGGCCTCAACGACCGAGCGATCCTGTTTGTGGTCGTGATGGGGTCGCTCGTATCGATCACCGCGGCGGTGAAGGACGGCGTTCGAAACCTGCCACCGAGCTATTTGAGGGCGGCACGGACAATGGGGACGCCTTCCTGGCGGGTGTACACCGAGGTTCTCTTTCCCGCTTCGCAGCCGGCCATCTTGACGGCCGCGAAGTTAGGCTGGTCTTACGCTTGGCGGGCGCTGATGAGCGGAGAGTTGCTGTTTGTGAGCCTCGGGCTTGGCCATATTCTGATGATGGGTCGTGAGCTTGCGGATATGAGCCGGGTGCTGTCGGTGATGATCGTCATCATGGCGCTTGGGTTGGGGTCGGAGTATTTCTTGTTCCGTCCGATGGAGACGGAGGTGAGGAGACGATGGGGGTTTGCCGCATAGGCGTTCCGGAGATGGTGCCCCTCCCTGGGGGAACCATCTCCGGAGGGCTCGACTTCGATTCTTTGGCCGCTAGCGCTTAACGCCGAACATCATTCCCCGAACCCAAAACACCTTAACTCACGTTGAAGAACCAACCCCATACTTCAATCACTATCAAACGATCGCTAACCGAACGGCTCGGAGAGGCGCATTCCAGTTATGTGTTTCGATCGGATCTGCGAGCCTGGTCCGACGAGTTTGTGGCCTCTTGCCTCGCCCTCCTCTTCCCGCAGTTCGCCCAAGACCGTACGAGTGCGGACAAGCGGCTGCTGGGTATCTCGAACTCGCTGGACCAAGCGCTAGACGACCTGCGTCAGGCCTACCCAAATGTCGCTCCGGGAATCGGCACCAAGTTTGTTCACGCCCTGAACGACGCCTACGACCTCCTCGTCGAAGACGCGGATGCCTTCTACCAAAACGACCCCGCGGCCGAGAGTATTGACGAGATCATCCTTGCTTACCCGGGGTTCTACGCGATCGCCACGCACCGGCTGGCCCACATCCTTTACCGTCTAGAGATCCCTCTGCTCCCAAGGCTGCTCGGCGAACACGCGCACCGACGGACTGGCGTTGACCTCCACCCGGGGGCTACGATCGGCCGGTCTTTCTTCCTCGATCACGGGACTGGGGTCGTGATCGGCGAGACCACGGTGATCGGGAACGGGGTAAAGATTTATCAGGGCGTTACGCTTGGCGCGCATCACGTGCATAAGCGCCTGGCCAACACGAAGCGCCACCCAACGATTGAGGATGAGGTGGTGATCTATGCCCATGCCACAATCCTGGGAGGCGATACTCGTATTGGCTTCCAATCGGTGATTGGAGGCAACTGCTGGATCACCGAAAGCGTGCCCGCCCACTCGGTGGTGAGCCATCGAAGCACGGTCCGGCGATCGAATGATCAGACCATGCACGAGGTCCTCGACTTCAACATCTGATGAAACACGACTCCGTCCTCAGCCTCGTCGGGAATACCCCGCACCTTCGCCTGAACAAGCTGTTCGACACCCGGGTGGAGGTTTGGATCAAGCTTGAGCGGAGCAATCCGGGCGGGAGTATCAAGGATCGCATCGGCCTTTCGATGATCGAAGATGCCGAGCGACGAGGGATTCTCAAGCCGGGCAGCGTGATAGTCGAACCGACATCGGGAAACACCGGCGTAGGACTCGCGATGGTAGCGGCAGTGAAGGGCTACAAGCTGATTCTGGTTATGCCTGAGTCGATGTCGGTCGAGCGGCGCAAGCTGATGTCCGCATACGGCGCAACCTTCGAGCTCACCCCCCGCGAGCAAGGGATGAATGGCGCGATCGCTCGGGCGAAACAACTTGCTGCGGAGCTGGACGCTTGGATTCCTGGGCAGTTTGAGAACGGGGCCAACATCGCAATTCACAAGGGGACCACCGCTCAGGAAATCCTTGCCGACTTTCCTGAGGGCCTCGACTATCTGATCACCGGGGTGGGCACGGGGGGCCACATCACGGGGTGTGGCGAGATTCTGAAGCAGAAGTTCCCTAACCTTAAGGTCTTCGCAGTAGAGCCGTCGAAGTCGTCAGTTATCTCGGGAGGCCCTCCAGGCCCACACCGGCTTCAGGGGTTGGGCGCGGGCTTCATCCCGCAGAACCTTCACACCGACGTATTGGATGGAGTCATTCCGATTGACGAGGCGAACGCCTTCGAATTCACTCGCCGGGCAGCGGTCGAGGAAGGTTTGCTAGTCGGCATCTCGACAGGCGCAGCTCTCGCCGCGGTGGCCCAGAAGCTACCCGAGATTCCCGACGGTAGCCGGGTGCTCACCTTCAATTACGATACGGGCGAGCGGTACCTGTCCATCGACGACCTGTTCTAAGGATTCGCCGATCTGCCGAATATTCGAAGGCGGAGCCCTCTCCAAACCGCAAAGGCGATGCATTTGCCTTTCTCTCTGAACATTAAACACCCCACTTCCAAAGAGGTCGCGGATAATAGTCTATAAGTTGATAGAACATGAAGACTAAAGCATTCACCCTCATCGAACTCCTCGTGGTCATCGCGATCATTGCGATCCTCGCCGCCATTCTCTTCCCCGTGTTCGCCCAGGCAAAGGAGTCTGCAAAGAAGTCTGTGTGTTTGAGTAACCTCAAGCAGATCGGCATTGCGGCGGCTCTCTACGAGAACGACTACGAAGACACCGTCCCCCTTGCCGGCTACCAGAACTTCGTGGCAAATACCCCCACGACCTGGATGTTCCTCGTCGATCCGTACGTCAAGTCGGGCTATCCGAACACGACTTCGGCCGAGGCACATCGAGGCTTTGGCATCTACCAGTGCCCCGACTTCCGACCACCTCCCGGCACCACGGGCGGGGGTTCGCCTTCGCACAGCTACGCGATCAACTTTAACTTCTCGCCCACCTATATCACTGAGATCACCAACATCTATGGGTTCTTGCCGGTGCACTCAGCGACCTCGGTTCAAGCACCTGCTCAGGTCGTGCTCTTCACCGAATCGATGGGCAGCCGCATCTTCACGGACGGCAACGATGTGGACGACTACTCGAGCCAACCCTTGGTGCTTCAGCAGCAGCAAGCGGTCTATCTTTGGGGCCGAACTCGACACGGCGGAGGCGCAAACTACGCACTCTTCGACACCCACGCGAAGTATCTGAAGGCTCCGACCAAGTCGTTCAACTCTACTTGGACGACTGCCGATAGCACCAACTGGTACAAGATAACCCCCGTCACAAGTGGCGGACCGGTCGTCTACAAGCGCAGCGAGAACACCGGCGCAGCGGGGTGGTTCCTTGAAGACTAACGTGCTCCTGTCGCTCCTACTGCTCCCGGTCGCCGCCTCCGCGGCGACCGATGCGGCCACCCTCGCCAAGGCGAAAGCGCTCTTGGTGAGCGCGGACGAGAAGCTCGCGCAGGCCTCTTCCATCCACGCGACTTACACCGAGTCCGACGAATACACCAGCGACTACAAAGACCTCCGGCAAACCGGCGAGATCAGCCTGGCCAAGCCAGGAAGCGTCAATCTCGCAATCTCGCGCGCCCGGCGAATTCGAGCGGGAGAGCCTTGGAAGACCACGGGTAACGACACGCTCAGCGTGTCCGATGGGACGCTGTCCTACTCGGTGTTCTTCCATCCAAACAGCACCCAGGTTCGGAAGTCGCAAGCCTCTGCTTTGAAGCTAGAGCAGGTTCCCCTTCTGTCTGGGTTCGCGGGCGAAGGTCTTGCCGGTGAAATCGATAAGGCGAGCTCGGCCGATGTTGAGGGTTCCACCGTGAAGTACAAGGTCGGCTCAATCGAGCGGACCGCGGAAGTGGGATCCGACGGCCTTGTCCATCGACTGGTCGTCCACAACGAAAAGCTCGGGTTTACGAAAACGTGGACACTCGACACAATTTTGCTAAATCCTAGTTTGACGGCATCCACCTTCAGCTACTCGACCCCGAAAGACGCGCTTCCCTTCCCTGCCCCCGAGAAGTCGGAAGGCATCGCCATCGGAGCCCTCGCGCCCGATTTCGAGGTTCTCCTCTCTTCGGGCAAGGTAGCCCACCTAAGCGACCTCAAAGGCAAAGTTGTGGTCCTCGAGTTCTGGGCCACCTGGTGCTGGCCCTGCAACCAATCTATGCCCGAGACCCAGCGGCTCTTGCATACCTATGGAGAGAAAGGCGTCGAGGGCCTGCTGGTGTCGATCAAGGACAGCCGCAAGGGCTTCGATTCTTGGGTGAAAGGCCATCCTCAGTATCGCGATCTCGCTTTTGCCTTTGACAACCCAGTGAATGGGAAGGCGTACGAGGCGTTCGCGCATCCGGGCAATCCGACGTTGTATGTGATAGGTCGGGATGGGAAGGTGGTTGCGAAGTTCGAGGGATACGCGGGTCCGAATCCGGCTGTCGAGGCGGCAATCAAGGCAGCGTTGTAGCTCTCCCGAGATGGTTCCCCTTTTCCCAAGGGGGAACCGTGGGGGAGAGGGTTGTGTCGCTCACAAACGGCTTTCCGGAAACCCCACCCTAACCCTCCCCAAGGGGAGGGAACTCACAAAAACCTCACAAATCCCGGATACCCTGAGTATCCGTGAGGATTCTGTTGGTGGAAGACGACGAAGAGATCGCAACCCAGGTTGCGAATACGCTTCGTCGTGAGAAGTACAACGTCGACGTTGAAGCCGACGGGATTGACGCGCTTGAGGCGTTGTATTCGCCTTACAACCTCGTTATCCTCGACATCATGCTTCCCGGCAAGGACGGCTGGGACGTGTGCCGGGAGATTCGACGGCGACGATTGGAAACCCCGATCCTCATGCTCACTGCGCGAGACTCGGTGGACGACCGGGTTCGCGGCTTAGAAGAGGGTGCAGACGACTATCTCGCAAAGCCGTTCGACGTCCGCGAATTGCTGGCCCGGGTGCGCGCCCTGCTCAGACGTGATAAGGTCGTCAAAACGGGAATGATGCAGGTGGCCGACCTTGAGATCGATTCCCGAACCAAAAAAGTCACAAGGGGCGGAGAGGAAATACGTCTTACCCCGCGCGAATATTCTCTCCTTGAAGCGCTTGCCCGAAACGTGGGTCGTACGCTGACCCGAGAGGTGATTCTCGAAAGCATTTGGGATTCGGAGGAGAGCACCGAGAACACGGTGAACTTTCATGTAACTTCGCTGCGAAAGAAGATCGATGCGGGACACGATGTGAAACTGATTCATACGGTTCACGGATTCGGCTATGTTTTGAAGAGCCCGGACGGGCGGTGATTCATGGCTCGTAGATCTCTTCGCACGACTCTTACGCTTTGGAACGTCGCCGCGATCGTCGGCATCTTGGTGCTCTTTGGAGTCGCGGTTCTCTATGCCAGCCAAAGCGTGTTGAAAGGTCAGATCGATGACGATCTTAAGCATCGCGGCGAAGAAACGGCGCGAATGGAAGCCAACGGGCCGCCCCCGGGCGGACCCGATTTTCCAGGTTTCGGCGTGGGGCCACCAGACCAAGGGCCGGGTCCGGGCCCTGAGCCACCGCGTCTACCCCCGGCCTACCTAGATGCGAATCGGGTTGCCGACATTCGGCGACCTCGATCGTTTGATCGGGATGGAAAGGCACGCGGGCGGCAACGTGCGGACACGCCGTTTGACAAGGATTCGCTTGACCGCTCGCTCAAAGGTGAGTCGCTTTACTCAACCGTCGAGCTCGATGGAGAGCGAGTCCGCGTTTACTCGGTCCCCGTGGAACGGCCCAGGGGCGAGACGGATGGAGTGGTGCAGTTAGCGCGTGAACTGCGAGATGTGGACCTCCTGTGGGAGAGCCAGCTTCGCACTCTGCTGCTTTTGATTCCGCTTGCGGTGATTGGAGCGGCCGGCGGCGCCTTTCTGCTAACCAATCGAGCCCTCAAACCCATTGGAGCGGTGACCGCGGCCGCTTCGGAAATCAGCCTTTCCGACCTCTCGCGGCGATTGGAAGTGTCGGGTGACGACGAGTTGGCCGAGATGGCCAACACGTTCAACTCGATGCTCGGCCGACTCGAACGATCCTTTGAAGACCTGCAAACCGCCTACGCAGATTTGGAGTTCGCCTACGAGAACCAGAAGCGGTTCACGGCAGACGCATCGCACGAGTTGCGAACGCCGCTCACCCGGCTCCGCCTTGCTGCGACTGCCGCCCTGACCGGCGACGGCAACGCGAAGGAACTGCGTGACGCGCTGGTGGTCGCAGACCGAGCATCGGAGTCGATGGCTCGGCTAGTCGATCAGCTCTTGACACTTGCCCGCGCAGACGCGGGACAACTCGGCCTTCGAACCTCGCCGGGCGACCTGCGAGTGATTGTGGCGGAGGCGCTGGAGCCGTACCAAACGGTGGAAGCCCCTCAGATCGAATCCTCCTTTGCCGACCATCCGGTCTCTGTACAGGCCGATGCCGACCATCTAGGACGAGTGGTGACGAACCTGATCGACAACGCTCTCCGGCACACACCCGCGAGTGGGAAGATAGTGGTGTCCTGCAGCGTCGATGGAAGCCAGGCCGTGATTTCAATCGGTGACACCGGCGAAGGTATCGAGGCTTCTCACCTTCCCCACCTATTCGATCGATTCTATCGAGTCGACGCCGCTCGGGCTCGCAAAGATGGGGGGAGTGGGCTTGGGCTTGCCATCTGCAAGAGCATCGTGGAGGCCCACGGCGGCAGCCTCGTGGTGACCAGTGAACTGGGCAAGGGCACCTCGGTGAAAGTTTTTTTACCGAAAGTTTCGGCATAGGTCGGAATCAAATGTTTTCCTCATAACTAAAACCTAGAGTCTCCATGTAGACCGCAGCGGGCACCGTTTGCGGCCAGGAGAAAAAAGTGAAGATTCCTTTCAAGAGCCTAATCCTCATTTCCGCGCTGGCGATCGTATCCTCAGCCGCAATCGCGCAAGGTCCGCCCCAGGGGGGACCTGGTGGTCCCGGTGGACCAGGTGGATTCCCGGGTGGCATGCCCCCGCGACCGCCGATGATGATGCAGCAGGGCGGACCGTTCCTGCTCATGCGACCGGAAGTCCAGAAAGAGCTAAAGCTCAGCGACGACCAGATTGACAAGATTAAGGAACTGCTGCCGAAGCGCGGCCCGGGCGGTGGCCCTGGTGGCGAGGGCTTCGGCGGGCCTCCGCCTCCCGGACAGGGCGGACAAGGCGGTCCCCCGCCTCCCGGCGGATTCGGTGGCGGCCAAGGCGGCCCCCCTCCGGGCGGACCAGGGTTCGGTGGACCCGGTGGACCCGGTGGCCCCGGTGGTCCCGGTGGCCCAGGCGGCAATAACAAGCAGCGACAGCAGATGGAGGCCAAGATCAAGGGCATCCTCGACGCTGGCCAGTACGCCCGGTACAAACAGATCTCGCTTCAGGCCGAGGGTCTGACGGCGGTACTGCGACCGGATATCGCCAAGGCGCTCGGACTCACCGAGGATCAGCGAGACCAAATCCATGAGGTCATGGAGCAGAATCGCCCGCCGATGCCTCCTCCGGGTGGCGGTGGCTTCGAAGGCGGTGGTGGTGGCGGTCAGCCTCCGCGCCCGCCACAAGGTCCGCGAGGAGACATGGAGGCCAACCGAAAGAAGGTCGATGACGCGATCCTCGCCATCCTTACCGCCGACCAGAAGTCGAAGTGGAAGGAAATGGTCGGAAAGCCGTTCGAGTTGAAACGGCCCCACCACGAGCAAGAGTAGGTTTCTCCCTCTCAGTTAGCCAGCCCGCCGGTTTCCGGCGGGCTTTTTTTGTTTGTTGTAAGATCGGAAGGTTGACACCTAAGGTCCATCCGGTTTGGTTTTTGATCGCGGGGATCCTCTCCGCAGGGTACGGGCTCGCCAACGGGTCTAAGCAAGCAGAGCCCACGCCTACACCCGAACAGGCGACCTTCTTCGAGACGCGAATCCGACCCGTTTTGGCGAACAACTGCTTCGTGTGTCACGGCGAGAAATCGCAGGCGAGTGGGCTGCGGCTGGACTCGCGGGCTTCGCTACTCAAGGGCGGAGATTCGGGACCTGCGATCGTCGCTGGTGACCCTGAAAAAAAAAGTCTGCTCCTGAAGGTCATCCATCAGACTGGGGCGATCAAGATGCCTCCCGGAGGCAAGAAGTTGGCTGCGAACGAAATCGCCGACATCGAGGCGTGGATCAAGATGGGCGCGCCCTGGCCGACTCCGGGAAGCACACCGAAGACGCAGGCGGACCTCTGGTCGTTGCACCCCGTATCGAAGCCCCCGATCCCCGCTGTCAAAACCAAGAGTTGGGTACGCAACCCGATCGATGCATTCATCCTCGCCAAGTTGGAGACTTCCATCTCAAAACCGGCAGCGGAGGCGGACAAGCGAACGCTGATCCGGCGAGTCACCTACGACCTTACCGGCCTGCCCCCAACCCCGGAGGAGGTAGACGCCTTCGTTGCCGACAAGTCACCGACCGCCTATGACAAGGTCGTGGACCGGCTCCTCGCCTCCCCTCGATACGGAGAGAGGAGTGCCCGGCACTGGATGGACGTGGCTCGGTATGCCGACACCAAGGGATACGTCTTCGAAGAAGACCGGACCTACCACAACGCTTACACCTATCGGGATTGGGTGATTCAGTCTTTCAACCGCGACCTTCCCTATGACCAGTTCGTGATGCAGCAGCTTGCCGCAGATCGACTGCCTGAGATAATGAATGGAGACGACAAGAGTGCATTGGCGGCGCTTGGGTTCCTGACGATCGGACGACGATTCCTGAACTCGCAACCCGACATCATCGACGACCGAATCGATGTGACGATGCGCGGACTTCAGGGACTCACCGTTTCTTGCGCTCGGTGTCACGACCACAAGTTCGATCCTATTCCAACTCAGGACTACTATTCGCTGTACGCGGTGTTCAACTCCTCCGATGAGAAGGCCTCGCCGATCTCCGCGAAGGCCATCCGCGACCCTTGGGAAGAGAACAATCAGAAGGTGGTGGCGGCCCAAACGAGCATTCGAGAACTCGTCTTGACTCAGGTGGCAAACCTGCGAAAGAAGAACGATGCGACTACCGAAGTGAAAGATGCGCTCGCCGCCTTCCGTGAAGGAGCGATTCCCGAGGGCGACACGTTGGCGAAGGTGCGAAAGGGGTTTGACCCGGCGGAACAGCAACGATTGATGGGCCTGCAAAAAACCCTCGAGTCCCTTGAAAAGAACGCTCCGCCAACTCCCGAGATTGCGATGGCGATGGTGGATCGGGCAAATCCTTCGGATGGATATGTGTTCAAACGAGGTAACCCCGGAGTGCCTGGACAGGAAGCTCCTCGGCGTTTCTTAGCAGCTCTATCCAAGGGCGATCGTCCTCATTGGACGGAAGGAAGCGGGCGTCTAGAACTAGCCAAGTCGATCGGGTCACGCGACAACCCGCTGACCGCCCGAGTGTTCGTCAATCGGGTTTGGCAAGATCATTTCGGCGCCGGATTGGTGCGAACACCGTCCGACTTCGGGCATCAGGGCGAGAAACCGACGCATCCGGAATTACTCGATTACCTCGCGAGCTCCTTTATGGAAAGCGGCTGGTCAGTGAAGAAGCTTCACCGACTGATCGTGACGTCGGCGACTTACCGGCAGTCGTCGTCAGTATCCGCCGCCGCATTCAACAAAGACCCCGAGAATAGGACTTGGAACCGGATGAACCGGCGTCGGTTGGACTTCGAAGAGATGCGCGACTCGCTGGTGTCCGCGAGTGGTCACTTGGACGGCAAGGTTGGCGGCAAATCGGTTGATCTGTGGGACTCGCCCTATACACCCCGGCGAGCGGTGTATGGATTTATCGAGAGGCAGAATCTGCCGGGAATATTCCGCACTTTCGACCTGGCCTCGCCGGACAGCACGAACGCGCGGCGGTTCCAAACGACGGTGCCGCAGCAGGCGCTCTTCTTCATGAACTCGCCGTTCACGGTTGGTGAGGCGGAGTCGGTGGCGTTGCGATCTGAGTTGGTAACAGCGTCCGGCGATGCATCTCGCGTTCGTCGCCTCTACCGAATTCTGCTAGAGCGGATGCCGGATGCGGATGAATTGGCGTCTGGGCTGGCGTACCTGCAACGTGGTGCGGTTGAAGCGCCGACGTCGCCATGGCAGTACGGATATGGCGGATTCGATGGGTCTCACGTGGTTGGCTTTACGCCGCTCACCGCCTTTGTAGATCAGAGCTATCAGGTGGGCAAGGCGTTTCCCGATCCTACGCTTGGATACTTAATCTTAAAGGCGCAAGGTGGGCATCCGGGGCATGACGGGGCACACGCGGTCATTCGGCGATGGGTCGCGCCGGCGGCGGCGGCAGTCGATATTCGGGGGTTGCTGTCCCACGGCCAGGCTGAAGGGGACGGGGTTCGGGCACGATTGGTTTCGAGTCGTGCCGGGTTGATCGGTGAATGGACGGCTCACAAGAGTGAGGCCGCGACGGTCGTTTCCGGCCTGTCGGTGGTTAAAGGCGAGACATTGGATTTCGTGGTCGACCCGATCGGGAGCGACGGATACGACGCGTTTGGCTGGTCGCCGTCGATTCGTAGCGTGGATGGGAAGTTGGCTTGGGAGGCGGGTAGCGGCTTTGGTCCGCCCGCAGGGCCGGCGCTTTCTCGGCTCGCACTCTATGCGCAGGCGCTCATGATGACGAACGAGTTCATGTTCGTTGATTGAACTAGAGGCTGTCCCGCGTTTGCCGAAGCAACCCATCGACGTAGTCGATCTTGATCAGCCCAATTCTCGGGTTGTCGAGGTCGGCGACGATGAACAGGGATGCGGTGATCGCGAGGCAAAAGACGATTCGATACGGCCATCCTCGACGACCCATGCTCGCAGTGGCCTCGCCGACCAGGAACGAGCAGAGCACAGACAGGAAGATAAGGAACCAGAACATCGGCCTCGGAGTGTAGGTTTTCGAAAGAACCTCGCGAGTTGCGGCGAGATCGAACGCTTCGTTCGTGGGGTTTAGCATGAGCAGACGCGAGTCCGGCGGAGTAGCGCGGGCCAGGGTGGACCAGATGGCACCCTGAATCTCGCCCAAAGACTCGCCCGCCCCATCGGCGACGGATACGCCGGAAAGCCGCTGGTTGAATCGCAGGCGTTCGTCGATGTACTCCTTGAACAGCTTGCGGGCCTCGATTCGCTCGTCGTCCGGCAAGATGTCGAGCCGGAGACAGGCCGTACCGATCGCATTCGCCTCTTGGATCGCCGCTGTACGCCGGTTATCGAGTCGGCCAGCGGAAGCGGACAGCGTGAAGGCGAGCAGGAGCCCGAGGAGCGTAAATAGGGTTCCCACGACGAGGCTCACTCCGCGCTCGTGTTCGCCCGATATCGCGTTGCGCCTGCCCAGCGCGGCACCCGCCCAAACCGCGCCGTGCATCCCGAGGAGCATCAAGGCGACGAACGTTGCGTTGGGCTCCGACACGGGCGCAGGTTACCCCCGGGTCCGCGTATTGTTTGAGGGTTAAAGTAACCTGAATAGACCCTTAACGCCGATGCTGACCTCTCTTCTCATTGCTGCATCCTTCGCCCTCCTGCCGGATCCGACACCGTTGGAAACCCAACGCGCGAAGTATGTCATCGACTTCGCCAAGATGGCCTACGCGACGCCCGAAACCGAGCATGCGGACGAGCGAAGAGCGGCATCGATTCGGCATCAGCTCGATCGCTTGAAGGGCAAGGTTGGCCAGTCCGCCCCAAGCCTCCTCAAGGCGCTCTCGCTGGACCAGGAAGCCTCTGCGATTGAGCAACGAATTGACTTTGTCAGCCACCTCCACTGGATGCTCGACACCACCTATCTCGAGAGTCCGAGCAATGGATACTCGACGCCGTGGCTGGCGAGAGAATTGCAGGATGTGGACGAGAAGGCGTTTGGCCGGTTCGAACGAGACGAGCCGAAGTTGAAGCCGTTTCGGTACATGCTTTCGCGCGGTTGGAAGGGCAAATCGCACTCGATGCCGGAAGTGGAAAGCCTTCTGATGTCGAAGCTCGAGCCTTCGGTTCAGGGCTGGCAGGCTCCACTTTTTGAGCAGCTTTCCACTTTGCCACCAGGTGCGGACAGTCGCAAGTTGCACGCGTTCACCCTGCTTCGGCTGTCCGAAGCGCTGAACCGGACGGCGAAGCTGCATAAGTTCAACAGTGTGGTGGATGAATACTGCTTCTCTCTTGACCTCGAGGAGAAGGACGTCAAGCGGATTCTGGAGGATCTGGCGAGCCAAAAAGACCTCACGATTGAGGTCAATACGCTGCGAAAGGACCACCCGCGAAAGGGTCCGGCTCCGACGTTCTTGCCGGACGAGGCGGTCGCCGATGTGCTCGAAGCCTTGGAACCCCTAGGCCCCGAGTACCAAACAGAGATGAAGGCGCTCTTTGACCCCTCGAACGGGCGAATCGACATCAACGGTGGTCCGCACCGGTCAGGCCTGGGCACCGGTTGGGGGGTGCCCGCGAGTCAGCCGAGCATCATGTACTGGCCCATCTTCACGGGCGTGTACGACGACCTGGATCGCGGCCTCTCTCATGAGGGCGGACACGCGGTGCACTACCAATTGATGCGCAACCACGGCGTGCCCACCGCCTATTCAGACGGCCCCGGCTACTTCTTCGAGTCCTTCGCCGAATTCAACCAGATCATGCTCGCCGACCACCTCTATCAGAAGGAGTCGGACCCCGCGCGCAAGTTGTTCTTCTTGGGTCAAGTCATCGACAAGGCGAGATACCCGCTATACCTCGCCCCCTTCCCCGCTCTGGAGTTCGCCATTCACAACGGCGTTTTGAACCACACCGTCCAGACCGAGGCGGACCTCGACCGCCTGGCCGAAGAGACGTGGACTCGATTCGGCGCTACCCAATCCAAGACGGGCGACCCGATCTGGGCGCGAAACGAGACGTACTACACGCACCCGCTCTACAACATCAATCACCTAATGGGCGCGGTCCTTGCTGTCACTTACTATCAGGCGTATCTGGCGAATCCGAAAGAGTTCGTCCCCAAATACCTCGACCTCATGCGCAACGGCTTCGATGCGCCACCGGCTAAGCTGCTGCATCGGTTCCTAGGCATCGAGCTGAACGATCCGAAGCTGGTCGGTCGGTCGACGGACTTTCTGCGGTCGCGGCTGGCGGAGTATCGGAAGTTGATGGAGGCGACGTAGGTCGCTTCGCCTCCAACCTCCCTACACAGGGTTTTGGCCAAGTACGGCGAAGCCGTGTAGTCGGCGATGTCATCGACGCGGGCGAAGCCCGGCTCGCCCGGGCGCTCGCTGGCGAGTGCACTCCCAAAATCAGGCTTTCGTGACGGAGCCGGAACCGTGGACGAGCTTCTCGACCTTCGGTTCACCCTTGTATCGCACCGAGCCGCTGCCGCTGATGACCGCGTTCACGCTCTTCGAGGCGTTCACGGTTACCGAACCCGAGCCGTTAATTGCCACCGAAGCCGCCTGGGCTGAAACCGAGCTTACGTCCACTCGTCCGGAGCCGGAAATCGCGACATCCACCGTGCTCGAATGCCCGGTCGCATCCACGTTGCCCGATCCTTTGATCACCGCCGCAAAGCCGCTCTCCTTGACTCCGGACACCGAGATGTTCCCCGAGCCGCTGATTGAGACCGCCTTCAAGACGGGAGCCGAGATGTTGAAGACGAGTGGCGTCTTCGATGACAAGCTGTGATCGGTTGAGAGGATCAGGGTGTCGTGCTCGATCTTGGTCGTGACGTGCGACAACAAGTTGTCATCAAACGTGATCGTCATATCCTTCGCCGTTCCAACTTTCGCTACCACTCGGCCAAAGCCCTTCACCTGGATGCTGGTGAAAGACCCGATCTTTCGGCTCTCCGTCTTTGCGTGGCCCGAGCCGGCGATCGGTTCTTCTCGCTTGTCTCCAGCTTGCGCGCCGAGGGCCAGCGTGGCGGCCAAAAGGGATCCTTGTACCAAGTTCATTGCAAAACCTCCGATTCCAAGCATCCATACCGGGCCGATTGCAAGTGCAGTTCCCCCGCAGCGTGATCGGCGGTAGCATCGTAGATGTACCTGGAGGATTGCAATGACTATTTCTAAGCGAATGTTCGTAATCGGTGGCGCAGCGTTGGTTCTAAGCAGCTTGGCGGTGGCCCAGCTCAACTTCAAGAGCCTCATCAAGTTGGTTGGCGTTGGCGCCGCAGTGTCCAAATTCGGGCCTGATATCAACAAGGCGATCAACAAGCTGGACGGTCACACGGACTCCAGGACGATCACCACCAAGGTTGTCCCCATCCTTACCGTCGGCCTCAGCACCCGAAACGCGATCGGCGCCGCCCAGGTGATGGGACCGAAATCGAAGGTCGACCAAGTGAAGGCGGTCGCTCAGCTCGATCAAGACATCCTCGGCGGCATCAAGATCCGCGCGATGATCCCGGTAAGCACCGAGAAGATCGTTCAGGACGTGAAGCGCATCGAAGGCGTTGGCATAAGCGGCATCGTTGATTTGAAGCTGTAGACACAGGATTTCCCCTCCCTCTGGGGAGGGGGCAGGGGGTGGGGTGGCGCTTGCCGAATCATTCTTGATGAGCCTAGGCGCTCCGATGGATTTCTGATGGCCGGCACCCCTCCCCTGCCCCTCCCCAGGGGGAGGGGTTCTGAGACCCAAACCCCTATGACAGACTTCTCCCACCTTCTGCCCAGCGACGAAGACGTCGCATTCTTTCATGAGAACGGCTACTACATCTCGAAGAAGATCTTCTCGGGCGAGGAGATTGATGCGGCGCTTAAGGCGGCCGACGAGCTCTATGCCGGCAACTTCGACTTCCCCGCGCCCGCCGGTCAACTGCACCCGGGTTGGACTGCCGAATTGGGGGATGTGCTTCGCAAAAATGACCATGCTTCCCTTCGGATGGCGGGCCTGAAGCATCTCACCCACTCGCCGGTTCTCGGCGCGGTTGCCGCGAAGCTCGCGGACACTCCGACTATTCGGCTCTGGCACGATCAACTACTC
The DNA here is from genome assembly GCA_038321975.1 of Fimbriimonadales bacterium. Classification (GTDB taxonomy): domain Bacteria; phylum Armatimonadota; class Fimbriimonadia; order Fimbriimonadales; family Fimbriimonadaceae; genus Fimbriimonas. The sequence continues at coordinate 119,972 of JBBQFM010000001.1, read as the reverse complement.
TACAAACCGGTCGATCAGCCCGGGAAGAAGGCGAACGTTGGGTGGCACACCGACTATGGATACTGGAAGACGTGCTCGTCGCCCAAGATGCTTACCGCTTGGGTTCCGTTCCACGATTGCGATGCGAGCATGGGCACGATCTCGGCGATTGCGGGGAGCAACCGATGGCCGGACAACACGCTGAACCTCGACTTCTTCAATCCCGACCTGGAAGCGTTGGAGCAGCGGTTCGACACGGGCGGAAAGCCGGTGGTGAAGGTTCCGCTCGAGTTGTTGAAGGGGCAAGTCAGCTTCCACCATTGCCTCACGATCCACGGTAGTGGCCCAAACATGTCGGATCATCCTCGCCGATCCATCGCGATCCACCTGCAGGACGACGCGAATCGATGGCAGGAGTACCACTTCGCCGACGGCCACCTCGCCACCCACGACAACGACAGCCTCGTGAGGCAGGTCGACGGTCACCCGGACTATTTGGATCCTTTGATTTGTCCGAAGCTTTGGGGAATTGAGGATTGAGGATTGAGGATTTTGCATTGTGGCTTTACCGGAAGGGCGTTTGGCGGCCTATCGCGATCGCTAATCCTGCAACAGCTCGGCTTCGACCGAGGCTCGAGCGGCACCTGCAAGGCGTCGAGCCCCCACCCTGCCCTCCCCCTCCCGAAGCACTGGACGAGCCCTGTTTTTGGACACTTGTTGTGGTAAGCCGTCAGAGGTCTACCATGTCGAAGAAGATTAGAGAGTTCTCTCGGGAATTCAAGTTAGATGTGTGCAGGAAGATTGTTTCCAAGCAGGTGAGCAAGTCTTCCACGATGCGTTCCCATCGTTTGGGTGCAGGGACGTTGGATCGTTGGCTTGAGCAGTATTCGGTTCGTGGGGAGGAGGCTTTCGACGGCGGTCGATGGCGTAATCCAGAGGCACCAGAAACTGCTGAGTCTCGGTTGCGCAAGGAACTCGAGCAGCTCCGGCTTGAGAACGAGTTCTTGAGGGCATGTCTGGGAAAACTCCCCGAGGAGCCAGAGGCAAAGTGAGGCTTGTCTTGGAACATCGGCCTTCTGGTCTCCTCATCGGTCGAGCATGCCAAGCGGTTGGTCTTTCACGTTCGAGTTTTTACGCATGTCAGAAGTCGGGGCCGAGAGAATTCGAACTCGACTCCGAAGTCGCCCGGGTTTGCGAGCGGTATTCGAGTTATGGCTACCGCAGGGCCACTCACCAACTCAAAGCCGAGGGCTTGGAAGTTGGAGTGAAGGCCGTTCGCTCGTCGATGAAGAGACTCGGATTATTGGCAAAGAGGCGATACCGAAAGAAGCGCACAACTTTCCCGGTGCCGGTCGATGCCCAGAATCTGCTTCAGACCGAGCCTATCTTGGCGCCTCGCACCGCCTTTGGGGCAGACGCGACTTGGATCCCCTTCGGCCACGGTCAGGGAATCTACATGGCGGTGGTCCTGGATCTTTTCACCCGCCAGGCCCTAGGCTATGCACTGGGAACCAAACTCGATTCGAAGCTGACTGCAGCTGCGCTTGCCAAGGCAGTGCGCCGCGGTTTGCCGAAACCTGGATGGCTGCACCATTCAGACCGAGGCTCTACTTACGCCAGTGAGGAATACAGAGCCTGCGTCAGCGCCGCCTCTGGACGGAGCAGCTTCTCAAGCCCCGGCAAACCGCAACAGAACGGCATCGTCGAAAGCTTCTTCAAGACGCTCAAGCACGAAGAACTCCTTCGCAACGAATACCAAGACCCTAACGCCATCGTCATGGCCATCGAGACATTCATCCGTTTCTACAACGGACAACGACTCCACTCAAGCCTTGGATACAAGGCTCCCGACCAATTCGCTCAGGCGATACACTTAACAAGCTAACCCATGGCAACGTGTCCAGAAAAACGGGAGCAGTCCAGTGCCTTGGGAGGGGGAGGGCAGGGTGGGGGTGAGACGCGTGACGCGATCCGAAGCCTTCTTCAGCGGGCAATCAGAGAATTTGGGTTGGCGCGAGTCTGCCCACTCTCACCCAACCTCCGCAAGGGAGACTCCCGGATTACCTTGAGATCCGCTTTGACGGAATTTTAGCGACCCGAAGCGCCGTCTCAACTGGCGGCTTGTCCAAGGTCGCCAGCAACTCGCTGACCGTGACGAAGCGGAATCCCTGCTTCTTCAGTTCAGTAATGAGCGTCGGCAGGATCTCCATGGTTTGGGGGATTCCATCGTGGAGGAGGATGATTCCCCCGTTGGTGGCCTTCTTCAGAGTGCGATCTAGCAAAACCTCCGGGTCCGGTCGGTTGAAATCGCCAGGGTCGTCGGTCCACATGGTGGTGATCAGGCCAACTCTTGCGCCCGCGTTCACGACTGCGTCATCGCAGTCGCCACCCGGAGGGCGGCAGAAGCGGGGCTCTTTGCCCGTGATCGACTTGATCACGTCGCTGCAAGCCTGATACTCGGTCATCACGTCTTCAACCGAAAGCCGTGTGAGGGTGGGGTGGCTGAAGGTGTGGTTGGCAATTTCGTGGCCCTGCAGAGCCTCGAGGCGGACCGAATGAGGGTCCTTGGCGGCCATCTTGCCGACCAGGAAGAACGTCGCCTTGACGTTCTCTTTCTTCAACAGGCCCAAGAGCTCTTCCGTCTTTCCGGGGTGGGGGCCATCGTCGAAGGTGAGGGCGATAACCTTGTCTTTGGTGTTTCCGTGAGTCAGTTTGCGGACGGCGAGGGTGTAGGCGGATGCGGTGCGAGCGTTAACGAAGAGCTCGCGAAACGCCTTCTGCCAAAACTTATCCCCTCTTTGGGGAACGGCCTCGTTCACTCGGGCGGTAGGCACTGCTGCGGACTCGCCGCCGCAACCTACTGCGCAAGCTATAAAACATACTCCCAAAAGAGTCGTCAGTCTCATTGTCAATCGCTTCCAACACCCGCGATCGTTAACTCGTTTCAGATTCATGGCTCCCAATGGATATTAAGCACAAGTTGAGCAAAACTCAGGACCTTCGGGACCAAGAGTCTGAGCAGCCTGAACTCTTTCCCGTCGAGAGTCTGCCCCAACTCGAGGTCGAACCCAAGCCCCTGAGGTTGGTCTCGCTCGATACATTTCGTGGCGTTACCGTTTTTCTGATGTTATTAGTAAACAACATCGCGCTCGATACCGCCACTCCCGACCACCTCATGCACGCCCCATGGAATAGCGGCCTGCGATTGGCGGACATGGTGTTTCCGTGGTTTCTCTTCTTTGTCGGTGTCGCAATTCCATTCTCGGCATCCTCCTTCCGATCCAAAGAGCTTCCAGCGTGGCGCTACGACATAAAAGTCTTTTCGCGGGCGGCCACGCTGGTCCTCCTCGGGTGCCTGATCAATTGCGCCATCGAGAAGAAGCTCTTCTTTTCGCTCGGAGTGCTCCAAGTCATTGGGCTCGCATACTTGGTCGGAGCCCTCCTCTATGAGCTTTCTGCCCGAAGGAGGATTTTACTTGGCGGGCTGATGCTCTTGGGCTACGGATTCTTGCTTCGGTTCGTGTCGGCACCGGACGTACCCCCCGGGACGTTTGAGGAGAATCGAAACATCATCCTTCACCTCAACCAGACCTACCTCTCGGCCTTCAACCTCGAAGGGTTGCTGTCCGCCGTGCCCACGGCAGCGCTCGTTCTTTTCGGATCGGTGATCGGCGACCTTGTTCGGCGCAACCGCGATGAGCTCGCAAACATCGGCTCAATCCTGTTGACAGGGTTGGTGGCTCTTGGCATCGGAGCGGTTTGGAACGGTGTCTTGCCGTACAACAAGCCTGTCTGGACTCCGTCCTACATTTTGGTTGCCGGCGGCCTTGGTGCCATTGTGCTCGCGGTTCTGTATCTTTTCGTCGATGCCCTGGGCTGGAAGAAGTGGACCTATCCGTTCGTGGTCTTCGGCAGCAACCCCATTCTCGCCTACATCGGGCCGATCTTCATTAAGCTGTTGGTCCTGCAGGTTTGGGTGATCAACACATCGAAAGGGTACATTCCATTGCAGCAAGCGGCCCTCGATTCTTCGGTTGAACACTGGGGACGCATAACGGGCGGCTGGGTTTATACGTTTGGATACATCGGGGTGTGGTGGATCGTTCTCTTCGCCCTCCACCGAAAGCGCATTTTTCTGAGAGTTTAAGTCCAAGCACTAAATGGATTCCGATCCCATATTTTTCGATCCCAAGGGGAAGCGTGGAATCCGTTTTTCGCGCGTAGCAGCCGTTTTTGGCTTGATGGTGGCAGTGCTTACCACCGCCTTCCTTATCAGCATCTTCATCGTCTTGCCCACCCTGCCATCGCTGTCCGCCGGGCCAAACCGTACTCTGTTGCCGGGACTCCCGGTTCAAGGCGGCCGGCGAGCCGACTTCCTGACGTCGAAAGTCCGCAAACAGCTGGCCGACGAAATCACTATCACGCAGAAGAAGTTCAAGCGACCCGTTCGGCATCCCTCCAAAATCGTGGCCGCGTTCTACGCGCCCTGGGAAGAAAGCGGCGTGGTGTCGCTCCGCCAGAACGCGGCGAAGCTGACCCATGTCGTGCCCCAATGGCTTGCGTTGGGCAAGGATGGAAAGAGCATCGACTACTCGATGTTTGACATAAACGACAACCCGAAGAACGGCGACGTCGTTCGTATTGCTCGTGAGAACGGTATTCGAATCTCACCCATTTTTGGCAACGTCCAAAATGAAACTGCAGACCCAGTGCGGGTGCATTCACTTCTCGGAAGCACCGCTATTCAAAAGGCGATCGCTCACGAACTACGCCTTTGGCTCGTCAAGAATGACTTCCAAGGCATTAACATCGATTTCGAGGACCTTGCCGAAGGTGATCCCCAGAAGGTCCCAGCCTTTCTTCACATCCTTCATAACGAATTCCAACCCTACTCCTTGGGCGTGAGTATCGACATTCAGGCGGCCGATGACGAGTTGCCGATGGCCGAAGTTGCGGATGTTTGCGACTGGGCGGTGCTCATGGCCTACGACCAGCATGAGGCCACGACCCTCCCGGGCACGATTTGCGACATCGACTGGAGCCAGGAGTTTGTCGAGCGTGCCCTCAAGTACATCCCGGAAGAGAAGCTCGTTTTGGGAATCGGCAACTACGCCTACGATTGGGTGGAAGGGAAGAAGGGCGCCACCAGCCTTACCTATAGCGAAGCCCTCGCCACCGCGAACGGATATCGTGAGGAGGCTCCGGGCAAGGTCATCAAGTTCGATGACGACAGCCTGACCAATACCTTCGCTTATCGGGACGACAACGAAGTTCGCCACCAGGTATGGATGCTCGACGCCGTCTCTGCCTACAACCAGTGGGCGGCGGCTCGCGACTACGGCATTCGCGGAGTCGCCCTGTGGGCGCTCGGCGAGGAAGACCCGAGTGTTTGGAGGGTCCTTGACAAGAACACCCTCGACAAACCCCTCGATGCCAAGGTTTTGGAGACGGTCGACTTTCCGAACGATCTGTCCTACACGGGCAAAGGAGAGATTCTCACCGTCAAGGAGCGGCCCGTGCAGGGTCGCCGGACCATTGAGGTCGACCCTGACTCGGGGCTGATCGTGGGCTCCGAATACGAGAAATACGCTTTTCCGTTCCTGCTTCAAAAATCGGGTTTCGCCCCGAAAAAGCTGGTGCTCACGTTTGACGACGGGCCCGACGCGAACTACACGGCACCCATCCTCGATGAGTTGAAACGCCTAGACGTTCCCGCAACCTTCTTTGTGATCGGGAAGAATGCACGAGCCAACCCGGGTTTGGTCAGTCGCGCATACGACGAGGGCCACGAGATCGGGAGTCACACCTTCACTCACCCGAACATGGGCGAGGTCAGCGACTGGCGCCAGAAGCTTGAGCTGGAAGCAACCCAGAGGGCGATCGAAAGCATCATCGAGCGGTCGACCATTCTTTACCGACCGCCGTACAACGCGGACTCCCAGCCGAACAACGCGGAACAGGTGCGCCCCGTCACCTTCGCCGATTCCCTCCACTACCTGTGCGTGATGGAGAACGTCGACCCAACCGACTGGGACTTAGCCGTGCCCCTCCCGGGCGGCGGCACGAGGCGGAAGACGGCCCAAGACATCGCGGACTTCGTGATCAAGGACGTTCACCGCCGGGCGGGAACCGAGGACGAGGGCAACATGATCCTCCTCCACGATGCGGGCGGTGACCGTACGGAGACCGCGAAGGCACTTGCCCTGTTCGTTCCCAAACTCCAAGCCGAGGGCTACGAGTTCGTGACGGTAGCAAAGCTGCTTGGCAAGACGCGCGCTCAGGTGATGCCGCCGGTGCGAGAGCAAGATCGCTTCCTCATCCTTCTCGACAAGATCGTGTTTGGTGCGATCTTTGGCGCCGACTCATTTCTCGCCATCGCCTTCATTCTCGCCATCGCCCTCGGGCTCGCGCGAATCCTAATGATCACTCCGCTAGCGCTCATCTACAGCCGAAAGCAGAAAGGTCTCGTTTTTCCGACAGGGCCTGCGCTATCGGTGACCGCGCTGATCGCTGCCTACAACGAAGAGAGCGTGATTGTACGGACGGTACAGAGCGTCCTCAATTCTGACTATCCCATCGACGACATCCTTATCATCGACGATGGCTCCAAGGACGGCACCGTCCAGGCGGTACTAGAGACGTTCGTGAACGAGCCGAGGGTGCGTCTGATAAGCCAGCCAAATGGAGGCAAGGCAACCGCCCTCAACACCGGGATCCTTCAGGCGAAGGGCGACATTCTGTTCTGCATCGATGCCGACACCCAGTTAGCGCCTGACGCGGTTCGGCTCTTGGTCCGCCATTTCCACGACCCCAAAGTGGGCGCCGTCGCTGGCAACGTTCGGGTGGGGAACCAGATCAACCTCCTCACCAAGTGGCAGGCTATCGAATACACCACCAGCCAAAACCTCGACCGCCGCGCCTACGCCCTCCTTAACTCGATCACCGTCGTGCCAGGTGCGATCGGCGCTTGGCGCAAGAGCGCGGTAGAGCAGGTGGGCGGATATCTGACCGACACGTTGGCTGAGGACATGGACCTCACCTGGCGACTTCGCAGAGCCGGGTGGAAACAGGAGAACGAGTCGGCGGCATACGCCTATACCGAAGCGCCAGAGACTTTTCGAGCGTTCTTCAAGCAGCGATTCCGCTGGGCTTACGGCACTCTCCAGTGCCTCTGGAAGCACCGCAAGGCGCTGTTCCGCTATGGGTGGTTCGGGGGGCTCGCGCTTCCCGCGCTCTGGCTCTTCCAAATCGTATTTCAGGCTCTCGCGCCCTTGGTGGACCTACAGGTCGTGGTCTCGATTATCGGAGTCATCACCGCGATGTTCGAGAAGAGCAACACGACTACCACCCATGAAATCCAGGCGATGCCAGCCGCTTATCAAGCTCTCATCCAGGTTGGGTTTTTGTATGCGCTCTTCTTCGTCGTGGAGCTTCTATCGGCGGTCATCGCCTACCGAATGGAGAAGCAAAAGCCGAGTGCCCTGTTCTGGCTATTCCTGCAACGGTTCTACTACCGCCAGATCATGTATGGCGTGGTGATCAAATCCTTCTTCCGCGCCATCTACGGTAATCGCCAAGGATGGGGCAAGTTGGAGCGAAAGGGAACGGTCAGCGTTCCGCAGCCGCGGACCTAGGCGACCTTGCGAATTTCTTCTTGAGCAGGGAATAGCTCGATGATCTCGGGCTCGCGATTAATGTTCGCGGGGCTTTCGAACTCTTCCATGACGGGAGCGTTCTTCGCGAGCAGCGAATAGAAAGCGGTCGCAGCAGCGACGTACATAGCGGCAAAGAACTCCAGCATCTTGCTTAAAGTTTCGGGCGGTGGGGCCGTTTGGGATACTGGTAGACCGACCAGTTAGAGGGGGAAGATTTGGTGCGGACGAAGGGACTCGAACCCCCAACCCTCAGTTCCGAAGACTGATGCTCTATCCATTGAGCTACGTCCGCAAAGGAGACGTGATTGTACCTACCTTCGCGGAGACACGTTGTTGAGGTGGGCCCACCTTGACATGATTTGCCCTGGATTCTCCTTCCGAGCCCAGATTCGATAGCTGAGCCAGCAATGTCTCCCGTCGGGTAGGTGGGCCGCAATTGTTCGTTCTCCCGCAACCTTTTTGACCCAGCGATTTCGCTGATCGTCTCTTGTGCGGTCTATCGCGCAATTTCGGTCCCGGAACTAAAAACAGCTTCACATGGAGCGTTAAAGACCAATAAGATTCGCAAGTCTAAAGGTTTTTAAAAGAGAGCCATGAGTCAAACGCTATCCCTGCCCCTAATCGGTCTAGATGAGACATTCCCAGAGAACGTCTTCGTCCTGCACCATCCTTCCAGCAACCGCTATGGCTGCTTCCAGCACGAAGGAATCCACGGTCTTGCTTGCTTCAGCTCCGAAGGCGGTGCCTTCCGATTCGCAGAATGGATTGACCTGAGCGGCATGATGACGAAGGAACTGACCTTCGACGAAGCCCGAGAGATTGCCAAGGAGCGACCTCTTCCCGTAGTGTCCCTTATGCTATTGGATAGCCTGAACAATCCACAGATCCACTACGTTCGGTAACTTTTAGGTGTGAAAGAGCCCTCGGCGCTAAGGTGTCGAGGGCCCTTTTGCTTTTTGATAACTTGGGTTGCCCTAACTTGGCCATCTAGACGCTTGGTCCAAATAGGTGTAGTATTTTTAAGATCGCCATCTCTGGCGTCATTGATTTGCTATACCGGAGAGAAGAAATGACCATTTACCGTCTTACCCATCCCCTTGCGATGTCCGGGGCCCTTGCCCTTTCACTGTTCGGAGGTTTCGCACATGCGAACACGCTCTTTGCGGTCGACAACACAACCGTCGGCGTGAGCGGCGTGGTGATCATCAATCCGAAGACGATGGCGACGGTTAGCACCGTAGAACTGCTGAATCCAGTGACTGGCTTGGCTGCGAATTCTGAGTCAAATTTCTTTACCTCGGAGGGAAGCACCATAACGAACTATGGGGTGGGGGGCAATTACATCAACGTCCACACCGCCGGTTCGGCAGACCACTTTTACGATCTCAGCATTGCCCACAATCGCCTCTTCGCCGTGGACAACACGTCCGTGGGAATCTATGGAGTTGTCATTCTCGATCCGGCAACGCTTAAGGTCACGGGCACGATTCAGATAGACCAAGGATTTATCAGCGGCTTGGCGGCGGGGAATTCAAACGATGTTTACGTGAGTGTTGCCCACAAGGTGTTTCACTACGGGACGGCGGGAAATCTGCTCGGCTCTCACACATTTTTGAACACGGATAATATGGACAACCTGTTTCTGCGAGGCAGCACCCTCTACGCGGTGAGCAACCCACTCCTGGGGAGTAAGAAGATCATGGCGCTGGATGCCACCACCCTGGCTGTGACGGGTTCATTTTCCGTCATCGGTGCCGTTCGAGGTCTGACCGGAGACTCATCCGGTCTCTTTGGCAGCGTCAGCTCTACGATCTACAAGTTCGATACCTTGGGCAATGTGCTGAACTCGCATCAGGGGGCAAATGCGGACAAGTTCTACGATCTAGCCTACGTTCCGACCGCGTTTCAACCTCCCTTCCCAACGATGGAGCTTGGCGCTTCTATGGGCAACTATTGGAGCTTAGCGCCCCAGATGGGGTCCCCCGAGGATATCGGTGAGCGGCCTCTGTCGCTAAGGTCGTAGATGCTATTGGACAGCCTGAAGAACTCGCGGATCCAGTTGGTTTGGTAGGTGACGTTGCGAGAAGCCCTCGGCGCTCCTTGCCGAGGGCTTCTTGTTGTCGCGTTGGGGCAGACGGGGGGTGAAATGGGCCCAAGTGCCGAGAGTTTTCATACCGAGTTCACTGGAGAAATCAGCAAGATCGAAGCGTCCGAAACCGGTTACACATGACTTGCACATGGAATAAACACTGGGGAAGGAGGGCCGAATTGAATGGTACCAAACCTTCTGAAGGGTCACCACGGCGAAGTGGCGGCGGGCTGATATGTCCACAAAAGATGCGGCGAACAAACGACAAATATCCTTTCCAAGCGCGGTCCTTACGATCGCGATGTTGGTGGAAATCAGCATCTTCGCGTTCTTCGTTTCCCACGTTTTCAGCACTCTTCACTACGTCGACGTCACCTCGAAACGGTCTCTAAAGGTTGAGCGCCTACGCGGCACGATTTTGCGCCTCGACGAAGTCCTTACGATGTCGGCACGAATGGCCGCCGCTTCGGGCGACCTGAAATGGGAAAAGCGCTATCGCCAATTTGAGCCAGAACTGGATCAGGCGATCAAAGATGCTGAAGAACTGGTGCCATCCCACGCAAATCAGGCGACTGCCAAAATCACCCAGGACGCCAACGACAAGCTTGTGGATATGGAGAATCGGTCTTTCAAGCTTGTGGAAATTCGGCACTCCAAAGAAGCCTTAGGTCTCCTTTTGGGCGACGAATACTCGAAGCAAAAGGATATCTATGCCAAAAGTGCGAACGACTATAGCTTGGAGATGCAGCGTTCCGTCGACCTCACCGAGCGTGAGGAGCGGACCCGAGCGAACAGATCGCTCGCAATCACCGCCTTTGGGCTGTTGACCCTTCTTTCCGCTTGGACGACCGTGCTGGTCAGCCTTCGTCGTTGGAAGCGGGCCCTCCTTGAGGCTTCGGTCGAACAAGGGAAGACCGAGGAAGCCCTTCATCAAGTGCTCTCGGGTGCTCGCTGTCTTCTCTGGCAAGCGGAGGTCGAAGAGACTCCTTTTGGACTCCGATGCGAAATCTCGATCCAAGAAGAGGATTCGGCGTGGCGGTGGTTGCAATTAACCCAACGAGGGGACTGCTCCTACACCCAGAGCTGGTCAGCGGCAAGGAAGATTGCCAACGGATCGAGCCTGGAAGAAGATATCTGTAAGGCAGTTCGAAGCGAAAAGGCGACGATCGTCCACCGCTTTTTGTGTGGAGATCGGGAAGGCGCTTCGAGATGGTTGTACGAAGACATCAGCGTGGAGCGAATCAGCTCCGGTTCATGGCGAGTTATTGGAGCCTGTACCGACGTGACCGAGCTCAAGGAAGCCGAAGAGAGGCTCGAACACCAAGCTTTGCACGATGTTCTGACCGATCTGCCAAACCGGCAATTGGTGATGGAGCGGCTGGCGTCTGCGCTTGAGAGAGCGAGCGGAAACGCGATCTCCGTGGCTGTCATGTTCATCGACTTCGACAACTTCAAGGTGATCAATGATAGCCTTGGGCATGAAGCGGGCGATCAGTTCTTGCTCGCCAGGGTCGAAACGATTAAGCAGTGCATCCGTCCCGGAGACACTTTGGCGCGACTAGGCGGGGACGAGTTCTTGGTGATCCTGGAAGGGCTGCCAGCAAACTCGGAAACCATCCCCTCCCAGATCGGGAAGTCTATCATTTCCAGGTTCCAACAACCTGTTCAGATCCAAAGCCAGGACATTTATAGTGGGGTGAGTATCGGTATCGCGGTGAGTCAGGCTGACTGCACTGCAGTCAGCCTCATCCGGGACGCCGACACCGCCATGTATCACGTAAAGGCGGACGGCAAATCGAACTACTCTTGTTTTCATAACGGCATGAACGACCGGGTAAACGAGCAGCTTGAGATTGAGTCGGGCCTTCGAGCGGCCGTCAGCCGCCAAGAATTCGTGGTTCACTACCAACCCCTCGTCGATCTTTCATCGGGCCGCATCATGGGAACGGAGGCGCTTGTCCGCTGGCAGCATCCAGAAAAGGGCCTCATTTACCCAATCAAGTTCATTCCCGTCGCCGAAGACACCGGACTCATCATCCCCATCGGCTATTGGGTCCTTCACGAAGCTTGTCGACAGACGAAGGAATGGCAGGATGCAAATCCGAGTGAGGAACTCATGACGATCAGCGTCAACCTCTCGGGAAGGCAGCTTCAAAGGTCAGACGTAGTCGCTCGCGTGGTTGAGGTTCTCGAGGCCACCCAATTGTCGCCCAGGTCCCTGAAGCTGGAAATCACGGAGAGCCTGATGATGAAGGACCTCGACGAGACGATCAAAAAGCTCCATGAGCTTAAGGCGCACGGTATTCAGCTAGCTATCGACGATTTCGGAACGGGCTATTCTTCGCTCGCCAGCCTTGTCCAACTACCCATCGACACGATCAAAATCGATAGGGCATTCGTGGCTCGACTTGGGCGTTTTCCCGATGCCAATGCGACCATCGCCGCGCTCGTTGCCCTTGGAACCGCTCTGAACATGGACGTAACCGGGGAAGGTGTCGAATCCGTCGAGCAGCTCGAGATGCTGCACGAATTGGGATGCACGGTGGGGCAGGGTTTTCTGTTCTCAAAACCCATTTCGGGTCCGGACCTGACCCTACGGCTCGAGGAAGGCGTGACCTCTTGCCAGTCCATCTCGGCTGCTTGAAACGCGCAAACGGTGAAAGTAGATGCAAGTCGGGCATACCGCGAGGGTCTCGAAAGTGGCCTGATAGGCACCAAACCCAGACGGCGAGGTTTGCAACATCATCGCCCGAGCTGATGTCCCCGAAAACCTCTAGACAGACTCAGGATTTTGGAGTCCTGCTGGGACGCCTAAGAAGACAGAGGGCATCGCCCAATCTCCAACTTTGCCTTAGTTCAAACCTCCCCCCGTTCATCATTTATCGTTCATCGCTCATCGTTTCCCCCCACCGGGACCCTTGATTCCCCCTCGCCAAATCACGTACAATTTAGCAGTCCAGTCACTCGACTGCTAAAAGGACGTTAAGATCGGAGGAAACAATTTATGGCAAAGCTAAAGCCACTCGGCGATAAGGTCGTCGTTCAGCTCACGGAGCAAGAGGAGAAGACTGCATCGGGCATCTACCTCCCCGACAGCGCAAAGAAGAAGCCCACCGAGGGCAAGGTCATCGCAGTAGGCGGCGGCCGAGTACTCGATAGCGGCGAGCGCAACTCTCTCACCGTCAAGGTCGGCGACCGCGTGCTGTTCAGCAAGTACGGCGGCAACGAAGTCACCATCGATGGCGAGGACTACACCATCCTGGACGAGGATCAGGTTTACGCGATTCTCAGCTAAATAAGGAGAAACCTATGGCAGCAAAGAATTTACTTTACGATGAAGCGGCCCGCAGGGCCCTCGAGCGCGGCGTCAACAAGGTCGCGGATGCAGTTAAGGTCACCCTTGGACCGAAGGGACGCAACGTGGTCCTCGACAAGAAGTGGGGCAGCCCGACGATCACCAAGGACGGCGTCACCGTCGCCAAGGAGATCGAGCTCGAAGATCCGTATGAGAATATGGGCGCGCAGCTCTGCAAGGAAGTCGCCAGCAAGACCAACGACGTGGCCGGAGACGGCACCACGACGGCGACGGTCCTCGCTCAGGCAATCGTCAACGAAGGTCTTCGATACGTTTCCGCCGGTGGCAACCCCATCGCGGTAAAGCGCGGCATCGATAAGGCAGTCGAGCAGGTTATCGCTTACATCAAAGCCGCTTCGCAGCCCATCAAGGACAAGGAGCAGGTCGAGTTCGTCGCCACCATCGCAGGCAACGACAACGAGATCGGCAAGCAGGTCGCGGAAGCGATGGACAAGGTCGGTAAGGATGGCGTTATCACCGTCGAAGAGAGCAAGGGTCGAGACACTCAGCTCGACATCGTCGAGGGTATGCAGTTCGACCGCGGCTATGTCAGTCCCTATTTCGTAACCGACCCGGATCGCATGGAGGCCATTCTTGAGAATGCGCTCATCCTCATCCACGAGAAGAAGATCAGCTCCGCGCAGGACTTCCTGCCGTTCCTCGAGAAGGCAGCCGCTGCTCGACGACCGATCCTGATCATCGCTGAGGACATCGAGGGCGACGCGCTCGCCACTGTGGTTCTCAACAAGATCCGAGGCGTCCTGCAGATTGCCGCCGTCAAAGCACCCGGCTTTGGCGATCGCCGAAAGGCCATGCTTGAGGACCTTGCGGTTCTCACCAATGGCAAGTTCGTGAGTGAAGATCTCGGCACCAAGCTGGAGAACGTCACCATCGACATGCTCGGCACCGCCGAGAAGATTGTGATCTCGAACGACACCACCACGATCATCAAGGGTTCCGGTAGCAAGGAAGCCGTCCTCGGCCGAATCGCTCAGATCAAGAGCCAGATCGAGAACACGGACAGCAACTACGATCGAGAGAAGCTTCAGGAGCGACTTGCCAAGCTTAGCGGCGGCGTTGCCGTGATCAAGGTTGGCGCCTCGACCGAGACGGAGCTCAAAGAGAAGAAGCACCGCTATGAGGATGCGCTCAGCGCTACTCGAGCCGCGGTTGAAGAGGGCATCGTCGCCGGTGGCGGAAGCACCCTCCTACGAGCTGGCGCTGCTCTCGACCCGGCCAGTCTGACTGGTGACGAGAAGACCGGTCTGCTTATCGTGAAGCGAGCTCTCGAAGAGCCACTTCGCCAGATCGCCAAGAACGCGGGCCTCGAAGGCTCCGTGATCGTGGAGCGAGTCCGAGCCGCTGGCGAGGGCCAGGGCCTCGACGCGGTCACTGGCGAGCTCGTTGACATGGTCAAGGCCGGCATCGTCGATCCTGCAAAGGTGACCCGAAGCACGATCCAGAACGCGGCATCCATTGCCGGTCTGGTCCTTACCACCGAGACTTTGGTGGTTGAGAAGCCGGAATCCAAGAAGGCAGGCGGCGGCGGCGCTCCTGGCATGGGCGGTATGGGAGGCATGGACTACTAAGAGAGTCCTGCTTTCGAAAAGGCCCTCAGCGAATTTCGCTGGGGGCTTTTTTTGTTAGCGATGAACGATGAATGATGAACTCGGGAGGTGAGGGAAGGGGCAGCTGGAACGATAGTGATGGATCCGGTCCTCCGCCGTTCATCACTCATCATCATCGTTCATCACTCCGATGCCCTCACTCACACACAAAATCGGTGAATCTCTCGACTACCCAGTACGTCTGCCTAATTGTTATGAGGAAGAGAGCGGGTCTTGCGATTGTTAGTTTGTGTGTAGTGGCCACGGCGACCCAGGTAGCGGGACTGAAACCCGATGCGACGGCGGATCGAGTTTGGGAAGGCGACAACGGCCTTAAGGTTGAAGGACTTGGTGTGTGCTCGATCGAACCCTCCAACGTCGATTGCTGGGATATGGATGGTGTCCACGACGCTAGCTTGAGCGAGCAGATACGGGGCTATTACATGGGCTCGTCGAATGAAGTGAGCTTCCGAGTTGGTAAGAAGAATCGGTATCTGGTCTACCGAAAATCGTACAACGCAAACATCCAGGCCCAGTCGCCGGACGGCCAGTACATGAACTCGAGCGAGATCTACGGAAGCGGCGGCCCGACCGTGTCTTGGTCCCGCATCAATCCGGACACCGCCTCAAAAGATGCATCGATCCTGTTCTCGATCAACGGTCTGCCCGGACCCAAACCGGTCACCGTCCCCTTCGAAAAAGGGAAGAAAGGCACCTTCGAGGGAACAGAGCTCGAAATTGGCGAATACAAGCCGTTCAAGCCGGCTCCTGGCGAACAGCAACAGCAACCGTACTACCCGATGATTGCGAACGCGAAGCAGTGGTCGATATTTGTTGGGTTTGCACCCAGCGATCAACAGAACTCACTCTCCTATGGCCTTCTGGGGAAGGACGGCAAGCCGGTTGCTTACGTGGATCGAGATGGAGAGCCAGTCTCCGCGGTGAAGTTTCTGAGCGAGACCCCTCCCGGATTTAACGGCTACTACAACGGATACAACCCGGGATACGATTTTGGCCCAGGGGGACGAAATACGCCTCCAAAATATGCGGCGGCCGTGGTTACAAGCAACGGGCCCTCCGTGCAGGGAGCCTTCACCCTCCGGACGAACGTCAACCCCTCGAGAATCGGTGCGCTAACCGTCTCGGCGACCCATCAGATGCGGGTGCTGGTCAAAGGATTTCCGCTGGATCCGAAGCCATGAAGCGATTCAAGCCTAGCCTTGCCACGCTCCTCCTCTGCTCGGTGGTGGGCGCGGTCCAATTTGGAATCCCGAAGATGGACGCGGTGGTAAGCCGTGAGTACCGAGGAGAAAACGGCATCGATATCAGAGGGGTTGGCGTTTGCAGCTTCGACTCCCAAATCAGCTGTTGGAATATGGACGGCAAACCCGATCCCATCCTTACCAAAGCGGTGAGCGACTTCTATGAACCCAACGAGATATCGTTTCGCATCGGTAAGAAGAATCGGCTCTTGGTCGTTAAAAAGACAATTCCCGCCAGTTCCTTCTTCCAAATGCAGGACGCCCGTGGTCAGTTTGTGAATAGCGCAGAGTCTCGGCGGAGGGCGGCCCCATTACGTGGGGACGGGTGTCCGTTGAACAGGGAGATAAGGACGCCTCGGTCATGGGTTACCTCTCCAATCTGTCCACCGGGAAGAGCTTCCTGATCGGATCATCGGCTGGGTCCAAGGCGAACTTCGAGGGAACCGAGTTTGAATTGGGCACTTGGCAAAAGCAAAAAGTGCCAACAAACGGGCCTAGCTTTTACGGCGGAGGCGGCTATCCGGGCTATCCAGGTCAGGGCGGTTGGAACGTGGTGGTGGGAACCGGCGACAAGGACGAGTCGAGGAGTTGGCGTCTGGTCGCCTACGGCGAGGACGCAAAACCGATCCCGTATGTCGACACTAAGGGGCGCCCGCTGACCGAGGCTGAGTTCAACAAGCTACTTCAAGAAGCCCAGAAACCCGGGAAGATTTCACCGCCTGGTCTGGGATATAGCCGAAGCGGTTTTCCATTCCCGCAGCCCGCAGCGAGCCAGGCATTCACGTCGACTAGCGGTGCTCGGGTGCCGGGTGCGTTTACGCTCAACAGCAATATCGATCCGCGATACATCGCAAAGCTTGAGTTCAAAGGACTCAAATCGCTCCGAATCAAAATCGACGGATTTCCCCTCGATCCTCGATAGTCGCGATTCGGGATCAGATTTAATGGATAATCCGTAGCACTTCTGCCCACGACGCCGTGCGGCAGTAGTGCTATTGCCATGAGAATTGAAGAGCCGCAACCAGAAGAAGCATTTGCCGAGTACCCAAGACCTGCTGCGGAGCAGACGATCCAAGATAGAAACCTCAACCACCTGGCGTTGATCATTATCTTTGGAATTCTCTCTTCGACCTTGGCGCAACCAGCCGTGTTGGGAAGCCTGCCACTCAAGCACCTTTTGAAGGACTCCCTCGGGGTGAAGCAGGACCAGATGGCGTCCTTCTTCTTCCTGTGCGCCCTTCCTTGGTATTTCAAGCCCTTTGCGGGGATCTTGGTCGACGCTTTTCCCTTGTTCAGGACAAGGCGCCGGAATTACCTTTTGGCAAGTGCTACCCTTTCGGCAGCCGCTTGGGGCGCAGTAGCCGTCCTTCCCCATACGTACAGCATCCTGCTTCTCGGGTGCATCACCGTAAACGTTTTCATGGTCTTCATGTCAACGGTTGTGGGCGGTGTCCTTGTCGAGGCGGGACAGGGGATGGGTGCCGCAGGTCGGTTGAGTGCGCTTCGCCAGTTTGTTCAAAGCGTTTGCAGTTTCCTCAATGGTCCCCTTTCCGGGTTTCTTGCGGGTGGCCTCTTTATGACGGCGGCGGGAGTGAACGCAGTCATCGTGTTTTCCGTGTTTCCGGTCGCTTACTTTTTCCTGAGAGAGAAGAAGCAAGCAGAAAGAAACACGGGCGCCATGCTCAAGGCTTGGGAGCAGCTCAAAGTTATCGGGAAATCTCGCAACCTTGGGTTTGCGATTATCTTTGTGGGCCTCTTTTACTTCGCGCCCGGCTTCAACACGCCGCTTTACTACCGCCAATCGAACGAACTCCATATGTCTCAGCAGGCGATAGGAAACTTGGGGATATTTAGCGGTGCCGCGGGAATGCTGGCGGCGGTGATCTACGGTTTTCTCAGCCGCCTTCTTCCGCTGAGAACGCTGATCTTCATAGGAATTGCTTGCGCCGCTGGAGGGACCTTCTTCTACCTCTTCTATAACAATGGACAGATCGCGATTCCCATCGAGGCGCAGAACGGCTTTTTCTTCACCTTTGCCGAGGTCTCGCTCATGGATATGGCAGTCCGAGCAACGCCCGCTGGATGCGAAGCTTTGGGGTATTCCCTCATTCTCTCAATGCGGAACGTAGCCGCACAAGGTGCGGACGTAGTGGGATCAAAACTCTCCGCCCAAGCCCATTGGAATTTCCACCAACTGGTCTTCCTGAATGCAGGAACCACTGCCATCGTTTTGGTCATTCTTCCTTTCCTGCCCGCAGTGTTGATGCGAAGCAAGGATGGGGAGAAAGTAGCCGCCTAGGGAATCCGGGTAAAAGCTAGGCGATGTCTACTTACGACACCGCGCTTAGTGCCTACGCCGAATGGGGCGTGGACGTAGAAACGGCGATTGCGAAGGCACTCGCCGTTCCCATTTCCATCCACTGCTGGCAAGCCGACGACGTTGCTGGCCTCGAGAACCGGTCGGGTTCTGATGGCGGCGGTATCATGGCCACCGGGAACTACCCAGGCAAAGCCCGGAACGGCGATGAAATTCGGCAGGACATCGAAGAGGTCGTTTCCCTCGTGCCCGGCGTACACCGTCTGAACCTCCATGCTAGCTACGCGGAGACGGATGGCTCGGTTGACCGAGACCAGCTCGAGTTCAAGCACTTCGCCCGATGGGCGGATTGGTCGAAAGAGAAGGGAATCAAGCTCGATTTCAACCCGACCTACTTCGCTCACCCGATGGCCGATTCAGGCTTCACCCTCTCCAGCGCGGACGCCTCGGTGCGAAACTTCTGGATTCGCCACGGCATCGCCTCGCGGCGGATCGCCGCGGGCATCGCGGTCGCGCAAGGCAGCGAGTGCGTCAACAATCACTGGGTCCCCGACGGAGCAAAAGACAACCCTGCCGACCGCTGGTCGCCGCGCGCCCGACTGATCGAAGCCCTCGATGAGATTCTCGATAAGCCGATTGCGGGTTGTGTCGATGCGGTGGAATCGAAGCTTTTTGGGTTGGGTTCCGAGGACTATGTGGTTGGGTCGTTCGAGTTCTACACCTCCTACGCCCTGCGCAAGCAGATGCTCTACTGCCTCGACATGGGGCACTTCCACCCAACCGAATCGGTGGCCGACAAGCTTTCGTCCCTCCTGCTCTTCCACGACCGGATCCTGCTCCATACGAGCCGACCGATGCGGTGGGACAGCGACCACGTCGTCCTCTTCAACGACGACCTTCGCGCCGTTTTCCTGGAGTTGATACGCGGAAATGCCTTGGATCGCGCGATCGTGGCGTTGGACTTTTTCGATGCCAGCATCAACCGAATTGGAGCGTACGTGATCGGCATTCGCTCTACTCGTAAGGCTCTGTTGTACGCCCTTTTGGACCCTTCATCGATTCTGAAGGCCGCAGAAGAGAAGGGGAGTCTTGCCCGAAAATTGGCGCTGATGGAGGAAGAGAAGACCCTTCCGTTTGGCGCGGTTTGGGATGAGCTTTGTCGCCGAGGCGATGTTCCGGTCGGTGGCAAGTGGATCGACCAGATGGATAGCTACGAAGCCCGAGTGCTGTCAAAGAGATAGATCGCTCCGGCTACAGATGCTCCGCATCTAGGGCTTTCTGGCGTATTCAATATTGTATGAACCTACTAGAGCAAGCTAAGTCACGCGGTCATGAAGTTGCGTTGTTGGGCGCAGGTTGTTTCTGGAGCCCCGAGGCGGAATACCGGGCGATCAAAGGCGTGGTTGCGACAGCAGTTGGCTACAGCGGTGGACTCGTAGAGAACCCCACCTACCGAATGGTCTGCGAAAAGAACACCGGCCATGCAGAGGTCGTGTTGGTCGAATTCGATCCTGCCGTGATTACCTACCGAGAGATTTTGGAGCACTTCTA
The DNA here is from genome assembly GCA_038321975.1 of Fimbriimonadales bacterium. GTDB lineage: Bacteria > Armatimonadota > Fimbriimonadia > Fimbriimonadales > Fimbriimonadaceae > Fimbriimonas. The sequence continues at coordinate 100,157 of JBBQFM010000001.1, read as the reverse complement.
CAAGATGCACTCCGGCAAATATCACACCCCGGGCGACCAGTATCGAAGCGCGATCTTCACCTACAGCGACGAGCAGAAGGCGATCGCGGACGAGGTGGTTGCTGAGACGCGGAAGCATGCGATCATCAACACCGAAGTCACGCCGGCGACCGAGTTCTGGATCGCCGAGGACTATCACCAGCAGTACAAGGAGAAGCGCGGCCACGCCTTCACCCAGTGTGGGGTCCTAAGCTCGTAACGAATCGATCCTCCCCTGGCGGCTCTCCGGGCTGTCCAGGCTGAAGGAACGCGCGTCGCCAAGCTGAGAGCAGATGAACTCCTCCATCTTGGCGACTTCCTTTTTGAGACCGTCCGTTTTGTCAACGAAGCTGGTCCAAGCAATCGATTCCGAAGACGGCTCATATTCCCAGAGGCCGATGACACGGCCACGATCGAGGATCGCGTTGCTTGCGAGGTCTTGCACCGAGCCAAGTTCGTAGACCTTTTGGTCTCCAGCCATTTGTCGGTCCAGATCGCTAGGATCGAGCAGGGATTTGAGGTCGCGACGGTGGAGAAGTATCGCGTCGATGCTGCTTAAAAGCGAGTATTCGGGCTCCTTCGGTCGCTCGAAAGCTCGGAACGCGTTGACGTCGTCTTGGTGGATCAGCCAGTCACTGCCGTCCTCGATGGGGACGAGATTCAGGGGCTCAAGGGCAGCTTTGGCCGCCTTGACTCCGAGGCCGCTAAACCATTGGAAGTTGGCTGGGGTGGCGGGGCCGATCCAGGAGAAATAGCGTTGGGCGAGTTCAACAAACGCCTCTTCGGTCGACAGTTTGAATCCGCGCAGCGGATTCTCGGGCCATCGAACGTAGCTATAACGTTGCTGATCAAGGCGACCGTTTACGGGCTCCCGCCGTATCTCGCCGGACGACTGCAGTCGTCCCAGGGCGATAGGCAGGGAAGTCGTTTGGCCCCTTTTCTTGCCCTCCGCTCCGAAACTTCGCACCGCATCTCCCAAGACAACTTTGAGTGCGGAGGGATCAAGCGGACCAGTGCTGACCGCTTCCAGGACCTTTTCGCAAAGATTGTCAATCTCGGTGTCGGTGACCCCGAGAAACTTCCGGGCGGTGTTCATATCACCCGAATCGCCGAATCCCTGGCTGACCTTTAGGGCCAAAGCGTAATCGGACTGCGGCACCATATAAGTGCATCCTCGAGCGCTTGGGAGTTCGTGGATGAGCTGATCTGCGGTCGCCTGCTCTGCGGCTCCCCGAGATGTTTCGGCTCGGGAGAAGAGCGTGAGGTACGGATTCGAACCGCCCACCGATCTCGCCCATCCTGTCTGCTCCAGAACTTTGTCGGGTTTCTGGCCGTTGAGTCGAAAGGAGAGCCCTTGGCGATACTGCCACCACGCTCTTAGATGGTCGATCTGCATGTCAACTGATTCTGCGCGTTCTTGTCCGCAAGTACCTTCTTGAATCTTGCTTTTCGCAACTAGAACTGCATTTATCCCGCCATAGGCGTGTAACTGACGATTGCGTCGGCGCGATCACCGACAGGCGGCCGCCCAAGAAAATGGAATCATAACCCTGCTTCTTTCGGGCACCGAAGCTGTCGCGCCGATGCAATCGTCGGTTACACGCCTACGGCGGGACGGTCATTCCTCGTTTCTTTGCCAGAAGAACCATAGTGCAAAGGCGGTGGCGAAGCCAGCCACCGACCAGCCAAGCTCGCCGAGGCCCTGGGCGTGGGCCTTACCCGCTTCCAAATCGGTCCGCCCGAGCAAGTCGTTGACCCCGCTCCAAAGGCTGAAGCAGCCGACAAGGATGGCGAGCCACTTGAGGATGCCCGCGAGGCTGAGTTGGGTGTCGTTAGAGGGCCACATCTTTTCAGGGCGCAGGGCGCAGGGCGCAGCTGGCGTCAATCCTAAATAATTCCTGGTCTATCGAGAGTGTCGCAGAACTGTCTTAATCCAACCGGTGCCCTGTGCCCTGATCAGTCCTCCTCCAAAGTCTTCGGCCAGTCCTCTTTCAACAGCCTTGACAAACTCCGATCCGCCAAGAGCCGTCCCTCGTTCTGGCAGCGGGCGCAATAGTTCGTCTCGTTGTCTGCATAAACGATGTGTTGAATCGGCGCGTTGCAGACGATGCAGGGCTGGTTGAAGCGGCCGTGGACGGCAAAGTTGGGACGGAAGGCGGTGATGTCTCCTGGCTTGGGGAACTTGGGATAGAGCTTCTTGAGGTCGGCGATCCAGCGCGACAAGACATCCCGAGAGGCGGTCAGAAGGCGGGCGACCTCCACGTCGGAGAGGGAAGTCGTCATTCGCATGGGTGAAAGCTTCGCCGTGAAAAGGATTTCATCGGAGTAGGCGTTGCCTATCCCATCGAACGAACGAGGGTCCGTAAGGGCTCGCTTGAGGGTTCGGTTCTTGGACTTCAGTGCCTCCTCAAACTGCGGGGCAGAGGCGGACAGTACGTCGATTCCACCCCGTGAATGCTCGACCAACGCCTCGCGGCCCTTGACGAAGTTCACAGAAGCGCGCTTCTTCGTCGAAAACTCCACAAGCGTCAACTGGCCCGACTCAACTCGAAGCGCGGCAACCTGAATCTTGCCGTTTGCCCGCTTGAAGGGAGGCAGCGGAGACTGCCATTGAAGCCGGCCCGAGATCATCAGGTGGATCACGAGAAACATCTCGTTTTCCATTTCGATCACCAGACGCTTGCCTAATCGGGAAACTCCTAGGATCAAAAGACCCTCTATTTCAGCAGGTTTAGGCGAAACCGATCGCACCACAAACGGGGTGAAAGCGACGAAGCGTTCCACTCGTTCGCCCGTCAGCCGCTCTTGAAGGCGATCCACATATAGCTCGATATCCGGCAATTCGGGCATCGAAGAACAGCATAGCGAAGATTTTCGTATTTAATACGGCGTGCCATTCCATAGATGGCGATTTAGTATTTGCTTGCCAAGACGACAGTGAAAGAATTTAACGAACTGACCGGACCGTGGGCGGGGCAATCGGTGCAGAACGCGTTGCGGATCTCGGAGTCGATCCGCCTCACGATCCGCACGGGTCAAGTCTGGGGCTCGGGCGTGGACAAGGACGGCGACTTCGAGTTGACCGGCAACTACAACGCGCGCACCCAGCAGGTGACGCTGACGCGCCGCTACACCCGCACCACTGAGCCATCGCAGGAAGGCGTGGGCATCGCCTACGACTACAGCGGAATCTGGGACGGGAGCATGGTGCACGGGCATTGGCACTTCCGCATCAACCCCAGTGAAGGCGGCCCGTTCGAGATGTGGCCCAATCGAGACGAGGATCGGGAAGAACTCAAAATCAGCTTGGAAAATACTGCGCTGGTCCCGAGATAAACTAGCGGGCATGAGCACCCGCAGCTTTCTCATCCCCGATCCCCTTTACGACTACGTCGCCGACACCTGGATTCGGGACGTCCCCGTCTTGGCCGAGCTGCGCGATGAGACGGCGAAGATGGAAGAGGGGCGGATGCAGATATCTCCCGAGCAAGGCCAGTTCATGGCGATGCTCGTGAAGCTGATGGGAGTCAAAAAGATTCTAGAGGTCGGCGTCTTCACCGGCTATTCCTCGACGGTTACCGCCTTGGCACTGCCCGACGACGGTCACATCGTAGCCTGCGATGTGAGCGAGGAGTTCACCGCGATCGCTCGCAAGTACTGGAGGAAAGCGGGCGTCGAGAACAAGATCGAACTGCGAATTGCGCCAGCCATCGATACCCTCGATAACCTCCTGAAAGAGGGTGCTAAGTTCGACTTCTGCTTCATCGATGCCGACAAGCCAAACTACGCGGGATATTTCGAGCGAGCGGTGAAGCTTGTGCGTTCGAACGGTTTGATCGCGATAGACAATGTGCTTTGGCATGGCGAAGTCGCGGACGCGTCGAATCAGTCTCGCGAGACCAATGCGATTCGGGAGATCAACAAAATGGTCGCCAACGATCCGAGAGTCGAGGCATGCCTCCTTCCGATTGGCGACGGTCTGACGCTGGCGCGGGTTAAGTAAGCCGCGAATGCTCGACATGCTTATTTCGGAAACCGACGTCCAAGCCAAAGTTCAGGAGCTTGCCAAGCAGATCGATGAGGATTTTGGCGGGGAGCCGGTGCTGCTCCTTGGCGTCCTCAAAGGCTCCTATCTTTTTCTCGCCGACCTATCCAGGAAGCTGAAAAGCGAAGTTTCAATCGACTTTATCCAGGTCAGCTCCTATGGAACCGCTAAGTCTTCTAGCGGAGTCGTGCAAATTCGAAAAGATCTTGACACCAATATCGAGGGTAAGAACGTCTTAATCGTTGAAGACATCGTGGACACAGGGACAACTCTGAGCCACTTGAGGGAGCTTCTTTCCACTCGAAAGCCCAAAACGTTGAAGGTAGTTGCACTGTTGTCCAAGCCAGATGCTCGGAAGATGAGCACTACCGTCGAATATATTGGATTCGAGATTCCGAACGAGTTCGTGGTAGGATATGGTTTAGATTACGCGGAACGGTATCGAAACCTCCCGTACATCGCAATCCTCCGCGAAGGGTAACTCTCCCTAAGGTCTTCATCTAGACCTCTTCCGCATGCGGATTATCACAAAGCTTTCAGGAGCAATATGACTCACCAGTTTCGACCTCGTAAGCCGATGGACGGCGGTCGCCGTCGCGGACGTAATCGAGAAGGCCTGCCTAAGGGCGACAGCCAATCCGATCTCGAATTACTGCCCGAAATCGATTACAACCACTTTGACCAAATGACCCCCGCGTTGCTGCTTAAGGCAGCGAAAACGCTCAAGATCGACCCCAAGTCTCTGCTGCGGCATGAACTCATCGAGGGTCTTCTTAAAGTAACCAATGCCGAATTCGGGGCCTTATACGCCCGCGGCATCCTCGAAGTAGCGGGCGACGGCTGGGGCTTCCTCCGCCGCGACAACTATGTGCCTTCCAACGGCGACGTTTACGTTTCCCAGTCCCAGATCAAGCGATTTGGATTGAGACCGGGCGACACCGTGTTTGGCCAGGTTCGCGCCCCGAAAGAGGGCGAGAAGTATCAGGGCATGCTCCGCGTGGAGAGCTCGAACGGTTTTGCGACCAACTCTCCGGAGATGCTCAACCGTAAGAACTTCGACGAACTCACCCCGCTCTATCCGAACGAACGACTGATCATGGAGACGATGTCGGACAACATTCCGGCACGAATCGTCGACCTGATCTCCCCAATCGGTAAAGGCCAGCGTGGCCTCATCGTCTCCCCGCCCAAGGCAGGAAAGACGACGATGATGAAGACGATCGCCAATGCGATCACCGCCAACCACCCCGAGGTCTATCTGATGGTCCTCCTCGTGGACGAGCGACCTGAAGAAGTCACCGACATGCGACGCTCCGTTCGCGGCCAGGTCATCTCCTCCACCTTCGACGAACCCGCCGAGAACCACATGCGTGTAGCCGACCTCTGCCTCGAACAGGCTAAGCGCCTAGTCGAAGCTGGTCGAGACGTCGTGATCCTTCTCGACTCGATCACCCGTCTTTCGCGAGCCTCCAACTTGACGATCAACCCGTCGGGACGAACCCTCTCCGGAGGTCTCGATCCTTCCGCCCTCTATCGACCGCGCCGATTCTTTGGTTCGGCACGAAACATTGAGGAAGGCGGATCCATGACGATCGTCGCATCGGCACTCGTCGATACGGGATCCAAGATGGACGACGCGATCTTTGAGGAATTCAAAGGCACCGGCAACATGGAAATCGTGCTCGACCGCGAACTCGCGGAGCGACGAATCTGGCCGGCCATCGACGTCAAGCGAAGCTCGACTCGACACGAAGAGTTGCTCTTCAAGAAGGACGAACTCGAAGGCGTCGTTCAGCTTCACCGACTGCTTGCCAACCAGCAGAACTCGGTCGAGGCCACCGAGTCTCTTATCAAGCTCCTCAAGCGAACGCCCACCAACAATTCGTTCCTAGAGAGCGTGATTGCCAGAACGAAGGCGACGGTTTGATAACCCGCCTTCATAGGTATCGTTAAGGGCATGCCAGAGGAATACGAGGATCCAGAGGATAACGAGAATCTGCAGGATCCGCCTCCATTTTTCCCATACGACGGGGCGGGAGCCCCGCGTGGTGCTGGCTCGTTGGGAGAACTCATCGAGGTCCAGATCGAAGGGGTGTTCGCCGCCGAGAACGGAGGGTCGATCTCACGGTTCGTCCTCGTGTCGGATGGCGACCGCAAGCTGCCGATCACGATTGGTCCGTTCGAGGCTCAGGCTATTCAGCTTGTTTTAGAGAACACCCGGCCCGATCGGCCGATGACTCACGATCTGCTCAAGAACGTGCTCGACCGACTGGACGCGGTGCTGGATCGAGTGGTGATCGACGACTTCTGGAACACGATCTACTACGCAAAGCTATATCTCAAGGCGGGGAAAGAGGAGTTGGAAATCGACGCCCGCCCCTCAGATGCGATCGCTTTGGCAGTGCGATTCGATGCACCAATCTTCGTGGCCGACGGCATCCTCGATGCGGCCATGGAAGAGTAAGTATCCTTACTCTCGATGAGTGCGGCGGAACAGATTGGGGATCTGAGAAAGAAGGTTGAGCACCACGCTCACCGCTACTATGTCCTAGACTCGCCAGAGATCAGCGACACCGAATACGACCGCCTCTTTCGAGAGCTTCAGGATCTAGAGGCCGCAAATCCCGATCTAGCCGACCCAAATAGCCCCACCGCTCGCATTGGCGGCCCACCGGTCTCGGGATTCAAACCGCATCGTCACCGAGTTCCGATGTTGTCTTTAGACAACGCACTGGGGGTTGATGAGCTTAGGGCATTCGATGAGCGTGTGCGCAAGGCGCTGGGCACGACCGAGCCGGTCGAATACTTCGCCGAACTCAAATTCGACGGCGCTTCGATCTCGTTGACCTATATCGACGGCGTTCTCTCGACCGCCGCGACTCGTGGCGATGGAACGACGGGCGAGGAAGTCGCGACCAATGCCCGCACTATTCGGGGCGTGCCTCTCAGTCTTCAGCAACCTTTGCTCGGCCTCATTGAGGCTCGTGGCGAGGTGGTGATGTTCAAGGACGTCTTCAAGGCTCTGAACGAGGAGCGCCTCGCCCGGGGTGAACAGGCGTTTGCCAATCCGCGAAACACTGCGGCAGGCGGCCTTCGGCAGCTTGACCCAACTCTCACCGCAAAGCGAAAGCTAACCTTCTTCGGATACGGAGTTGGCGCGGTGGAGCTGCGGGGCGGCCAGCGACGTTTGGCAGATACCCAGAGCGGGATTCTTGCGCGACTCCGAGAACTTGGGTTCTCCGTGCACCAAGGTTCGCGCGTCGTACGCGGCTTCGATGAGATGCTTGCCTTTGTCGATGAGATTCACGAGGCGCGTCCCCATCTGCCGTTCGGAATCGATGGCGTGGTGATCAAAGTCAACGACCTCGATCTTCAAGAGAATCTTGGCTTCTCCGCACGCGGCCCGCGCTGGGCAGTCGCCTACAAATATCCCGCCGAGCAGGCCTTCACGAGGTTAAACAAGATCTTCGTTCAGGTTGGCCGGACCGGGGCGGTGACTCCGGTTGCCGACCTTGAGTCGGTTTACGTCGGAGGCGCAACCGTCACGCGCGCAACTCTGCACAACTACAACGAGGTCCTTCGCAAAGACGTCCGCGAGGGCGACATCGTGATCATTCAGCGCGCGGGCGATGTGATTCCCGAAGTTGTGGGCCCAGTGCTAGATAGGCGGGAAGGTGATCTGCCGATTCCCGTAGAGCCAACTCATTGCCCCGAGTGCGAGACGCCGCTGGTCAGAACCAGCGGTGAGGTCGCCTTGAGGTGTCCAAACAAGAATTGTCCCGCTCAGGTTCAGGCAAAGATTCGGCACTTCGTGGGCCGACGAATGATGGATATCGAGGGTCTGGGTGAAAAGCTTATCACCCGCCTGCTCGAGGAGTCCTATCTCACCGACCTACCGAGCATTTATCGGCTGAAGGACCGACGCCAGGAGCTGATTGAGCTCGATCGCCTTGGCGAGCTGTCGGTTGACAACCTCCTCGCAGGAATCGAGGCGAGCAAGACTAACTCACTCGATCGATTTCTGTTCGGTTTGGGGATCCGCTTCCTCGGTGAGCGCGGCGCTCAGGAATTGGCGCGAGATCTTCGAACCCTTGACGCTATCCGTCACGCGGACTACGACACTTTCCTTGCGGTCCCCGACTGCGGTCCTCGCACCGCGAGTGAGCTTCAAGAGTGGTTTGAGGAGCCCGCGAATATGCAGATGCTCGACGAGTTCCTCGCTCTCGGGGTAGAGCCTACCGAGGCGGCGGCACCGACCAGCGACCTCTTCGCAGGTCAGTCGATCGTCTTCACCGGCAAGTTGGAGAAGTTCACCCGGGAGTTTGCCGAGGAGTTGGTCATGAACATGGGCGGCAAGCCCGCCGGAAGCGTGAGCAAGTCGACAAGCTTTGTGGTCGCAGGCCCGGGCGCAGGCACGAAGTTGGCGAAAGCCGAGCAGCTCGGGGTGAAGGTGCTAACTGAGGACGAGTTCCTCGACATGCTTCCCGAGGGAAGCATCTGAACCACTTCGAAGTCTCGATCTCGCATCGCTACCTGAACCTGGAGCGGTGTCTCCAAAGCGGCCAGGCATTTCGGTGGCGCCAACTCCCCGACGGAAGTTGGGCAGGGATCGATGGCGACAATCTTTATCACATCCGCCGGGAAGGTGATGTGCTCAAGGTCAAGTCGAATTCCCGGAGAGAAGACTTTGAGAGGCTTTTCCGTCTCGACTGGGATTCGGTCGAAATCGAGAGGGAAGTGCTTGAACGCGGGCCTGAATTGACGCCATATCTCGGCTCGCTAGAGGGTCTGAGGGTGATGCGGCAATCCGACCCCGAAGAGACGTTCTTCACGTTCCTCTGCACGCCAAACAATCACATCAAGCGCATCGCGGGAATGGTGGGACAACTGGCCAGCTATGGCCCGGTCGCTGGAGAGTTCGGGGGGATTGAGTTTCATCGGTTTCCAAGTGTCGAAGTCATTGCCTCGATTCCCGAGGAGGATCTCCGGGCCAAAGGATTCGGATACCGTGGAGCGACCATTCCAAACGCGGCTCGATACGCGCTTTCGAAGGGACCGGATTACCTGACCTCACTCAAGAAGGAGCCCTACGAAGTTGCCCAACGAGCCCTTTGTGAGGTCCCCGGCGTTGGCCCAAAACTAGCCGACTGCATCTGCCTCTTCGGGCTCGACCACACCGAAGCGGTGCCGATCGACACTCACATCTGGCAAGCCGCGACGCGGCTCTATTTCCCCGAGTGGCAGGGCAAGGCGCTGACCGACATGAAATACCGACAAGTCTCGGCCTTCTTCCGCGATCGGTTTGGGGAGCTCGCGGGCTGGGCGCACCAATATCTGTTCTTCGACAACGTCCTGAACTGGCGAGATCGAAAGTAGAGCCTCTAGCGGTGGAGTGGCACCATGACCGTTCGGGTGTAGACCAACCTGACAAGTCGGCCCTTCCGGACCAGTTGAAACGGCGGAAGGAGCCCATCGTGAGGTTTCTTGGATGCATCAGATTGAGGAGGCACGGTCGGGACTGGCGGTGAGGACTCGACCAACTCCCGCCCCGGACCCCCGTAGGTGCCCCGATAGCCAGCGTCTTCCTTCACGATTAGATCAATTGCTCCGACTCCAATATCGTTTGGGGACGGACTTACTAGCCGAACAGAATCCACCATCATCCACTCTAACTCCTCGGCCATCCCATGAGCGGTCGCCCAATTGATGACGAGGGGGACACAGGACGCCGGGCTGGCCGAACCTGCGGCGCCAGGTCCAGCTAAGACAGGGAGCTGACGATCCGAAAAATCGACGTGTTTGGCGGTCTGCTCAAATACGGAACGTCCGGATGAGCTCTTCAAATGAAGGCCTTTTACAAGGGCGTGCTCCTCGAACGGACTAAAAGCGAAAGCATCAACTTCGAGCCGTACCGAGCCTTGCTTGCTGACGTCCGCAGGAACATCCAGAGTGACCGATGAATCGCGGGACAGCTTCCAGGCAACCCGCCGCGTGTTCCCTGCAGCAAGACTCGCGCGAACAACATCGTGAGGCTCGGTCAAGCCGCTTAGGGACACGCGCACCCTATTATCGGGCAGCGCAGTGCACTGAACATCTGGAAGATTCCGAATTCCGGCTGGCAAGGGTGGGGGAAGGGGCTTCAACGGAATTCGCATGAGCAACGTCCAACCGCCCGTTACGGGATCGAGCGCTTCCGCCCCATAGATTGCAATTGAGGGTTCGACTGGCTGGCTACGATAGTCGCCGAGAATCTTGATGTAGGCGCCCCCTCTATCGTACGTTGTGTGGGCGGTGAGCTCCTTACCCTGCGATTCGACCCTTGCCGTGACCGGGTTGTTGGTGCGCCCGAGCCAGCCTTGTGATCGCCGAAGAATGACCACCGAAGCGACATCCGCTCCAAGTAACCACTCGGCGTCTCCAATTCCGTTGGCGGGAACGCTGAAGCCTCCGTTTGGAAGACAGACGTATTGCCGGACGGTGATCGACTTTGGGTCGAAGTCGAGGGTTAGGTGTGCACGTCCGAGGTCGGGATTGGCGCGGAGGCGATAGAGAATCGCTCCCGCAAACCCAACGAATAGGCAGACTAGCACTAGCTTGCCGCCCCACCCTAAGCCGGGTTCCTTCTTTGTCTTAGTTGCTAGAATTCCCGAAACCCCACGACTAACATCATTGCCCATTTTCGGAGTGCCGAAGCGGGACAAGTACGGCTCTTGTGAACGACATGTTCACCTAGTCGCCTGCCTACTAGTCTCGGATTAGGTATCTGGGACGTTTCTTGGCATCTCACTTGTCACATGAAGGATGACTTGGACCTCTGGGACCGCCTCGAATAGATCGCCTCTAAGCAAGTAAAATCACCACCACTTTGAGAATCCCGGTTGCTCTTCGCTGTGTTCCCTTGTTGGCCCTTGCCGGTTGCGGAGTTACCCTAGCTGCCGTTGGTTCGAATCGGAGCTATGGCAAGGTGGAGACGCTCCCCCCAATCACCGACAAGCGCGTCGATGAGGCGTCAGGAGTAGCTCCGAGCCGGATCACCCCAGGGATCTACTTCACTCACAACGACAGTGGTGACTCGGCCCGATTCTTCAAGTTCAATCTGAAAGGTCAAATCTTGGCCACCTACGATGTGACCAATGCGGGCGCGAAGGATTGGGAAGACATGGCAACTGCCAAGGTGGATGGCAAGCCTTATGTCTTCTGCGGGGACATCGGCGACAACAAAGGGAAGCGCGACCATATCGAGATCTATCGCGTTCCCGAGCCGACCGGCAAATCGGGTCCCGTCGAGGCGGACCAGGTCTACAAGATCACCTACCCGGATGAGCCACACAACGCAGAGACCCTGCTGGTAAACCCGAAGACGGGTGACATCACGATCGTCACCAAGGCAGCCGACAAGCCTTCAATCGTCTTCTTCCTGCCAAGGCCCAAGAAGTCAGGCGACTACACCCCAAAAAAGATCGGCGAGCTGAGCCTCGGTTTCGCGATTCGCGAGACGCGCCTTATCACCGGCGGTGCCATCTCCCCGGACGCCAAGCACGTAGTGCTGCGCACGTATCTCCAGGGCTACGAGTTCGACGTCCCATCGAAGTTCAACGACTGGGTCAAGGCGACGCCCAGGACCGTGCATCTGAACTTCGACCCGCAAGGCGAAGGAATCACGTATTCGGCGGACGGGAAGGCGTTTATCACGACCAGTGAGAAATCCCCGTGTCAGGTCTCGCGAGTCACGATATCAGACTAACCATGTGGGACTGCGCTGGCTTGACAGCGCTTTTCACCCCCGCGAAGCGGGCTCCCCTTGAGAGAGTTCCACGAGTACGATCTGCTTAATTGAAGTGCCAGGGCGCATTCCCGGAGAGCCCGCTTCGCGGGGGTGAAAAGCGCAGTCAGGCCAGCCCAGTCCCACATGGCTCTGCACCATCGCGCCAACCCCGGGTATTATCTCTTGTCGCAGCCATGCAAGAGGAGGTTCCAAATGCGCAACTGCTCACACAAGGTGAGTATCGCTTTAGCGGTTCTCGCGTTCGCAATTCCCGCGTACGCAGGACTTCATAAGCAAACAATCATACAGGTTGAGTCCCACGCGGAGGTCTTGAAGATTCCCGCAGGCGCTCGATTTGAGTTCAGTCGATCGGTGGCACCGGGTCGACTGCAGAAGGCCCAGGAAGGGAAAGCCGGTTCGCTTACGCGTACTTGGCGGATGACCTACAAGGACGGCAAGGTCACTTCTAAGGAGCTTCTAAAAGAGGAGCGCACGGATCCCGCCCCTACACTTTATTTGATGAGCCCTAATGGATTCACGCCGAGTCGTGGATCGTTCGTACGCAAAAAGGTCATGACAATGAACGCGACCGCGTACGACCCCAGCCCCGAAACAATTGGGCCTGGAGCAACGGGCCGAACGCGAACCGGGATGATCGCCACGTATGGCATCGTCGCGGTTGATCCGCGCGTCATCAAACTCGGATCACTCGTTTATGTTGAAGGCTATGGCTTTGCCATCGCCGCCGACACCGGAGGCGCCATTAAAGGCAACCGGATCGACCTATGTTACGACTCGCGCCATGTGGCCAATCAATTTGGTCGCAAGAAGGTTCGGGTACATCTCTTCAACACGCGTTGAACTTATATGAACTCAAGGCGCTAAAGGCGTTCTTGGCAAAACATGATATCGTAGCGGCAAAGGGCCTCGGGCAGCATTTTCTCTGCTCGGGGCCTGTCGTTTTGTCCATCGTCGCTTCGCTCTCCGAGATGAAGGGCGTCCTTGAGATCGGCCCCGGGCCGGGCGTCTTGACCTCGCCTCTTTCCGAAAAAGCGGAAAAGGTGATCGCGCTCGAAGTCGACGATCGAATGATTTCGGCCCTGAAGGATTCTGCACCTCGTGCGGATGTGCGGAAGGTTGACGCCCTAGAAGTCAACCTTGCCGAAATCCTAGATGAACTCCCCGAGCCTCGAGGCATTGTCTCCAACCTTCCTTACTACATCACCGGGCCCCTGTTGGCGAAAGTTGAAGAGGCGAAGGACCACGTCTCGATCGCCGTGCTGATGATGCAGAAAGAGGTTGCCCTTCGGATTGCCGCCTCGCCCGGAAATCGAGATCGAGGAGCGATGTCGGTCGCCCTTCAAGCTCAGTTCGAGATTCGAACCTTGATCCAAGTGCCCGGCGGCGCATTCTTGCCGCCGCCCAAAGTAGACAGCACGGTCTTGAGCCTTACCCCCAAGCACGAAACCCCGGTCGAGAAATCGTTACTGAGAATGATCAAATTGGCGTTCGCCCAGCCGCGAAAGACGTTGGCCAACAACCTCGCGAACGGGCTCCACATCCCTCGGGATCGGGTGTTAGACGCCCTGCTGGATTTGAAACTTGGAGAGAGCGTGCGACCGCAAGAGCTGAACTTGGATGAATGGAAGGCTTTGGCTGCCGCCTTGGAGTAGTTGATGGAGCCTACGGAGGGTCTGAAGGGAGCGGCGCGAGATCTAAGTTTTGATCTGGTCGGTGTCTGCGACGCTCACCCCGCGCCCCACCTGGCCGAATACGAGACCTGGCTGGGCAAGGGATACCAGGGGACGATGGACTACCTCCTTAGGCAGGTTCCTTTGAAGGCCGACCCTTCCCAACTCTTGCCGGGAGTGAAGTCTGTCGTCGCGGTCGGGCTGAACTATCACCAACCAAACCCAATGGAGCCGGGGCAGCCAAGGTTCGCATCCTACGCCTTGGGCCGCGACTACCATCGAGTACTGAGGGGGCGACTCAAGAAGTTAACTTCCTGGATTTCGGAGAGCTATCCCGATGCGTCCACCCGCGCATGCGTTGATAGCGCACCAATCTTCGAGCGCGACTTCGCCAATCTCGCCGGACTAGGCTGGTTCGGCAAGAACACGATGCTCATCAACTCGGAGCGGGGAAGTTGGTTCTTCATTGGGCTCCTGCTTACTTCGGTGCACTTTGAGCCCGATCAGCCTGCGGTGGGCGGATGCGGAACGTGCCACGCGTGTATTGAGGCTTGCCCGACCGGAGCAATCGTGTTCGAGGAAGACCGGTGGCAGGTTGACGCCCGAAACTGCATCAGCTACCTGACCATCGAGCACAGCGGGGATATCGATCTAGATTTGCAGTTAAAGATTGGGGGTTGGACGTTCGGATGTGATGTCTGCCAAGATGTCTGCCCGTTCAACACGGAGCGGTCATCTCAACCTCTTCGGTCACAGCTAACCTCGGTGGAGGACTTCCGGAAGAGGCAATGGCCCTCCCTCCCCGAGCTTGCAGATCTGGGAGAAGCCGAGTGGGACGAGTTGACCCAAGGATCAGCCATCCGACGGACAGGGTTAGAAGGAATCCGGCGCAACGCGCGAATCAATCTGGCGAATCCTTCCGGGGATTAAATCTAGCGTCGGCGTCCCGCCGATGATCTGGTGGCTTCGTTGAATCCACAGCCCTTGAATCTGTGACCAACTCTTCCGGATCCGTCGGCGGGGACGCCAACTCTACATCTAGCCTGACTACTTCCTACGCCGACTGCGCAACCGACTGGCGTCGCTCGAGCAGGACTTCCTCGTACAGCGCGGCGTACCGCCGGGCGCTTCGGTCCCACGAGTAGTCACCGTTCATCGCCGACTTGACCATCTCCGACCACTTCGCACCATCGGCATATGCGTCGCAGAATCGCTCCACCGCGGCGAGGAATTCCATTGCCGAGCGGTTGTGGAAGACAAATCCGTTCAGGCCCTCGAATACGGTGTCCGCCAACCCTCCGGTGAACCGGACGACCGGGATGGTGCCGTAGCGCATCGCGATGAGCTGCCCGAGCCCGCAGGGCTCAAACGAGCTGGGCATCAGGAAGCCGTCGCAACCCGCATAGACTTTCTGGGCGAGCGAGGCGTCGAATCGGTTGATGAATCGGAAATTCTTCGGGAATCGCTTCTCGAGGTCCTCGAAGGCGTGGGCAAGGGCGGGATCTCCCAGGCCTTGGATCACGAGCTGGACGGGTAGCGACATCATCGCCTCCGCCGCTTCCAACAAGAGATCCATGCCCTTCTGGCTGCTGAGCCGGCTCACGATGCCGAGAACTGGAGCGCCTTTGATCGGCTTAAGCTTTAGCGCCTTGAGCAGGTCGGCCCGGCAGGCCGCTTTGCCGCTCAGGTTCTCAGATGTGAAGTTGGAGGCCAAATCCGGGTCGGTCGCGGGATTGAAAACGTCGTTGTCGATACCGTTCAGGATGCCCGAGAGGTGTCCTTGGTGGGCCAGATGGGTCATCAAACCGTCCAAACGGCAGCCATATTCCGGACTCTCGATCTCCATCGCATAAGTCTCGCTAACCGTGTTGACTCGGTCCGCGAAGGAGCATCCTGCCTTGAGGAAATTGACTCGGCCCCACGCTTCGACTTGCTCAGGATTGTTGAGCGCATGCGGTAGGTCGAGCGCATCCAGGACCTCGGTTCCGAACTCGCCCTGATAGGCAAGGTTGTGAATCGTAAAGACGGTTCCGGTTTGCTCCCAGGCCTTCGCTTTTTCTCGGAGAAGGACGGGAAGGAATCCGGTGTGCCAATCATTGCAATGCACGATGTCGGGGATCCAATCCAGCTCTTCCATCGCCCGAATGATTGCGGCGCAGAAGAAGAGGTGCTGCAGGCCGCCCGGCTGGTATACGCTACCGCTGTCCACGGATTCCGTGAACCACTCGTCGGTGCCAACAAACCCTACTGGCAACCCATCGATCTCCGTCTGCTTGTAAACGGCTGTTTTGGACCAGTCTGCGTTCATCTGTACGTGTAAGTCTTCGAGGGTGGTGGAGAGCTTCCACCGAGGGTCGTCCTCGATCATCTGGTACAGAGGCATCACAACTCGGGCATCGTGGCCGAGTTCGCGAAGGGCTTTGGGTAGGGAACCGGCGACGTCCGCTAGGCCTCCCACCTTGGCAAAGGGAGATACCTCTGCCGATACAAATAGAATCTTCATCCTTGTTTCCAATCCAAAAAAAGGGCCAGCCAGTGGCTGACGCCCATTCCAGTTCTCGGCGGTCGGTCCGCGTCGTTCCCCGGAATTGTTACCATCTTAACGGTCTGACGACGTGAATCGCCACTCCGGGGGCGATTGTCACGATTCTGTTGCGGAAGGGACAATTTGCCCACTGTAAATCTTTGCAACTTCACCCTGACAATTGATGGGATTGTTGGCGACTAATAGGCAGGGGTGCATCGATGGACCCCCGCGATGGGTTGCCCCATCGCTTAAGGAGGGAATACCTTGAACCATAAATCACTTCGCTGGCTAGCGCCAATCATTGCCATGGGAGCAGTTGCCACCGCTGGGGCTGCCACGACCACCGTTCACATCTTCAACTTCGATTTCAGCGAGAACATGTCTGGCAGTCCGATCGTCGATCCGGTGATCGACCTCGGTGACACCGTGCACTGGGTTTGGGACAACGGTTTCCACAGCACGACCTCGGTAGCGGGAATCGCAGAATCGTGGGATTCGGGTGTGCTCAACGGTGCCAGCCACCCCACATTCGATCACACGTTCACCAATGTCGGAACGTTCTGGTACTACTGCTCAGTCCACGGTGTGGACAACGGAGACGGCACCGCCGGCATGATGGCCGGAACCGTGACCGTTCGGGCAGTGCCCGAGCCCACTTCGATGGTTGCGCTTGGTTTTGGCGCAATTGGCCTTCTGCTTCGACGCAAGAGAAAGTAGGGTCCGAGTTGAGAGCGTAGCCGCGGTTACTTTGCAGCCGTGGCTATGTTCGTTAAGGGTTGATGTTCGGTGCCGTAGACTTCGGCGGGCCGCCGACACGCCGGTGTGCAACTTTCTCGTACTTAGACGGTTAATGAACATCCGGTCACCCTGGAAGTCCTAGATTGGAGCGGTAGGCGACTATTCAGCCGGCGCCGTATCGCCCGCCCGCTGCACCCATACCGGGTGCGCGGGCAAATTTTTGCCTCAAATTCTGGGCGAACCAAATGTGCGCCAAAGACGGGCACTATTCACTCCCATTTGATAGTATTATCTGACAACAATATGTCAGATCAAGTCCAAACGGTCCTTGATGGTCCGATTATGGGCCGGTCCAAATACTGCAGTGGGAAACAGTGAGCACGAAACGAGCCTTAGTTGAAGACATTCAGGAGCGAATTCGTCTGGGTCTCTGGACCCGAGGCGATAGGCTACCCGCTGAACGCGAACTCGCCAGCCTCTTTGGAGTGAGTCGAGCCCTCATCCAAAGCGTAGTTCGCGAATTGGAGGTCCAAGGCGTCGTGCATCGGGCGACGAATTGTCGGCCCAGAATAACTCGGGCTCCGATCGCCGAAGACCATATACGGGCGGACCAAATCGCGGTTTGGATTCTTCCTTGGCTTCAAGACCTGGGCGGATTGCTCATGCTCCAAGGCATTCAATCCGTCTTTGGCGGTAACCGATACCGGCTACTCATCGATTGCACTCCCGCCCACCAAAGAAGAGAAGTAGTTGAACAGGCCGAGCTCGATTTCGTTGACTCCCTCGTTCGCAACCCATCGGTTGCCGGAGCGATCATTTGGGAGACGGGATGCCCTGGCTTCGATCAGGCTTTTCACTCCCTCCAAGAGGCAAACCTCCCGGTTGTCTTTATCGATCGCGAGCCGCCCGCATCCATAGAAGCCGACGTGGTGATGACGAATCATCGCCGAGCCGCGCGGAGAGCAGTTGGGCATCTCATCCAATTGGGACATCGAAACATCGCGATGGTCGTGAACCACGATCGCGCGACAAGCGTTCAAGATCGGATCGAGGGCTACCGCTCGGCAATCCTCGAAGCGGGCATCCCTTTGCGAGAAGACCTTCTCGTCGAGCTTCCCTTAGAGGCATTGCAGAACGTTGGGGGAGCGACCGAGCAGGTGCTCGTTGGCTTTCAGGCAATGAAAGATCCGCCAACCGCGATTTTCGCGGTAAACGACACCGTTGCCCTCTATTTGGAGCAGTCCGCGAAGACCCTCGGGCTTCGCATTCCCGAAGATTTCTCCCTCGTTGGTTTCGATTGGCTCATGCGAAACGTTCCGTCTGGCGGGAACCTTACAACGATCGCCCAGCCATTCGAAGACATCGGCGCCACCGCCGCGAGGCGGCTTCTTCATCGCATCGAATCCAAGCGCGACGAAGTTACTCGCCAAATCCTTCTCGATGCTCCGCTCATCGTTCGCGAGAGCACCAGCCACATCAATTTCAGGCCCAATCACTTATCCCAAGGAGACATTCATGCAAAAACGTCTTAACGCCTTTACGCTCATCGAGCTTCTGGTCGTCATCGCCATCATCGCTATTCTCGCCGCCATCCTCTTCCCGGTTTTCGCCCAGGCGAAAGTTGCCGCGAAGGGAGCCGCGTCGATTAGTAACACCAAGCAGATCTCGCTCGCCGTCATCATGTACGCGGGCGACTACGAGGACAGCCCCCCTCTGGAGAACCTTTGGGACGATCCCAATGCCCAGTTCTCGGTCGGCGGTCACAACTTCTCGCCCTGGAGCTATCAGGTCCAGCCCTACATCAAGAACGCAAACGTATTCGAGGACCCGCTGGTCCAAGGAAACGACGGCGCCGGTCCGGGCACAAACCTGACCGTTTGGTATGGCTACAACCCGCAGTTTGGCTACAACTACTCACTTCTGAGCCCTTGGAAGGGAACCACCCCCCAGGGCATGATCTCATCGTCATTCACATCCTTTAGCCGACCAGCTGATTTCGTGATGGCGGTTGCCGACTTCCAGCACAAGACCTGGGCGAACAACGGATTTGCCTGGTTCGGCCCTGGTCAGCACTTGCCCGAGTACGGAGTCGAGGGACCGGATTGCAATGACAATCCCGATCCGTGTTGGGGAAGCTGGGGAACTGGCAGCCAGGAAGCAGGTTGGCTAGGCGACAACTACACGGAGGGCGCCTACACCGGAGGCACCGCGCTCCGCAAGACGGGAGATGCGGTGGTCGCATTCTGCGACGGCCACTCGAAGGTTGTTTCACCTCAATGGCTCGCTGCCGGAACCAATTGGACACCTACCCTCAACAACAACGACCTGATCCAAAACGACAAGAGCGTCTACCACTGGGGTGAGTGGTGATCGCAAGAGTCGTGATCGTGGCGGCATTTGCCGCCACCGTCCTCTCCGGCTGTGGCGCAAAGACGGATGACTCCTCCGGCGCGACAAATCTTGCACCCAAGATGGGCACTGAGGCCAAGATCCCAACTCAAGGCTCCAAAGGCGGAGGCGCAGGAATCGCACCGGGCGGCATGCAGCCAACCGGAACCGCTCCGCCTCTGCAGAACGGATCGGCCATTAAGTAAAGATGCATCCGAGGCGGTTCTCCTTTCCGGGGAACCGTCGGGGGATGGACTGTAAAAGAGGACGCCCTAGATGTAGCGTTGGCGTCCCCGCCGACGATCCGGAAGGGTTTGTCACAGGTTCAAACCTTTCGGATTCACCGCTGCCGGCAGATCATCGGCGGGGGCGCCGACGCTACCTATAGGCGCCTCCTCGTACGATCCGACACTCTCCCAAGGGGAGGGAACTTCTTTGTCGGCTACAGTGCTTCGAGCAGAATCGCCGTCGCTTCTCCGCCGCCAATACAGGGACTGGCGATGGCATATCGACCGCCACGCCGCTTGAGCTCCATCAGGGCAGTCAGGATCAGGCGCGCGCCGGTCATTCCGATCGGGTGACCAAGGGCGACTGCGCCGCCATTCACGTTCAGCTTATCGCTCGGAATGCCGACTTTGTCGGCGACCGCCATCGCGACGACCGCGAACGCCTCATTGACTTCGAACAGGTCAATGTCCTCTACTTTCAATCCCTGCTTCCCAAGGAGTCTTTCAATCGCCGCCGCGGGTGCGGTCGTGAACCACTGGGGCTGTTGAGCGTGCGTTGAATAGGCCACCACTCGTCCCAGAGGCTTGATCCCCCGTCGCTCGGCCTCACTTGAAGAGGCGATAACGAGGGCGGCTGCGCCATCGTTAATCGAGCTGGCGTTGCCGGCGGTGGTCACTCCGTTCTTGTCGAACGCGGGTCGGAGGCTGGGTAGCTTATCGGGGTTGCCCTTGCCGGGCTCTTCGTCGGTGTCCACTACAACGGGATCGCCCTTGCGTTGGGGGACTTCCACTTCCACGATCTCCTTGGCGAACCTGCCCGCGGCTTGAGCCGCGGTCGCCCGTCGATAGCTTTCCGCAGCGAAGGCATCCAGCGATTCGCGCGAGATGTTCAGCTCGGCGGAGGTTGCGTCTCCGCAGTTACCCATGTGGCAGTTGCCATAAGGATCCCAGAGGCCATCGGTGATCATCGAGTCGACGAGCGTGCCGTTGCCCATTCGATATCCGGAGCGGGCCTTGTCGAGGACGTACGGCGCGTTGGACATCGACTCCATTCCGCCCGCGATCACAACCTTCGAGTCCCCGCACTTGATCGCTTGGGCGGCGAGCATGACCGCTTTCATTCCGGACCCGCAGACTTTGTTGATGGTCAGGCATGGCACCGAATCGGGAAGGCCTCCGTAAATGGAGGCTTGTCGCGCAGGTGCCTGTCCCATCCCGCCGGTGAGGACGCAGCCCATGATGACTTCGTCGATTTCCGCCGCCGGCACGCCAGCGCGGGCAAGCGCGGCGGCGATCGCCTTCGCCCCAAGCTGAGGAGCGGTGAATGAAGAGAGCACGCCCATAAACGCACCGACGGGGGTGCGAGCCCCTGAGAGAATAACAACGTCTTCCATAACTATTCGAACCCCATCGTTCTTGGTTCTACGAGGGTACCGCCTCCGTATGCGGAGGCACAAAAAGGACGGCCTAAATATAGCGTTGGCGTCCCCGCCAACGATCCGGTGCATGGCGAATCCAGAGCCTTACACTCCGCAATCAGCCACCCGGATCGTCGGCGGGGACGCCAACGCTACTTTTGGGAGTCAATTTTTAGTAGGCGTAGTTGCCGTTGTGAGCGTCCTCGATGTACCGCGCTAACAGGTCGATACACGCTTGAACGTCGTCGGCGCTCACCGTCTCGTTCACGGTGTGAACGTAACGCGTGGGAATCGACAGGGTGAACGACGGGATGCCGCCGTGGAGGCGCTGGATGCCGCCCGCGTCGGTGCCTCCGAGGGACAGGATCTCCATCTGGTGCTTGATCTTGTTCTTCTCGGCGAGCGTTCGGAAGTGGTCCACCACCTTCGGGTGACAGAGAAGGGAACTGTCCAGGATCTTGATGGCAGCGCCTTCGCCGAGTCGAGTGATTTGATCCTGATCGGGAATCCCGGGGATGTCGTTGGCGAGCGTGATGTCGATCGCGACACAGACGTCAGGAGCGATCGCAGAACCGGCGGCGGCCGCGCCGCGCAGGCCGATTTCTTCCTGTACAGTGGCAACCGCATAGACGTCGACGTTGTGGCTCTTAGCCGCCTTCAGCGCTTCGATCATGATGAAGACGGCGACTCGGTCGTCCATCGACTTGCACGTGAGGTTCTTGCCGAGCTGGATCATGTCCCGATCCATCGTCACCATATCGCCAAGCCGAACTTTCTCTTTCGCTTCGTCGCCTGAAAGGCCCAGGTCGACGAAGAAGTTCGCGATCTTCGGACCCTCGTTGCGCTCCGCGTCAGTCAGTAGGTGGGCAGGCTTGGTGGAATACTGCAGGACTCCCTTCAAGGGGCCGCCTTTGGTCTGTACCACCACTCGCTGGCTGCACATCTGTCGGGGATCCCATCCGCCGAGGGTTTGCAGTC
Source organism: Fimbriimonadales bacterium (assembly GCA_038321975.1). Taxonomy (GTDB): domain Bacteria; phylum Armatimonadota; class Fimbriimonadia; order Fimbriimonadales; family Fimbriimonadaceae; genus Fimbriimonas. Next base: position 78,362 of record JBBQFM010000001.1, on the reverse strand, counting down.
GGATGAAACCCTTTTCGTCGATGTACTTGACGACGAAGCCGATCTCATCCATATGAGCGGCGAGCATCAGTTTCTTGGCGCCGTTGCCGGGAGCTTTCTTGAGGCAGATCATGCTCCCCATCGAATCGACGGAGATCTCGCAAAGGTCTTTCAGTTCGCGACGAACGATAGTTCGGATCGCTTCCTCTTGCCCAGAAACGCCATGGGCCTCAACTAGCTCTTTTAGAAGTTGGGTATTCACGGGCCGGGTTTACCCTAGCGGTCGCGGTTTCATCAGACTCACTAGGGGCTAGAGGGCAAAACGCTGTAACTTGGTCGATAATGGACAAATTCGAATCCAGATTGGAGCGCATCGAAGCGCGTCTCGATCAGATGGATAGCCGCCTCCAGTCGGTCGAAACGGTGCTGCGTTTCGGTCGCCGAGAGACTCCGCCTCCGCCACCGGTGGTTGTCCAGCCGGTTGCTCCGCCGCCACCACCACCCGTGTTGGTAGCCCAGGGTCAGCCAATTCCTCCGACCGGGGCATGGGTGCGACCCCCAAGCACCCCGACGCCTGCGCCAACCCCGCCCACTCCCGTGGCGGCAGCAAAGGCGAACCCGGGATTCGAATACAACATTGGCGCGAAGCTTGTGCCCAAAGCGGGCGGCGTCCTTCTCGTTGGCGGCATCGGTTACCTGGTAAGCATCGGCGTGACGAGTGGCTTCATCACTCCGTGGATGCTCTTCTTGGCGGTCGTTGCCCTATGTCTCGGCTTCATCGGCGTCGGTCAATGGAGACGAGAAGAGAAGGAAGAATTCGGCCAGATTCTCACCGGCGTCGGCTCTTGCGGCCTGTATCTCGATTTTGCGGCCGGCCACGTCTTTCAAAAACTTTACAGCGGCGAGGTGCTAGTTGCTCTCTTCCTCGCGCTCAGCTTCGCGAACTTAGGTTATAGCCTCTGGCGAAGCTCGCGGTCCTTCCTCGCTATCGGCATCATCGGCGGGCTCATTGCGACCCTGATGCCGCTACAGCAGGACAAGGCGGCCCTAAGCTGTGCCCTCCATTTCCTCATTCTTATTCCGGCCGCCCTCATCGCGGCGAAGAATAAGTGGATCGACGTGACGATGTGGCTCTACGGGGCGGGCATGATCGGATCGGGATTCCTCTTTGGTCATGGCGATGCCTGGTGGCCGTACGCGGTAGGCGCCTTCGGCGGCACCGCAGTTGTCTGCGTCGGAGCCTATGCGTGGTCCTACCGAAAGCTCGAATGGGATCCCCAGGGCGCCTTCGGTCCGACCGCGTTATTTGCGGCGGCTGTCCTCAGTTTCTGCTGCAAGGGCGGCGTTAGGGGCTCCTATCACGAGATCGCCTTGGGCGCTGCAATCGGGTTGATGAGCTTCATTCCAATGCCCAAGAGCGTAAGGGCGACCATTCAAGCGATGGCATTTGGAATTCCGATGGTGATCGCACCGTTCGGGCCCGAACTCCTGCCATCCGCCTTTATCTTCGTGTTCCTCAGCATCGGAGCCGCGATTGTCGCATCCAAGATGCGCTCCAAGTTTGTCGCCGGCCTCGCCCTGCTCGAACTCGGCCTGGCCGCAATCCCGTACTTCGGCCTCGTTGACGCTCACTTGCTCACCGTGGCCATGGAGTGCGGCTTCCTAGCCTGCGGCATCGCCGCCCTTGTCCTGAGTTTCTATGCCCTCAACCGGGCGCACCTTAACACTGAGCGGCACGTGGTGATCACCGCCGTCCTCATAGTGCCCCTGTTCGCGCGCCTCGTTCAGGTAGCCCTCGGCATCAAATACCTTGGCGCGCCTCCACTTCTCGGCGTAGCCAGCGCTTTCCTTGTCTATGGCGCGCTTATGGTGGCCCTCACCGCGGCGACGAAGTACCGTTCGACGAACACCCTGCAGTGGGCGATTATCGCCTTGGGCGTTGTCTCCTACGGCCTGCAGCTCATCATGGGGGCTCCCGGTTTTGGGGTGGATTCCGGATTGGCGCTGACGTTCGCCTCGCTCATCGTTGCGGCTGGCGTGGTCAGCGACTTTCGTGAGAATACGTCCGAGAATCGCCTGTCTGTAGTGGTTGCTGGGCTGGCTATTGGGACTCTTCTGGTCCGAATCGGTTACCTCGTTCTGACCTTGCCGTTTGCCGCTTTCCCGGCAAGCGCGGGCTGTGCCTTGGCGGCGATCACGGTTTGCATCCTCGCGATGGGACTTGCCCGTAAGTGGAAACCGGACGCGATCACCTGGGTATCCGCCTCCTTCCTCGGCGCAGCGACTCTGTTCTACAGCGGAGTCATGAGCGACATTGCCGTTCACAAGCCGCTCGAACTGTTGTGCATCGGCTCGCTCACCCTCGCTTGGGTTGCCCTAGCCCCGTTGGTGGCAAAAGAGACGGGCGGCACTGGTGAGAGTCGGCTGTACGTGGGCATATTCGGACTCTCGGTGGGGACGCTGCTAGTCCGTATCAGCTACCTCGTCTTGGCACTCCCGTTTGCCGCTTTCCCTGCTGATGCTGGCTGCTCGCTCGGGGCGGCCCTGGTTTGCATCGTGGGCGCCCTTCTGGCCCGGCGCTGGCAGCGCAACCCGATCACCTGGGTCTCGACCGCCTTCTTGATCCTCGGAACGGCTTTTTACATGGGCGTGATGACGAATGCGGCCATTCACAAACCGCTCGAGTTGCTTTGCCTGGGATCTCTAATGCTTAGTCTCTTGGCTTTGGCCCCGTTGGTGATCGGGGAATTGGGCGAAAACGATCAGGCGTTCGGCTACTACGCGATCTCCGGTGCCGCATGGTTCTACCTCTCTCGCCTCGGAATCCTCATGCTGATTGGTTCGCCGGTGGGAATGAACCTGAATCCGGCGGTGACCGTAGCTTGGACCCTCACCGCAGTGATTCTACTCACGATCGGCTTCCTCATTGACGTCCCCCATATGAGGCTCGCTGGCATTGGGGTGATGGCGTTCACGGTCGGCAAGATCGTGTTCGTGGACCTCGCGGATACAAACCCCGCGATCAAGGTGCTTCTACTGATGCTTCTCGGAGGCGCGATGATCGGGATCGGCTACTGGTACATCCGCACCCGCAAAGGCGCGGAAGAGGAGAGCGATTCCGGAACCCCTCTCCCCTCCGGGGAAGAGGGGCAGGGGTGAGGGGCCCGTCAGCCGAGAAACTGACTTGAACGCGAGCGACGTTTTGGGGGACTGAAATGTCCTCCGCCGAACCGAGAGAGTATCCTCGTCAAGATGTCCAAGCTCATAGTTCGCCCATACGAACCCCACGACGAGGAAGGGTTCTTTGCGGTGCGGTCGCTCGTGTACAACGACGGTCAAGTCGTTCCCCCCGAGCGACGGACGTTCAAGTACGCCCGCGGCTTCGTGTGCCAAGAAGAGGGCGACACGGCGGGGATCTTTGTGGCCCTGGATATGACGGCTACAAGACGAGACGCAACCCTCAAATGCGCCGGTGTCGCCGCCGTCGGGGTTGCCCCGGAGAAGCGACGCTCGGGAGTCGGCAGCGTGATGATGTCCTGGCTGCCCAAGCGAATGAAGGAAGAAGGGATCGCCCTTTGCTCGCTGTATGCGTACCGAGAACCCTTCTATCGCAAGGCAGGATATGAGATCTGTGGCCAGCGGGTGAAAATTACGTGCCCGACGCATCGGATTCCGAAGACCCGAAGCGACATGAAGGTTCGCCGTCTGACGCCGTCGGATTGGAAGCTTCTCGAACCCTGCTACAACGCGTTTGCCCACGCTCGCAGCGGACTCAATATCCGAACCGAGCTTCAGTGGGAGCGAGTCCTCAACGAGAACAAGCCGCTCACCATCTACGCCATCGGCGAGCCGATCGAGGCGTACATCGCGGTAAGCCATCAGGTTGCGTTCTGGGAGACCCAGCACCTTTCGGAGTTCGTTTGGTCTTCCCGAGCTGGATACGAGGGCGCGCTCTCGGTGATGGAAGGCATTGCGATCAACAAAACGGCGCTCACCTGGTTCGAGCCATCTGATAGCCCGCTGTATGCCAAGTGGCTAGACCAAGGAATCGAAGCCGAACTGACTCGGCCGATCATGTATCGGGCGAATGACGTCGCCCTGTGCCTGCGCTCACTAACCTCCAACCATTCTGGCGAGTTCCGCATCGCCGTCGTGGACGACATCGTCGAGGACAACGTCGGACCGTGGCGAGTAGCATTCGGACCCGATGGCACGACCGTAGAGAAGTGCGATTCCGCCGATATAACGCTCGATGTTCGCCAATTCATACAGGCGTTTCTCGGAAGTCCGTCTTTAGAAGATCTGGCCAGAATCGGCCTTGTCCAAATCTCGGATGCCAAGGCGTTCGAAGCCGCAAAGACGCTCATGAGCCCCACGCCGACCTACTGCATCGACTTCTTCTAGACGATTCGCATCGGGATACCCGCATCGGCCATGTACTGCTTCAAGTCGCGAAGGCGATAAACGCCGTCATGGACGATGCTGGCCAGCAACACCGCGTCCGCCTTGCCCTTCTTCACCGCATCCACCAGATGCTGCGGCTCGCCCGCCCCGCCGCTGGCGATGACCGGGATATCTACCGCTTGGCTCACCGCTCGGGTGAGAGCTAAGTCGTAGCCGGCCTGGGTGCCGTCGCCGTCCATGCTGGTAAGCAGGATCTCGCCCGCACCGAGCTGGGCCACTTTGCGAGCCCACTCGACGACGTCGATCCCGGTGGGCTTGCGTCCGCCGTGGGTGTAGACCTCCCAACTCTCGATGTGGGGCGTCGCGAAACACTCCGAAGCGATCCCGGACATGGCGTCGATCAACTCACCGCCCAGATCGATCGAGGCAACCAGATTCTCGGTCAGGTTGCGACGCCGGGCGTCGATCGCGACCACGATGCACTGGGAGCCAAAACGGGCAGCCCCCTCTGTGATCAGGTTTGGGTCGTTGATCGCGGCGGTGTTGAGGGACACCTTATCTGCCCCGGCAAGGAGCGCTAGCCGGATATCCTCGACCTTGCGCAATCCTCCGCCGACCGTGAAGGGGATGAAGACCTGTTCGGCGACCCTCTCGGCGAGCTCGATCACGGGAGCCCGATCTTCGTGGCTTGCCGTAATGTCGAGAAACACCAACTCGTCCGCCCCTTCGGCGTCGTAAAATTTTGCGAGCTCGACCGGATCCCCGGCGTCTCGAAGTCCGACAAAGTTGACTCCCTTGACCACCCGACCGTCTTTGATGTCGAGGCAGGGAATGAGGCGAACGCTGCTCATGTGGCCTGGACCCTCAGCAGCCGAACCGGCACCATCCCGTCCTTCAACGGCTGCATCACGACTTTGAACTGGTCGTCAAAGGCGGTGACTTGAACGCTTTCGGGGAGCGTGCCTTGCTTCCACACTTCGTACGCTGCCTCTTCCAAAACATTGGATGCGATCATCCGTTCGTCGGTCTCGATTGGGTTGGAGGTCAGCTCGCTCAATCCGATCTTCTTAAGCCCGCGAGTTTGAACGACTCCGCCCGAGGTGCCGGGTTGCCACACCGTGCGCACATGCATCTCCGGACGCGTGGCGTCTGAGTTCTCGGAAAGCTGCCGTGAGAGATTTGCGCGGCTCATGAGAAGTTCTTCGGTCACGTCGAAAATCACGCTGCCGCCACCAAGTTCCGAGATCGCGTCCGCCGCGTGGGCGAGGAATTGAATGTGTCGCTTATCCTTCAGCGGCTCTTCGCTGATGTACCGCACCTTCACAAACGATTTCGCCTCCCCAAGCTCGGCGAGGATCTCCGCCGTCGGCTCCACATGGCTCTCAAAGAGGTCGGGGCGGAAGGCGTGGGGGTTTTTGGCCTTCAGCACCAGCGCGATGTGTAGCCGGATGTCGGAGAAAACTAGCCCCTCGTTGCGCCCAATCGGCGACTGACCGGCTCGGGCGTAGGGGTTCTTGCCGATCATCCGATCCATCATCAGCGACTGGTCGGGGAGCTTCTCACCACGCAGGTAGACCCAATACTCGGCGGAGGCGAGGAACTTGGGCGTTCGCTTCAGGGACATCACGTAGTACGTGCCTGCGAGTCCGATGATGAAGCCAATAAATATGTAGAGGGCCATCAGGGTCCTTCGCCGCTCAGCCATCGGACCGCCGCCTTCAGACTTGGGCCGTTGAGCTGGCTGTAGCAGGGATCGCAGAGTCCGGCGGCATTCACGTCCCCGTGCCGGCAGAGAAGGCAATGATTGACACGCCGAGCAGTCATCACGAGGTGACGATCCTTGAGGGCAAGCGTCAACTTGTCCAGAGGAATGCCTTCGGAATTAACCCGCTCCACGATTGGAGTTTACTTCCGAGGGAGGCCTTGGACCATCCGCGCCCCCGAACGGTTGCCCGATTATCAGGTTTCGAACTCCGAGATCCGCATCTCTACCAAAATGTTTAGAATCATATTGTCTTATCAATAGAATCCAACGTATAGTCAATACGTGAACGAGCCTCAGTGGAAGAAGATCGCCGATGGCATTCGCTCCCAGATCGATTCTGGGGCGCTAAAGCCGGGCGATCGGCTGGACAACGAAGAGTTGCTCGCCGTTCAATGGAAGGTCAGCCGACCGACCGCCCACCGAGCAGTCCGCGAACTGCAGACCCTCGGTCTGGTCACAAGACAGAGACGCTGGGGAACGGTGATTGCGAACCCGAAGAGTGCCAAGACTGGGCGCATCGCGCTTGTTTGCGACATCATCGAGCAAGCCTACGACTTCCCCCAAGCCAACCTCGTGAGGGGAATTCATGCCGGCCTTGCCGACGAGCACAGCCTTCTTTGGTGCGACTCCAAAGACGATCCCGAACGAGAAGCCGAGCTTCTCGAAAAGATGTCTAAGGAGGCCGATGGCATCCTGTGCTTCCCAACAAGCGACCCGCGAAACACGCCGCTGCTCAGGCGGCTGATCGCAGAAGGCAAGCCGATTGTCTTACTTGACCGTATTCCCGATGGCCTTGAAGCAACCGCTGTCTTGAGCGACAACCGCGGCGCGACTCACCACGCGATTAAAGCGTTGCTGGAGCGTGGACACAAGCGAATCGGATTCCTCAGCTTCTACAAGCCTCACGTTTCCACCGTCAACGAGCGTTTGGACTCTTACCGCCAGGCTCATCTGGAAGCGAGAACAAACGTTGACGAAGGCCTGATTCGGTTCTTTTCGGCGGACATGGAGCACACCCATTCGTCGCGATTTGTCCAGGCTGTCCATGACGCCGTTTTCACGCTCACCCAGCAGCAGAATCCGGTCACCGCGATCTTCTGCGTGCAGGACATGTTCGCGGCGGCGGTACTCGACGTGTGCGAGCAGATCGGCGTCTCCATCCCCGAGCAGGTCGAGCTGGCATCGTTCAACGACTGGCCCTCGATGATGCTGCGACGGCCGTGGCACGTACACCGGCTGATCCCGCGCACCTACGAAATCGGCAAGCTCGCTGCCGAACGTCTTTCTAGCTCGATTTCCGAACCCGGTCAGGCTCCGCAAGTTCTGCGTGTTCCTGCCGAATTCATTCTCGCCGACGCAGGCCTGTTGCCTGCAGCCAAGGACGGCAATGTCAATGCTTGACCTAACCAATGGAGGTTATCCCGATGCATTCTTCTCTGCGCAAGGGCTTTACGCTCATCGAACTTCTCGTGGTCATCGCGATCATCGCGATTCTCGCTGCTATTCTCTTCCCTGTCTTCGCACAGGCAAAGCGTGCTGCGAAGGCCACATCCGACCTCTCTAACATCAAGCAGCTCACCCTGGGCATGCTGATGTATGCGGGCGACAACGATGACGCGGCTGCCGCGACTCGCGTCGTCGAGCAGGACGCCGACTGGTGGAGCCCCCGGATGCGAACCTGGAAGGACGTCACTCTGCCGTACATCAAGAGCGGCGGACGAGGAACCGTCGTGAACGGAGTGTTCTACTCAACCCCCGGAAACGGAGGCATCTTCCAGTCGCCCCTAAACCAGGCCGCCTGGTCCAACGCGGACCGATGGTTCGGCAACGAACCGGGCGACGAAACAACCCGATTCCCAAGATCGTACGCGGTTAACAAGGATGCCGGCCGAAACGAGTTCGGCGGTCCTCACGCAGACGGTCGATGCGCCGACACTTTCTGGCCGGAGATCTATCCGAACGGAAGCGGCGGCCAAACGGTGTACAACCAGGGCGGAAACTTCTCACTGATCACGAACGTCGCGGGTACCGCGATGCTCGCACCGACCCGCAAACTGTTCCCCGATATCGAAGTGTCGGAAGCGGCCAAAACGGCATCCGCCGATGGTCACGAACTAGACACCTATCCGGGCAGCTACTCGCTGGTCAACGGCGTTGGAAACGGTCAGTTGAACTTTGGCTTCTTCGACGGCCACGCGAAGTCGTTCAGCATGATGGGTTCGATCGATAAGGACGTCTGGGGCTCCCTCGGACCGGGCGGAATTCCCGCTTGCGGTTGGAACGTCTACTGGAACGGTCCGGGCAACGGTATGTCCTGGATCGATGGCATCAAGGCCGACGTTCGACAGATCAAGGAGTGGTCGAACTAAGAAAGGCGCTTCGGTGTTCGGTGTTCGGTGTTCGGGTTTCTCACTCTGGACCGAACACCGAATACCCAACGCCGAACACCCCGTCGGGAGAGCAACTCATGAAACAAACCATCACCCTCGTTGCCGCCGCCCTGATGTGCGTCATCGGCTGCAGCGACTCAAGTATCCCTCCCAGCTCGCCGTACACCGGCAAGCCCCGAAAGGAATTCAAGGATATGACCAAGGAAGAGAAGATCGACTTCATCAATCACACTCCTGGTTCAGAAGACGCGCACAAACGGTCCATCGCGCGAATCAATGCTGGGCAAGAATAGAGAGTGGTTTCCCTCTTCATTGGATGCATGATCGCGACCCAGACTTCCACCACCGCCACCTTGCGCGAGTGGGGCGAAGAGGCTCTTGCTGCTATCGAGCAGCACTATTGGAAGCCGGACAAGGGCTACTACATCGAGGAGCTAGAGTCAGGCGAACCCTCCAAGCAGCCCGCCTTTATGTGGGACTACGGAGTGCAGCTCTCCGCCTTCGTGTCGGCGACTCAGATCGACCGAGCCAAGTATGAGAAGCGGATGATCTCCGCGTTCCAAAGTATCGAGCCTTACTGGACCCAAGCCGAAGGCATCGGTGGTTACGACGTCCAGCCGAATCCCGGCAAGTCGGACCGCTACTACGATGACAACGAATGGATCGTCCTATCCCTCGCAGACGCCTACGAGATCACCAAGGACAAGGCCACTCTCAAGCGCGCGATCGATACTCAAGCGTTCGCAATGAGTGGGGAAGACAGCAAGCTCGGAGGTGGCATCTACTGGCAAGAGGCCAAGCACGAGAGCAAGAACACGTGCTCGAACGCCCCCGCAATCGTAGGCGCCTTGAGGCTATTTCAAATCACCCATGAGCCCGCCTACTTGGCGGCTGCGAAGCGCCTCTACACCTGGACAAACGCCCATCTGCAAGACAAAGACGGCCTCTTCTGGGATAGCCAAAGACTGGACGACAAGATCGAGAAAACGAAGTGGACCTATAACTCGGCCCTGATGATCCGAGCGAACGTCATCTTCTATCACGTGGCGCACGATCCAATCTATCGAGACGAGGCGAAACGAATTGCAAAGTCGGCGACCCTTCATTGGGTCGACCGCACAACTGGGGCGATCAAGGACGATGCAAGTTTTGCTCACCTCCTCGCCGACAGTTTTCTCGACCTTTACGCGATCGACCAAACGGGGCCCTGGCGGGAGACCGTTCTGAAGGCCTTGACCTTTCTCCACGACAATGGCAAGGACGCGAAAGGGCTCTATCCGAAACGATGGGATGGATCCGCGGGGTCCGACAAAAAGCAACTTCTCCTTTACGAAGCGAGCGCCGCCCGAGGTTTTCTCAGGGCCGCTCTATCCAAATAAGCCGTCTAAACGCAACAAAACCTATTCTTACCGTTACAAAGTCCATGCAATTGTTGCAGTATTGGGCGAAATATGTTAGACTAAAACGTCTTGGGCAGACGTAGTTGTCTGGCTGGATAGTCTGGAGAGAATATCGATGTCCTTAATCACTAGAAAGAGCGCCTTCCGCACCGCATTGGCAGTTGCTGCCTTCTCGGCTGCAATGTCGGCCCAAGCGTTTATCATCAACATCATCGGCACTTACGATACGTCGACCGGCTTGGCCACATCGACGATTTCGGAATACAGCAGCCTGCCCCAGTTGAACACCACCTTCGGGTGGGGATTCGGCATCAGCACTACTGCAACGACCAACACTTTCTCGGGCACGTTTTTCAACGGTTCGAGCTCCATTTCGATGGACGGCGCCGGCACAACCTCGATCTCGGGGGGGGACTTACTCCTTCGCAGGTAGCTGGATTGCCTCGAGCATCGTCGATCTGCCCGTGAACCCGATAGGCACGTACAGCTCCTCGTTCGATGGCGAAGGCTACTTTGAGCTCACGGTTGTCGGTCAAGTAGTACCTGAGCCCGCTTCGATGGCCGTTCTGGGTCTTGGTGTAGTCGGCCTCATGCGACGACGCCGACGAGCCTAAGTCGACTAGAACATTAGAGAGCCCGCGAGCTGAATACAGTTCGCGGGCTTTTTGTTGACCGGTTTGGCTATATTGGCCTTATATGATTCGGTCTTGGACCTCTCTTGCCCTCCTTTCTCTCACCGCCCTCGCTACCGCGCAGCTCGACCCTCCCAAGCCCGCTCCTCTGGTTGGTGCCCGAAGCTTAGCGCTTAGTCCAGATGGCAAGCGACTTGCGTTCAGCTATCAAGGAGACATTTGGGTTGCCGACTCGGCAGGCGGGAAAGCGGTCCCCCTGACCAACCACATCGAGCTCGACGACACCCCTGTATGGTCGCCCGACGGTGAGTGGATCGCTTTCAGCTCTAATCGAAACGGGAACAACGATATCTACGTCGTGCCCGCCGACGGCGGCGAAACCAAGCGGCTCACCTGGAACTCAGGTCCGGACGTGCCTTCCGACTGGTCGCCCGATGGCAAGTACATCCTTGAGAAAGCAACCCGCGACAACCCGGCGAACGGCTTCTATCTTATCGACGTAAAAACGGGTGCATTCAAGCAGGTAATGCTGGACATGATGCCCGTCGGAAGCCCCCGCTTCTCGCCCGATGGTAAGTCCATCGTGTACAACCGGTTTGGCTTTCCGTGGGTGCGCAGCCGCTACGAAGGCTCCGCCGCGGCCCAGCTTTGGAGCTACGACATCGCAAGTGGCAAGCGCACTAAGATCCGCGCCAACCGATTTCAGCACCTCTGGCCGAACCCCTCGCCGGATGGTAAGGCAGTCCTCGCGGTGACGGTGGGAGACAAGACGCCCAGCAGCAGCTACGCCGGCAAGCCGATTCCCAAGTTCGTCGACAATGCCAAGAGGACACCGAACGTGTGGTCGGTCAACATGTCGGGGGACGCTAAGCAACTCACCGACTTCGTGGGCGCACCGTGCGACTTTCTCACCGTCGCCCGAACGGCGGGGAATGCGGCATTTGAGGAAGATGGCGACGTTTACGTGATGGCGCCCGGAAAGAGGGCCGCCAAGATCACCCTCACTGCCAGCATCGACGACAAGACGACCCAGGAGGAGCACCTCGTCCTCACCGACGGCGCCCGAGACGCATCGCTGAGCCCGAAGGGCGACAAGATGGTCTTTGAAGTTCGGGGCGAGCTGTGGATGGTTCCCACCAAGAAAGGGAAGGGGCCAAATGCAGATGACGCGGTTCAGCTCACCGATTGGGCTGGCACCGATGCGCAGCCGTTCTGGAATCCCGACAACAAGAACCTCTACTTTGTGAGTGACCGAGACGGCGCCGAGCGGCTTTACTCCATGGACACGGACACAAAGGCGGTGACGCCGGTGTCGAAGTTGAACGCCGACGTCGGTTCTCTCCGACTCACCCCGGACAAGACGAAACTGAGCTACTGGCAGAGCGGCAAGGATGGCGGGCTTTACACCGTGCCCGTCTCCGGAGGCACCCCAACGAAGCTGCTGACTCGCTCCGGCGGAACCCAGTTCTACAGCTGGTCGCCCGACGGTCGGTACGTGGCCTACTCCGAGCCTCTTCTGCGCAGCGGTTACTACCTCTGGGAGCAGGGAACGAACATCTACGTCTTCGACACCGAGACTCAGAAGTCGACGAACCTGACCAAGCTCAACGTTCAGAACTTGAACCCAACGTGGTCGCCCGACGGCAAGTATCTCTTCTTCCGAAGCGACCGCACGGGACCCGGTCTCTACGCGATCCCACTTCACCAAGAGGATGCCCGGCCCACCGAGCTCGACCTGAAGTACGAGAAGCCCACCGGACCGGTGAAGGTGGACATCGACACCTTCAACATTGACGACCGACCCCGCCGAATCTCGGAGAAGTCGCCCGAAAGCCAGGTCTTGGTCGATCCGAGCAATGGAGACCTGATCTTCGTTAGCGCCGGGGATGTGTGGAAGACGAAGTACAACGGCGAAGATCCCACCCAGATGACGCGAACCGGCGGAATCCGGGATATCGAATTTAATGCCGACAGCACCAAGCTGCAGCTGATTCGAAGCGGCATCCCTGCGATTCTCGCTCTTCACGAGCGGGAGTATCCCGTCACCGCGGTGACCTTCCGAGCAGACTGGAATCACGACCTTCGCAAAGAGCACCTCGCCGCCTACAACGAGTTCTGGAGACGCTACAACCAGGGCTTCTACGACGGGAACTTCCATGCGCGCGACTGGGAGATGTTGGGAGCCCGCTACCGCAAGTTCCTGCCCTCGGTCGGTCATCGAAACGAGATGGCGACGATCTTGAACCAGTTGGTAGGCCAACTTGAGTCTTCTCACTCGGAAGTCTCGCCCGCGCCGAGCCCGGTGGCAAGCACGACGAGCCCGCACATCGGATTTCTCATCGACTACAGCTACTCGGGTCCCGGTATCAAGGTCAAGGAAGTACCTGCTCACACGATCGGTTCCTTCGCCAAGACCAAGCTCGTTCCGGGCGAGATCGTAACCAAGATCAACGGTCACGACATCTCGGCCAACGAAGCGCTGTACCGTGACATTCTCAATGACCAGATCGGTCGCGAGCTGACCTACACGGTGCAAGGTGCGGATGGCAAGACGAGAGACCTGAAGTTTCGTGCGATCAGCAGCGGTGAGTTCAACGGGATCCTCTTCGCAAATCGAATCGAGGCACGGCGTGAGTATGTGGAGAAGAAGTCCAACGGTCTTCTCACCTATGTGCACATCGCAGGCATGAGCCAACCCGAACTCGACCGTTTCACTCAACAGGTCTTCCAATACGCTCAAGACAAAAAGGGCCTCATCATCGACGTCCGCAACAACGGTGGTGGCAACACCTCCGACAGGATCATCGACGTCCTCGAACGGCAGCCCAACTCTTTCTATCAGATTCGCGACGAAGCGATTCAGATGGGCCCCGGACAGGCGCTCGCCATCCCGATGGTGGTGATGGCCGCAGAGACGAGCTACTCCAACGCGGAGATGTTCCCAATGGCCATGAAGTCGAGGCACCTGGCGACCTTGATCGGCAAGGAAACCCCGGGCTACGTCATTTACACCGGCGGCGGTCGCCTCGTAGACGGCACCGGCATGCGAATGCCCGGCACCGGCGTGTATCGACTCGATGGCTCACCTCTCGAGGACATGGGCGAGAAGATGGACTACGACGTCGACATCACCCCCGAGGAATACTTTTCTGGCATCGACCCCCAACTCGACAAGTCCATCGACGTCTTGATGGGGCAGGTCAAAAGATAATCCGACCCCCTATGCAAAGCGTGTAGTCGGCGATCACATCGACGCGACAAACTTTCGCCCGTCCGCGAGATGCGGAAATAGGGGGAGTCTCTCAGCGTCGATGTGATCGCCGACTACACACTTTGCGTAGGGGCTGTTACGCTGCGACTTGGCCGACGAACTCGACGTCGGCTCGCGACGCGATCTCGTTGTAGGCCAGCACGTGGAGGTTTGGCAAGTACCGCTCCAAAAGCCGCCTCAGCGGCAATCGAAGAGTCGTCGAACAGAGAAGCACGGCCTGGTAGCCCTGTGACATCGCCTGCTCGTTCGACGCTTTCAGCCTTTCGATGAGGGTGTTCTGGGTCCCCGGATCCAGCGCCAACGTCGACCCGATCGCGGTCTGGTTGACGCTCTCGGTGAGCGTCCGCTCAAGCGCTGGCTCGAGGGTGATGCAGAAGAGGTGGTTCTCGTGGTCGACGTACTGGCGGGTGATCGTCCTTGCGATCGAAGATCGAACGAGCTCGCCTAGCTGGTCGGGATCTTTGACCCGCGCGCCATAGTCGGCCATCGTCTCGAGAATCGTGACCATGTCGCGAATCGGCACTCGCTCGCGCAGGAGGTGCTGAAGGACCTTCTGGACGTCTCCAAGCTGAAGAACGTGAGGAATAAGCTCGGTGACCGCGGCTTCGTTGGTCGCCTTCGCGTTGTCGAGGAGGTTTTGCACGTCCTGTCGGCTAAGTAGTTCGGCCGCGTAAGTCTTCACGATCTCGGCGAGGTGAGTGGAAATCACCGCGCTCGCCTCGATCACCGTGTAGCCTGCGCGCTCGGCACCCTCGCGGATCGAATTCTCGATCCAAAGGGCATCGAGCCCGAAAACTGGATCCTTGGTGGGCGCGCCGGGAACCGGCGCGAGGATCATCCCACTGCTGACGGCAAGACTCTGAGACGCGAAACAGGTGGCTCGTGCGACTTCTTCGCCACGAATCTTGAGGATGTACTCGTTTGCCTGGAGGTGTACGGAGTCGCGGATGCGAACCGTCGGCATCACGAATCCGAGCTCGAGGGCAATCTGTCTTCGGGTCGCCGTAATCCGCTCGGGCAAGTCGCCACCGACCCGGGCATCCGCTAATTTGGTAAGGCCATAGCCGATCTCGATCTCGATCGGATCGACGTTCAAAAGGGGAAGTACCGCTTCCGGTCCGCTGGGGGTGGGCGCGAGCGGCTTGGGTGCCTCGACCTTCTTCTCGACATCAAACTGCTTGGCCGCGTTGGGATTTTTTTGTAGGAACCGGTACAGGGCATAGCATATGCCAGCGGCGCCGAAAAAGATGGTGGCGGGAAAGCCCGGGACGAGTCCGAAGGCGGCCATCGCAATGCCCGCGAAGCCGATCGCTTTCGGCTGACCGAAGAGCTGTGACATGACCTCGCCGCCCATGCTGCGCTCTTGCCCGGCTCGGGTGACCATAAGGCCGGCCGCGACCGAGATGAGCAAGGCGGGGATCTGAGCGACCATGCCCTCGCCGACCGAGAGAAGGGAATAGTTCATCAGGATGCTCATCGCATCCCCCTGACCCTTCATGTAGCCAACCGCAAAGCCACCGATGAGGTTGACGACGATCATCAAGACGGCGGCAACTGCGTCGCCTTTGACGAACTTGGACGCGCCATCCATCGCTCCGTAAAAGTCTGCCTCTTGCTTAACCTGCTTTCGTCGAGCACGTGCGCCGTCTTCGTCGATGAGGCCAGCCGCGAGGTCGGCGTCAATCGACATCTGCTTACCGGGCAACGCGTCCAAGGTGAATCGAGCAACGACTTCCGAAACTCGTCCCGCACCGTTCGTGATGACCACGAAGTTGACGATGATGAGGATGAGGAACGCGACGAAGCCGACAACCGGATCGCCACCCATCACGAATTCGCCAAAGGTCTGAATAACGTGACCCGCTTGGCCCGTCCCGAGAATGAGTTTGGTCGCCGAAATACTCAGGGCGAGGCGGAAAAGCGTGGTGAGGAGGAGCAAGCTTGGGAAGACACTGAACTGAAGCGGGTCGCTGACGTTTACCGCTGTGAGTAGGATCATTACCGACATCGCGATACCCACCACGAGGCCGGCATCGAGCGCCCAGTGGGGAAGCGGCAGGATGAGCATGGCCACCATGACCATGAGACCCATTCCCATCAGGAGGTCGGTGTGCTTAAGAATCTTCTGGAGCATGTTTCCATCGGGCGCAGAAGTGGCCCATTGGAAGTGTCGGCAATTGTGCCGGGAAAGATGAGGGGACAGGGCCTAGGACTTTTGAACGAAACTCAAAATCAACGACACCCAATGGCTAGATAGTTGTTATACATTTGAGAGGATAGGGAAATGCCGGATCTTGGAATCGAAGAGTTGATGCGACAAGCGCGATGGGATGACGCCATCCTCGCGTGCCAGGCTGCGCTTCAAGTCCAACCCACCAACTCAAAGTTGCTCGCCTACATGGGCATGTCCTATTTTCGAAAGAACGAGTGGGCACCCGCCGCTGCCGCCTTTCACCGCGCAACCATCCTTGAGCCCAGCTTCTGGGAAGCGGGAACGAAGCATGCTCAGTGCTTAGACCGAATGGGCAAGTATGCCGAAGCCTACGAAGTGGCCCAGACTTTCTTCCGAGTCAAACCCGGCGATCCGACCCTCCAGGGATTGATCCATGGCCTCGAGCGCTACGCCGCAGCAAACCGAAAAGAGGGTTGGGAGCGTTCGGTCGGCCTTGATACCGTCTTCATCGAGACGGTCTCCGACCGTAAGTAAGCGGGCCCTTTGCCCTAACCTGCGACCTTGAGCGCGCAAGCCGCGTCAAAGTGATTTAAGGATATGCAGGTCAGCCTACCGCTACTCGCGCCACGCACGATCAACCGCCGCGCCGGAATCAACCATCTCGCTTATTCGCCAGATGGATCGCTTCTCGCGCTGAGCGATACCCATATGTGCGTCGAGGTGCGGCGTGGAGACGAGACGGTCTTCAGCGTAAAGCTGGCGACCTACGATCAGAAGGTCCGACCCACCGAACGCATTCGCGGCCTTAGCTTTACCCACGACGGCAAGCTGCTCCTCATCGCTGCGGGCGACAAAGTCTCGGCAATCGATGTCGAGAGAGGCGAGCTGAGGTGGGACTACAGACCGCCGCGCTCCTTCGGATTTCTCATTGTTTCTCCCATCGCTCTGGCCACGTCGCTCGGCCACGTAGCCGCCGCGTTCGACAACGGTTCGTTCGCCATCTGGAGCGAAGACGGAGTGATGCGCGCCCTTTGGCACGAGAACGATTGCCCTCGATATATGGCCTTCCTGCCAGACGGCGACCGACTTGTCGGTTGCGACAGCTTTAGTCTTGGTGTCTGGAACGTCCAAACGCGAAAGCGTGAATACCGAATCAAGCTTCCCGATCGCGTTTACAGCCTCACCGTCTCGCCCGGGCACAACACGGTAGCCGCACGAACGCTGCACGAGGTTCTGCTTTACGACGGCGATGAGGGCAAGCTGGTGTCTCGCCTGCCGATCGGCGCTGGCCTGCCGCTTGCCGCTTTCCACCCCACCGAATCGGTGTTGGCACTAGGCGATAAGTTTGGCGTGAACTTGGTGACCTACGATGGCACCTTCCTCGAAAGGCTCAACACCAGCGACGCATCCGTCCTATCGCTAACGTTCACGCCGGATGGCGAGAAGGTCGTCGCGGGTCTATCAGACCGAACGGTGCAATCCTGGCCGTTCCTTCACCGCTGACGCCGACCGCTCAGGTTCCAGGATTGCAAGTCCATGGGGCGGTTGCCCGCTTCGAGGCAGTCGGCCACATAGCTGGCATACTTACGCCCCCTTGCCTCGCTCGACTGACCCTGCATGGCGTCAGTTCCCGGCTTTGCCGCCAACCGTCGAAGGGCGGGAACCGCGGCTTTGACCTTCATCGCGCCCAACGCTTCCGCAGCCGCGAACCGGGCGTTCATGTACGGGTCCGCGAGTGACTTCTCGATTCTGGGAATGTCGACCTGAGCAGCACGCTTGCCAAGAACGTGGAGGGAAGCCACTCGGAAGAACTTATCCGCCGGATGGTCGATCTCCCCGCGTAGCGTCCCTAGCGCCCAAGGGTCACCGAGCTCGGCCATTGCGAGTTGGGCAACTCGGTCGGGGCGAGGGCCTGCTGGCGTGACCGTCGTTCTCATCCGGTTGTAGTAGGCGCGCATTGGCTTCGCGTCGGCCAGAGTTCCAACCCTGGCGAGCGCTCGCACCGCTGGCAACTGATCTGCCTGCAAAGCTTCGATCAGGGCGGCGTGCCCTCCACGATAGGCCCAGTCCGCGCTTGCAAAGGCAGCCGCCCAACGGATCTCTTGAACTGGGTTCTTCGTTGCCTTCTCGACCGCATGGTGCCCCTCGATCGTGTGAGACTCGGCGAGGACGAGGACGTAAAGCTTTCCGGACCGCTTTTCTGCTTTCGGGAGGGCTTTGGCGATGAATGAATAGAGCATCGGCACCTTGCGCTGCCCTGCCTCCAGCGCCGCCGCAACCTTCTCGTCCTCCGTGCCGATCGCAATCTTGGTGGCGAGGTCACGATTCAGGGTCGTCATCGCCCAAATCATCGTCGCACGCGGCACCGGCGGCGCTGCCTCCATCGAGTTCAGGCGGGCCTCCGCCTGTTCGCGTGAAATCTGTGCGGGTGCGATCGCGCTTATAGTGGCAAGCAAGGGAAGGACCAGGGTTTTCATCGGCATCACCTAGACGATTCTAACCGCTTGCCGCGTCAGATGATTCCGGCCCAGGTCTTGGACGACGTTTAGGTACAATCTCAGAGTTAAGCGCTCGTAGCTCAGTGGATAGAGCATCAGCTTGCGGAGCTGAGGGTCGTAGGTTCGAGTCCTATCGAGCGCGCCAATTTCCCCCAAATGTAGCGTCCGCGCCCCGCCGATGTATGCTCGCTTCCGACCATTGGCCAACCAGGTCGCAAAAGTTTGCAGGGGATCCCATCTCTTGGTCTCTGAGAGACCGCCTGGCTAAGATATTACGGTCCCTCCGGGATCAGGAATCAGCCGCACCGCTCCGCATTGTTGATGATCTTGCGACCGATCGCAAGCCATTCGGAGTAGAATACGCTACCCCCCTGGGGTATAATCGGATTTGCTCTGACCATGAAAGCAGCGAGACAACTCAATTTGGACAAGATAGGCGCGTATGCGAGCGCCATCTGTGCGGTGCACTGCCTACTTACCGGCGTGGCACTTGGCCTGCTCTCGGTTGTCGGTCTCGACTTCATCGGCTCGACCACCTCAGAAGTTGTGTTCCTCAGCGTCGCCGGAGTTGTGGGCACGACGGCCGTCGTTCACGGGATCCGCAAGCACGGCTCGTTCGTCCCATCCCTCTTCTTCGTAGGTGCGATCGTTTGTATCGTGATGAGCCATTTCGTCTTCGGCCACGACCACATCAATCCCGTAGGAACTGTGTTCGCGGTGGCGGGCGGCCTAGCGATGGTCGCGTTCCACTTGTTGAATCAGCGGTTCCACCACCATTGCGATTGCCGTCGCTGCCAACACGAAAGCTAAGTCTTCTTAATTGGCCGCATCGCAAACGGAATCGGGTCGGGGCGAGTGACGCCGGCCGGCGTGAACGGAGTGGGGGAAAGGAGGATCGTGTCGATCGAGATGTCCGCCCCGCTCGGGCTGTTCACCTGAATCCGCAGCTTGGTCATCGTGCCGCCTAGCCTGGTCGATCCCAGCTTGTACCATCCAAACCCACCGCCATAAAGGCTGATCGGATCGCCCGTAACTTGCAGGATCTGACCGCCTACAAGGAACTGCACCGCGCCGCGAAGCTCCGGCGGAATGCGGGCGGCGATCCAAACTTCCTGCTCCTCCTTGAAGCGCACGGGCACATCGTAGGACGCGTAGTATCCGCTCGCATCGGGTGACAGAGTTGTGCGGAGGGACAGTGCGTTACCGTTGCTGCATCCGGGGTTGGCGAGGATATCGCTGAAGTTGGTCTGCTTCGAGCTCTCGGCCTCAATCCACGTATATCGGGCGAGCTTCTGAGCGAGCTTGTTGTACTGGTCCTGCATGAGCGCGAGGCTTCCACCCGGGTTTCGATCGAAGCCGCCCATCCCATCGCTGAAGTACAGACGTTCCTCGGTGGTATCTCTCCGAATCGCGTCCGCCGCCATGAGGAGCTGTCCAAAGTGGTCGACCAAATCGGACATCGTGCCTGCCGGTACGGGCACCTCCTCGGTCCCTGTGATCATCAGCGGAAACTCGGTGAGCGTGACCTCGATGCCGCCTTTCACGCTCTTGATGAGCGGGTCGCTTCCGTCAACCGTCGCAAAGAGTGCCGCCTTCGGGTTGACCATCATGAGCTTGACGCGACCAGGCTTTGAGGTCCACAGAGCGAGGGAGCTCCCGCGAAAATCGCGCAGGCGATAAGCGAAATAGTTGGCTCCGAGGTCGATACGGTTTCCGTCCGCCGGAGTCGGCAGCCACCACCGGCCGCCGGGAAGTCGTTGGGCGACCGCTGGGTTTGTCGCGTTCTCGGGGAAGAAAACCGGCTGGGGAGCCGAGGTCGAAAGGCCGGTGTCGGCTGTCCGTTTCGCGGCTTCCGCACCGACCGTTTTGGCGACCGCGGTCGCGTCGGTACGGATAAAGAATCCGCGGGCACCGAGCGATCCCAAGTCATCCAGCACATTGGGAAGTTGGGCCGCCGATTCGGGAGCGGAGCCGAGGTCGATGTCGGTCGCTACCGACCAGCCTGGCAAGGACCACCGTAGGATGCTGCTCGCCGCCCTCGACCCCGTCTCAAGGAGGGCGCTCGGGCTCGTGCCGGTGGCACGGATCCCGACTCCATCGATCGCTGGGTCTCGGACTTCATATGGTGCCGACCAGCCCGCCCACTCCTGAATAACCGGCACATCGCAAACCGAGCGGATGGCGGTGACGATGCGACGGAATCGGCGATCGCTCGCGGCATTCACCACGTCGGCGATGTCTTGCCAAACCGCGCTGCGCCGGCTCTCGCAGGCGAGGAGTGCATCCGTCTTGGGATCCCAAAGATAGGAGATCCCTCGATTCCCGGACCATAGAGGAACGAGCCTGGCGAGGTCCTCGAACTTCGAGAGCGGCTTCTTTGACTCGTCGTCGCTGGAAGACATGATCGAGCCGCTCATCGCCCAGCTTCGCTGGGCCGTCTCCATGTTCTTGTATCGCTCCTCCAAGAGGTTGCGGAGGTCGGTTCGGAAACCGTCGGTCGCGGGGACGAATTGAAGCTGCTTGCCGGGCAGAGCCACCGTCTTGCCGATCGGGTTCACGATCCCACGCAGTCCCGCGCCCGGCGAGTGGTGCATGAGAGAGGAAAGAAGATCGTCCCGATGAGCGTCCATTCCTTCCCAATAGTCCGGCTGCTCCGCGCTTGTCATTTGCGGAAAGACGAGCAGCACGCAGTCGATCTCGAGAGCGGTTTTCAGATCGTAGGTGAGCTTGCCATCGATGACGGGGAGACGAGCCGACTTCTGCACCGCAGAATCGCCCTTCGAGGCGAGCACCACGAGGGCGCTGGTCGCGCCGGGGAGACTGATTTCGAAATGCCGAGACTTGGTGACATCGGAAATTCGGTAACCCTGGGGATCTACGGCAAAGCCTTTCGCCATCGGCGTGAGCGACGAGAGCCGCACAAGATACCGCATGTTGAAGGCTTTAAGCGCCTCGAATGACTCGTCCCACCCGTTGCCGTTGGCAGGCAAGTCAACCTCGACGTCGCTGATCCCCGCCGCCTTCGCTTCCTGGATTGAGGCCGCGTTTCCGTCGACTCGAATTCCGTAAGGAATGTAAGTCTGCCCACCCCAAATGAGGGTGTGGAACTCGTTGATCGACCATGGAACCGCCGTGGTGGCTCCCGGCGCCTTGTACGCCCCATCGCGCTTTTGAGCCTGCACGAGGGTGAAGGCAGAGAGAAAAAGGAGAGCGCAAACGAGAGGCCGCACGAAGGGAATGGTACCGGATGGGGCTGGCATGGGCACCCTTCGGACGCGTGAGGACATCCGAGGAGTTCGACAGGTAACCTTGCTGCCATATGGGTAGCTTGGATATGCAGTGCGTCAACACGATTCGGGGCCTTTCGCTCGACGGCGTAGAGGCCGCCAAAAGCGGTCACGCGGGCCTGCCCTTGGGCGCGGCACCCATGGCGTACGTGCTGTGGACCAAGTTCCTCCATCACAACCCGAAGAACCCGCACTGGTTCAACCGAGACCGGTTCATCCTCTCGGCCGGCCACGGGTCGATGCTTCTGTACTCGCTGCTCCACCTCACCGGCTACGATCTGCCACTCGAGGAACTGAAGCACTTCCGCCAACTCCACTCCAAGACCCCCGGCCACCCTGAAAATACGATCACCCCGGGAGTTGAGATGGCCACCGGCCCTCTCGGTCAGGGCGTCGCCCACTCGGTCGGGTTCGCGATCGCTGAGCGGTACATGGCGACGACGTTCAACAAGCCGGGCCACACGGTTGTCGATCACTACACCTACTCAATCTGCTCCGACGGCGACCTGATGGAAGGCGTGAGCAACGAGGCCGCCTCGCTAGCTGGCCACCTCAAGCTCGGCAAGCTGATTTGGCTCTACGACGACAACGGCATCACGATCGACGGTCACACCTCGATCACCTTCACGGAAAGCGTGGGTGGTCGATTTGAGGCGTTGGAGTGGCACGTTCAGAAGATCGATGGGATGAACATCGAAGAAGTCGAGGCGGCGATCAACGCCGCGCGGGCGGTAACCGACAAGCCGTCTCTGATCATGTGCAAGACGATCATCGGCTTCGGCAGCCCCAAACTGCAAGGCACCAACAAGGCCCACAGCAATCCGTTTGGCGCGGATGAGCTGAAGATCACAAAGGATGCCCTCGGCATTCCGCAAGAGCCCACCTTCTTCATCGCCGACGAGGTTCTCGAGCACTACCGAGAGGCAGTCGATGCCGGTCAAGCATCCGAATCCAATTGGCGGGACGCCATGAAGGCATACGAAGCTGCCTTCCCAGCCGAAGGCGCGCAGCTAAGACTCGCGATTTCCGGCGACCTAGGCACCGAATGGCTCGATGCATTGCCAACGATCACCGAAAAGGTCGCTTCCCGCAAGGCGAGCGAGATGGTCATTGGCGCGATCGCCAACTTCCTCCCAACTCTTATCGGCGGCAGCGGCGACCTCGCAGAGAGCACCCTCACTACTCAGAAGGGCCTCGGCGAATTCCAGCCGGACACCTACGGCGGCAAAACCATCGACTTCGGCATCCGGGAGCACGGCATGGCCGCTGCGGTTAACGGCATCACGCTGCACGGGGCGACTCGCGGTTACGGCGCGTCCTTCATGACCTTCACCGACTACTGCCGACCATCCATTCGCCTCGCGGCTTTGATGGAGGTCCCATCGATCTTCATCTTCACCCACGACAGCGTCGGCCTCGGCGAAGATGGTCCCACCCACCAGCCCGTCGAGCACCTCACCGCCCTCCGCGCCATCCCGAATCTCAACGTCTTCCGACCGGCCGACGGCAACGAAACGGTAGTCGCATGGAAGATCGCCCTCCAATCGTCCCACACCCCGATGATGATGGCGCTCTCGCGCCAAGGCCTCCCGCCCG
This sequence comes from Fimbriimonadales bacterium, assembly GCA_038321975.1. Taxonomy (GTDB): domain Bacteria; phylum Armatimonadota; class Fimbriimonadia; order Fimbriimonadales; family Fimbriimonadaceae; genus Fimbriimonas. The sequence goes on along the minus strand of JBBQFM010000001.1, from coordinate 54,967 downwards.
TCACCCCCGGCGACGTAAAGAACCATCCCGCCGAGAAGGGCGCCTATGTCCTTCAAGAGGGTTCGTCCGAAGCGAAGGTCATTATCATTGGCACCGGATCAGAGGTTCAGATCGCAGTCGCCGCCCGCGAGCAGTTGGAGGCCGCCGGAGTCCCGACGAGAGTCGTAAGCATGCCGAGTTGGTTTCTCTACGACAAGCAGTCGGCGGATTACAAAGCATCCGTCTTGCCGAAGGGAACACCCAAGGTTTCCGTTGAAGCAGGGATCACCATGGCTTGGCCCCGATACTCGGACGCCCAAGTTGGTGTCGACCGCTTCGGAATGTCCGCTCCCGGCGATCAGGTACTGAAGGAGCTAGGAATCACCGCCGAGCACGTCGTCGAAGTCGCGAAGAGTCTGTTGTAGCCTCCGGAAGAGGTGTTTGGTGTTCGGGTGCGGTGTTCGGTCGGAGGGGCCGAGAAACAATGTGAGTCGCCCGGGCGTGACCGCGCTTTAACGCCCGCGAATGTCCGAACACCCTTAGTTCTTTCCGCCCGTAGTCGAAATGCCCTGGATGAACGTCTTCTGGGCCAGGAAGAAAAGGATGATGATCGGCAGAGTGAAGATTGTCGATGCCGCCATCAGCTCCGCCCATTTACTGCCGAACGAGGACAGGAACTGCTGCAATCCGTATCCCAGCGTGTACTTCTGTGGCTCGTTGATGTAGAGAAGGGGGCCGAGGAAGTCGTTCCAGGTCCCTAGACATTGGAAAAGCGCGCAGGTGGCCAGAGCCGACTTTGAAAGGGGCAAAACGATTCGCGAGAAGATCGTCCAATCGCTTGCGCCATCGACGCGGGCCGACTCCGCAAGCTCTTCTGGCAGTGACTTAAAGAACTGCGACAGCAGGAAGATATAGAAGGGAACGCCAAAGAACGAGGGCACCGTCAGGGGCAGGTAGGTGCCGTACCAACCCAGCCACCGGAATAAGGTGAAGACGGGCACCATCGTGACCTGACCCGGCAAAGCCATCGTCGCGATCATCAGGAGGAACCAGAAGTTCTTGCCCTTGAACTCGAGCCTCGCAAAGCCGTAAGCGACGATCGCACTCGAAAAAACCGCCCCGACCACGCAGACAATGCAGAGGGCCAGCGTATTCCGCAGATACAAGTCGAACGGCACCGAGGTCACCGCCTTCGAATAGTTGTCGAAGTGGGCAGGCGTCGGAACGAAGCTCTGAAGGTTGATCGAACTCGCCTGACCGTTGTTCGAAATGATCTGCTCATTCGACTTCAGTGAGGTCGACACCATCCAGACGGTTGGCATGATCGCGGGGATCGCAAGCGCGAGCAGAACGATGTGGACCATCACCCTTTGCGGCAGCGAAAGCGCGAACGGGCCCTTAGCCTGCATATCCCAACTCCATGCGTCGCGCCAGTTCGTGGTTCACGTCTTTTTCGAGCGCACCGATAGCCTGCTCAGGCGACAATGAGCCTCGCAGTGCGAGATCCTGATACTTCTCGATTGCGTCGCTGACGTACTGCTGGGCGGGAATTGGCGGAGGCGGCTGCAGGTTCTCGCTCGGCATCATGTCCACCAAGAACTTGAACTGCGGATACTTCCGGATGTACGCCTGATAGATGGGAGTGTTCGCGACCGCCGGAGAGAGGGGAAGCCAACCACCCCATGTGTAGAATTCAGCCGCTCGTTCCGGATGACTAAGGCCAGACCAGAACTTGATGAATTCCCATGCGCCGGCGATGTTCCTAGCGCCAGAAGGCACGATCATGAAGTTTCCGTTAGTGGCCCCGGCAAGCGGGACGCCGCCCTTTGGAGGTGGCATGGGTCTCAGTCGATAGTCCAGCTTCGGCGCGTACTGCCCCATCTGGGTCACTCGCCACGCACCATCGAAGCAGATCGTTTGAGCGCCCCCGATGAAAGACCATACGGCACCGGAGTCGCTGCCAAAGCCACTCTGAAATCTCACCACGTTTTCGTAGCCAAGTTTCTTGCGGTTGGCGACCATGTACTGCAGGGCGCGAAGGTTCTGCGGCGTATTGAGCGTCAGCTTCTCATTTTTCCAATCGTAGAAGCCGCCGCCAAACGCGGGTGCCAGCATCTTCCAAGGAGCCGAGAGGTAGCCCAGACGGGTGATGCTGCCATCCTTGTCCTTCTTAGTCAGCTTCATCCCGAGCTCGTCCAGCTCCTCGAGGCCGGGAGGGAAGACCTCGGGATCAAGGCCCGCATCTCGAAACTGATCGGCTCGGTAATAGCAAGCCGAGACGTTCATCCCAATCGTCACTCCGTACAGGTGGCCCTTGTACATGCCCACCTTTCGCACCGCGGGATAAGCCGTTTCCTTGAAGTTCTTCCACTCGGCGGGAGTCATGAGGCTCTCGAGGGGGACAATCATCTTGTTCTCGGCCCAAGTCGGAAGAACTGCCTCCCACTGCGCCATCACATCGGGCGGGTTGCCTCCCGCAGTGCCGAGGATGAACTTCGTGCTTGCGCTGTCCGGGATGCTTAGACTAACCACCTCGTACTCGGTCTGGCTATCGTTGAACCGCTTGACGATCTTGTCGACGACATCTTTCCACTCTCCACTCCACATGTGCCAGAACCGCACTTGCTTCCGCTCCGGGTGCTTCATCGGGTTCGGCACCGGCCATGCGAGAATGGCCAGGACGCTGCATCCAAGAAGTGCCATCAGCACGAAGCGAATGATGCTCTTAGGCGCCATAGTGCACCCACTTTTTCTGGGTCTTGAAAAGCCCGGTGGTGATCACCGCGACGACGACAAATAGAATCCAGGCCATCGCGCTCGCGTAACCCATGTCGCCGTATTTCCAAGCGCGGTCGAACAGGTAGAGCGCATAAAAACGAGTGCTGTCCTCGGGTCCGCCCTTGGTCAGGATGAGCGCCTGGGTGAAGTACTGAAACGCCCCGATGATGCCCATGACCAAGTTGAAGAAGATCACCGGCGTCAGCATCGGCAGGGTGATGCGCCGCATGCGCGTGAGAGCGTTCGCGCCATCCAGGAGGGCCGCCTCATAGAGGTAGGTCGGAATGTCCTTCAACCCAGCGAGGTAGATAATCATGCTCCCCCCAATCCCCCACATCGCCATGAAAACGAGGCTCCAGAGCGCCCATTTCGCATCGCTCAGCCAAGCCGGGCCGATCACTCCTGTGCTCTTGAGAATCCCATTCACGAGTCCGAGTTGGGGGTTGAGGATCGACAGAAAGATCATCGACGTTGCGACGGTCGGGACGATGCTCGGCAGGTAGAAGATCGTCCGATAGATCGTGATGCCCTTCACATTGATGTTCATGAGCAAGGCGAGGGCGACCGCGGCGACTACGGTCAGCGGCACCGACACGATCGCATACTTCACGGTGACTCCCAGGCTCTTCCAGAAGATGGGGTCCTCGGTGATGAGGGATTTGTAGTTCGCGAACCCGACCCAGACGGGCGGCGACAAGATGTCGTAGCGAGTGAACGAGAGGTAGACGCTGGCTACGAATGGGCCGGCTACGAACAGGAAGAAACCGATGAGCCACGGTGCGATGAACGCATAGCCGACAAGGTTCTTTCGCATGTCATGAACACTTTACTGTGTACGCGTGTTCATAGCAAGTTTTGGATTTTCGCGCGAAGCGCGTGTAACCGACGATCGCATCGGCGCGAAGTCAATGGCATGTGAAAGTCGGTCGAGTTTTTCGAACCCTCACGCCGATGACATTGTCGGTTACACGGCTTCGCCGGGATGAAACTACGTGTGTTCACCCTCGTCGTTTTGCTGCGGCCGCATCGTCGGAAAGAAGAGAACCTCTCGAATGACGTCGGCCCCGGTAAGCAGCATCGCCATTCGGTCGATGCCGATGCCGCAGCCACCGGTCGGCGGCATGCCCGATTCGAGCGCATAGATGAACTCCTCGTCCATCGGGTGCGCCTCGTCGTCGCCCTTCGCCCGCTCCGAGAGCTGTTGCTCGAACCGCTCGCGTTGGTCGATCGGGTCGTTGAGCTCGCTGAAGGCGTTGCAGAGTTCGCGACCGTTGGCGTAGCCCTCAAACCGGCGCGTCATGCGCGGGTTGTTCGGGTCTTTCTTGGCCAGTGGGGAAGTTTCGATGGGGTAGCCGACCACAAACGTCGGCTCTTGGAGGGTCGGTTCGACGAATACCTCGAGCAACTTCTCGATCAGGCCGCCGAGGCTGCGCTCGTCGTCGGCCACGATTCGCTTGCCCGACCCAGGGTTCTTGACTTCTCGGTGTCCCAACGCCTTCTGCGCCTTCTCTAGACTAGAAAGGTCGTCGGCAGTGAGGCCGGTGTGCCCCTCGATCTCGGTGAGGAGATCGACTCGCTTCCACGGACGAGTGAACGCCGAGTACAGCTCGGCGTCAGGAGTGCCGCCAAAGACTTCCTCGACGACGTACTTGAAGCACTCCTCAACCCGCTGCATCATCACTTCCATGTCCGCATACGCCTCATAGAACTCGAGCATCGTGAACTCGGGGTTGTGGCGGTTGCTTACTCCCTCGTTTCTGAATACCCGGCCGATCTCGTAAACCCGCGGCACGTCGCCACAGATGATCCGCTTGAGATACAGCTCGAGCGAGATGCGAAGCTTCACATCCATCTCGTAGGCGTTGTAATGGGTGAGAAAGGGGCGTGCCGCGGCCCCGCCCGCTTCGAGCTGGAGCAGCGGAGTCTCGACCTCGAGATAGCCTTGCCCGTCGAAGTAGCGACGTACCGCCGAAGTGATGCGGGCTCGGTTGAGCAACATTTTTCGGGCATCGGGGTTCGCGATGAGGTCGAGGTGTCGGTGTCGATACCGCTGCTCGATGTCGCTCAGGCCATACCAGGTGTGGCCGTCCTTTTCCTTGCCGATGGGCAGGTTGTGGAGTGCCTTGCTAAGCGGGACGAGCTCCTTCACGTGGATCGATTTCTCGCCGGTCTTGGTGAGGAACAGGGTGCCGCGAACGCCGATGTGGTCGCCCACGTCGAGTAGGTCGTAAAGGTCCCAGCCGATCCCTTCCAGGTCGTCCTTGCGGAAGTAGCCTTGGATCTTGTCGTCGCCATCGCTGATGTGGGCAAAGCCCGCCTTGCCCATCAATCGATAGGACACCACGCGTCCGGCGAACTCCACCGGCTTGCCCTCTTCAAAGTTCTCCAAGAGTCGTTTCGCAGAATCCGTTCGCCCAAATTTCTCGACCTGGTAAGGGTCGTGACCTAGCTCGCGCATGCGGGCGAGCTTCTGCAAACGAATATCGCGTATCGAATCTTCACTCATGGAGGAAGAGAGTTTACCGGTCCGGTTGTAGCGTCGGCGTCTCGCCGATGATTCCGCCTCACGAGGCCAGTGATCTACCAAGGAAGGACGACAGGCCTGTGTAGCGTTGGCGTCCCGCCGACGAGACAGCCTAGCGTGACTACCCCACTCAGTGACGCAGTGTCACAATGCTCCTGTGCTAGAAAAGCGGCATGCTGGGCGATTGCCTCATTGGCGTCTCGCGGGCGGAGCCTATTTCGTCACGTTCCGACTTGCGGACTCATTGCCCCAGTCGGCTCTTCACGCCTACGAACAAGAGTTCGCCGACGAAGTCCGGCGAAAAGAACTCGCCTTTGGACGATCGTTGACGGGTCCAGAACTATATGACTGTAAAAAACGGTGGCTGGGTAGAGTCGATCGCCTTCTCGATACGGGGGTGGGAGAATGTGTCCTCAAAGTTCCGGGCTGCGCCGAGATTCTGAGAGAGGTCATGGAGTATCCATCTGCCCACAAGATCTATGCGTGGGCCATCATGCCCAACCATACACACGCAGTTTTGCGTCCTCACCCCGGGACTGATCTCTCGAATCTGCTTCAAGTCTGGAAAGGGGCATCTGCGCATCGCATCAATTCTATCTTGGGGCGTAAGGGGCGGCTTTGGCAGAAGGAGTCCTTCGATCATCTCGTGAGACACTCGGGGTCTCTCGAAAAGTTCATCGGCTACACGTTGGAGAACCCGGTAAAGGCGGGTTTGAAGGATTGGCCCTTTGCTTCGCGCACCGAATACGAACTCGATGATATCAGTTGGCCCGTATTCTGAAGATGAGGTAGTCGAGGTAGGTTGTCTCGTCGGCGGGGACGCCAACGCTACGTGGGAGCGTACAATTCTGCGATGAGCATGCGAAAGGTCCGACCAGGGGAAGTCGATCATGAGATTGACCAGAGCCAGCTGGACCTGTGCCCCGTTCCCGTCTTCGACGAAGTCACCACGCGGACCTGTGATCGCATCCTCAATACCTACTGCGAGAACGGTTGTCCTGCGATCCCGAGATACGAGTTCCGAGACGTACCGTGCGCAACCTTTCTCGACTACGCAGGGCAAAACGGCTTCCTCCTCGCGGGTGATCCCAGCGGCAGCATCGCTGAACTCGCGCCGATCATTCTGTCCCGGAACCTGCTCGGATGGGATCGTCCCCGTCACCTCGCCTTCACCCGAGCGGTCGAGGCCATCCTGCCCGCCATCACCGATACGAGGGGGCTGGCGAAACTGGGGCGAGATGCCCGGAGCACCGTGGCGGCACCATTTGGAGACCCCGACCGGCCGTCCCAGGCCTACTATTACGGCTTCGACTATCGGGCCCTGAGCGGTCGGCCGTGGCGATGCGGAACTGTATATCTCTATAGAAAGCAAGAGTTTCCCGACGACCTCTGGGCGAAGCCGTTTTTGAGTGATTCGCCCTTGCGGCCGGTTGCCAAGGTCGAAGTCGAGCCGCAAGATTGGCCATTGCTCTCGCGGATCGCGGGAATGGATCCGGAAGCCCAGGACAATCGAATGGGCGAAAGCTTCGTGGGTTTTCCGTGGAGAGAAGATGACGCCATCCACCCCGGCCGCTGGAAGCGCGAGCCAGCGTCGATCATCCAAAAGCACATGGATGCCAACCCAGACGAGCCTATCGATCTAAAGCACCTAGGACGGCTCGTTTATCTCAGTCCGTCTTCCGCTCTACGTGTATTTCGAGCCGTGAACGGCCAGTCGCCGCGCGAATACTCGGTGCGACAGCGGCTTGCTCGAGCAAAGGATAACCTCCAATCCGGAAAGACAACCGGCCAATCAGCGATCGACCACGGATTCGCCGATCAAAGCCACTTCACGGCTCAGTTCCGACGGGTCTACGGCCTAACTCCCGGCGCCTACCTGCGAATGCAAGAATCTCCTATCTCCTGAGCCAACCGGCAATAGAGAATCAGGAAGTGATCTCAACCCTTATGGCCGCCGTTCTCCTGTCTCAGAGCCCCATTTCCGACGCCCTACGTCCGTTCGTCGACAAACGCCAACTTCCCGGCGCAGTCGTCTTGGTGGCAGACCGAGACAAAACAATCGCCATCGAAACCGTCGGGTTCGCCGACATCGAGGAGAACAAGCCGATGCGGAAGAACACCGTGTTTTGGATTGCGTCGATGACGAAGTCCGTGACCGCAGCGGCCTTCATGCTCCTTGTCGATGAAGGCAAGGTGAAACTGGATGACCCCGTCTCCAAGTACATCCCCGAGTTCGCAGATGTGTGGGTTAAGGCGGAAAAGGACGCCACCCATGTCCTTCTGCGACGCCCAACGAGAGCGATCCTGATCAAAGACCTCCTCACTCACACGAGCGGGCTTACCGGCATGGTCCCCGAGGAGAGCAATACCAAGCCGCTCACGATTCTTCCCCTGTCGGTAGCCGTGCAGGCGTACGCGGCCAACCCGCTCGAATCCGATCCGGGAACGAAGTGGGCATATTCGAATGCGGGGCTGAACACGATCGGGCGCATCATCGAAATCGTATCCGGCCAGCCTTACGCAGATTTCATGCAAAAGAGATTATTGGATCCGCTTGAGATGAAGGACACCACGTTCTCGCCGAGCGCGCGGATCCTGGCGCGGCTCGCAAAAGCGTATGGAACCAACGCCCAACTCACCGACCTGAAGCGAATGGACAACCCATTCGACTCGCTGCCGAGCGTGCCAGGCCCGCGAAACCCCTTGCCGAGCGGAGGGCTCTACTCCACCGCATCAGACATTGGCCGCTTCTGCCAGATGCTCCTCAACAAAGGAGCGTTCCATGGCAAGAGGATCCTCTCAGAAAAGGCGGTGCACCAAATGACCACCGAGCAATACTCGATCTATAACGGGATCGGTAACGGCTTGGGCCTGTTCACAAATCCCGACCTCTCGTTCGGCCACAATGGTGCCTTCGGAACCGTGATGAGCATCTATCCCACCAAAGGGAAGATATTCGTGCTGCTCATGCAACACGCCACGTTTCAGCAGTTCGGCCCAAGTGCGATCTACGACGAAGCCTATCGAGCGGCGAGGGAAGCCTACGGGATCGGCGTGAAACCATGAGAATCCGACCCCCAGCCGAACCTATTGACATAGGGCCATCGAAGCTGTCAAACTCTCCAATCGTCAGGGCACTGCGTGTGCCCGGACGGATTACGACGAGGAGGCGCGGGACCGGGTTCATCTAGAACTACGAAAATTCGCAATAAGCCAGGAAGTGTGCCCCTTCGCGTAATCGTGCGACGGGGTTTTTTGTTGCCTGCTTGGCCGCTGGCCCCGTGATCTTAAATAAGCGAGAAAAATAAAGCAATATGCCGACCGTAAATCAATTAGTGCGAAAGGGGCGATCTGCCCCGAAGGTGAAGTCGAAGTCACCCGCGTTGAAGAGCAACCCCTTCAAGCGCGGCGTGTGTACTGTCGTCCGAACCATGACTCCGAAGAAGCCGAACTCGGCACTTCGAAAGACCGCTCGTGTGCGTCTCACTAACGGCATCGAGGTTACGGCATACATTCCTGGCGAAGGCCACAACCTTCAGGAGCACTCGGTTGTGCTCGTGCGCGGCGGTCGTGTAAAGGACCTGCCCGGCGTGCGATATCACATCGTTCGAGGAACCCAGCAGACTGCCGGTACGGCAAAGCGAATGCAGGGTCGATCCAAGTACGGAGCCAAGCGACCGAAGGCCGGTGCCGCTGCTGCTGCGAAGGGAGGCAAGAAGTAAATGCCACGTAAAGGACCCCCAGTAAAGCGCCCGACAATCCCCGATCCTATTTACGGTTCGGAGATGGTCACAAGATTTATCAACCGCATGATGGTGGATGGCAAGAAGGTCACCGCTGAGAAAATCTTCTACGGTGCGATGAGCATCTGCGAAGAGAAAGCGGGCGTGCCTGCTCTCGAAGTTTTCGACAAGGCCCTCCAGAACGTCATGCCCGCAGTGGAAGTTCGACCCCGACGAGTCGGTGGTCAGACCTACCAAGTGCCCATGGAAGTGCGCCCGGATCGCCGAAGGACTCTCGCTCTGCGATGGATGATCGGCGCCGCACGTAAGAGGTCTGGGAAGACGATGATCGATCGTCTTTCTTCCGAACTTCTGGACGCGTTCAACGGCACTGGAAGCACGATTAAGAAACGTGAGGACACCCACCGAATGGCGGACGCGAACAAAGCGTTCGCCCACTATAGATTCTGATAATTAGAAGGATAAACAAATGCCCCGTAGTCACCCTCTGAACCTCGTCCGTAACATTGGTATTGCCGCGCACATCGACGCCGGAAAGACCACAACCACGGAGCGAATCCTTTACTACACCGGTAAGACGCACAAGATCGGTGAGGTGCACGAGGGCGCTGCAACCATGGACTGGATGGAGCAGGAGCAGGAGCGTGGAATCACGATCACTTCTGCTGCGACATCCTGTTTCTGGAAGGGCAGTCAGAACGACCTTCCTGAGCACAAGATCAATATCATCGACACACCGGGCCACGTTGACTTCACCGTCGAAGTGGAGCGTTCCCTTCGTGTGCTCGACGGCGCGGTCTGCGTTCTTTGCGCAGTCGGTGGCGTCCAGCCGCAGACGGAAACGGTCTGGCGACAGATGAACAAGTATATGGTCCCGCGGATCATTTACGTAAACAAGATGGATCGCCTTGGCGCTGACTTCCACACCGTGCTTGCACGCGTGAAGGATCGTCTTGGCGCGAACGCAGTTCCGATTCAGCTTCCGATTGGCGCTGAGTCGAACTATCTTGGCTACGTGGACCTTATCACGATGACCGCGTCGGTTTACGATACCGATGACGACAAGGGTAAGACGTTCCGCGAGATCCCGATTCCGGCCGAGCTGGTTGACGATGCCGCCGAGTACCGCGAGAAGATGATCGAGGCGATCGCCGATTTCGACGATTCGATCATGGAGCGATTCCTCGAGGGTGTTGAGATTCCTCAGGTGGATATCAAGGCCGCCCTCCGGGCTGCGACTTTGGCCAACAAGGTTGTGCCGATGATCTCTGGTTCGTCCTTTAAGAATAAGGGCGTCCAAGCGATGATCGACGCGGTCGTTGCCTACCTGCCTTCCCCGCTCGATGTGGGATCGGTCAAGGGTGTCGACCCGCACACCGAAGAGGTTTTGATTCGAAATCCGGACGACTCGGAGCCGTTCTCCGCGCTCGCGTTCAAGATCATGTCCGACAAGTACGTCGGTCGTCTCACCTTCCTGCGCGTCTACTCCGGCTTCCTGAAGAAGGGATCGGCGGTGTCGGTAACGTACCGCGATCCGCAGACCAACGACTTCCGAACTCGAACTGAGCGAATCGGCCGAATTCTGGAAATGCACGCGAACAGCCGCAACGACATCGATGAGGTGTACGCGGGTGAAATCGTGGGCGTCATCGGGCTGAACGATGTCAACACCGGTCACACGATCTGCTCGACGGATCACGAGATCGCGCTTGAGAGCATCAAGTTCCCCGAGCCAGTTATCCAGATCGCGATCGAGCCGAAGAGCCGTGCAGACCAGGAGAAACTTGGTTCGTCCCTCCAGCGCCTAGCGCAGGAAGATCCGACGTTCCGAGTGTTCACCGATCCGGAGAGTGGTCAGACGATCATCTCGGGAATGGGCGAGCTTCACCTGGAAATCATCGTTGACCGACTCAATCGAGAGTTTGGCGTTCAGGCAAACCAAGGCAAGCCGCAGGTTGCGTACCGAGAAACGGTTCGCATCAAGGCGAAGGCCGAAGGTCGCTTTATCCGCCAGACCGGTGGTTCGGGTCAGTACGGTCACTGCTGGATCGAAATGGAGCCAATGCCCTCGGGTACAGGCTTTGTTTTCCAGAACAAGGTCGTTGGCGGTTCGATTCCCAAGGAGTACATCCCGGCATGCGAAAAGGGCATCCGAGAGGGACTCTTGAGCGGCGTCTTGGCGGGCTACCCGGTTGTGGACCTAAAGGTGTCCTTGATCGAGGGTTCGTACCACGAGGTCGACTCGAACGAAAACGCATTTAAGCAGGCTGGGCACATCGCTTTCAAGGAAGCGATGAAGAAGGCGAATCCGGTCCTAAAGGAGCCGATTATGCACGTCGAAGTCACGACGCCGGAAGGCAACGTGGGAGACGTGGTCGGCGACATGAATAGTCGTCGTGGTCGAATCGAGGGGATGGAGCCCGCAATGGGCGGCGTCACCGTCGTCAACGCCCACGTTCCTCTTTCCGAGATGTTCGGGTATGTTACAACGCTGCGCTCCCTTACTCAGGGCCGCGCTCAGCCGAACGTTACACCGAGCCACTACGAAGAGGTTCCAAACAACATCGCTGCTGAAATAACCGCGAAGGCCCAGGCCGGACGGTAGGTAAGAGGAGCACACTAAAAAGACATGGCACGAGCTAAATTTGAGAGAAAGAAGCCGCACGTCAACATCGGCACGATCGGCCACGTTGACCACGGTAAGACTTCGTTGACCGCCGCAATCACCGGCGTCTTGGCCCAGCAGGGTTTGGCGAAGAAAGTTAACTACGACGAAATCGACAACGCGCCGGAAGAGAAGGCACGCGGTATCACGATCAACATCTCCCACCAGGAGTACGAGACCGATTCCCGCCACTATGCGCACGTCGACTGTCCTGGTCACGCCGACTTCATCAAGAACATGATCACCGGCGCTGCCCAGATGGACGGCGCTATCTTGGTCGTGTCCGCGACGGACGGCCCCATGCCCCAGACGCGAGAGCACATCCTGCTCGCCCGTCAGGTCGGCGTGCCTCACATCGTTGTCTTCATCAACAAGACCGACCTCGTGGACGACCCCGAGTTGATCGAGCTCGTCGACATGGAAGTTCGCGACCTTCTTACGAAGTACGGATTCCCGGGCGACGACACCCCGATCATTCAGGGTTCGGCAGTCAAGGTTTTGGAAATGCTCGAGAAGGGTGCGGTAGATCTCGCCGATCCGTACGTCAAGGCCATCATGGACCTGATGAACGCGGTCGACACGTTCATCCCGACTCCCGCCCGAGACAAGGACAAGCCGTTCCTCATGGCGGTGGAAGACGTCTTCACGATCACTGGTCGTGGAACGGTTGCCACCGGTCGTGTCGAGCGCGGTCAGCTCAAGTCGATGGAAGAGGTTGAGATCATCGGTCTCGCCGAAGCCAATCGAAAGACGATCTGTACCGGTATTGAAATGTTCCGAAAGACCCTCGACTACTGTGAGGCAGGCGACAACGTCGGTCTGCTCCTCCGCGGTGTCGATCGAACCTCGATCGAGCGTGGTCAGGTCGTTGCCAAGCCCGGCACGATCAAGCCGCACACGAAGTTCGATGCAGAGGTCTACGTCCTTTCGAAGGATGAGGGCGGACGACACACGCCGTTCGTTACTGGCTACCGACCGCAGTTCTTCTTTAGAACCACGGACGTGACCGGTACCCTCAACCTCCCGACGGGTGTCGAGATGGTTATGCCGGGTGACAACATCACCATGACGATCGAGCTTATCGCTACGGTTGCAATGGAGCAAGGCTCCAAATTTGCAATCCGTGAAGGCGGTCGAACGGTCGGCGCAGGCACCATCACCGTAATTCACGAGTAAGAGAAAGAAGAAGCCCCGGGATCCAAAAGGACCCGGGGTTTTTTCGACGCTAGAAGCTTATGGCAGGAATAAAAGTCAGAATCAGACTCCGCGCGTACGATCACCGGATCATCGACCAATCGGCCGAGAAGATCACGGATACGGCCAAGCGCACCGGAGCAAGGGTTTCCGGACCCACGCCGCTACCGACGAATATTCGTCGGTTCTGTGTGATCCGAGGACCTCACATCGATAAGGAGTCCATGGAGCATTTCGAGCTTCGGACCCACAACCGGTTGATCGATATTCTCGAGCCAACCAACAAGACGATCGACGCGCTAATGAGGCTTGACCTCCCGAGCGGCGTGGATATCGAAATCAAGAGCGCCTAGGCCTAGGCGTCACATAGCGAAAACGACGCTTCAAAGGAGCGGACCCAGGGCGACCCGATCAAAAGGGCAACGCAGTGAGGAGAAATCCTCCGACAAGGGAGCCGCGCCAGTGGAAGCGAAGGTGGTGACAATATGTTGTCCGGAATTCTGGGCACCAAAATCGGCATGACCCATATCTTTACGGAGGATGGGAAGATGATTCCGGTGACCGTCGTGCAGGCGGGACCGGTCTACGTGACACAGTTAAAGAATCAGGAAACCGACGGCTACACCGCGGTCCAGGTTGGCTTTGGAGAGATGAGCGATAAGAGGCTCACGTTCCCGAAGTACGGCCACCTGAAGAAGGCTGGTCTTAGCAAGAATCTGCGAACGCTGAAGGAGTTTCGCGTGGATTCCACCGACGGCATGAGCCTCGGCCAGGAAATCACCGTCGACATCTTCGCGGAAGGCGAGAAAGTTACCGTCACCGGTAAGAGCAAGGGCCGCGGCTTTGCTGGCGGTGTCAAGCGCTACCACTTTAAGGGTCAGCACATGACGCACGGCTACATGACGCACCGACGCCCGCTCTCCAGCGGTGCAACCGGTCCGCAGCGCGTTTTCAAAGGCATCCGCAAGCCTGGCCACATGGGTGACGCAACCGTAACCCAAGCCGGCCTCAAGGTTGTGAAGGTCGACGCCGAGCGAAATCTGCTTCTGATCGACGGAAGCGTCCCGGGCCCGAACGGTGCCCTGGTTACAGTGAACAAGGTGGCGAAGTAGCGATGGCAGAGATTCAAGTTTTAGGTAAGGACGGAAAGTCCGCCGGCAAGGTGAAGATCAGCGACGCAATCGCCAACGCTACACCGAGCCTCACCACCGTACACCGCGCAGTTGTCGCCGAAGAAGCCAACAAGCGACAAGGCACCCAGTCTGCAAAGACCCGAGCCGAGGTTCGTGGCGGTGGCCGAAAGCCGTACAAGCAGAAGAAGACCGGTAACGCCCGACAGGGAACCATCCGTGCTCCTCACTATGCCCATGGCGGTATGGCCCTCGCAATCAAACCTCGCGACTACGAAAAGAAGGTCAACAAGAAGGAAAAGCGAGCCGCTATCCTGGGCGCCCTTAGCGTCCACTTGGAAGCCGGCAACGTCAGCGTGATCGACAGCATCGTGTTCGCAGAGCCGAAGACGAAGAGCGCCACCGAGTTGCTCACCGCTCTCGGCATGCTGGGTCAGCGACGCCTTCTCGTCATCCTTCCGCAGTACGACGAAGTCACCTACAAGAGCTTCCGAAACCTCCCGTATGTCACCGTTCGAACCGCTCCCGCCTCTTCGGCGAAGGGCGCAGAGGCGGGCAAGACGGCGGTGTTCTCGGCTAGAGACCTGCTGGTCGCTCACAAGGTGCTCATCGCCAAGGACGCGCTCGCCAAAATTGAGGAGGTGTGGGCCAAGTGAAGAACCCCACCGAAGTAATCGTTCAGCCCCACATCACTGAAAAGTCGGTAGCCCTTTCTTATGGCGACCCTCTGATCAAGGATGAGACGCTGCTCGTTCGAAAGTACACATTCATCGTCGCCAAGAAAGCCAACAAGATCGAGATCAAGGCGGCTATCGAAGCTCTCTACAACGAGGGTAAGAAGCCAGATCAGGCCATCAGCGTTGCTAACGTCCGAACCATCAAGGTATTGGGCAAGAAGCGACGACGGGGCCAGCGATCGAGCGGTTACGAGCCGGATCGAAAGAAGGCGATCGTGACGCTTGCCAAGGGTCAGATCCTTGAGGATTACGGAGTCTAAGCATGCCTACTAAGAAGCTAAACCCAACATCTCCTGGCCGACGCCATATGATCGCGTCGACCTATAGCGAGATCACCAAGGGTAAGCCAGAGCGCACGCTCCTGGCTCCCAAGCCCAAGTCGGGCGGTCGAAACAGCGCTGGTCGCATCACCTCATTCAACCGAGGCGGTGGCAACAAGACCCGCTATCGAATCATCGACTTCAAGCGAAACAAGGACGGTATCCAGGCAAAGGTCGCGTCGATCGAATACGATCCAAACCGCACCTGCCGTATCTGCCTGCTCCACTACATGGACGGCGAGAAGCGATACATCCTGTGTCCCAAGAATCTGAACGTTGGCCAGCGAGTGGAAAGCGGCGAAGCCGCCGACATTCTGCCGGGCAACGCGCTCCCGCTCCGACTAATCCCTCTCGGTACGCTCGTGCACAACATCGAGCTCCAGCCGGGTAAGGGTGGCCAAATGGTCCGGTCCGCCGGTACCGCAGCCCAGGTAATGGCAAAGGAGGGCACTTACGTGACCCTTCGACTGCCCAGCAGCGAAATGCGAATGGTGCACAACACCTGCCGCGCAACCGTCGGCGAAGTTGGCAACGCGGAGCACGAGAACGAAGCGATCGGTAAGGCCGGTAAGAACCGTGGCCTCGGCCGAAAGCCGCACGTTCGCGGTGTCGTAAAGAGCCCCCGAGACCACCCCCATGGTGGTGGTGAGGCGAAGTCGCCAGTCGGACGTAAGAAGGGTCCGGTCGACCGATGGGGCAACAAGGCTCTCGGTACGAAGACGAGATCCAACAAGAGGACGAACAAGTTCATTGTTCGTCGGAGGAACGGCTAGGGCAGGGGACCTGCCAGGGTGCAGGGTTCTGGGTGCTGGGTTCAGGGTCGGATGTTTTAGTCTGACCCCGAACCCCGAACCCCGAACCCCGATCCCTGAACAGTCCACTGTTCTCGTGCACTGCCCGCCCAACCGGGTACGGGGCAACACAGGAGAAAAATGGCAAGAAGCTTAAAGAAGGGATTTTTTGTGGATGACCACCTTATGAAGAAGGTGTTCAACCTGAACGCGTCGGGTGAGAAGAAGCTCATCAAGACCTGGAGCCGACGTTCGACGATTACGCCGGACTTCGTGGGTCACACGTTTGCCGTCCACGATGGACGCAAGCACGTGCCGGTGTTCGTCACGGAGAACATGATCGGTCACAAGCTCGGTGAATTTGCACCGACTCGTACTTACCGAGGACACGCGGGTGGTATCGCCGAGAGGGGAACCAAGTTCCGCTAGAGGGTATACTAAGCGGCCTTGCGCGGACTCTGCGCGGCTGCTTGAGGCACAAAAAAGATGGAAGTACGAGCAATAGCAAAATATGTAAGGGTGCAACCGCGCAAGGTTCGCATCATCGCGGATGAAGTTCGCGGAAAGGCAGCCCTCCACACGGTAGCCCTTCTCCGATATCATCCGAGCAAGAGCGCAAAGGCGCTCCGCAAAGTCTTACTCTCGGCGATCGCAAACGCGGCCGAGAACCACAATCTCACTGCAGAGAGCCTGGACATCGCCACCATCACAGTGGACGAGGGCCCTCGACTCAAGCGAATGCAGGCCCGAGCAATGGGTCGAGGCAACCGCATCGTGAAGAAGACGAGCCACATTACGGTCGTCGTCGCCGATGTCGTGCGAGAGAAGGCAGTCAAGCCCCACGGCACCAAGCCGAAGCCGCGACCGACGTTCGGTGCACCGGCCAAGAAGGGCAAGGGCGCCGCGGCTCCTAAGGCAGCCGCACCGGCTCCCGTGGAGGAAGTGGTTGAAGAAGTGGTGGAAACACCAGTAGAGGTCGTAGCCGAAGTGGCCGCGCCCGTAGCCGAAGTCGAAGCGCCGGTGGAAGCCGCCGCTGAGGCACCGGCAGAGACAGAAGCTGAACCGCAGGCCGAAGGCGCCGCGGACAACGAGGAGGAGGCTAAGTAATGGGTCAGAAGATTCATCCAGTCGGCTTCCGGGTCGGTGTGATCCGCGGATTCGATAGCCACTGGTATTACAACAAGAAGGGTTATGGCGCAGCGCTGCTGCAAGACGATCGAATCCGACGGTTTATCAAGAACCGCACCGGACTCGGAAACGTCAGCCGAGTCGAGATCGAGCGTGCGGCAAACCGCATCAAGGTCACGATCTTTACCGCTCGACCCGGCGCGATCATTGGTCGCGGCGGTAAGGGTATCGACGAGCTCACTGACACCCTGAACCGTTTGGTCCGCAAAGAGGATCCGACGAGCGTGGTTCAGGTGAACGTCACCGAAGTTCGCCAGCCCGAGCTCGATGCTCAGCTGGTTGCCGAGAACGTCTGTATTCAGCTCGAAAAGCGAATCAGTCACCGACGTGCGATGCGACAGGCCATGACCCGCGTAATGCGAATGAACGGCCGAGGCATCAAGATTCAGGTCGGCGGACGACTCGGCGGTTCGGAAATCGCCCGAAGTGAGAGCGACAAGGTCGGCAAGATCCCGCTCCACACGCTTCGTGCCGATATCGACTACGGCATCGCCACCGCCCACACCGTTTACGGTTCGGTTGGCTGCAAGGTCTGGATCTACAAGGGCGAAGTTCTTCCTGAGCGAAGAATGCGAGCCGAAGAGATCGAAGCCCGACCTCAGCGCGGCCGACGGCGAGACGAAGAGGCTCCTGCCGCATTCGCCGCCACCCATACGCCTGAGGCGCCGGCTGCACCCGCACCCGCTCCTGCAGCTCCCGTTCCTACACCCGAGGGGGGTGAAGCCTAATGTTGATGCCAAAGAGAGTTAAGCATCGTAAGATGCACCGCGGCCGCATGAAGGGTAAAGCCACTCAGGGCAACCGCATTTCTTTCGGCGATTACGCGATCGTGGCGCTCGAACCGGCGTGGATTACTTCCCGCCAGATCGAAGCCTCTCGTATCGCGATGACCCGCCACATCAAGCGTGGAGGAAAGGTCTGGATTCGGATCTTCCCTGACAAGTCGTACACCAAGAAGCCACTCGAAACCCGTATGGGTAAGGGTAAGGCTCCGGTGGAAGGCTGGGTAGCCGTCGTCAAGCCAGGACGCGTCCTGTTCGAGATGAGCGGCCCGGCAGAGGACGTGGCCAAGGAAGCAATGCGACTTGCCATCTTCAAGCTGCCCATCAAGTGTAAGTTCATGACCAAGCGCGACTTCGAGGCTCTGCCCGTTGCGACGGCAGACGAGACGGAGGAGGCGGTCGCCTAAACACCTATGAAAGATACGAAATCAAAAGATTTGCGAGAGAAGTCGGTGCCTGAACTAGAGGCCATGCTCCTAACCGAGCGAGCCGCTTTGTACAAGGCCCGAAGGGACCTGGTTTTCCGCCAGATGACCGACACCGCAAGCCTAAGGGTACGGCGACACAATATCGCTCGCATGCTCACCCTAATCGCCGAGAAGAAGGGAGGCAACGCGTAATGGCTGAAGCTAAGAAGAAGAAAGCCGCCGCAGTTGTCGAAGCAGCCCCCGCCGAAGAGCGAGGCACGCGAAAGATCCGACAGGGCATCGTCGTCTCCAACAAAATGGAGAAGACGGTGGTCGTTAAGATCGAGCGACGAGTTGCTCACCCGCTCTACGGAAAGGTCGTTCTGCGAACCCGCAAGTTCAAGGCACATGACCTGCTCGAGTGCAGCGAAGGCGATCGAGTCGAGATTATGGAAACCCGACCCATCAGCAGAGACAAGCGCTGGCGAGTCACTCAGATTTTGGAGAAGGTCAAGTAACGGCGAGGTTCTCGCCCTACCTGAGAGAAAACAATGGTTCAGCAATTTACAAGGCTTAAGGTTGCCGACAACAGCGGAGCGAGAGATGTCATGTGCATCACCGTTCTTAAGGGGTCGCAGCCTAAATACGGTGGCGTGGGCGACGTGATTGTCGCAGCCGTTAAGGTCGCTACGCCCAACATGCCCGTTAAGAAGGGCGACGTCATCAAGGCGGTCATCGTGAGAACGAAGAAGTCGATCCGACGAGCCGATGGCTCGACGCTTCGCTTCGACGACAACGCTTGCGTGGTCATCAACCCGGCAAATAAGGAGCCGCGCGGTACGCGCATCTTTGGACCGGTGGCCCGCGAACTTCGCGACAAAAACTTCATGAAGATTGTGTCGCTTGCACCGGAGGTGCTGTAATGCCTACCAAGGCCGAGCTTAAGCAAGCCGCAAAGCACATCAAGTTGAAGGTCCGAAAGGGCGACAACGTCGTGATCATCTCTGGCAAGGACAAGGGAGAGAAGGGCATCGTAGCTGCCGTCTCGCCGAAAGAGCAGAAGGTCATCGTCATCAAGTATGCCGAGGACAATCCTGATCAGCCGATCCCCCTTAACGCCGCTGTCAAGCACCGCAAGGCGAAGACTCAGAACGAGCGATCGGCGCGAATTCGGATCCCGGTTCCGATTCACGTCAGCAACGTGATGGTCATCGACCCGAAGACGAACGAAGTCACCCGAGTTGGTCGACGCGAAGAGTCAGGAAAACTCGTCCGCTTCGCGAAGAAGAGCGGCGAACTGATCCCAGACGCCGACTACAAACTCTAAAGCATTCGGCCCTCGCAAGAGGGCCAAGGGCCTGGTCAGCAATCAGGCAATAGGAATAAGAAATGGCACGAAAAGAAAAAGCAGACGCCGCCCCTCAGGCTGCGCTTCCCAAGCCGCGCTTGCGCGCGAAGTTCAGAACTGAAGTCTCCCCGAAGATGATGGAGCAGTTCAAGTACAAGTCCGTCATGCAGGTCCCGCGCCTCGACAAGATTGTCATCAACATGGGTACGGGCGCCGGCGACAAGGACCCCAAGCACCTCGAGAACTCGGTACGAGACATGACTCTCATCTCTGGTCAGAAGCCGGTCGTGACGATTGCCAAGAAGGCTATTTCGAACTTTAAGGTTCGAGAAGGCATGAAGATCGGCTGTAAGGTCACCCTTCGCAATGATCGGATGTTCCACTTCTTCGACAAGCTCGCCACCGTCGTCCTCCCCCGAATCCGAGACTTCCAAGGTCTCAGCGCGAAGAGCTTCGACGGACGAGGCAACTACGCCCTCGGCCTAAAAGAGCAGCTCGTTTTCCCGGAGATTCCGTACGACACGTTCGACCGAATCCGAGGCATGGATATCATCATCTGCACCACCGCCAAGACCGACGAGGAAGCCCGAGTCTTCCTGAAGGAAATGGGCCTCCCGCTTCGCGAGAAGTGATTTTAAGAAACGATTCTAGGACAAGGGCCGAGGCGCAACGCGCCTCGGCCCTTTTCTTTGGGAGTGCGCTCGCTTGCGAGTCGCTTTGTGTTTGGGCCGCTTGCGGCTCTCCCAAACTTGCAGATAACATCGATCTATGAAGTTCTGGCCCCATGCTCCATCCCATGTGGTGAACCACCCCGGTACGTACATGATCACGGCCGGCACGGTTGGAAAGGAACACTTCTTCAACACGCCTGAAAAACTAGAGCTCCTGGAAGAAGTGCTGCTCACAACGCTTGAGAAATTGGGCTGGAAAACCCAGGCGTGGGCCGTATTCCCGAACCACTATCACGTCGTGGATGTTTCTCCAAACGATGGACTGGGTCGCAGACGGCTCACCGGGACGATCCATGGTAACTCCGCACGCCTACTTAACAGGCTTGATGAATGCGTTGGCCGCTCCGTTTGGTACAGATCCTGGGACAGTTGCATCACTTTTGAGAAGTCCTATTTGGCTCGGCTGGCTTACGTTCACAACAACCCCGTGAAACATGGCCTCGTCTCCGACCCCGAGGAATACCGCTGGTGCAGCGCTAGCTGGTTTGCTTCGCGATCCGAAAGACGGTTTTATGAGACTGTGACTTCATTCAAGACGGAAAGCGTAAATGTATTCGACGACTTCTAGCGGATTGCCGCAAGCGGCCCGAATTCAAAGCGACTCGCAAGCGAGCGCACTCCCAAAAAAAAAGCGGCCAGGGAGGAGGTCTGGCCGCTCTAGGGGATTGGAGAGAGTTGGGATTAAGTCTTTATTCCGACTTCCGCTCGTAGCGGAAGGTGTCGATGTTGAACGACGTTCCGTCGACACCGAGATTGATGTCTTTCTTGATGGAACCAAGTTCGACTTTGTCGTCGTCGATCTTGGTCCACAAAAGGACCAGGTGTCCATCGGTCAGCTCATATTTGCCCGACGACGAGGCGTTCCACGCGGAGAAGAGGAAGGTGCCGTCCTTGTTGAAGGTGATCCGGATCGATTTGTCCTCGAGCCCGTTCTTATGGACCGTCCAACAACCGAGCAGGGAAGTCTGGGCGACTCGAACGTAGGTGAGGCCACCAAGGGTGAGCGCGTTGTCCCCAAGCTTAGCCTGCAATGCCTCGTTTTCGGCAAGGGAGAGGTTAACCGTCCCGTTCTCAACCGAATACTTACCCGTCTTCTTAGTCGGCGCGTCCCCAAGCTGGGACTCCAGCAAGAAGGTGTGATCGGGAGCAAGCTTCAATGTGCTGGAAGGCTCTGGCTTACCCGAAAGCTTGGCCAGCGATCGGCTCTCCTGGGAAACCTGAAGTCGGTAAAGGCCAGCGCACGGTTCTGCCGCCGTGCCGGCGGAAAGTCCGAAGGCGGGGAGTGCCGCCGTTACCGTTGCCAAGATCCATCGCTTCATGTCCATCCTGTTTCCCCATATTCTTGGGCAGCCGGACTAGCCTCGCTACTGGGAAATCAATTGGTGCCGCGAATACCGCAAATGCCTTGGGCTCCGGAGATGGTCTCCAGTTGTAGCGTCGGCGCCCCCGCCGATGATCTGCCGGCCGCGGTAGATCCACAGGGTTGAACCTATGACAAACCCGTTCCAGGCCGTCGACGGAGGCACCAACGCTACTTCCAATGGCTAGAACTAAACCGACCCCGAGTCTTAGCCCCGGGTCGCCTCTGGGCGCCCCGAGGTAGGCGTTGCCAAACCTCCGACCACCAAGGCGCTTGTCCTTAACCACATTCTTGATGAGGATGGTGAGTCGTAGTACAACCCCCTTGGAGTTGGTAGACCGAGAGACCGTGACAGACCTTCACGCCCCACGCGAATGAACGCGAGAGATGTTGGGTAAGGACAAGACCGAAGGCGGTCGCAGACTTTCCGCCCTCCGAGTTGTCCCTTCCCAATTTGGGAAGGCATAATCGAAGGGTGGAGACGACCTTACGCAAGTGGCGCGCAGTCTTTGGAATCTACTTCCAAGACGGCCTTGCGTATCGGGCAAGCGGCGTCATTTGGATCCTCACCGACGTCACCACCGCGGTGACGATGCCCCTGGTTTGGGCCCATGCCTCGGCGAACGGCGCGATCGCCGGTTACAACACCAGCGAGTTCGTTCTTTACTACCTCTGCATGCTTCTGCTTGGCAGCTTCATCACAAGCCACATCATGTGGGAGCTGGCAATGGAGATCAAAGAGGGGCAGTTCTCGACCGCGCTGTTGCGACCGATGAGCTTCTATCAAGTTTCCTTCATCCGGAATCTGACCTGGCGCATCATCCGCTTCACCCTCTTTGCGCCAATGTTCGTCCTCCTGCTCTACCTGTTCCGAAGCTACTTGGGAGAGGCACATTTGCAGTTGGGATGGGAGTTTTGGTGCAGTGTGCTCCTCGGGCATCTCGTCAGCTTTGCATTCGTGATGATGATGTCGATGCTCGCCCTCTACACCCAAGAGGCGATGTCAATCTTCGAGCTGTACTACATCCCGATGCTCTTCCTCTCAGGCCAAATCTTCCCGATCGGAGTCCTCCCGGCGTGGGCTCAGGGCCTTGCAAAGCTATTCCCGTTCTACTACACGATTGGAGCTCCAACCGAAATCCTTATCGGACGCGTGGCTGGCGGAGCCATGTTGCCGGTTCTCGGCACTCAGTGCTTTTGGGTCGTGTTCTGCTTCTTCACCTCAAAGCTGCTTTGGAGGAAAGGGTTAAAGCACTACACTGGCGTTGGTATGTAGCCGAACTGACGGCAGTTTGGCTTAGTTAACGATCCCCTTCGTGTTCGACATGAAGAATGTTCGATCATCAAATATGACAAGCCACCAAGCCTCATGTTTGTCAAAACTGATGACATGCAACGGCTGAAGGCATTTACTCTTATCGAACTCCTCGTCGTCATCGCAATCATTGCAATCCTCGCCGCCATCCTCTTCCCCGTCTTCGCCCAAGCGAAGAGCGCCGCGAAGAAGACCGCCAGCATCAGCAACGTCAAGCAGGTCGCCTTGGGCTCCATGCTCTACGCGAATGACTTCGACGACTCGGTTCCCGCCCTGTACTATTTCGATCCGAACAACCTGACGATCCCTTCAACGTTCGGCTTCTATTACTGGCCGGTCTTGCTGCTCCAGTACACGAAGAACGAGAAGATCTTTATCTGCCCCAACGACACCTATGACGATCCTGCGTTGGACAGCGGAACCCTTGGCCGCTTCAATCCGAGCAACCCGCTCCACTTCTACATCATGGGCGCCAACCCGAGCTATGGGTTCAACTACCGGTATTTGAACAACCAGGTCAACGACAACCCGCCCGGACCGAGCGGCCTTCCGTTCCACTACGAGGGAACATCGCTTACCGCCCTCGGTAGCCCCGCCCAGACCGTCCAGTTCGCTGAGGCGACCATGAAGAATAAGTCGAACCCGAACAACGGCCAGACCATCACGAACCCAATCGGCTACTCGCGAATCGAGCCGCCAAGCCGCTGGACCGCCGGCACCCTCCCCGACGCCCGAACCCAAGGCCAGCTCTGGGGCCGCTTTGACCCCCTAAAGGTCGTCACCTCATGGGCAGATGGCCACGTGAAGTACACCGCGATCAACGCGTTGAAGGGTCAGGGATCGACGACGGAAGAGATCGATCGCTACTGGAACGGCAGAGGCCAGTAACCCTCTGGAGATGGTTCCCCCCTTTCCCAAGGGGGAACCGCTCAGGAAGTCGATTTCGGACGAGGGCGAAAGACCCCTAGAAGGGGCCCCTCAACCTGCCGAGAACTCAACTGGTCGGGAAGCCTAAGGCTTCCCGACGGTGTAAGCCCCGATCATCAAGAACATCTCGTCCGTCGTCTGCTCACCAAAGTAAACCGGCTTCGGCGGATTACTCGGATTGCGCGGATTCGTCGCCGAGTTGTCATAGACCGCTTCCACGATCTGCTTCGTGCCCTTCGGTGCGAAGATCGGCTCCTTGAACACATAGTTCAACTGCCAGTTGAAGTCCCAATCGTCGACCTGAATTAAGGGCTTAATCGTGCCATCTGGGAACTCGAGCCAGGACTTCATCTTCTTGCCCAGCAAGTGCATGTGCGGCATCACGCCGTACAGGGTCACGTCTTGGGGAAAGGTCTTGGTCTGGCTGATCTTGTACTCTTTGTCGCCTGGCTGAATGTTCAGCGTGAAGTTGAACACCCAGTTCAGCAACATCTCCTTCTGAACCGGTGCCTTCGCGTAGTACAGGCCAATCTTCGTCTGGTCCACCTCGGGCTTGCCCGTCTTGTGATAGTGAACCTGCATCACGACGGTGGCATTCGGCTTGAGCAGGAATGCGGTCCCGTCAGGCGTCGACCGCGGTCGAATGCCCGGAGCCCAGCCTCCCAGCGAGTTGTCGGGAAGGAATCCCACGCCGCCACCGCTGGAAGTGTAACCCTCCTGAGTATCGTCCGCCTTCTTCATCCGCTCGACCGTCCGATCGACCTTGTTGCCGTAGCCGATAAATGCGATCACATGGTGGACGATCTTCTTGTTGCCCGGCTTCACGTCCATCGCGGTAACCCAAATAGGCTCCTTGTTGTCCATGTGGAAGACGTAGTTTCGATAGACATCTTCGCCTTCGGCGGCCAATTCGTAGGGCTTAGAAATCTGCAAAACCTTGTCGGGCGCTCCGATGCTCCAATCGCCGCTAAACGAGGGGGCAACCGGCTCTTTCTTCTTGTCGCCGCGCGGGCTTCCTGAAGAGTTCCAGTCTTTCAGCGTCTGGATCTCATCCGAGGTGAGAAGTGTGGAGTCCTTGAACTCGCCATATCCATGAACTGCCTTCCAAGGCGGCATCACCTTCTGTTCGGTCGCCTTGAGCACCATGTCCGACCACTTCTTCGCGTTGTCGTAGCCGATCAGCGAAAACGGGGCTACCTCACCCGGGCGGTGACACGACACGCATCTCCCATTGAGGATAGGCGCAACGTTTTCGGCATACGTCATCACCTTCTTCGCCTTCTTTTCCGGACTGTGAAACGTGGCTGCCGAAATAAAGGCAAGCGAACCGATTGCTGCAAGGGCGAAGTAGGGCTTCATACGCAACTTAAGTTTACAAGAGAATGACTTCACCCGAGGTTAAGCCTAGGCCTCTCGCTCCAAAGTAAACTCTTTCGGATGGCTGAAAAGCGTGTTCTGGTTACCGGGAGTTCGCGAGGCATTGGCCGCGCAATCGCCCTAAAGCTTGCCGATGAAGGATGGTCGGTGGCCATCCACTACTCGGGAGCCGAAAAAGAAGCCAAGAAAACCGAGAAGGATCTCGGCCGCGCCGCGGCTGGCATCTACCGCCACGATCTCGCCGATCCCAAGCATGCGTCCAAGTTGTGGGACATGGCGTTGGAAGATGGGACGCTCCACGCTCTCGTTAACAACGCGGGCGTCTACATGCCCCTCGATTTCGCATCCTCGGGAGAAGCTGCCTTCCAGGCCAACTGGCACCGAACATTCGCGGTGAACTTCGAGTCGCCAACCGAGCTTATGCGTGCGGCCTGCAAGACGTTCGGCAAGCAGAAAGGCGGCCGGGTCCTGAATGTGGCCAGCCGAGTTGGGTTTAAGGGAGAGGGAGGTGCTTCGCTGTACGCCGCATCCAAAGCTGCCCTCATCAGCCTCACTCGAAGCCTTGCCGTCGAGCTTGCGCCAAAGAACATCCTCCTCTTCGGAATTGCCCCCGGCTGGGTCGATACCGCGATGGCGAGAGACGGAATGGACGACCGACTCACTTCAATCCTCGAGACAATTCCCCTGGGACGCATGGCCTCGCCCGAGGATTGTGCCGCAACCGCTGCCTTCCTCCTCTCGGACAGCGCCGCCTACCTAAGTGGCGTCACAATCGATATCAACGGAGCCAGCTACTTCCACTAGAACGTCGAGGGCCGTTAGAAACGTCCTTCGGGGTGTTCGGGTGGCCAGCCCGAACACCGAACACCAAACACCCTCCCCATGTTGTCAGTCCTCGCCTGCGTCCTCGCTCTCCAGGTCCCGCTTGAGCAGCCGCCTCGACTCCGCACTATCTTGCCAAACGGATCGGCAGTCTTGGTTGAGCGCATGCCAGGCGCCACCACGCTATCCGTCCAGCTCTTCGTTGGATGCCGGGGAGTACGAGACACGCCGCAAACCCACGGCCTGCGGCACCTCATCGAGCACCTCAGTGCCCGCGGCAAAGGGGATCTCGACCACCGACTTGAGACCGCAGGTGCGTTCCTGTACGCCAAGACCTTGCGTGACGCAACGATCTATGAGATTCGATGCGGCCCGAAAGATCTTAAGCTGGCGATGGATTCCCTAAGAGAAATCCTGCGCCTCCCCGAAGTCACCGACGACATGGTCAAGAAGGAAGCCCAAATCCTCGGCGAAGAGGGCGCGATCCGGGACCGATTGACTCTCGAATCCGAGGAAGCATGGACTTCTGCCTATGCCGACCAAGGCCTGAGCCCCTTTGGCAACCTCGACGTGATCAAGAACGCCACCCCTGACATGATCAAGAAGCTCGTTCGTGCCGAGATGGTTGGTCCGAATTTGGCAGTAACGGTAGCGGGGAACGTCGACCTTGATGAGGCCACCAAGCTCGCTTCCGAGATCATCGCCTACGCCCCCCTGGCGCCCAACCTGAAAGACGAGGTTCGTCCTCTCGACCTGCCCGTGGTTGTCGGCGACAACTACCGCGCAGTGAAAGTGCCGAGATATTCCGATGCCGAAACCGCTTGGAATCTCGCCGCATGCTTGGCCGTTGCATCCGACATGGAGGATGGCTACGTCACCTACACCCCTGTGGCAAGGAACGGCTTGATCGTGTTCGGCTCCGCAGAGGGTCGAAGCTCTCTGGACACCACTTTAAAGAATGCGGACCCGGTCACCTTGTTCGCCAGAGGACGATCGATGGCCCGCCGATGGGTAGCCAACCAGCTCTTCGATCCCGGTGGGATCGCCTACTTCCGAGGTCTGCTCCTCGTTCAAGATCACGTTGTGAAGCCTGAATCGCTCTTGGAAAACCTCACGACAATGACTTACCCTCAGTTCAGAGCGACTCTGCAGCGCCTCACCGGAGGCGCCCAGTGATCTCCCTCCTCCTCGCCCTCACGATTTCCGCCGCGCCTGGAGTGGTGGAGATGAACGAGCCGTCCGCCAAAGAGGCGAGCATCCAAGCCATCGTCATGCTCCCCGAGCTGTCGCTCCGCGAACGAATGGTGCTGCGAAACGTCGTCCACACGATGACCCGACAGACCGAGGAGTACGGCCGCCGCGAAATGTCGATGGTGAGCCTAGATGGCGAGCAGCCGCAGGCGGAAGTGATGAGCGACCACGTCCGCATCCAGATCCTGGTGCCCCCTGGCGGCGTGAAGGGTGGAGTCCGGCTGCTCGATTCGCTAGTTCGCCGCGCGAGCCTCTTCCAGGAGGCGATCGACACCACATTCCGAGCCCAGTTGAAGCAAACGCCGAACTACTGGCACTCCGCCCTCTGGACCGACGAATTGGTCCCAACCCCCATTCTCCGACCGGAGGAAGTTAAGGTCTACCAAAAGGTATTCCGCCCAGACGCGATCACTATCGCGGTCGGCGGCGAGATCGTCCCCGACGAGGCAGAAGATGAATGGACCCGGCGCACAACCGACTGGAAGGCACCCGCCACGCAGCCCGATTTTGGGAAATACACCGCCTCGTCCCCCGACCGAAACGAGGGCGGAATCTCCACCGTCGAACTACGAGGCGCCACGTTCGTGTCTGGCGACGTCGCCATCCCGACCCGCCTGCTCGCGCTCATCGCACTCGGGTCAGGGAAGGACTCCGCCCTCTACCGAATCGGTCGTGAGCGACACGCGTGGAGCTATCGCCAAGAGTCGATTCTCTGGCCAGTGGTCGGAGGCTGGTCGCCACGCCTCATCTGGGCGACCACCGCGGGAGAAGACGCACCCAAGCGGGCCGAGACGCTCCGGACCGAGTTGTACGAGGACGTGAGGTCGTGGAACGAAGCAGTCAGGCTGCGGGCGCTTGGCTTCGCCGAAGGGATTCTGTCTCGAGGAGTTGAACTGAGTCCGCTTTATCTCACCGGACGCGGCCCCGTCAGCGTCGACCTGGCCGACCGAACGTTCTTCGTGGGCTATTGGAAGGCCAAGACGGGCATTGCATGGGATGCCGAGAAGCTGCTCTCACGGTTGCGGTACGTCACGCTTGAAGACCTGAAGGATGCGGCAAGTGAGATCCTCTCAACCTCAGAACCGCGGATCCGACTCGGCCGGTAAAGCTTCCGCGTAGTCGGGGTCTTTCAGGCAAAGTGGGAAGAAGTCGCAATGTCGGCAGAGCGGCTTCGGCACCGCGCGTCTCTCGAAGAAATCCTCTTTGATGATCTCCATGCAGATCATTCGGACGTCGTTCTCGAGCTCGTCTAGCTCCTCGTCGGACATTGAGTAGGTCGCCGACTCTCCCGACTTGAGCGCGAGAATCGTGGCCGCAACCGGCTGCTCAGGAAACTGGCGACGTAGAAGCAGTTGGTAGATCGACATCGCAATGTCCGACTTGACGTCCTCCTCGGTGATCCTCTCCCGCCCAGATTTATAGTCGATGATCTCAAGCGTGCCATCGTCGTGCTGATCCACCCGGTCAACCCGCCCAACGAGGGAGAACTCCTCGTATTCGAATTTGAGTTGGCGCTCCACGAACAGAGTCTTTGCGGTGGCCGGTCGCTTTCGAGCCTCCTCGACGTGGCGTTCGAGGATTTGCTTCCCATCCCCGTAAGCCTCCGCCATCTCCTCCGCGCTCGAGAAGCCGGCATCGATCCAGCTCTCTTCGTAAGCCGCCATCACCTCGTCGGTCGTGGTCACCCCTTCGTCACCCGCGTCGTGGAACCTTTCAAGGACCCTATGAAGCGTGCTGCCGAACGAGTAGTAACTCTTCGACCGCAAGTACCAGCGTCCCCGCGCGTCGACGTACGTCCAGCGATATTTCACCGGGCATGCGAGGAAGGTGGTTATCCGGCTTGGCGACAGAGTCGGCTTTCGGGGCACATGTCCAGTTTAGATCGCTCCCGCAATCTATTCCTTCCCGATCATGCCCGCCTTCAACAAAAATTCCAACCTATCTCCGAGGTCGGAGCCGCTAACCAATTGGTCACGCCTGTAAATCTCGTCGTCAACGAGGAGCGTGGAAACAAGGATTCGGTACATGGCGTCAGGCTCTTCCATATCGACGTCTTCAACGCGAGTTGAGAGGATCAGCCGAATCGATTACTAGCTGTGTAGTATTATTCGGACCCACCCTCCCCCCAGGCGGTTCCATAAAAGAAAATGGCCCGAAGCTATCTAAAACTTCGGGCCGTTCCACCGCTAAGCAGAAAGCCTAGTGGTCGTGGTGATGGTGGCCGTGGCCCTCATCCTCATCCTCAGGTAACTCGGCGACGATTGCTTCCGTCGTGAGCAAGAGGCCCGAGATGGAAGCCGCGTTCTGCAACGCTTGTCGAACGACCTTGGTCGGGTCGACGACGCCCTGCTTTCGCAGATCGCCAAACTCGAGAGTGTTGGCGTTGAAGCCTTCGCCCGTTCGCTTGACCTGAGCGACTACGACTGAACCCTCCACACCAGCATTCTCAGCGATTGTTCGAAGCGGAGCTTCGATCGCCTTCTTGATGATGTTCAGGCCGATCTTCTCGTCGCCTTCCAGCACGAGCTTGTCGAGAACCTTGCCTGCCGTGATGAGCGCAGTGCCGCCGCCGGCGACGATGCCCTCTTCCAGAGCGGCTCGCGTGGATGCGAGTGCATCCTCGATTCGTGCCTTCTTCTCTTTCAGAGCGGTCTCAGTTGCCGCGCCAACCTTCACGACGGCAACGCCTCCGCTGAGCTTTGCCTGTCGCTCCTGCAGCTTCTCTTTGTCGTAAGAGCTGTCGGTGTTTGCGATCTGGGTCTTGATCTGCTTCAGTCGACCTTCGATCTTCTTCTTGTCGCCCTTGCCACCCACGATGGTCGTGTGATCCTTCGTGATGACGATGCGCTGGCACGAGCCAAGCATGTCCGGGGTGACGTTCTCGAGCTTGAGTCCGAGATCTTCGCTGATGAACTGGCCACCGGTGAGGATCGCCATGTCTTCCAGCATCGCCTTTCGTCGGTCGCCAAAGCCAGGAGCCTTGACGGCGGCGAGGGGCAGGTTGCCGCGAATTCGGTTCAGGACCAAGGTGGCGAGGGCTTCGTTCTCGAGGTCCTCAGCGATCAGGATGAGCGGCTTGCCCATCTTGATAACCTTCTCAAGGACGGGGACGAGGTCCTGGACGTTGCCGATCTTCTTCTCGTAAAGAAGGATCATCGGCTCTTCGTAGATCGCTTCCATTCGGGTCGCGTCGGTGACGAAGTAGGGGCTCAAGAAGCCCTTGTCGAACTGCAGACCCTCGACCGTTTCGGTCGTGGTCTCGGTCGACTTGCTCTCTTCGACAGTGACGACGCCGTCCTTGCCAACCTTGTTGATCAGCTTGCCGACGAGCTCGCCGAGCTCGGCGTCGTTAGCCGAAACGGTAGCAACCTCAATCGCGCCCGCTTCGCCCTTAACCTTGGTGCTGATCTTGGCGAGCTCTTCGACGACCGCGTCGACCGCCTTCTCAATTCCAAGCTTGATCTGGGTGGCGTTGGAGCCGGCAGCCACGTTTCGGATGCCTTCCTTGAAGATCGCTTGCGCCAGGACGGTAGCGGTGGTGGTGCCGTCGCCCGCCGTGTCGTTGGTCTTGCTGCTTACTTCGCGAATGAGCTGCGCGCCCATGTTCTCGAAGCGGTTCTCGACCTCGATCTCCTTCGCGATCGTAACGCCATCGTTGATGACGGTGGGGGAGCCGAACTTGCGCTCGAGGACGACATTGCGTCCGCGCGGTCCGAGGGTCACCTTCACGGCGTTCGCGAGCTTGTCGACGCCAGCTTCGAGAAGCTTGCGGGCTTCGTCGGTGTATTTAATATCTTTTGCTGCCATTTCTTATTCCTTATCTAAAACTCAAACGACGGCGAGAACGTCTTCGGCGCGGAGGATGATGTAGTCCTTGCCGTCCACCTTGACTTCGGTGCCGCCGTATTTGCCGTAAAGAACGGTGTCGCCGACGTTGACGTCGACCGGTGCGAGGGTGCCGCTATCGAGTCGCTTGCCGGGGCCGACAGCTAGAACGGTTCCTCGCTGGGGCTTCTCTTGGGCGCCATCGGGAAGGATGATTCCGCCGGCGGATTTTTCCTCTTTAGCCGCGGCTTCGAGGACGATGCGGTCGTGCAGTGGTTTGATTGCCATCTTCGATACTCCTAATTTGATTCGCTGAAAAATGTGGTTGGGGTATCCCCCGCTTGTTTAGCAGTGTACCCAGGAGAGTGCCAAAACAACCCCACAAGACCTAGTTTCCGGCCCCCACGTTTCTTCCGTGTGACAACCATGGACGTCACAATTGGAACAATGACTAGCGAACGAAGATTGGAATTGGAGCAGTCGGAGCCTTGGGCCACTGCTCTCACCAATCGGGAGCCGGGGTACGGCGTGTTTTATGTCCGCAGAAGTGAAGATGGATTTCGCGGGGCAGCCGCTTATGCCGGAGGGTTGAATGTGGACTGCGGCGTGCTGCTTCAGTTTGACCTGGCTCAAGACCGGTCCGTCCTTGCCGTCGAGCTGGTGTGGCCACCTATGATGGAGGCCTCAGTGGCCGTGCCATCGACGGAGCGCGCTGGAGTGAGACTTGCTCAAGAAGTGCCACTCGCTACCAATCAGTTTGGAAGATTTTTCGCCACTTGGAAACCTGAAAGACCGGTCCGGGTCCTTAGGGATAGCGCGAACGGCCTCACGCTGCTCGACCTCGAGGACTGTACGCCAGATCGCTGGCTCGCTCCGACTCCCGAGCTCGCATTTGGTCTTAGCGGGCGATACCTCACCAAGTTAATGATCTGGGCGGTTCCGGGCGCTTATTTCGCCTTCCTGGCTCCCCAATTGACAAAGCAGTAAACTCCCGTCCGTGACTTTCCCATTCGGCCAGACGGACAATCCGTACGGCCACTTTGACTTTAAAACGAAAGCGTTTGTAATCACCGACGTCCGCACGCCTCGGCCTTGGATCAATGTTTTGAGCAACGACCGGTATGGCGTAGTGATTAGCCAGGCCGGTGGTGGGTTCTCCTGGTTCGAGAACTGCCAGCTCTTCCGCGTCTCCCGATGGGAGCAGGATTTGGTACAGGACTCGATGGGGCGGTTTGTCTATGTCCAGGATTTAGACTCGCCCGAGGATCTTTGGTCGACCTCTTTTCAGCCAACTCGGCGGGCGGCTTCCGTTGACATTGTCGAGCATCGACTGGGTGCGACTTCGTTTGTTCGCGAGTTCTTGGGATTGCGTGTTCAGCAAACCGTGTTTGTGCCCATGGAAGGCGCTTGCGAGGTTTGGATTCTGGAGGTCGAGAACCTTTCGGATCGGCCTCGATCTTTGCGATTGGCTTCCTATCAGGAGTTGCATCTTGGGGGGAATGGGGACTGGCATCGGGAGTTTCATCGGCTGTTCACCGAGAGTCGGCTCGACGGCCAGTTCTTGGTCGCCTGGAAGCATCCGAACTTGCCGGAAGGCCGTCGCGGAGAGCGTGACGTTCCGATTCGCGCCGGTCTTGCCTGGCACGGTGGAGATTCGCTTCGGTGGGTGACGGACAAGTATGCCTGGCTGGGTCGGGTTGGGAATATTTCGCGCCCCGATGGGCTATTCACTGACGTTGCCGCAAGCGAGACACCCCGGTGGGACGACCCGATCGCAGTCGGCCTCGTAGGTTTGAGTCTCGCCGCCGGCGAGAAGAAGACGCTGGTGCATGTGATCGCGACGAACCGCGACGCGCAAGCTCTCCACAAAGAGTTAGGCCACTGGACCATCGAGAAAGCCAAGCAGTCGCTGATCGAAACCGAAACCTACTGGCAGGAGCGGTGTGCCAAGAACCCGATCCAGACTCCCGATGCCGATACCCACCTCATGGTGAACGGCTGGCTTCCGTACCAAACCATCGTCGGACGCATCTACGCCAAGTGCGCTTTCTACCAGCAAGGAGGAGCCTACGGGTACCGCGACCAGTTGCAAGACAGCCTGCTCTACTTGGAGACTGAGCCCGAGAACACCCTTCTCCAGCTCAAGCGGCACGCCGAGGCGATGTACGAAGACGGCGGCGTCCGACACTGGTGGCACCCGGGAACCGACATCTTCCACAACAGCCTTCACAGCGATACCTGCCTGTGGCTCGCCTTCGGCACTCTCGAGTACCTCGACGCGACCTGCAACTTCAGAGCCTTGGATATGGAGTGTGCGTATCTAAATGGTGGAGTCGTCCCCGTGGGGTCGACCGCCTCCCCGGTAACCCCAATGCCTCCGGTCAGGGAAGGGAAGGGGACGCTGCTTGAACACTGCCTCCGAGGTATCGAACGCACCCTTGCCCTGCGCTCGCCACGAGGGATCCCCCTGATGCTGGCAGGCGACTGGAACGACGGCCTTTCCCACGTTGGACTGGACGGTAAGGGCGAATCGGTTTGGGTCGCGATGTTCCTCTATCACATCCTCACCCGGTTGGCGCCCGTCCTGCGGGATCGAAGAGACGCGTCCCTCGCGGATCGATATGGTCGGGAAGCCGAGAGTCTCAAAACCGCTGTGAATACCCATGCCTGGGACGGCGACTGGTATTTGGCGGGAACTCGAGACGACGGACGAACCCTCGGCAGTCACAAAGATGCCGAGGGCCAAATCTTCCTCAACCCTCAGACCTGGGCGGTCATCACCGGGATCGCACCTCCTGACCGAGTTGAGAAAGCGATGCAGTCCGTTCGAGATCGACTCATCGAGCCCTATGGCGCTGTCTTGCTCCGCCCCGCGTTCCACTCTGTGGATCCTTACGTGGGCTACATCTCTCGCTACGCCCCCGGCCTCCGCGAGAACGGCGGCGTCTACAGCCACGCCTCGACTTGGGCGATCCAGGCGTTCGCCATGATGGGCGATCTTACGACGGCCAAAGCAATTTTCGAAGGCATGCTCCCGCCGAAACGCTCTGCGGAGGACGCCGATCTTTACGCCGCCGAGCCATATGTGATGCCCGGCAACGCCGACGGCCCAGATTCGCCCTACGAGGGTCGCGCTGGTTGGACCTGGTACACCGGCTCCGCAGCTTGGATGTGCAGAATCTCCAAGCGCTGGCTTAGCTGAACCGGTTAGGCATCGGAGATGGTTCCCCTTTCCGAAGGAAGCCGTTGCATTGTAAAAGGAAACGGCCAAAATGTAGCGTCGGCGTCCCCGCCGACGATCTGCTGGCTGTAGTGAATCCGCAAAATTGAACCTCCCGCTAGCACGTTCCGGATCGTCGGCGAGGACGCCAACGCTACATTTAGGCTGGGCCACTTGCACTGCAACGGCTTCCAAGGGGGAACCGTGGGGAGGGGGTTGGGTCCACCGACAGCCCTCGCTTCTGGGGAGATTCAGGGGAAGGTTGAGCCTGGACGACCAGCTTGCACCCATTCGGAAACGGCCCAAACTGTAACGTCCGCATCCCGCCGATGATCCGGAAAACCGAACACTGAGTTCAAATTGATGCCTTCGTGGATGTCGCGGATCATCGGCGAGACGCCGACGCTACGTTCAGGCGTACCTTTCTTGCGACCTTTCGCGCTGTACACCCAATACGGCACAAACTTTGCAGTTTGGGCGTATACTGCTGAAAGGGTTCAGCAACGCAGCTTATGAGCCGAATTACCATCCTCGATGTCGCTAAGAAAGCAAACGTCAGTAAAGTGACGGTCAGCTACGTGCTCAATGGGCACGGGGCTAAAGAGCGTATTAGCGCCCAGACTGCCGAGCGCGTCCTCGCAGTAGCCGCGGAGCTCGGATATCGGCCCAACGCAATCGCCCGGACGCTTGTCACCAAGCGCAGCGACATCCTTGCGATCGTTTTCCAGCGGGGCGAGTACTTCACCACGTGGTCCAGCTTTACCAACGAGGTCATGCGCGGAGTTTCCGCTGCTGCTGTCGACCTAGGCTACGACCTGATGCTCCACACCAAGAACATCGCCGCCGAGCATGAGGCCAACGCCCTCTGCGACGGCCGAGTCGATGGAGCGCTCGTCTTGCGAGACGAAGGTGATCCGATCCTGGGTGGCCTTCTCCAGAACAATTTTCCCTGCGTTCAGTTCTTCACTCGAACCGAGACGGCAGGTGCCCCCTACGTGGACGCCGACAATTATGCGGGCGGCCGGCTGGCTACCCGTCACCTGCTTGATCTAGGGCACCGAAGGATCGGAATGATCCGCGGTTCGATGAGATCCACAAGTTCTAACGACCGTTACAACGGATATCGCGACGCGCTCGAGAGCGCGGGCGTCGGAGTGGCTCCAGAGAGGGTGCTATCGGTGTCTCCGAACTCAGACATGGAGCCGCTCCGCCAACTCATGCGACAACCCGACCGACCGACCGCCTTGTTCGTCTGGTCCGACGAGGTCGCGTTCGCCTGCATGACGATGATCAAAGAACTCGGACTGAGCATCCCTGAGGATGTTTCCATTGTTGGTTTCGACTCCGTCGACCGGTGCGAGCACAGCACGCCCCCTTTGACCAGTATCAATCAACCTGTCTTCGAGATGGCGAGCGAGGCTACTCGTCTACTCGTGTCGATCATTCGGGGAGAAGCGAGCGATCGGAAGCAGATTCTTTACCCCCTCACACTGGATGTACGTGGATCTACCGGTCCGCGTCCATACACTCCAATCAATATTGCTTCGGGTGGGAAATGAGGCTAGCCACGCTCCCCTATCCGGAAGCTAACCGTTTTGTAATCTGCATATCGGCTGCCAACGAGCTGCCGAACGACAATGTCGTATCTATCTCCCAATCACTTCCCTCGAGGAAGAGGAAATCATGAAAAAAAGAGCCTTTACACTCATTGAGCTACTCGTCGTAATCGCAATCATCGCGATTTCTGGCGGCCATCTTGTTCCCAGTTTTTGCCCAGGCTAAGCTGGCTGCCAAGACCACCGCAGGCCTTTCCAATCTCAAACAGATTGGCTTGTCCAACATCATGTACTACGGCGACAACGATGACACCCGAATGGGTCGCCAGCTTGTCAACAGCACCCAGTGCTTTAGCTGGAAGCAGATCAGCGAGCCGTATCGCAAGTCTCTTGACATCTTCCGAGATCCGGTTAACGCTGCAAACAAGTTCACCGACGGATTCTCCGATCCGGCTGTCCGAGCTGTCATCTGCCCCTCCGGCACTGCTGGCGTTGCAGGTGTCGATTATAAGCAGTATCAGCGCGGCTACTACTGGAACAACGCCTACATGGGCGGTTGGGACAATGGCGGCAGCATGAGCTCGATCGACCAGGTTGCAAGCGTAGGCGACGTCGTTGAGGGCCGAGAGCTCTTCACCGACCAAGGCCCTTGGACCGGCTGGACGCAAGACGTCGATGCTGAGACGAGCTGGCTTGGTGCAGGCGCCCCGGTGACAGGTCTCCAGTGGAATATCGGCGGTGGCAAGTATGGCGACAAGGCTATGAACGTGGCGTTCATGGACGGTCATGCAAAGCGACAGTCGTTCTCCGGTATGTGCACCGTGTTTAACAATCAGTCTGACAAGACGACGAAGAACTTCTGGAACTTCGACAACAGTCAGTACGGCCCTGCAGACGGCCCCAGCAACTTCTGCAATACGCTGCCAAATCAGTTCAAGTAAGCAGTTCGATTAGCGGCCTTACCGCCCCGATTTTTTCGGGGCGGTAAACTATTTCCTTCATGACGAGATTCGAAGCGAATAGAACAATGAAATTTCACAAAAGCGCAACTACTATCCTCGCCATTGCACTGTCCCTAATTGTCTTGCCGCTTGCTGGATGCGACAGCAACGCTCCTATTAAAGAGGAAAAGGCTTCGGCTGACAAGAGACTCCAGGCGACCACGACGATTCGCACGATGTTCGATAAGGCTCACGGGAAGTACGATGCACTGAGCACCGAAGACAAAGCGACCTTGGACAAGGTCACCGGTGGTGCAGAGAACTCAAAGAAAGCGTTCTCCCTTATCCGATAGTTTAGGCCCCTTCAAACCAAGTTGTCTCGATTGGGATGCATCGTTCGCATCTCGTCCGGGGTCTCCATGGGGAGAAGCGGCCTTTTGTCGTTAAGGCTCGCTTCGACCCAGCCATCGTAAATCAACGCCTCCAGCACCTCCATGAACATGAGGTAGCCGGCGCTCACGTTCTTGGCGCCCTGACGCTGAAAGATTTCCAGACACCGATTCAGCACCTTCTCGGCATCCGTCTCCGTCTCTAGGGCCGAAACCACGATCGCGAACAGACCCTCGAGGGGCAGCAATTTTTCGCCTTTCTTTAGACACTTAACTGCTTCTATCCGCCCGTTCTCGAGGTGGGCAAACTGTACAACCTCGGTGCCCGCCTTCTTGAGTTTGAAACGGTTGTTCTTGGCGACTTCCCAAGTCACCGGTTCGCCGCTGAAGAGCTGGGTGATGAATTTCACGCCGCCCACCGCGTAGGTGATCGCTCGCGCCCGGCCCGGAGTCTCCGAGGTGAATCCACCGGTGGAGAGCCAGCGGAACGCCTCATTGGCGTCGAGCTTAAGGCCTGCCCCCGCCGCGATCTCGCTGCAGTATTCCTTGAGGTCGGTGAAGATCCCGTTGGCGGAGTACCAGTAGTCGGCGAAGCGGATGTGGTGCCAGATCTGCTTTCGTTGCCAAGTGTTGTACTGTTCCTTGAGCCAAGCTGGGTCGTGCTTTCCACGCTCCAGCGCGAGGATCGTGTAGGCGGCGCGTCGACCGGCCGCATGGGCGAGCGTCATGCCTGCGCTGAGGATCGGGTCCGCGAAGCCGCAGGTGTCCCCCGCCAGGAACCAGTTCTCGCCAACAAGTCGGTCGGCGATGAAGCTCCAATCCCGGGTCGCCTGGAGGCCGTTCTCCCGAGTCGCGTTCTTAACGAGCGAAGAGATCATTGGCTCTTCGGCGATCGCGTCGGCATAGATCTGTTCGGTGGTCTTTCCCGTCTGCTTGTAGTATTCGGCGGGCACCACGAGCCCAACGGAGGTTCGGCTCTCGCTGATCGGGATGAACCAGAGCCACCCCCATCCGAGGCTCATGATTTGGATGCGCGTACCCCCTGAGCCGATCGTCACCGCCCATTGGGCGTCTTGCCAGTAATCCCAAATCGCGATGTTGCGCAGCTTGGTTGGCGAGTCCACCTCGACCCCCATAGCTCGCCGCAAGATGCCCGAGTCGCCGCTGCAGTCGAGGAAGTGCCTAGCCTCAACCATCTCGCCGTTCTCAAGCTCCAGACCGTCGATCCGGTCGTCCGTGCGAAGCACCCTGGAAACCTTGGTGCCTTCGAAGACGCGGCACCCCAACTCCTTCGTGTGGTCGAGGAGGATCTTGTCGTAGATTGACCGGTCCACCTGAAACGCGAGCGCTCGCCGTTGGCCCGCGAACTTGCCTGGCCGAGGGACATTGATGAAGTCCTCGGTGGCAAGGAACTCGAAGTCCCAAAGATCCTTTGTGCGACCCCACTTGTAAGTCGCGCCGATCTTGATCGGGAAGTTGGCTGCCTCGATTTTGTCCCAAGCCCCCATCTCCTCCAAAACTTCGGAGATCGCGGGCAACTGGCTCTCCCCGACGTGGTCACGCGGGAATGTCTCGCGTTCGAGGATGACGACGTCCAGCGAAGGCCGGTAGCGCTTAAGCAGCGAACCCGCTGTGACGCCTGCAGGCCCGCCCCCTATGATCGCCACATCGCATTTCATCCGCTTAATTTTAGCCAACACCGTGGTGAACCGGTTCAGGAACTATAATTGAACTGGAATGAAATGCGACGTCGCAATCATCGGAGGCGGCCCGGCCGGCTCGACCGCAGCATCTCTGCTGCGCAAATACAACCCTAACCTGAACGTTGTCGTGCTCGAGCGAGAGAGGTTTCCTCGCGACCACGTTGGCGAGAGCCAACTTCCTGCGATCACCGACATCCTCGACGAAATCGGGGTTTGGGACAAGGTCGAGGAAGCCGATTTCCCAGTCAAGATCGGCGGCACTTACCGGTGGGGTAGGACCGATGAGCTTTGGGATTTCGAGTTCCTCCCCGGCATCAACTATGAGGATCCTCCTCGTCCGGCCAAGTTCGAGGGCCAGCGAAAGCTCACTGCATTCCAGGTCGATCGCTCGATTTACGACAAGGTCTTGCTCGACTTCTCCAAGGAGCTCGGCGCGACCGTGTACGAAGAGACCCGCGTCAAGAAAGTCCTTCACGAGGGCGACCGGATTCAGGGGCTAGAACTCGATTCCGATGTCCACCCCGAACTCAAGGGCGCAACCCTCGAGGCCAAACACTACATCGACTGCTCCGGCGAGGGCGGCATCATGCGCCGGGCCCTCGACATCGGCATAACAGCGCCGACTGCCCTCCGCAACATCGCAGTCTGGGATTACTGGCAAGACGCAGAATGGGCGGTCACCCTCGGCGCCGGCGGCACCCGAATCCAGATTCTGAGCCTCGGTTGGGGCTGGCTGTGGTTCATCCCCATCACCGCGACTCGCACCTCCATCGGCCTCGTCATGCCTGCTGACTACTACAAGAAAAGTGGCAAGACCACCGAAGAACTCTACGCCGAGGCGGTGCTCGCCGAGCCGCTCGTGGCCGAGCTCACGAAGAGGGCCAAGCGGGAAGGGAACCTGAACGCAACCAAGGACTGGAACTTTCTCACCGATCGGCTTGCCGGCAAGAACTGGTTCCTCGCCGGAGACTCGTGCGGCTTCGCCGACCCCATTCTCAGCGCCGGAATGACCCTAGCCCATACATCCGGACGCAAAGTCGCGTATACCATCCTCGAACTAGAGAAGGGCAAGTTGGATGTCCAGTGGTTGAAGAACCAGTACAGCGAGGATCACCGAGGCCAGATTCGGCATCACATGCAGTTCGCCGACTACTGGTATTCCGCCAACGGCCGCTTCACCGACCTCAAGGAGTACTGCTCCGAGATCGCCAAATCGGTCGATCTTGAACTCGACGCCGAGTCCGCGTTTCGATGGCTAGCTGCCGGAGGATTCGCCACCGAAGCCCCCGGCTTCGCCCGCGCCCTCAGCTACCGGGTGGCCGCCCTCAAGTTCATCACCAAGGTGTTTTCGGGAGACGAATCCGAGTGGAGTTCGGCGAAAAACAACGTGTTCAAACTGAACCTAGAGGGCGCCAAAGAGGAGCTGCACCCCCTGTACAAGGATGGCGGAATCGAAATGGTGAAGTGCTACCGGCGAAACGGCCGAGTGATGCCCATCGTCCACGCCTACTGGCTTCTGTTCGAGGGTCTGCAGCGCGAGTCAGACGCCGACACATTGATTCGGATGTGTATGGAAGTCGCGCGCAACAACCGGATGTTCAGTGGACCCAACGACGCCTACAGCCACATCACGGAGGCATTGGAGTCGCTCATCGTCGAAGGATGGGTTACCGCGTCGGTCAACCCCAAGCGTCCGTTCCTCAAGCTCGTCACCCCCGACGAGTCGGGATCGATGCATCCGAACCGCGACAATGTCGTTAAAGCGTGAATCGGCGTATAATTGCTGAAAGGGTTCAGCAAGCTAACCAATGATGATTACCGCCGCCATTTTTGCCCTATCCACTGCCCCACCAAACATCAAAAACGACCCGATGCTCGACGATCTCGAGCATCGGGCGGTCCGTTTCTTTTGGGAGCAGTCCAATCCGAAGAACGGGTTCAGCAAGGACCGCGCAACCAACTCAGGGGACAAGGACGAGCACGATGTCGCGAGCTGCGCGAGCGTCGGCTTTGCCCTGACCGCATACGCGATCGGCGCCCAGCGCCACTGGATTCCCAGAGCCGAAGCGCTGAAGCGCACTCAGGTCACGTTGCGACATCTGATGACCGATTGGCCGCACCAGAAGGGTTGGCTTTACCACTTCATCAACTACAACACCGGGGAACGGATGTGGAAGTCCGAAGCGAGCACGATCGATACGAGTATTTGCTTCGCTGGTGTCATCGTCGCTCAGCAGTATTGGAAAGACAGGGCGATCTCCAAAGACGCCGACGCCTTCGCGAAGCGCATGGACTGGGCCTACATGACCCACGATGGCGGCCTGAAGCCCAACGAGGACACGGTGAGCATGGGTTGGCATCCCGAAAGCGCGTTCATCAATGCCCGTTGGAATGGCTGGGACGAACTAAAGATGATCTACGTCCAGGCCTACGGCGCCAGCAACATCCCCACTACTGGCTGGGCAAAGGTTGGCCGTCCGCTTGTTGAGTACAGCGGCATCCAGTGCCTCGTTGGGGGACCTCTGTTTATGCACCAGATGTCGGAGTCGTTCTACAACTTCAAGGGCCTTCGTGACAAGCTTGGCTACAACTATTGGGTGGAGTCACGCAATGCGTGCCTTGCCAATCGCCAATATTGCATCGACAACCCCAAGGAGCGGAAGGCTTACGGACCCAACTTCTGGGGCCTCTCCGCCTGCGACTACAAGGATGGATACACCGCCTTCGGCGGCCCCGGCCAGGAGGGCGACCCTAACGAAGACGGGACCATCACGCCCACCAGCGCGGTAGCCAGTATCCAGTTCACGCCGGACCATGCGATCTCGTTCCTTCACGCAATGCGAAAGGATCACCCGAATGCCTGGGGCAAGTACGGATTCCCGAACGGCTACAGCCCGACCGCCGATTGGACCGATCCTGACGTCATCGGCATCGATCTTGGGATGATGATGACCTCGGTGGAGAACTTCCGCACCGGCTTCGTCCAGAAGCTCAGCGCCTCTCACCCCATGGTGAAGCTCGGCTACAAGAAGATCGGCTTCAAAAAGACCTCCGATAACGAGACCCTCAAGAAATAGATTTCAAGTCCGCGATACTAGACTCAGAGCTTGCCCGCGCCATCGGAGGCGCGGGCTTTTTTAGTGTGGGTATGGTTCCAACCGTGGAATCAGGAATATCGATCGTCGAAGGCTGGGAAGCCCAGGATTTCGGCGTGGTGCATGGATGGCTAACCCAGACTTACTGGAGTCCGGGAATCGCCCGCGAGAAAGTTGAGCGCGCCGCCAAAGGCTCCGCCCTCGTGTTGGGCGCTTTCGACGGCGCGATTCAGGTCGGATACCTCCGAATCGTGTCCGACCGGGCGACCTTCGCTTGGGTGAGCGACGTCTTCGTCGCCGAGCAAGCGAGAGGGAAGGGACTCGCCACGAGATTGATGGAATACGCCCTCAACCACCCAGAGCTCCAAGGTTTACGTCGGTGGGTGCTCGCCACCAAGGATGCCCATCACGTTTACGAGCAGTGCGGCTTCAGTCCCCTGAATGAGCCAAGCCGTTGGATGATCCGATTGAACCCGAATTGGCCATCGTCTTAGGGGGGTCGCTTATCGAGAGCTTGAAGTCGAAGTCCACGCGAAGCGTGTAACCTATTCCGGCTGCCAAAATGCGGCCGCAATGTCCACCAGCCCTTTGTTCACTGCAACCCCTTCCCGACGCAACAATTCCGCCTGTTCGAGCCCTAGCACCGGATCGATTTTCGAGATCGGCAGCTGACCCGACTTCGCAATCACTCGCCACCACGGGATGTCGCGTGGACCATTGCCATGCCCCATCCATCGCCCGATGAGAAACCCGGTCGTCGGCTGGCTCAAAGCAGCCCCAAGAGCGCCGTAAGTGCAAACTTTCCCCCGGGGGATTTGGCGGATGAGTTCCCAAAGCTCGTCCAGCAAGAGAGAATCTTCCACTCAGCCCTTCCTCTGTAGCTTCTCGTCGTAGTCACCCACCAGGATCATTGGCAGAGCCACCGTTGATTCCAGTGAAAGAAGCCGCTGCCGATAAGCTTCCAGACTGATCGCTTTCGACTCATCGTCGGCATATTCCGGACCATAGATGACGAGGGCGGGCAACACGTCGAACCCGGTGAACTGCAAAATTCCGTGATGGATAGGGAAGAGGATGTTCTCAATACTTCCCTGGATCCCGTTGGATGTAAATGCGGTCGCGGCCCCACCCGTGGTGATCGTAAGCATTGCCCTCTTGCCCCGGAAGACGCCCTGGTCGTACCAGCGGCCGCCGCCATAGGCGAAGCCGGCGGCGAACACCCGATCGACCCAGCCTTTCATGATCGCGGGCATTGAATACCACCAGAGCGGAAATTGGAGGATGAGCGTGTCGCACCAAAGCAACTTCTCCATCTCGAGCGTCAACTCTGGTGCAAAGCTTCCGTGTTCTTGGGCCTGCAGCTGGGCGTCTTGGTAGTTGAAGTAGTCGTCGGCAAGCTGGTCCGAGAAATCGTGCCAGCCTGGGACTGGGTTGAACTGGAGCTCGTGGAGATCAGTCTGGCGAACCTCGTGTCCTTCACCGGTTAACGTCTCGACTGCGGTGTCGCGCAGAACGCCGTTAAAAGATCTTGGCTCGGGGTGGGCGTGCACGTACAAGATCTTCATGATTATTCCGGGAAGCCGTGGAGGCGAACGTAAAGAGAGGCGATCCTTATGTGGAAGGATCGCCTCTCATTTCTACCCGCTGAAGCGGAGCTTAGTTGCGGAGTGCATGCACGCGGCCGGTGGCGGGCGCAATCTCCACGTAGGCACTTGCCGGAACGATCATGTAGATGTTCTCGCCGATCTCTTCCCAGGTCCCTTCCTGCGAGTAGTTGACGCCGCACATAAAGTCGACGATCTTCTGTCGCGTTACCGCATCCGTGTTGGATAGGTTGAGGATCTGCTGTTCGCCGCGCTTGAGTCCATTGGCCGCGGCCATTGCATCATCGAACGAGGTGATCTGCCGACGAACGGTGACCGTGTAGCGGTACGCCTGTCGGACCTGGAGACCGTTGGCCGGTCGATCCATTACTTCGTCCTCCTCGAACTCTTCAGTGCGGGTGAACAGGTTGGCAAGCTTGCCAAAAATACCGGGCTTTTCATCGAGAACCATCTCTTCCATAATCAATCCCTCCTCAGGGCGGTTCAACTAGCTGGCTCGGTCTCCGAAGAGTGCCGATCCAACCCTGACGTGGGTGGCTCCTTCCTGGATCGCCACGTCAAAATCTGCGCTCATTCCCATGCTGAGCCATTTGCCGTTGATTGACTCGTTGAGCCGCTTCATCTCCTGAAAGTAGGAGCGCGTCTCTTCCGGGTCTGCTTCCATCCGGCCGATGGTCATCAGTCCAAGTAAATGTACGTGGGGATAGTTTATGACCAGATCGA
This sequence comes from Fimbriimonadales bacterium, assembly GCA_038321975.1. Taxonomy (GTDB): domain Bacteria; phylum Armatimonadota; class Fimbriimonadia; order Fimbriimonadales; family Fimbriimonadaceae; genus Fimbriimonas. The sequence goes on along the minus strand of JBBQFM010000001.1, from coordinate 10,542 downwards.
CGAAATCGTCAAGGTCTTGGGGCAATAAACCTGATTTTTGTCTCTCCTTAGCAATATTCACCTCAATGAGGGCCCTGACCGGCGTGCTTGCCTTGGTCAACTCTCTCAATTGGGCCTCGCTCTCAAGGGTGTGAACCACGCTAAAGAGTTCGCCGACCCTCTTTGCTTTGTTCGACTGGAGCTTGCCGATGAAGTGCCATTCGATGTCGTCCGGCATCTCTTCGATCTTCGGAATCGCCTCCTGCAGCCGGCTCTCGCCAAAGACCCTTACGCCAGCGTCGTAGGCCTCTTTGAGTGCCTCCAAGGGTTGAGATTTGGAGACCGCAATGAGAGTGATCCCACCAGGATCCCGACCAACCGAGGCACTGGCCGACTCGATGCGCGATTGGATTTGTTGGAGGCGGTCGGCGAAGGACATCTGGATCAAAGATTACTTGGCCGACAGCCCTCCGGAGATGGTTCCCCTTTCCGAAGGGGGAAACGTGGGGGAGAGGGTTGTTGCACTCACGACAGCCAGACGGCAACGTCCAAATCCCCTCCGAGACCATGTCTGTGCGTGTCACCCAACTCGGGGCGCCTACAACGACCTTAGAAACGCCACCAGATCTGCCCGCTCCTGCTTCGTAAACGTTAGGTCGAACCGGTCCGCATAGAAGTCGAGAACAGCATCGAGATCCTTTGCCGAGCCGTTGTGGAAATACGGCGCTCTCGAGGCCAGGGCGCGTAGAACCGGGCCCTTGAACCTTCCGATGTCCTTCCATTTACCCGTACTCAACGCCAACCCCGGATCGGTGGTCGTCACCGTCTCGCCCGATAGCTTATTCATGAGTGTATAGAGGGGCATGTCAGGCGTTCGCCGGCTCCCGTCGGCAATCCCGATGTTCAGCGCGATTGCCAATGAGTGGTCACCCACGTTCGGCGTGTTGTGGCACGTCGTGCAAGAACCCGTAAAGCTCTGCGGACTCCCGAAGTAGGGATTGTCGTTCAAGCCTTTAACCCCACTGATCACGATCGCCTTAGTATTGAAAATCCTCTCCCCCCGCGCAATCGATGCTTGGACCCTCTGGGTTGAGCCATCCCACACGTCGAAGAGCGACATCGCAATGGGGTTGAACTGTCCCTTCAGATCGGCGACGTTGTCATTGATTCCGATGTAGAACGGGAATGTCTCAATGTTCTCAGGGCCGCCAAGGGCGCCTCCCGCCAAGAGAGACCCCGCTTTGAAGTCGCTAATTTGGGCAGTAGAGAGAGCGAGCTCGAAGTCGACGATGCCTTGGGCCTGACTATCGGTAAGGTCGACATGACCCTCGGCATGTCCAGACGTCGCATCTCGCGCCTGGTGCAGAAGGCTGGTCACCAAAATCTGGTGATTCAGCTCCGGCGCGTTGGCGATCGTCATGGGTGTGGTCCCGTTGACCTCCCGACCATCCCACATTACGGTGCTAATAAACCGCAAATTGGTGGTAGGCAATGGCCGCCGGTAGAGGGACAGGCCTGATGCACTTGCGTAGTGGTAGGGATCGTCAACCGCAGTCAGCTCAAACTCCGCATTGGGCGGAATCGGTCGCTCAACCCGAATGTCGCCTTTCGTCATCAACATACTGAACGCGGAGGCGGGTGCCGTAACGCCGATCATGTGGAAGTTCGGAGTGTTGGATCCGTCGACCCTTCGGAAGATCGGATCGGTCCCATGGGAGCTGGCAAACCGAGCCCGGACGCCTTCTGGGGTGATCGACCAGCCCTCCTCGGGCACATGGCAGGACACGCAGGATCGCCCATTCGAACCCAAGTTTTTGAAAAATGGCCCGGTGCGGTCGATCGAGCCAACGGTTGACACCGTTCGAGCAACGCCAAAGGCGTTATTGGAATTTAGGCCACCGTCCGGGTCAGATGCGGGAGCTTTGCTCACGATTAGAACCGAAGCAGCAAACGACGCGACGCCAAACAGGCAGCAACTTTGCTTGCCAAGTTTCATATCTCACTTCCTCTCAAAGAGATTCAAATTACAACGAAAGGGTATCACGCACTCCGCAGTTTTGGCAGGTGTTTAAAAGGGACCCTTAATCGAAAGTGTCTGGCGAAATGTTGGAATCAAATGTTAATGATTCGCGAATTTGGGCATTGAGACTGCCCAAACATAGCGTCGGCGCCCCCGCCGATGAGCGCTGCACGATCAAGCATTGATCGTTTTGGCTAGCCCCTGCTTCTCGCCGGCCGCTAGCCTGTCCCATGGTGGAAGCCAGAGTTATATGCTCGATCGTACGACGCTCATCGGCGGGGGCGCCGACGCTACGATTAAGTCGCGGTCACCGGCTCGGACACGAATTCGAACTTGCCGTCTCGATAGTCCACACGGACCTTCTGGCCATCCTTCACGTCGCCGCGAATAATGGCCTGAGCCAGGGGATTCATGATCTCCTTTTGGATCGCGCGTCGCAGGGGCCTTGCCCCATACACCGGGTCGAAGCCTTCGCTCGCGATCGCGGTAGCCGCCGATTCGCTGAGGTCGAGCTCGATACGTCGATCCGCGAGCCTCGCCGCCAACTGCCTGAGCTGGATCTGCACAATGTGCTTAATCTGAGACACGCCCAGCGAATGGAAGACGATGATGTCGTCCAACCGGTTGATGAACTCTGGTCGGAAGTGTTCGCGAACCTCGCCTAGCACCCGCTCTTTGATCGTTTCGAAATCACCTCCCGCAGATATCGGATCGGAATAGAAATACGAACCTAGGTTGCTGGTCAGGATGATCACCGAGTTCTTGAAGTCGACCGTTCGGCCCTGACCGTCGGTCAGTCGACCGTCGTCCAGAACCTGCAGGAGCACGTTAAATATCTCGGGATGCGCCTTCTCGACTTCGTCGAGCAGGATTACCTGATAGGGACGCCGCCGCACCGCCTCGGTGAGCTGGCCGCCCTCTTCGTAACCGACATATCCAGGAGGGGCACCGATCAACCGCGCGATCGAGTGCTTCTCGGAGTACTCGCTCATATCGACTCGCACGAGTGCTCTCTCGTCATTAAAGAGGAATTCAGCTAAAGCCTTGGCCGTCTCCGTCTTTCCAACGCCGGTCGGACCGAGGAAGAGGAACGAACCGATGGGCCGATTGGGATCAGATAGCCCGGAGCGGGAACGGCGCACCGCGTCCGCCAGCAGCTGAAGCGCGTCGTCTTGGCCAACCACGCGATCTCGGAGCTTGTCCTCCATGGTGAGAAGCTTCTGCATCTCGCCTTGAAGAAGTCGGCTCACCGGAACTCCCGTCCATTTGCTCACCACCTCGGCGACGTCCTCAGAATCGACTTCCTCTTTGAGCATCTTGCCGCCAACCTGCACCTTTGCCAGCTCGTCGAGGCCGCGCTCCATCTCGTGCTGAAGGCGGGGAATTGTGCCGTGCTGAATCTCCGCCGCCTTTGCCCAGTCGGCGTCTCGCTGGGCGATCTCGAGCTCGTTTCGAAGGGAATCGAGCTCCTGCTTCACCTGGCGAACCGCCTCAATCTTCTCTTTCTCCCGAGTCCAGATTGCACGAAGGCCACTCGACTTCTCGCTTAACTCGGCGAGTTTCTTCTCGGTCTGAGCGAGCCTCTCTTTGCTCGCGGGGTCGGTCTCCTTCTTCAGCGCTTCTCGATCGATTTCGAGCTGAGCCATTCCGCGCTCTACTTCGTCGATCTCCGCTGGCACCGAGTCAATCTCGATCTTGAGCCGCGACGCCGCCTCGTCGATCAGGTCGATCGCCTTGTCAGGTAGGAAGCGGTCACTGATGTATCGGTGCGACAGGGTCGCCGCTGCGATGATTGCGGAGTCGGTAATGCGAACGCCGTGATGGATCTCGTATCGCTCTTTGAGGCCGCGGAGGATCGAGATCGTCTCCTCGACGCTCGGCTCACCCACGAATACGTTCTGGAAGCGACGCTCTAGTGCCTTATCCTTTTCGATGTACTGCTTGTATTCGTTGAGCGTAGTCGCGCCGATGCATTTCAGCTCGCCTCGGGCGAGCATCGGCTTGAGCATATTTGCCGCATCCATCGAGCCCTCAGCTCGGCCCGCGCCAACGAGCGTGTGCAACTCATCTATAAAGAGGATGATGCGGCCTTCCGCCTTTGCGATCTCCTGAAGTACCCCCTTCAACCGCTCCTCAAACTCGCCCCGAAATTTGGCGCCCGCAACCAAAGCGCCGAGGTCCAGCGCGATAATCGACTTGCCCCGCAGGCCCTCGGGCACGTCGCCACTGACCACGCGCTGAGCCAGGCCCTCGACAACCGCAGTTTTACCAACCCCCGGTTCGCCGATAAGAACGGGGTTGTTCTTCGTGCGCCGGCTCAAAACCTGGATACAGCGTCGAATCTCCTCGTCTCGACCGATGACCGGGTCAAGCTTTCCGCTCCGAGCACGTGCGGTGAGGTCGATTCCATACTTCTCGAGCGCCTGATACCGGTCTTCCGCATTCGGATCGTCCACATGGCGACCGCCCCGAAGTTCTTCGATCGCGGTGAGAAGGTCTTTCTTGGTTACGCCGTAGGCGCGAAGCGTCTTGCCGGAGAATCCACCCTCTTCGGAGAGGGCGAGGAGGAAGTGCTCGGTGGAAACGTATTCGTCTTCCAGCTCCGCCGCTTCCGCGAAGGCGTTCTGGAATATCGTCTGTAGCCGTCCACCGATATTCGCGCCATAGGTCGCCGCGCCCTGTACCTTCGCAGATGCGTTAAGGTCGTCCACAACCGCCGCTTGGATGCTCAAGGGGTCGGCGCCAATCTTCAGAAGGAGGGGCCCGCTCAGGCCGTTTTCTTGGGTCAGAAGGGCATAGAGGAGGTGCTCCACGTCCACCGAGGAGTGCTGAAACTTCTCGGCAAGTCCCTGGGCAATCTGAAATGCGTCCTGCGCCTTTGTCGTGAGTTTGTCAAATCTCATATGTATGTGAGTCTCTAAGGCTCAATTAACCTGCTGTAGACAATTCAACGTTGTCTTGGCCGAAAAGGTTTCAACGTCACCGCCAATATTTTAGGACTGACGGTTCCCCTTGCCCAGGCCCTGAGGAACGAGGGCAGGGAGGGCCTCCTGATTTGTGCTCCAACATCCCTCCGCCTATTTCCCAATGCAGAAATCGTGGAATATCCGCTCGATCACATCGGGCGTGGCCGTCTCACCGGTGATTTCTCCCAGCGACTCGGCAGCATCGCGGAAATCGACGGCAAGAAGATCGTCAGGCGAATTCGAGGCGAGGGTCGTTCGTGCCGAAAGCAGAGCTTCCCGGGCGGAAGCCAACAGATCCCGCTGACGGACGTTCACGAGCGGAACGTCGACCGTCGAGTCAAATCGCTCGAGGGTCGAGCGCACCAACTGGTCCAATCCTTCGCGCGTGAGGGCCGAGACGAAGAGCCCATTGCCGAGCCGGCCAAGATCGCACTTGTTTCCGATCCTAACCGCCGTTTCGAAGCCCAAGAGATCTCCCTCAAAGAGCCCAATCGAGGCGTCATACACATACCAAATCAAATCCGCAGCGGCCGCCTGCGCTCTTGATCGCTGAATACCCAGGGCCTCGACCTCGTCTTGCGAGTCCCGCAGACCAGCGGTATCGATCAAAACCACCGGCAATCCATCGAAGTCCGCCATCTCCTCCACATAGTCGCGAGTCGTTCCCGGAATGGCGGTGACGATCGCCCGATCCGCGCCGAGCAGCGCGTTTAGAAGGGAAGACTTGCCCGCGTTCGGCGGACCGACGATGGCGATTCGCAACCCATTCCGAACGACCCAACCCGTAGTAGATGTCTGGAGGAGTCTCTCCAGCTCCTGGATCAGGGAAGCCAAGTCGGCATCGGTGGCGGCTTGATCCAGTTCCCCGATTTCCTCAGAGAAGTCGGTCGACGCCTCGACGGCAACCAGCAGCTTTACAACGCCGTCCCGAATCGCATCAACCCGCCGTCGTAACGCACCATCTCGAATCAGGTTCGCCAGCTTCAACTGGCGCTCGGTCTGCGAGTCCACCGTCTCCCGGACCGCCTCTGCCTGGGTCAAGTCGATGCGGCCGTTCAAAAATGCTCGGTGAGTGAACTCCCCGGGCTCCGCCATTCTCGCCCCAAGCTTTAGGCAGGAGTCGACCAACCCCCGAACCGAGGCCCGCGAGCCGTGGATCGACATCTCCACCGTCTGCTCGCCGGTAAAGCTGTGACCCTCCTCAAAGGGAAGCACCAGCCCATCGTCGCCATGAACGAAGTGCCCATAGGTGGCTTTTCGAGGCTCCACAACCAAGGGCCACGAACCAAACACCTCAGAGGCGACCATCCAAGCCTCGGGACCCGAGAGTCGAACGACCGCCACCGCTGCCGGTCCGGGGCCGGTGATGGGGGCGACGATCGTGTCGAAAAAGGGCTTCATGGCGGGGGAAACACTGTTTACCTTGCGAACCCAGTAAACTTGCGGCATGAAGCTTTTCGTTGATACCGGCGATGTTGAAGAAGTACGGCAGGCCGCGGAGTGGGGCATTTTGGATGGCGTAACCACCAACCCCACGCTGATCGCCAAGTCAGGGAAGGGCTTTAAGGAGACCGTCCTCAAGATTTGCGAACTCGTCCCCGGCGGCGAGATCAGCGCCGAAGTGGTCGCCACCGACTACGATACGATGCTCAAGGAAGCCCTGGAGATCTCGAGTTGGCACGAGCAGATCGTCGTCAAAGTCCCCCTCATTGAGCCGGGCATCAGGCTGGTCAAGGAACTCTCGGGTCGAGGAATCAAGACCAACGTCACCCTCGTCTTCAGCGTATCCCAGGCTTTGATGGCCGCCAAGGCGGGCGCGACGTTCATCAGCAACTTTGTCGGCCGAGTCGACGATATCTCGGATGACGGAATGGTCGCCGTCGCCGGCGCGGTGGACATGGTCCACACCTACGGCTACGAGAGCCAGATCCTGGTCGCCAGCGTCCGACACCCCCTGCACGTCGTGCAGTCGATTGAAGCCGGCGCCCACATCGCCACCATGCCCCTCAAGATCATGCAGATGCTCTTCAAGCACCCGCTCACCGACATCGGCCTCGAGCGATTCTTGGGCGACTGGAATAAAGCCGGCCTAAGCATCTTCCCGAAGTAAAACTCCGGAAGCCTCCCCTTGCCGAGGATGTTTGTGCCTCGGAAGGGGGAGGGCAGGGTGGAGGTCGGGGGCCGACAATCACCGTGAGGCGGCAGTCATCCCGAGCCTGCGAGGGACCTCTCTAGCGACGTGCATCCTTCCCCGTCGGGCGTAGCTGACGCCTACACGCTTCGCGTGGATGGTTGTACAACTCCGGCGTCCACCAACATCCGCCGAATCTTCGCCTGAGGGAACCGCGCGCTCTTATCATTGTTGGTCTGGAGCGCCGTGAAGAACCCCCGCATCGCTAGGAGCGGCTCGCGAAAGTGGCGCACGACCGCTGCATTGTCCGGATTCAGTCGTAGGCCGAGTTCATCCATGTTCCGGACCAAATCCGGAACCACGTTGTACGAGTTCGTGTCCGGTGCCACCCCGAGCCGTTCCAGCAGGCTCGCCTTTTTGTCGTCGGGCAGGGCGTTAAACCGATCCCGCAGGTGAAAGCTGAGTTCCGCGATCACCTCACCGTAGTCGTAGAAGGTGTGTGCTTTAAAGAAAGCAGCCTCCTCAGGCGAGAGATCGAAACTGCGGTCCGCGACGAGGCCGAAGTCGGTGAGATAGCACCTCTCCCCGTCCGTGAGAATGTTGTGGAAGTGGGCGTCGAAGTGAATCAACCCCTTCGACCTAAGAAAGTCGATCGTCCCGAATAGATCCTGGACTACCTCACTCGTGCGACCAGGGCGCTTCCGCAGCCACGGATCGAGAACGAACGGGACGTATTCAAGATAGAGGGCGAGTTCGTGGGTCGCCGCCGCGCGATCGAGCATGTAGCGGCCGATGTTCTCGTTCCCCGCCCAATACTCGACGTACCGCTTCTGGCGAGCCTCATCGGCGGGAGCCTTCTCCCCGAAGAAGGGAAGAACCCGGTAGTGGTACATCAGAGGGAAGCCCTCCGCTTGCCCATCAAGAACCCAGTTGGTGGTCTTGATATGAGCGACCAACTCTCGCGAAATCCCGAAGCCGGCGGAGCCCACGCCGTAGTTGTAGAAGGTTGGGAGGTCGTATAGATTTCGGGTCGAGAGAAACTGCTCGTGCTCAATCGCGGTCATCGGGATCCGCTTGACGAAGACCTTCGCGCCGCCGACATTCATCACGTGATTCCGACCCCACCCCTTCGTCATGTCGCTCGACTCGGCAATCCGATTGAGCTCGGCGCCGTCGATCTGGGCGATGCGCGAGCTCAGTTCAAAGTAGCGGCGTCGGCGGCTGTCGATGCTTTTCTTCATAAGGGGACCGATTGGAAGCTTAACCGAACTCCCTTTCAGGAGCGAGTAAAGTTTGCAGCATGCGATTCCAAGATCAAGTGGTGCGATCCACCCAACGTGCGCTCGACGACGTATGTCGAGCCGCCCTCGCGGTGCCTGCGGAAAAGGTGGAATGGGTGCCGCTTGGTGACGTACGAAGTGTGCTGAGCCAGATGCAGGAGATTGCGACCGCGGGAAACTGGTTCCTGCCCATCGTCAAAGACCGAAAGCCCCCCGAGTTCGACGAGCACGCCCGAAAGGAGGCGATGCGACTGAGGCAAAGCTTCGACACGGTGGAGAAGTGCGTCGAGGCAGCCAAGGATTCCACCTCAAACCTGTGTCGCGCAATCTCCGCATTCCCCGATTCAGCTCTTGAGGAAGAGATGCGGCTGCCGTTTGGAGGCGGGATCACCATGACCGGCGCCGACATCTTGGGCATGCACCAATGGAATATGGTCTATCACCTAGGGCAAATCAACCAGATTCAATTGATGCTTGGCGATCGCGACATGCACTAAGCCCGGTGGAGTCACAATTTCATCCCGCCGAAGGCGTGTAGCCGACCATTGCATGGGCGCAAATCGCACCCGATGAAGTCAAAACGCCGTCCTTCCGAAGGCCCGCAGCCGATAATTGCATGGGCGCAAATGACCGCAACTATCAGGGATGTGGGCTCAAGGCAAACACACCAGAGTGTAGGATCCGCCCTCCAGTCCTTGCCGGAACCACCCGAATCAAAAGATTCACTTCGGTGCGGGCCCAAGAAGTATAAGACGAATTGGCCCGAAAGAAAAGACCCTTTATCGGAGAAATCTTAAACAGGGGTTGACAATCGGTCCACCGCGGGGTACTATTTTTCTCGTTGAGCCGACCTGAGACGCAAGTCGAAGGGTGAGCTCAGCCAGCGAAGAAAGCTCTTTGAAAGTTGCATAGAGATTGAATAGAAGCGCATCGAGCTCTCGATAAAGCTACGAGTTATCAAGCTTAAGAGGGTGTACGACGAATGCCTAGGGACAAGTTGCCGATGAAGGACGCGAAAGCGGCGAAACGCCCAGGGGAGCTGCACAGAAGTGTTGATCCTGGGGTGTCCGAATGGGGAAACCCTGTTGGAGTAATGTCCAGCAATCCATGGCTGAATAAATAGGCTGTGTGAAGGTAAGCCGGTGAACTGAAACATCTAAGTAACCGGAGGAAAAGAAATCGAAGAGATTCTGCAAGTAGCGGCGAGCGAACGCGGAAGAGCCTAAACCAATCGGTTTACCGATTGGGGTTGTGGGACCATCACTACCGCCCCCGAACTGAGCCTTAAGGTTCAGTTCGAGGTAGGTAGAAAAGAAGATTGAGCAAGTTAACGGAAGAGTTCTGGAACGAACCGCCACAGAGGGTGACAGCCCCGTATGTAAAAACCCAATCAAATTCAGATGGCACCCGAGTAGCACGGAGCACGTGGAACCCCGTGTGAATCTGCGCAGACCACTGCGTAAGGCTAAATACGACTTGTCACCGATAGTGCATCCAGTACCGTGAGGGAAAGGTGAAAAGAACCGTGGTTAACGGAGTGAAATAGAACCTGAAATCGTACAACCCACAAACAGTCAGAGCACCATGACCGGAGCAATCCGGCCAAGTGTGATGGCGTACCTTTTGCAGAATGAGCCTGCGAGTTGTTCGTGTTGGCAAGCTTAAGTCGTTCAGCGACGGAGGCGGAGGGAAACCGAGTCTGAATAAGGCGTCAAGTCAGCACGAGCAGACCCGAAACTGCGTGATCTAGCCATGGCCAGGTTGAAGTGGTGGTAACACACCATGGAGGACCGAACTCATTGATGTTGAAAAATCTCGGGATGAGCTGTGGTTAGTCCGGTGAAATGCCAATCGAACGCAGAGATAGCTGGTTCTCCCCGAAATGCATTTGGGTGCAGCGTTTAGCGTTGTTCTTTGGGGGTAGAGCACTGAATGGGCTAGGGGGCTTACCCGCTTACCGAACCCAACCAAACTCCGAATACCATTGAATTAGCTAGGCAGTGAGACGGTGAGTGATAAGATCCATCGTCAAAAGGAAAACAATCCAGATCGACAGCTAAGGGCCCTAAACGATGACTAAGTGTGAAACGATGTGAGATCGCGTAAACAGCCAGGAGGTTGGCTTGGAAGCAGCCACCCTTTAAAAAGTGCGTAACAGCTTACTGG